>JAGOAA010000061.1 GCA_017984215.1 Cytophagaceae bacterium
GGACGGTGTGGACGCGCTGCTAAACAACGTGCTGGACTGTCCAACCACGTGAATGCACCTTGTTTATCTAAAACCTCTTGCATCATGTACGCAGATGCGCCTCCAGGCATATCTTCATCCGCAAATAAGACGCGATGTGTCTTTTGAATCGACGTTAAAATATGGTGAAAGCGATCAAATGGCAATAAGGTCTGCACATCAATAACTTCCACGGATATACCCATCTCCGCCAATGCCTCTGCTGCTTCCATGACAATCCGACACATCGAACCATAGGTTACAACCGTCAAATCGTTCCCCTCTCGCAAGATTTCAGGAACGCCTAATGGCACAACAATCTCCTCTAAATTGGTTGGCATCGGTTCTTTCAAGCGATAACCATTCAAGCACTCCACGACTAAGCCCGGATCATCGCCGGCCAGTAAGGTGCGGTACATACCGGCAGCTTGTGTCATGTTTCGAGGTACACAAAAATGAACTCCGCGTAAACCATTCAACAAAACGGCCATCGGACTACCCGAATGCCAAATACCCTCCAAACGATGTCCACGCGTACGAACGATCATTGGCGCCTTTTGACCGCCTGCTGTCCGGTAATGCAAACACGCCCAATCGTCAGATAGAATGGCGAATGGATAGAATATGTAATCTAAATATTGAATCTCAACAATGGGACGTAAACCACGCATCGAAGCTCCTATCCCCTGCCCCACAATGCTAATTTCACGAATACCCGTATCCGTTACTTTTAAGGGGCCAAACTTATCCTGTAAACCAGCTAAGGTTTGATTGACATCGCCAATCTTACCCACATCTTCTCCTAAGATAAATACACGCGGATCCTCTAAGAATTTGGCAAAGCTTTTATTTAAAATCTCCCGACCATCGACTAGGCTAGGCTCTTTTTCATAAGTCGCCTTGACCTCTTGAATCAATAAAGGACTATCCTTTGACTCACTCATTTGGTGAGAACTGAAACGGCGATGATTTCGCGCTTCTAACTCGGCCAACCACTTACGTAACAACTTAACAGCGGGTCCTTGGAAAAACCGGAACTCCCGCAAAGCCTTTCGACCTGCACGTACTAAATCGCTGAAAATTGGATATTGCAATTCATTTAATTCAGCCAAAATAGGTTCTAATAAACCTGGCTCATTGGTCGAATCATATAGATTTTTAGCAATGCGCAAAAATGACTTTTTATCTACTTCAATCGCTGCCATATAAGCAGCAAAAGCTTCTTTCTGATACTTTCTGGCTAAAATTGTCGACTCGTCGTCTATGGCTTTCAACTCCTCTTGCGATGCAAAACCTTTTGAAAGAATCCACGCATGAAAATGTAGATTGCAATCTGCTTCCTGTTCAAATTGGAGTCGATCAGCCGACTTATATCGCTCATGCGAACCCGATGCCGAATGGCCTTGTGGTTGCGTACATTCAATCACGTGAACTAAGCACGGCACCATTTCTTCCCGCGCTAGTTTAGCAGCTTTTTGATAGGCTGCAATCAATCCTGGATAATCCCAAGCTTTGACCTGGATAATCTCCAAACCCTTTTCCGTTTCCGTCCGCTGATATCCAGCTAAGGCCTTCGAAATTGATGATTTTGTCGTTTGGTATTCAATCGGAACCGAAATCCCATAACCATCATCCCAAACAGAGAAAACAATCGGCACTTGTAAAACGCCTGCCGCATTGATACACTCCAAATACATCCCTTCCGAGGTGGATGCATCTCCAATCGTTGTAAAACACACTTCTTGCCCACCCTTTGAAAATAAGGCTGCATGCTCCGCTAAATCTGCCCGTTCCCGGTATAATTTAGAGGCATAAGCAATGCCCAATGCACGTGGAGCTTGGCCCGCAGTTGAAGATATTCCAGCAACAGAATTATATCGAATTGTTTGGTCCAACCATTCGCCTGAATCGTCCAACCAGCGTGTTGCGTGGTGATTATTCATTTGCCGACCACCCGAATGAGGGTCGAATTGGATATCGGGATGCCCGTATAATTGAGCAAAATATTGCGGCCAAGTTAAATCGCCTATCGCTACACCTATGGTCTGATCCCGGTAATAGCCTGAAACATAATCGCCTGCTTGCATCGAATTCGCTAATGCGAGTTGACACAATTCCTTTCCATCCCCATAAATACCAAATTTTGCTCTTCCTGAAAATACTTCTTTGCGAACTAGCAAGCTACAGGCTCTACTTAAAGCAGCCAAGCGGTAATCATCTAACACCTTGGCAGGATCAAATGAAATGTCAGGATCTGAAAAGTTATAATGCAAAGCCAACGGTTTCCTGGTAAATTTAACGTGTAAAAATACAACAAAATAAATTAGCCGAATAAAAGCAGCGCTATTTATTTCACAAAAAAACAGAGGCAATTCTTTTGCCGAATCTGCACATTGTTTTAGATTTGCTTCAGCAGTAAAACAAATAAATCATAACCATGAAGAAATTATTAGGCGTGTTAGCGCTCATCATTGGATTCGCTTTCCAATCTAACGCTCAAGGTGCAATCAAATTCAAGTCGGAAAAACATGATTTCGGCAAAATCGTTGAAGGAACACAAGCTACTTACAGCTTCGAATTCACAAATACAGGAAAAACACCAGTTGTTATCTCGAATGTTCAACCATCTTGTGGTTGTACTACGCCAGAATGGACTCGTGAGCCCATCATGCCAGGAAAAACAGGTAAGGTTACGGCTTCTTATAACTCAACAGGCCGACCAGGAAACTTTAACAAATCAATCACCGTCGTGAATAACGGAGAAGTTCAGCAAATCCAATTATTCATTCAAGGTACCGTTCAACCGAAAAAATAGGTTGGGATTTTGTTCATAAAAAAAGGGAGGTTCTTCGAACCTCCCTTTTTTTTAGTCATGATTTAATAACGCTTTGTTTCGAAGTCCATTAATCCAAGATGCGATCTTCAATACATCCCCCGCAGGCACATGACTCATCGGAGCCATCTCCGTGGCATAATCTGGCCAGTTCTGCGGATTCGGTTTATAAACTAACGCAAGAATCTGCTTATCAGTGTAATTCCGTTTGGCGATATCGGCATAAGAGGGACCTACTACTTTCGCCTCTTTGGCATGGCACGCTAAACACGTATGCTTTTTCAATAAGGCCATCGCCTCTGAATCCGAAATCACGGTTGCTTTTTTAGTTGGCTTCACGGCAACGGCCTTCACCACCACCGCCTCCTCTAATCGATGTGTCGCTTGGACCGCCAATTTACTCCCTGCAGGAATCTGATTCAACGTGTAATAAGCTGTTTCATGCAACAAGGGTTCACCTGCTTCGTTGCGAATGCCTTCCAACTTAAATTCATGGATAAAATACTGACGAAGTCCTTCGATCACCAGGCGTACCTTACGTTTGTCTGCTGAAACATCTACCGCCGAAATCTTCAAATTCTTTAATTCAATGATAGGGCTTCCATATTGATGTTGGTATTTATAGATATACGAACGCAAAGCATAAGATGCGGCTTTTTTGACTGAGGCAACATCAACCGCTTGCGTAAAGTTGATTTCAAATCCATCGGATTTCGCTTGAATATCTTGAATTTCAAAAGGCATTTGACCGTTCCACAACAATCGCTGTAAACCGAATTCATCTTTACCCGTTGATCCCCAGCCGCGCGATGTCATCCCAACAAACATTGACCCATCTAAACCAAATCGCTCCCGTAAAATCCCCGACTGAAATCCTTCGCGGTAATTGATACAAAAGCCTTGATATACCCCATTCACCTTTTCTAAGCCCATGCGCATCACCTTGGATTGACCTTGATCGGCTACGAAATATTGCCCAGGGAAAGGGCTGAATTTACCACGCGTTGTGTCTTGGATAATATCCGAAGTAGAAATCCCCATGATTGCATGTGGAAACCAAACTGCAGGCAGTTT
>JAGOAA010000004.1 GCA_017984215.1 Cytophagaceae bacterium
TGTTTTATTTACAGTTGCTTGATGATACCTATGAGAAGGCGGCGGATAATAATGCCATTCGTAAAATCATTCAAGTGCCATTTCGTGGCGAAGTATATGACCGTAAGGGGAAATTGATCGTGTACAACACCCCGGTTTACGATGTCTACATCACCCCTCGGAAAGCTGTGGTGCAAGATACCAATCGCTTTTGCAAGCTTTTTGGCGTGACACGGGGATATTTTGATACGGTAACGAAACAAGCGCGTGCTTATTCACGGGTAAAACCTTCCTTGTTTTTAAAGCATTTGACCAAAGAGGATTTTGCGCGCATTCAAGATGCCATGGTAGATTACCCGGGCTTTTCGATCACGACGACAGCATTTCGGACCTATCAATCGATCGCGTTTTCGAATGCCTTAGGTTATGTGGCTGAGATTAACCCAAACTCGTTGAAAGACCAACGAGATGATTATTATCGCCAAGGGGATTATGTGGGAATTTCAGGGATTGAGTCTTATTACGAAGATGTTTTACGAGGTCAGCGTGGAGTGAAATACCGCATGGTCAACAGCAATGGGGTTGAGAAAGGAGATTACAAAAAAGGAAAGCTGGATGTTAATCCCGTCGCAGGTAAAAACCTGTACACGAGTATCGATATACGTTTGCAAGAATATGCGGATAGCCTGATGATGCATAAGGTAGGGAGTGTGGTTGCGATAGAGCCGTCTACCGGTGAAATTCTGACGATGGTTTCAGCACCATCTTATGATCCAAGTTTATTGGCCGGTCGGAATTTTTCCAAATATTATCAGAAATTGGCGCTCGATCCGTTGAAGCCTTTGATCAATCGTCCGCCTTCTGCTTATTATCGTCCGGGGTCTACGTTCAAGTTGGTACAGGCACTTGTAGGCCAGCAATTAGGAATTCTTTCGGCGGGTTCTGTTTTTGGACATGCGGGTGCTCCCGTCAAATGTCACGCGCACAATACGTCGCACAATGATTTGCATAATGCGATTCAATGGTCTTGTAACCCTTATTTTTACCATGCCTTTCGTAAGATTTTATATGATGGGACAACCGGGAATACCTTTGAGCGTTCAGCTCAAGGCTTACAACGCTGGTCGGAATTGGTCGCAAATTTTGGTTTTGGAAGGAAGTTGGGCGTCGATGTCAGTAATGAGAAAAAAGGGAATTTGCCAACGGTCGATTATTACAATAAAGTTTACAAAGGGGAGAATACCTGGAAGTTCTCCAATATTTATTCTTTGAGTATCGGCGAAGGCGAATTGGTTGTGAGTCCTTTGAAAATGGCCAATTTTGCCGCGATCATCGCGAACCGCGGTTGGTATATTCCACCCCACTTAGTCAAAGGGGTAGGAGAGAAACGAACGATGGATCCCTTTTATCGGAATCCTGTTTCGGTAGGTGTGGATGCCAAATATTTCCCCGTGGTCATTCAGGGCATGCAGGATGCGGTTTTGCATGGAACGGTGGGGGCTGATGGTCGCATTCCGGATATCACCATGTGTGGGAAAACAGGGACTTCTCAAAATAAAAAAGGAAAAGATCATTCGATTTTTATCGCCTTTGCTCCGAAGGATAATCCCAAGATTGCGATAGCTGTTTTTGTGGAGAATGCTGGTTTTGGTGGATTTGCCGCTGCACCGATTGCTTCTTTGATCATTGAAAAATATTTAAAAGGTCGTGTAGATCGGAAGGATGTGGAGACGAAATTTATGAATATGAGTTATTTGGCGAACGTTACGTATAACCGGCCCGTCAAAAAAGTCACAAGCGATAGTTTACGAAAATGAGTCAAACATCGGGATATATGGCAAGTCGATTAGACTGGTGGAGCGTAGGTTTATATGCGCTTTTTGTCCTCATGGGATGGATGAGCATCTATTCGGCGGTATATAATCCGGAAGCACCTCTTGGTTTATTTGATGCAGCTTTTTACACCTCGAACGCAGGGAAGCAGTTAATCTGGATTGGGACGAGTTTTGTGCTCATCATGTTCATTTTTGCCCTCGATTTTCGATTCTTTGAATCTTTTGCGCCTGTGATTTATGGGCTATTCATTTTCTTGTTGATCTTGGTTCCTTTTCTCGGAGTTACGATTAATGGTTCTCATTCGTGGTTTAAAATTGGAACGGTCACGATTCAACCTGCCGAATTTGCCAAAACGGCTACCGCACTTTTGTTGGCCAAATACCTCAATGACCCCCAAGTAAGTTTAACACGTTTTCGCAATCAATGGAAGGCGGCTTTGATCATGTTCGTGCCTATTTTGTTGATTGTTGGCTCGAATGAAACAGGTTCTGCCTTGGTGTTTGTGTCGTTTATTATCTTGCTTTACCGCGAGGGTTTACCAGGCGAATATCCGGGTTTACTCTTGGGAGGGATTTTCCTTTTTGTGAGTGCTTTGATATTAAAGCCGCTGACAATCTTTATTTTGCTGGTTATTTTGGCGGGCATGTTGGTGTTATTGATGCCGATTTACCTCCAACGGATGTATCAGACCTATGTGAAAATAGCTTTGGGTATTTCAGTGGTCATGTCCCTGGCGATGCTTGTCGAATGGGTTGTGAATAACGTACTGAAAGAACACCAGCGAAATCGAATTAAGGTATTGTTAGATCCAGATTTTGATCCAAGAGGCTTAGGCTATCAAGTTACGCAGTCAAAAATTGCGATTGGTTCCGGCGGTTTTTGGGGGAAAGGTTATCTGGGCGGAACGCAAACGAAGTTTGATTTTGTGCCTGAGCAGAGTACGGATTTTATTTTCTGCACGATTGGGGAGGAGTTTGGCTTTATCGGGGTAGCCGGGATCATCATCTTGTTTATGGTTTTTCTATGGAGACTTATGTACTTGGCTGATTTGCAGCGTTCACGCTTTGCAAGGGCTTATGGTTTTGGAGTTGTGGGAATTCTGTTCTTTCACTTTTTGGTTAATATTGGCATGACGATTGGCTTAATGCCGATCATGGGAATTCCCTTGCCTTTCTTTAGTTATGGAGGTTCATCCTTATGGTCCTTCACCATTCTGCTCTTTATCTTTTTAAAATTAGACTCTCACCGGTCGGATATGCTTTCTCGCTAATATGGAAAACGAAAAAATTTCTTCCAAAGCCAAAATGTTAATTGCCGTGGCGGCACTCGGTTATTTCGTTGATGTGTATGACTTAATCTTATTTTCTGTCGTACGTAATCCGAGCTTAAAAAGCTTGGGATTGCAGGGAGGAGAGCTACTGAATCAAGGTTTGAATTTGATGAATGTCCAAATGGGTGGGATGCTGATTGGCGGTATCTTATGGGGTATTTACGGGGATAAGAAAGGGCGTAAGTCTGTCTTGTTTGGCTCAATCTTACTCTATTCGCTTGCGAATGCCTTGAATGGCTTCGTGACAGATTTAAATACCTATGCCATTCTACGGTTTATTGCGGGTATCGGTTTGGCGGGAGAATTAGGTGCTGGAATTACGTTGGTCAATGAGACCTTGCCGCCATCTAAAAGAGGAATTGGTACCTTAATCATCGCGGGTGTCGGCGCCGCTGGCGCCGTTTTTGCACCCATTATTGCGGGGCTAAGTTCGGATCCGGAATGGTGGCGTTCTTGTTATTTTATCGGTGGAGGTATGGGCCTTGCCTTGTTGCTTCTACGTTTAGGTACGTTTGAGTCTTCGATGTATTCTCACATGGATGCTGGTGTGCAGAAAGGGAATTTTTTCCAATTGTTTTCATCTGGCGAAAGATTTAAGAAATACTTGTATTGCATTCTTATGGGATTGCCGATTTGGTACATCATCGGTATTTTGGTTTTTTCGGCACCTGAGATATTAAAAGGGAAGGTGAACGCAGGCGATGCGATTATGTATTGTTACCTCGGTTTGGCGATTGGGGATTTCGCTTCCGGGGCATTGAGTCAATGGCTAAAGAGTCGCGGAAAGGCTGTGTTAACTTATTTGTTTATTGCTGTGGTTCTATGTGTCTATTACCTGTTTGGAATTACAGAGGTTTCCACCGCACAAGCAAAATTATTAATCACGCTACTGGGTTTCTTTGGCGGTTATTGGGCTGTTTTTTTAACCTATTCCTCGGAGCAATTTGGAACGAATGTACGTATGACCGTGACAACGACGGTACCGAATTTTGTACGTGGGGCATTAATTCCCATTTCCTTGCTTTTTAAGTTTTTGATTCCTTCGGTGGGCTTGATTCACGCAGCCGCCTATGTGGGTATTTTATGTTTTGCCTTATCCATTTTCGCGGTTTCCCAATTGAAGGAAACCTTTGGTAAATCTCTAGACTATACCGAATAATGGCGCTCATCTCAAAGAAAAAATCCCCTTTTCGAATTAATAACCAATTGCGTCGCTACCTGCACAAATACAATCGAGAGCATGCGATGAATATTTCCTACCAGGATTTATTGCGCTACGAAAATGCGATTGTGTTGTATGACAAGAATGGGCAAGATACACTTTGGGAAACGGTCTTTTATTCGCCTTCTGATCAAGAGGAAGTTTATGAGTCGTTGAAGCAGATCTATGCCGACTTAAAAACGGATGGGAATGAGGAGGTTATTAAGCACTTGGTGATTGACCGAGTGGATTTCTGTACTTACGGCAATACGCATCCTTTTCGTATTCGTATTGTGAATCGGGTGAATGATAATTTCGATTATTTCTACATCAAAATTGCAGATGCTTCGCGTGTGTACGGCTTGGAATTAGAGCATATTTTGTCTCCGAACCGGATCAATTACGTGACTTATGATAACACGCTCGTTGAAGAACATATTGCAGGAATTCCTGGCGATGCTTTCTTGAAACAGGATTTGGAACAAGATTTGGAATCCCCGATTCGTTTGGCAAAAGAATTTGTCAAGTTCAATGAACGTTGCTTGGTTCAGTTGCTAGGGGATATGCACAGTGCCAATTTTGTGATTATTACCAATCCGGATTTTGAAGAGATTTATTACCGAATCCGCCCGATTGACTTTGACCAGCAATGTTATGAGGGAAAGAAGTCGGTGTACATGCCCCAATATTTCAAGCAAAACAATGCATTGATTGAATTAGGGATGAAATACATGACGCCTGAATCGGTTTGGCAGTATCAAATTGAGGAGCGCTCAATGATTGCGAGTCGCTTGAAGTCGGAAAGCCAGCGTGTCTCCGATTTAATGACCGTTATGTCGAAAGATGACATTGCACCCGAAGAAAATATTCAGCAGCTTAAAACAGAACTAGCGAAGCATTACGATGATGCACGTTTCTTGGCTTGCAAAACGATGGGAGAAATTGTTTGGAACAGCCTAGAGCTGGTCATGCGTCACTAATTATTGTTTCAGTGTAGCATATGCCATCAAGCCGAGCCCTGTCATGTAGGCTAAGCCTCCGATCGGTGCAACGGCTCCCCACAGCACACTTTGTGTGATACAAATCATATATAGTGCCCCTGGAAAGATGATGGCACCTGCAAAAATCATGTAGCCTGCTGTTTTAAGGTATTTATTGGAGATTTGCATCTGCCAAACCCCTAAAATCAATAAGATGATTCCCCCATACATTTGATAGCGCGCTGCCGTTTCAAAGGTCTCCAAACGGTTAATATCGCGTAAATAATCTTTCCATGCATGTGCGCCAAATGCGCCTAAGGCAACCGAAATTCCGGCAATAAGAGAACCCGTAAATAAGGAGAATTTTTTCATGGAAGGGGGATAAAAAAAGGCCTTGTTCCCAAGGCCTTTTGATTAAGATGCTAAAGAAACTTTCAGATCGTTCAGCTTCCGCTTAATCGAATCATCGATTTGTTGGTCGCCTACTTTCAAAATGAAACCACCGATAAGGCTTTCATCAATTTTTTCGATCAATTCTACTTCTTTGCCAGTGTAATCTTTGACGATTTTAGAAACCGTAGCTTTTTGATCCGCTGTCAGCGTAGAAGCTGTTGTAACAGTTGCTTTTTGAATTCCTTTATAATCTGTGTACATCGAGATGAATTCTTTTGCCACGGCAGGAAGAATTTTCTCACGGTTTTTGTTTGTGATAATCACAAAGATGCCGTAAGTAACAGGGTTGAATTTATCCTTAAATAGCTTCGCTAGGATAGCTAATTTCGTATAATGCTTAATGATTGGGCTCTTAAGTGCTAAGACTAATTCATGGCTTCCTTCGCAAGTCTCTGCGAAATCGATCATATCTTTTGCTACTGCTTCTACGGCATTTTTTTCAATGGCGAAGTCAAGCAAAGATTTAGCGTAACGGTGAGCTACAATTAATTCTGACATGGTCTATTCGATTAAGATAATTTAACGTCAGCCATCCACTCAGTAACTAATTTCTCCTGAGCTGCTTTGTCTTTTAATTGGCTTTTTAACACTTTTTCCGCTAAGTCTAACGAAAGGGTAGCTGCTTCTTTACGAATGGCTGCTACAGCGCTCGCTTTTTCTTGTTCGAATGCAACGCGTGCTTTTTCGATTTCTTGGTTAGCGGCTGTTTGTGCATCTAATTTCGCTTGCGCAATCATAGCGTCAGACGCTTCTTTTGCTTGCTTGATTAATGCATCGCGCTCAGCACGTGCCGAATTAATTAATTGTTCGTTACCAGCTTTCAACTCGGCCATTTCAGCACGTGTTGTTTCTGATAATTTGATCGCTTCGTCGATGGATTGCTCACGTTCAGATAACGATTGAATGATGGGTTTCCAAGCAAATTTGGCTAAAAGGAAAAATAAGATTCCAAAGACAAGTAATTGCCAGAAGATAAGTCCAAAGTCTGGGGTAATTAACTCCATAATATATAAATATTTACAGTATTTCGTTTTTTAGAAAACGCAATTTGGCGCCTATTGCATTCCAAATTGCGTTTTAAATGTTTTGAATAAGGATTCCTAGGCTATCCCTTGGGCTTATTCGATTGGTATCTTACTTCAAAGTTACCAATAGACAAATTACAGCAGCGAATAACGCAACCGCCTCAACGAAGGCAGCAACGATCAACATCGCACCCTGAATTTTTCCAGAAGCTTCTGGTTGACGAGCGATAGCTTCCATTGCAGAACCACCGATACGACCGATACCCATTCCAGCTCCTAAAGCAGCTAAACCAGCACCAATACCTGCAAGACCAAGACCTACAGAAACTTCTAATAAAATCGATAAAATAGACATACGATTTGGGTTTATATAAATTAAAAAAAATACAAATTATTAATGATGATGCTCTTCAACCGCCGCTCCGATGTAGGTTGAAACCAACATGGTGAAGATAAACGCTTGAATAAAGGCAACAATCAGCTCGATAACGTTCATGAATAGCGAGAAAGGAACTACTGCGAGACCCAATGCTGCATTTTCAAAAATGAAAATCAAGGAAACTAAACTCAATAAAATAATGTGACCCGCTGTGATGTTTGCGAACAAACGAACCATTAACGAGAATGGCTTCATGAAAATACCCACGATCTCAACAGGAGTTAAAATAACCAACATCCATTTCGGTACACCGGGCATCGCGAAAATGTGTGTCCAATACGTCGAACGGCCATTGAAATTCGTTACAAAGAATGCGATGATGGCTAATACTAACGTAACCGCGATGTTACCAGTTAAGTTGGCACCCCCTGGAACCAAGCCCAACATGTTGTTGAACCAGATAAAGAAGAAGACCGTCAATAAATAAGGCATAAAACGACGGTAGTGTTTTTCGCCAATATTGTTTTTTGCAATCTCATCACGTACAAAGATGATAATCGGCTCGAACATCGATTGGATGCCTTTCGGTGCGCGGTGTGGATTTTCCTTGTAACGCTTACCGATTCCGATGAAGATTGTTAGCAATAATACTGCTGAAAGCATCAATGAAGCCACATTTTTCGTAATAGAGAAATCATAAACTTTCTCTCCATTCTCTGCGTGAATTTTTCCGTGCTCTAATAGGAATCCATTGTATGGAATTTCTTCGTGGTGTTCGTTTTTAAAGTTGGCCGATGAAAATAACACTACGCCACGTGATGCCGTATATACGATGCAAGGCAATGGCAATGTCGCATGGAAATGCCCAACCGTGAAGAAATGCCAATCGTGCTCATCTGCGATGTGGTGCAAGATTAACTTACCTGGATCAAATTTCGTTGATTCTGCTTCGTGCGCAGCAGGAGTTGCCGCATGTGCAGCAGTATCTGCATGTGCTTGCGTTGAGTTATGTGCTACAGCCTCTTCATTCGCAAGCAGCGAAAAGCTTGAAAAACTGAATAATAATCCGAGGATTATATTTGAAAAATACATTTTCTTTAAAAAAGTCTTAATCGGCATCGTAATTCTTGCTTTTACTATTTTGTTTTCAAATGATTTGCTAATTCGTTGATTAGCGTTGTTTTAAGCAGAAAAAAAAGAAAAATAAATTCAGTCTTTTCTAAAAACGTCGCAAGTTACGAAGCAAGCCAATTATTTCAAAATTTGCGCTACATAAATAGAGTACAAAAAAGTTGATTACAAATAAGAATATTTCCGGGGTGCCTGAATAGGCGAAGAATCCAATGAACGAAAGGCTTAATATGAAGCGTATGGTCAGGTTTATCATCTGAAATTGGATGAATTTTTCTTTTCCATCTTTTAGTCCGATTTGTGCAATGCTATATGTTAAATAGGACTGAAATGCCAAAAAGACAAATATGAAGGAAACGTTTGGGTGCAGTAAGTATGCCAATGCGCTTTGGCTAATCGCATAAAGAATTACGGCGAAGCCTATATAAAATAGAATTAGGTGTTTCATAAGGCAAATATCAAGAGAATTTTGGAAAATCCTGATTTCCTGATTTACTTTGTGCCCTCATTCAGTCGCTGTGAAGCATTGAATTATAAAGAAGAAGGGAGAGACTAGGCTCATTGATCTTCTGGCAACCCGTCAAAATTTGACCCCGGTGCTAATTCCTACCCCAGGCGTTTGTCTGTTTAGGGAAATATAAAGCTTTGATGATGCAAGCAGAATTTAGACACTATCACTATCCCCATGCATTTGTACTAGAAAGCGGCACGTCGCTTCCTGAAATTGATTTGGCTTACCAAACTTGGGGCCAAATGAATGCAGCTGGTGATAACGTGATTTGGATTTGCCATGCGTTTACTGGAAGTCAGGATGTCGCCGACTGGTGGCAAGGGCTTGTAGGACCTGGTAAATTGTTTAATCCCGAGAATAATTTCATTGTTTGTGCCAATATTTTAGGGTCTCATTATGGTTCTACGGGGCCATTGTCAACGAATCCTCAAACCGGCGAACCTTATTTTCATACGTTTCCTGATGTAACAATCCGCGATGTCGTCAATGCTTTTGAATTGCTTCGTCAAGATTTAGGAATTCATACCATCAAGACTTGTATCGGTGGGTCGATGGGTGGCCAACAGGCTGTCGAATGGGGAATTATTAATCCAGACTTAATTCAGAACTTGATATTGGTTGCAACGAATGCCGTGCATTCGCCGTGGGGAGTTGCGTTTAACGAGTCCCAGCGGATGGCGATCGAGTTGGACAAAACTTGGGGAGAATCCCATCCAAAGGCGGGAATTGACGGGATGAAAGCTGCTCGTGCTACGGCCTTGATTTCATACCGCAACTACGAAACATATCAAATTACACAGGCGCGTCAGGATCATTCGCTTGAGAAAACCTTGCGAGCAGTGTCCTATCAGCGTTATCAAGGAGAGAAGTTGGCCCAACGCTTTAATGCCTTTTCTTATTACATCCTTTCCAACATGATGGATTCACAAGATGTGGGTCGGAATCGGGGAGGAATTATTCCTGCCTTAAAGCAAATAAAATCGAATACACTGGTTATCGGGATTAAATCCGATGCCTTGTTTCCCATCGTGGAGCAGGAATTCTTAGCTAAACATATTCCGGGTGCATCTTTTCAAGTGATTGATTCCTTGTATGGGCATGATGGATTTTTAATTGAGAGTGGCTTGATGACGAAAGCGATTCGACTATGGCAGAAATTACAGCTATTAGAAGTGAATCCCATGGCCGAGTTCTTTCGGGAGTTAGAAAGCTTGTAGTGTAGAGACGCGATAATCGCGTCTTTCTTATTTTAGACGCGACACTTCGCGTCTTTTTGTAGTGTAGAGACGCGTTAATCGCGTCTCTACATTCAACATTTTTCCTATCTTTGAAACCATGGATTTCAAAAACAAAATTGTCTGGATCACGGGCGCATCTTCCGGAATCGGCGAAGCATTAGCCTATGAATATGCCTCAAAAGGTGCTAATTTGGTTTTATCAGCGCGCAGAGAAGCGGAATTGCAGCGCGTTGCCCAGGCTTGTGAGTCACATGGGGGTAGCATGTTGGTCTTGCCCTTTGACATGGTCGATCTTGCTACACATGCGCAACAAGTTGAGGCCGTAATTCAAGCATTTGGTCGTATAGATGTCCTTGTTTTGAACGCGGGCGTTAGCCAAAGGTCCTTCGTCTTAGATACGCAATTTGATGTTTACCGTCGGTTGTTTGAAATCAATTTCTTTTCGATTGTTCATTTGGTCCAACAAGTTATTCCTGTTTTTCAAAAGCAATATGCGGGTATTTTTGTGCCAATTGCCTCTGTGGCGGGTCGGATTTCGACACCAAGAAGAGCGGCTTATGGGGCGTCTAAGCATGCGCTTATTGGCTTTTTTGATTCTGTTCGCGCGGAGTTACATGGGCATGGAATTCAAGTGAGCACCATTTTACCTGGGTATATTCGTACTGAGATTTCATTGCATGCGATGAACGAGCACGGGGAAAAATATGGCAAAATGGATCCTAATCAGGCCAAAGGGCTTGATCCAGCAGTCGCAGCACAAAAGATTGTTGAAGCCGTTTCGCAAGGGAAAAACGAGTTTTTTGTCGGCGGGGCCTTGGAGCGTTTTGGTCTATTCGTTAAGCAATTGGTTCCAAGCATCATGCCTTGGATGTTACGAAAAATCAAGAATACTTAAGCGGCTTGTTTTCGTTCGTGGAAGAAGAGCATAAATAGCACCAATACTAATGCGGCAATTCCAGCTGGGACCATCCAAACGGATTGCCAATCGTGTATGCCGTTTGAGGTGTACATGTCTAGAACAATGCCGGAAAGTTTAGATCCAATTCCCATGCCTACGCCGTAGGTGGCCAGTGTAATTAAGCCCTGCGCTGAATTTTTGATATGCGGACCTGCTTTTTGGTCGGTATATATCTGTCCCGTCACAAAGAAGAAATCGTAGCAGACGCCGTGAAGAATGATTCCGATATAAAGGATCCATTCACTTGATAAACCGTCGCCATATCCGAAGCAGATGAAACGGATTATCCAGGCAATTAATCCAACAATTAACATTTTTTTGACGCCTAAGCGTGCGAATGCAAAAGGGATCAACAGCATGAAGATAACTTCGGAAGCCTGGCCTAAGGACATTTTGTTTTCTACATTGCTCATGTGGGAATCCGTTAAGGATGGATTAGCCATGGCGTAATAGAAGGAGAGTGGGATACAAATGAGAATGGATGAAATAAAGAAGATTAAAAACGATCTGTCTTTGAATAATTTTAAGGCATCGAGTCCTACAATTTGAGCGATGGAGGCGTTCTTGTCGGCTTTAGGTGGCGTATCTGGCAAGAAAAAGGAATAGATTCCGAGCGCGAAAGAGCTATACATGGCAATGTGGAAAATCGCCACATTATCACCCAAAGCATAGAATCCGATGATATTGGTGACAACAATCCAAGCAACCGTACCTGTTACGCGAATATTGGCAAATTCCTTTTCTGGGTTTTGCATTTGTTTCATCGCGATGGAATTGGATAAAGCTAGATTCGGTGCAAAGCAGAGTGTATAGGCTAATATGTACCAAAAGAAAACCTCGGGGTCAGTCGTTTGACTTAATAAATACAAGAGTCCACCGCCGATGATGTTTAAAACCCCCATCACTTTCTGTGCGGCGAAAAAGCGGTCGGCAATTAATCCTACGAAAAATGGAGCAACGAGTGACGCAAGCGCGAAGGTGAGGTAAGCATTTCCTACTTGGTCACCGGTGGCATGCAGTGTGCTTAATAAATATTTACTCATTTGGCCGTACCATGCTCCCCATCCGAAGAACATAAGGAACATCATGGTCATGAGTTGAATTTTAGTCGAATTTTTCATCATTATAGGTTTCTTGCGGGTCAAAAATACGAATTTGAAAGAAATATCAAATTTTCGGAAAATATATTTTTGGGGCATTTAGGATGATTTTGGAAAGGTAAAATCCAATAATTCTCCTATTTTTTCAAAGAATGGGTCAAAATGGAATCCTATTTTTTCGATTTTTGCAAAAATGTCATTTTATGCCCTCAAAATGCAACTTGATGCGCTTTTAGTTGGCAACGCTAAGTATTTGATTTTCAGTAATATTTATCCGTTTTTTGATGAAAATTTGAAAGGCAGGTAGCCCGGAGCGTTTATTATACCATGAATTTAGCGAGTGTTTTATTAATATCAGGAAGGCCTACGGGTTCGTTTCAAGGTTCGATGACCTTGTTCTTGGTGCTATTTTCATTTATTGCTTTGGCATTAATTGGCGTGGGTGTAATTCTTTACCAAAAGCGGAAGGAGTGGATTGCACATTCTAAAATGACCTATGGCAAAATCGTCGAAATCTCGAAGCGCTATGCGCGCGATGATCATTCGGGTCGATTCCCGATTTATTTCCCCATCGTCTCTTACCATGTCAATGGAAGCGAATTTCGTCGGGAGGCTGATAAAGGATTAGCGAAAAATTGTGAGGTGGGTCAGGAGGTTCCTGTACGTTATCTGACTGAAAATCCATATGAGGCTTCGTTGAATGAATCAACAATTCCTGTTCTGAACCCAACCGTCTTTTTTGTGTTGGGGATATTGATGTTGTTGAGTTCGATTGCGCTATCGGTGCTGCACAGATAGACGTTGGACGTTAGACTTTGGACTTTGGAGACGCGTTTGCGTCTTTTTTTTGTCGGGTTAATAGAAAAAAGACGCGAAGTGTCGCGTCTCTACATGGCTGTCGTTAGGGGGCAAAGAAAAGACGCGAAGTGTCGCCTCTCTACATGGGTGCTGTTCGTGGTCAAAGAAAAAGACGCGAAGTATCGCGTCTCTGTAAAAAGTTATTTGTCTTGTTCGGTCAGGTAATTTAATCGGCGTGAAATACGCCTCAAACTTTGGCAATCCTAAAAGGTTTGCCAAAGGGGCTAGCTTCTACCAACCATCATCCTTCTTGGGCTTAATGTTCGCTGGGCTTTTTTTCGCTGCTGCGGGAGCTGCCACTTTGGGACTTGATGCTCCACTTCCTTTGAGGTTTACGTCTAATTCGACCCGACTGAAAACGCGGGTTACGATTTTCCATTCGCCATTCACTTGTAAAAGGCTCAATAAGTCGATGTATTTAAAATCAGCGAATTGCAATTCAGCCGCCGCCAAACCTGATATTCCAGCATACGAATAACTAATTAATTTAGTTGTTGCTTTAACGCCACCTGCTGGAGTTTTGGAAATAAAGGTTTTGATCGGGAAGTCTTGAATCTTTCCTGTGCTCGCGTTCACGGTACGTAAAATCGCAGAGGAATGAAATGCCTTGCCGAGTTTTGCCGTGTCGCCTGTCGTTAAACCTTCGAAATAGTTATTGACCGTTGCTTTGATTGCCTCATCCGTGCTTTGGCCAAAGGCAAGTACGCTCGTCATTAGCAGGCAGATGCTTAGTGTGATAATTTTTTTCATAGTTGTATGATTTAGTTGCCTCCAAGGACAAATTCTGTTGGCAAAGGTTCACCTTTCATGAACAAGTTAGCCTTTTCTGGATATAAAATTGACTGTACAATATTGACGCGTCCCAATGCATGGTTTGCCATATTGCCCAAAATGATAATGGCAGAGTTATCTTTTGGATTGTGTAAATAATAGTTTTTGAATCCATGCCACCACCCGGTATGGTAAGTTAGCCACTCGCCGTTATCTAATTGTGCGAGGCGCCAACCGAAGCCATAGTTTTTTGCTAAGACTTTCGGGGAGGTATGTTGGGGTGTGAATGCTTCTTCTAATGTAGTGAATTTCACAAGCTTTTCTTCATTGAGTGCGACGTCCCAGTGGTACAAATCTTCTACTGTTGAATAAATACCTTTATCTCCTGTTACGCCATCTAAGTGATTGAATTCTGATACAACAGGTCCGCCGCGGCGAGGTACATAACCGGTCGCAGCTGTGCGCAGCATTTCGGGATGCATGGGATCGTAGATGAATGACTCCGACATGCCTGCGGGTTCGAATAGATTCTTTTTGGCATATTCTCTGAAATTCATGCCACTGAGTTTCTCGACGATGTAGGCTAGCAACATGTAGTTGGTATTGTTGTAGCTGAATTTAGCATTAGGTCTGTAGTCGATATGCGGTTTCAAACGAATCATCATTTCGACAACTTTTTGATTCGTTAGAGGAATTTTTTTGTCGTAGACTTTATCCATGTTGTAGGCATAGTCCGAAAGACCTGACCTGTGTGTCAATAAACTCCGGATGGTTAGGCTTGAATCATATGGGAAACCTGGAATATGTTTGTAGATCGCATCATCATAATTCAGTAAGCCTTTTTCGTGCAATTGCATAATAGCAACTGCCGTAAACTGTTTGGATACTGAGGCTAATTGAAAATGTGTATGTGTATTGATGTTGCTTTTTGTAAAGTAATTGGCATAACCGAACCCTTTCTTGTAAATGATCTTCCCATACTGGGCAACGAGAACGGCGCCGTTGAATCCTGATTTTGCTTGAAGCTTCGAAAAGAAGGTGTCAAGTTTGATGGATTTCTGTTTGGCAATTTCGGGGTTGTATAAATTAGCTAGGCTATCATTGCGTTTCTCGATGCTTGTCTTAACATGAAAGAAACTTTTCGTCGGGTGCGATGTAATCAGTAAGCCTATGAGCGTGCAGATGGTTAATGCGCCAATAATCTTAGGGCCTTTGGGTAATTTCAACATGTATTGGATAAAGCGGTTCATTTCAAAGCAATTTACTGTAATTCGTGTTTTTAATCAAGCGCGGATTCATCTTTATTTAGGTTGATTGCTTACATTCGGGGATTCAAATGGAAATTCCCATGAAATATATATTCATCTTCTTAATTCGCCTCTACCAAGGATTAATCTCGCCCTTCTTGCCTAATGCTTGTCGGTACCAGCCTACATGTTCGGAATACGCTAAGCAAGCATTCATTAAATACGGATTTTTAAAGGGGTTCAGGTTAACGGTGAAGCGCATCTCATCCTGTCATCCCTGGGGTGGAAGTGGTTATGATCCGCTTCCTTAATTTTGAGATACAGCATAGCACTGTCCAAAATATACAATTAATTGGATTATTCCGTTTTGTGTTAATTCCTTCACAGGTAATTCCTTACCGATAAATAATTTGATTTTTTTTGAAAAAAAATTCTATTGAAAAAATACAATCGCTTTTGGGCTGTTTTGAGCACTTTTATTGATTAAATATACCGAACAGCATCTATATAGGTATAAATTAGATTATTTCGTGAATCTGTCCTACACTGTGCTACTTTTCAAGAAATTCTAATTTTCGTCCAATTTGTTCGCCCCGTTTCCTTGATTCATTAATTAAAATCATTTTTTTATTCAATTTATTCTTCCTTTTTTTGCCTTGGTTTTGAAATTAGCCTTGGACTCTAAACGTTTACATAGCTGTTTTAGGTTGAAACAAAATCACAAAGAATCATTAATCATTTTTAACCCTTAATTTTTCACTTATGATTCATTCTTACAAAAGAGTGGGTCGCCTTGTGCGATCAAGTGTAAGTAACCTAGGCTTTAAACAAGCATTTAGTGTTGCTGTTGCACTGTTAATTTCCTTGGGTGCTTTTGCTCAAGACGTGGTAACGGGAAAAGTAACTGATGCCGCTGATGGCTCAGGTATCCCAGGTGTTTCTGTAGCTGTAAAAGGTACTACTCGTGGTGCTCAAACAGATGCAAACGGTACTTATAAAGTTAATGCTGGGTCGAACGCGACATTGGTATTCTCTTTTGTAGGTTATACAACTAAAGAAGTTGCAGTAGGTTCTAAATCTGTTGTGAACGTTTCTTTAGCTGCTGACAACAAATCTTTGGAAGAAGTTGTGGTTGTAGGTTACGGTACGCAAAAGCGTAAAGAAATTTCAGGAACAGTAACTAGCTTAGGTTCTCGTGATTTCAACGCCGGTGTTGTAACAAACCCATTAGCTGCTGCTCAAGGTAAAGTTGCAGGTTTGGTTATCACACAGGCTTCTGGTGATCCAAATGCTCGTCCAACAGTTCGTTTACGTGGTACAGGTTCATTGAACGCAGGTTCTGAGCCATTATACGTAATTGACGGTGTGATTGGTGCGCCTATCGAAAACATTGCTCCAGAAGATATCTTATCTATGGACGTGTTACGTGATGCATCTTCTGCTGCGATCTACGGTTCTCGTGGAGCGAATGGTGTTATCTTGATCAACACAAAACGTGGTAAATCAGGTACTCCTACTGTTGACTATTCAGCATACGCTGGTTCTGAGTCTATCTCACAACGCCCTGAATTGTTGACTGGTGCTGAATTCCGTGCTGCTGCTGCTAAATACGGTCAAAAATTTGACGATTTAGGTGCTAACACTGATTGGTTAGATGTTATTACTCAAACAGCTATCTCACAAAACCACAACGTGGGTGTGTCAGGTGGTTCTGAAAATGTATCTTACCGTGCATCTGTTGGTTATTTAGACCAAACAGGTACATTGAAAGGTTCAGGTAAAGATCGTTTAACAGGTCGTTTGAACTTAGATGCGAAAGCAATCGATGGTAAATTGGCGATGAAAGTAAATATGTCTGCTTCTCAAACGAACAACCAATTTACTGATAACCGTGCAGTAGGTTTCGCAATGAACATGCGTCCTACAGATCCAGTGTACAATGCAGATGGAACTTATTTCCAAATCCCAGGTACATTCGCAAACTTTAACCCATTAGCTACTATTGAAAGCAAATCAAACAAACAACGTTTGCACGATTTCTTGTTCAATGCTTCTGCAGGTTATACAATCTTAGATGGTTTAGTATTTAACGTATCAGGAACTTTGCGTACGCAAACAGCTGATGGTTCTTACTTCGCGAAATCTACTCCAGGTAACTTATTAGCTACTGTAGGTGGTAACGCTGCAAACCGTCAATTGAACTCGATTACAGATAAGCAATTAGAAACTACATTGAACTACTCTAAGAAGTTGAATGATGTTTCTACTTTGAACGTTTTAGCTGGTTACACATACCAAGATGTAGTTGCTGATGGCTTTGCTGCTGGAAACAACAACTTCTTGACTGATGCTTTCGAAGCTAACAACTTAGGTTCAGGTTTAGGTATCCGTACCAACCCTAGCTTATTAGGTTCTTACAAGAATGAGTACAAATTGGTTTCATTCTTAGCACGTGCTCAATATTCATTATTGAACAAGTATTTCGCAACTGTTAACGTTCGTCGTGACGGTTCTACGAAATTTGGTGATAACAACAAGTGGGGTGTGTTCCCTTCAGTTTCAGTAGGTTGGGCATTATCTGAAGAAGCTTTCTTGAAAGGTAATTCAACAATCGATAACTTGAAATTGCGTGTTAGCTGGGGACAAACTGGTAACTCGGAAGGTATCCGTCCGTTGTTATCTAAATCGTTCTACGGAGCTTCAGGTTCTTACTTTGATGGTGCTGCAAACGATTTCTTGCCTGCATACTCAATCCAATCTAACCCGAACCCTAACTTGAAATGGGAGATTAACGAAAACATCGGTGGTGGTATCGACTTCTCTTTATTAAAAGGTAAATTGACTGGTAACTTGGATGTTTACACACGTACAACAAAAGATTTGTTATACACAGTAAACGTACCACAAGAGAAAGGTTATGTATACCCAACTATGTTGGCTAACATCGGTTCGATGAAAAACCAAGGGGTTGAGTTGTCATTAACTTACCAAATCTTAGAGAGCACTGATTGGAACATCGCTACTACGTTAGCTGCTTCTTTCAACAAAAACGAAATCGTTTCATTGAAAAATGATTCATTCGCAGCTCCAGACCAAGTATTCTTGTCTACTTCTTTAGGTTCATTCATCCGTGGTACATCTGCTGTTAACTTCTCAGTATTACAAGCAGGTCACCCAGTAGGTGAATTCTATGGTGCTAAAATCGCTAAAATCGAAAACGGTAAATACGTATTCCAAGATTTGAACGGAGATGGTGTTGTAGATCCTAACGCTGCTGACCGTACGTACATTGGAAATCCTAACCCAACTTTCGTTGGTGGTTTGACTACAAACATCCGTTACAAAGCATTTGACTTGCAATTCCAATTGACAAGCCAATTAGGTGCTAAGATTGTTAACACGAACGCATTATTATTAGGTCGTCAAGATGGTCGTTTAGCTGAATCAGGTGCATTGAAATCTGCATTGACTTCAATCATCAACGATGAGCGTACAATCCCAATGGATTACTATGTTGAGTCAGGTGATTTCTTACGTATCAATAACGCTTCATTCGGTTATACATTACCAGTGAAAGGCGTGTTCAAACGTGCTCGTATCTACGTAGCAGGTAACAACTTAGCTGTATTTACTAAATACACAGGTGTTGATCCAGAGATTAGCCAAAACTTAGCAATTGGTTCTGCTGCTCCGGGTATTGACGTTCGTGAGACTTACTACAAAACTCGTGCGATTACAGCGGGTGTAAATCTTTCGTTCTAATCAAACAAAATCGTATTCAATTAGTTAAATAATCGAATAAATAAATTATTAATAAAATGAAAAAATATATCTATAAAGTACTTTCAGTAGGTGTTTTCGCTTCGTTAGCCCTATCGTCTTGTACAGATTTAACTGAGCCAGTTTACGATGCGATCCCAGCGGATCAATTCTTGAAAACGGATGCTCAGATTGCTGCGGCACTAGGACCTGCTTACGGTGGTCTTCGTGGTATCACATGGGATTGGTTCAATCCAAGTGAAGCATCTTCGGATGAGTTGATCGTTCCTACACGTGGTGGTGACTGGTATGATGGTGGTGACTGGTTGGCTTATTCTCGCCACACATGGACTCCACAACACGGTCCTATCAACGGTATGTGGGGTTTCATCTTTGGTAACATCTCTCAGATTAACCAATTGATCCCAGTTGTTAAGACAAACCAAAAAGCAGTAGATGAGTTACGTGCTGTACGTGCTTTCTATTACTTCATGGCTGTTGATGCGTTTGGAAACGTCCCAATCGTAACTGATAACGCTTCTGCAGGTGGAACAAAAACACGTGCTGAAGTTTATGCTTTCGTTGTTAAGGAATTGACTGAGTCTATTCCTAACTTATTGCCAGGAAAAGCATATTCTCGTATGACGCAAGATGCTGCACGTATGTTGTTAGCTAAATTGAAGTTGAATGCTGCTGTTTATTCAGGTACTGCTGATTGGCAAGGTGCTTATGATGCTGCTAACGCAGTTATCAATTCGAAAAACGGATATTCATTATCTTCTTCAACTGTTTCCAACTTTATCGTTGCGAATGAAGGATCATCTGAGAACATCTGGACTATCCCTTACGATAGCTTCAAAGCAGGTGGTATGAACTTCCAAATGAGAACGTTACACTATGCTAACCAGCAAACATATGGTTTGGGTAACTCACCATGGAACGGTTTCTGTACATTAGCGGATTTCTACAACTCATTCGAGTCGAAGGATTTACGTAATTCAATGTGGATCAAAGGTCAGCAATATGCTGCTTCTGGTGCTGAATTGAAAGATGCTAAAGGTGCTCCATTAGCGTTTATCGCAGACTTCAACAAGGATCAAATGACGGATGCAGATCCAGAATTCCAAGTTGCTGGTATCCGTTCTCAAAAATATGAGATCCAAAAGAACAACCCGAACGGGGATCAATCAAATGACTACGTAGTATTCCGTTTGGCTGATGCGATCATGATGCGTGCTGAAGCTGCTTTCCGTTTAGGAAAAACTGCTGAAGCGTTAGCTGATTTGAACACAATCCGTAAGCGTTCTGGTGTTGATGCTTTAACTGAAATCACAGCAGCTGATATCTTAGCTGAGCGTGGTCGTGAGTTTGCTTGGGAAGGATGGAGACGTAACGATATGATTCGTTTCGGTACATTCTCTTTAGAGCGTAAGTTCATGAAGAAATTAGATAAGACTCGTGAGTTGTTCCCAATTCCACAACCACGTATCGATGCTAACCCATTGTTGAAACAAAACCCTGGGTATTAATTCGTACTGAATTTAGTAAAAAGGCAGAGCCATTGGTTCTGCCTTTTTATTTTATAAACAATCCCTTTTTTGTATTTTTGCAGTCTATTTTGATTCGTCCATGAAGCATTTTGTACTCCTTTGTAGCGTTGCATTTTTAACCTTCGCCTGTTCATCCAAAGAAGACACCCTCTTCGAAGAATTACCTGCCTCTGAAACAGGTATTGACTTCGTTAATCGGAGTTTGGAGAAAAAGGAATTCAATATTTTCAACTACCGTAATTTCTATAATGGAGGTGGTGTCGCAATCGGTGATGTCAATAATGACGGGCTTTCCGATTTATTTGTCACCTCAAATTTCGAAGACAATAAACTCTACCTCAATAAAGGGGGGATGCATTTTGAAGACATTACCAAACAAGCAGGGATTGTTGGAAAAAAATTCTGGTCGACTGGCGTAACTTTTGCCGATGTTAATGGTGACGGATTAATGGATATTTATGTGTGTAATTCCGGTTCTCGGGATGCACGCGGAAACCAATTATACATCAATCAAGGTGTTAAGGGTGGAGTTCCAACCTACAAAGAAATGGCACAGGAAGCGGGTTTAGCAGATGGTGGACTTTCTACACACGCCGCATTTTTTGATTACGATCGCGATGGGGATCTTGATATGTACCTGTTGAACAACAGTTTTACACCCATCGATAAATTAGGTTACACAAATTTGCGCGATATGCGCGATAAGTTAGGAGGGGATAAGTTGTTTCGCAACGACAGTCCTGATGGTAAGCGCATCATGTTTACGGATGTGTCCGAGAAAGCTGGCATTTACGGCAGCTTAATTGGTTTTGGTTTAGGTATTACAATCGGGGATGTCAACAATGACAATTGGCCCGATATTTACATATCAAATGATTTCTACGAGCGTGATTATTTATACATCAATCAGCACGATGGGACATTTAAAGAAGATTTAGAAGCGCAAATGCCGCATATCTCATTAAGCTCGATGGGGGCAGATATTGCGGATATCAACGACGATGGGAACCTCGATATTTTCGTGACCGATATGCTTCCCGGGGATGATCGCCGCTTAAAAACAACCTCTATTTTCGAGGGCTATAATTTGGTAGACTTGAAATTGAAACGTGGTTTTTGGCATCAATACATGCGCAATAACCTGCAGTTGAACAATGGTGATGGCACCTTTAGCGAGGTGGGTCAGTTGGCCGGCGTACATGCCACCGATTGGTCTTGGGGTGCATTAATCTTCGACATGGACAATGATGGCCAAAAAGATATCTTCGTGGCCAATGGTATTGCCAAGGATTTGACAGATCAAGACTTTGTCGATTTCCTCGGAGACCGAAATACGATGCAACAGATGTTGAACGGGAAGAAGTTCGACTACAAAGAATTTACGGATAAGATATCATCTGTCCCCATTCCCAATTATGCTTATAAAAATGAAGGGAACTTGAAGTTCTCCAACCAAGCGAAATCGTGGGGATTGGAAGGACCAGGTTTCTCCAATGGATCTGCTTATGGAGACTTAGACAATGATGGGGATTTGGATCTTGTCGTTAATAATGTCAATGCACCGCTTTCGGTGTATAAAAATAAGACCAATGAGAAGTTGAAAAACCATTATCTGACTATTCATTTGAAAGGTACAGGACGTAATTTAAATGGTATCGGGGCGAAGGTGACTTTGTTCCAACAAGGAAAAATTAAGGTATTACAGCAAATGCCGAATCGGGGATTTCAATCCTCAAGTGATCACCAAATGGTCTTTGGTTTAGGGGGAAATGCGAAGATCGATTCATTGCATATTATTTGGCCTGACGATCACATGCAGACATTGAAAAATGTCAAGGCAGATCAAGCTTTGGCGCTTGATTACGCAAACGCATCTTCTACATTTAAGTTTATGCCGTTTGTTGCCAAGCAATTATTCGCTGACGTGACGGCATCGAAATTGAATTATACGCATCAAGAAAGCATGTTCAATGATTGGGACCGCGATGTGTTATTAAAGCAAAAGCTTTCTACCCAAGGTCCCGCGATGGCCGTAGGTGATGTCAACGGCGATGGCTTAGATGATCTTTACTTAGGGGGTGCGGCAGGACAGAAGAAGCAATTATTCATACAGCAAGCCTCTGGTCAGTTTAAGGAAAGTGTTCAATCTGATTTCAATTTAGACCAAACGACAGAAAATACGGATGCTATTTTCTTTGATGCCGATGGTGATAAGGACTTGGATTTATTTGTGGTTACAGGAAGTAATGAATTTGAAATCAATGCCCCTGAACTGCATGATTTATTGTATTTGAACGACGGGAAAGGGAATTTTAAGCGTGATTTACGCTTCCCAACCATCTTTGAAAATGGATCATGTGCAACGGCTGCCGACATGGATCATGACGGTGATTTAGATTTGTTCGTGGGTTCTCGGATGCTTTCTACCAAATATGGCATGAGCCCAAGCAGTAATTTGTACATCAATGACGGTACGGGCGGTTTCAAAAACTACTCAAAACGATTTATGCCGGAGATTGGTGAATTAGGCATGGTGACAGATGCGGAATGGGCCGATGTGAATAAAGATGGCTATGCTGATTTAGTCGTGGCGCAAGACTGGGGTGGAATCGTGGTATTCAAAAACGAACGTGGCCGAAAATTAGTCAAACAAGAAATGGTTCCAGGATCAGAAGGTCTTTGGGGCTGTTTGAAACCTGCTGATATTGATGGTGACGGCGATATGGATTTTGTAGCTGGAAACTTTGGCCTTAATTCAAAAATCAAAGCATCTACGGAATTTCCTGCTACCTTATCGGTCAATGATTTTGATAAAAATGGCACGGTCGAACAGATTATTTCCTGCGTAACGGAAGATGGGAATACCTACCCAATGGTGCTGAAGGGTGAATTACAACGTGCTACACCAGCGATCAAACAGAAATTCATCAAGTACAAGGATTATGCGAATAAAACGGTTGAGGAATTGTATTCAGATGATCAACGTGCTGAGATGGTACTTCGCCAAATCACCACAACAGAGTCTGCGTTTTTGATTAATGATGGCAAAGGAAACTTTAGTTTACAGTCCTTGCCTTATGAAGCACAATTTTCGCCGATTCGCGGAATTGAAGTGGCCGACTTTGATCACGATGGCAAAGTTGACATCCTTTTAGCTGGTAATTTCTTTGATTCTTTACCTGAATGGGGACGTTTCGATGCCTTGTATGGTTTGATGCTCAAAGGATTAGGGCAAGGAAAATTTGCTGCTAAACGTTCAAAGGACACAGGTTTTCAGACCCGTGGCCAAGTTCGTAAAATGGCGATTGCAAAAGGAAAAGGAGGGAATTTTGTTGTCCTCGCTAAAAACAATGACAAAGCACAAGTGTTTCAAGTTAAATAATAGTAGTATATGAATAAGTATCTCGCATTTTTCATTTTATCCATTGGTTTCCTAGCGTGTAAATCAGGTGATGATGTGCAATTGTTCGAGAAATTACCTGCCTCGAAAACACATATCGATTTTACGAATCAAATCAAGGAAACGCCCGATTTTAACATCCTCGATTACCTTTATTTTTACAATGGGGGTGGTGTTGCTTCAGGCGATATCAATAATGATGGCCTAGTTGATTTGTTCTTCACTTCGAATCAAGGGAAGAATAAGTTGTACCTCAATAAGGGGAACATGGAATTTGATGACATCTCCGAAAAGGCGGGTGTGGCAGGGTTCTCCGACTGGAAAACGGGTGTTACAATGGCCGACGTCAACGGCGATGGCTTCTTGGATATTTATGTTTGTGCCGTGAGTAATTTCAAAGGCATGGAAGGCTCGAATGAATTGTACATCAATAATGGTGACAATACATTCAGTGAGAAGGCCAATGAATTTGGTTTGGATTTTACTGGATTTTCCACGCAAGCAGCCTTTTTTGATTATGATAAAGACGGCGATTTAGATTGCTATTTGTTGAATCATGCTGTACATAACACGCGTTCTTACGACCGCGTGAATACGCGGATGTTGAAGGACAACGAGGCAGGCGATTATCTTTATCGAAACGATGGTGGCAAATTCAAGGATATCTCGGCAGAGTCGGGCATTTACCAAGCGGCGATGGGCTATGGTTTGGGGATTTCGGTTGCCGACTTAAACAATGATGGTTGGTTGGATATTTATGTCAGCAATGACTTCCACGAAGACGATTATTATTACATCAATCAGAAAGATGGTACCTACAAAGAGGGAATCAAGGAGCATTTTAAGCACCTAAGTCGTTTCTCGATGGGTTCAGACATTGCAGACATCAACAACGATGGTTACCAAGATGTTATGACATTGGATATGTATCCTGAAGATGAAAAAGTAGAGAAATCATCTGTTGGGGAAGATCCTTTGGATATCTACATGTACAAATTGCAGTTTGGCTATTTCAATCAATATAGTCGGAA
The DNA here is from genome assembly GCA_017984215.1 of Cytophagaceae bacterium. Classification (GTDB taxonomy): domain Bacteria; phylum Bacteroidota; class Bacteroidia; order Cytophagales; family Spirosomataceae; genus Aquirufa; species Aquirufa regiilacus. The sequence goes on from JAGOAA010000004.1 coordinate 24,738, forward strand.
CTGTTTGCAGCTCAACATGAGTGGTCAAAAGTTTGCGGACATCGCGGCATCTTCGGGTGTGGCGGCAACGGATTGGAGCTGGAGTACCTTGATGGCCGATTACGATGGGGATGGTTTGAAAGATATTTTTATTTCGAATGGAATCTTACGCCGCCCGAATGACTTGGATTACTTGAAATTTGTCATTGGTGATTCCTTGCATTACGGATTACCCACCTCGCATAAATTGGATCAAGAAGCTATCGATTTGATGCCTAGCGGTAAGGTGCATAATTACTTGTATCAGGGATCGAAGGATTTGCGCTTTAAGGATAAATCATTGGCTTGGGGATTTGAAGAAGAAGGAATTTCAAATGGTAGTTCGTATGCCGATTTAGATAATGATGGCGATTTGGATTTGATTTCCAATAACCTCAATGAGCCGGCTGGTATCTACGAAAATCATTCGCGTGAGTTGTTGAAGAACAACTTTGTGAAGGTTAAATTCAAGGGCGAGGGCATGAATACCTTCGGTATTGGAGCGAAGGTGATCTTGAAAACGAAGGACGGCCAACAGCTTCAGCAGATGATGCCGACACGAGGCTTTATGAGTTCAGTGGAGCCTATGCTTTTGTTCGGTATCGGTCAATTGAGCCAAGTGGATTCGATGATTGTGATTTGGGAAAATGAGAAGATGCAGATTATCAAAAATCCCAAAATCAATGAGCTGTTGACACTCGATCAGAAGAATGCACAAATGCTTGTCAAGGATTTTCAATTCTTCACGCAAACCAAAGCTCTTTTCGAGGAAGTGACTAATGCATTTAATATTCCCTTTTTACATCAAGAAAACACCTATTTCGATTTCAATCGGGAATTATTAGTTCCATTCAAAGTATCCATCGAGGGGCCTAAAATGGCCGTAGGTGATGTGAATGGTGATGGATTAGAAGACTTTTATGTGGGCGGAGCAAAATACCAAGCGGGACAATTATATGTTCAAAAGCCAAACGGTTTTGCGCTTTCTCCTCAGGCTTCGTTCAAAGTGGATAGTTTGTATGAGGATGTGGATGCCTTATTCTTCGATGCCGATGGTGACAAGGATTTGGATTTATATGTGGTAACGGGCGGAAATGAGTTTTTTGATAAAATGCCTGAGCAGTTTGATCGCTTATATAAAAATGATGGCAAAGGTAATTTTACACGAGATGCCAAAGCCTTACCTGCGATGTATGATAATAAATCCGTTGTTCGTCCGGCCGACTTTGACCGGGATGGGGATATCGATTTATTCGTAGGTGGACGTGTCGTGGGTTATCATTACGGATATTCACCTAAGTCGTATCTGTTGGTGAATAATGGTAAGGGTCAATTCAGCGATCGGACGCAATCCTTAGCGCCTGACCTTCGTGAAGCGGGCATGTTGACAGAAGCCATTTGGGCGGATATAGACCGGGATGGCGACCAAGATTTAACGGTCGTAGGGGATTGGATGCCGATTAAAACATATGAAAACCAGAAAGGAAAATTGACCTTGGTTGAGAATGGTTTGGAAGAATTTACCGGTTTCTGGGGAGGTTTGACAGCTGGAGATTTTGATAAGGATGGCGATGTGGATTTTGTGGTAGGTAATTTAGGAACGAACACCAAATTGCGGAAGCAAGTCGATGGGAAATTACGTATGTTGATCAAAGACATTGACAAAAACGATACAGAAGAACACATCATCTCGTACAATCGCGGGGATGATTGGTATCCGATCAACAGCAAAGATGAGATGGGGAAACAAATCCCAAGCATCATCAGCAAGAAATACACGAAGTACAACGAGTTTGCTGGGAATACGATTGAGGATTTGTTTGGTGACAGTGAATTGAAGGGAGCCACGGAGCGTATGGTAAATACGTTTGAATCCGTGTATATCGAAAACAAAGGAAAAGGGAAGTTTGAGATGCACTTCTTGCCGGCTTTGGCTCAGGTTTCGAAAGTGATGGTTTTGCGTACGGAAGATGTGGATAAGGATGGAAATTTGGACGTTTTATTGGGAGGCAATTTCAATGGGGCTTCGATGTACCAGGCCCGTTATGATGCTTTCTTTGGATTGATTCTTAAAGGAAATGGGAAAGGCGGATTTAGTCCCATGATTCCGACGGAAACCGGATTTTTACAAGATGGTGATGTGCGGGATATGAAGATTATCAATACACCCAAGGGGCCATTGTATTTTGTGACGCGTAACTCGGCTACGATGCAAATCTTTAAAAAGCTGAATTAATGCGGAAAATCCTCGGATTGCTACTATTTCTAGGCATTGCGGTTGCGTCTTGTATACGTGATGTAAAGGAAGGCGAGCAATTGGCCAAACAATACTGTGCGTCTTGTCACATGCTACCCAGCCCAGCTTTGTTGCCACAAAATGTATGGAAATACTCGACGCTTCCCTATATGGGAATTATGTTGGGCGTTTCGCATGAGATAGACCAATTGGAAAAACCGCTTTCCGATTATGCAATCATGCGACCGGCGTCTCAAATGATTCCGGATGAGGATTGGGAAAAAATCAAGGAATATTATCTTACGGAGGCTCCCAAAGAATTAGCCATGCCAGCTTACCCTGCATTGCCGGAGGAAAATGAATTATTCGCCATTGAAGATTTAGCTGTTTCCAAAGCAAATGCAACGATTCCTAATTTTACTGCGGTACGGATCGATGCTTTGAAGCATCAAATTGTCGCGGGTGATCAATCCAATCGGGTTATCTGGATATTGGATGCCACAGGAAAACCTAAGCAGCAATTGGAAAATCAAGATGCGCTGACCTACATCGAATCTTGGAAAGGGCAATACCTTTTTACATTTATTGGGACTACTACCCAAGCAAATCCGGATGTGAATGGCTCAATAAAAACATACACTTCTGGAGAGCCAAACATGCTCATCAAAGGGTTAAATCGCCCCATTGAATTAAAGGCTCGTGATTTAGATGGAGATGGTCAGGACGAATTAATCAGCAGTGAATTTGGATTCATGCAAGGAGGGATGTCGGTTTGGAAGAAAAAAGGAACCAACTGGACAAAGAAAACCTTAAATCCGCAGACGGGTGCGACGCATGTGGATGTCCGCGATTTTAATGGCGATGGACGTTTGGATATCGTTGCATTATTTGCCCAAGGAGACGAACGTATCATGCTTTATACGAATAAAGGAGGCTTGAATTTTGAAGAAACACGTCTCATGCGCTTCCCTTCGATTTATGGTACGAGTTCCTTTGATATGGGTGATATTGATGGCGATGGCGATTTGGATATCGTTTGTACAGCGGGTGATAATGCTGATTTTTCAACGATTTTAAAGCCTTATCACGGGGTCTACGTCTACACGAATCAAGGAAACATGACCTTCAAGCAACAAGCATTTTATCCCCAAAATGGTGCGACCAAGGTGATGTTAGCAGATTTAGATGCCGATGGGGATCAAGACATGTTATCGATTGCCTTATTTCCAGACGTGGCAAATCGTCCTGCGGAAGGCTTGATTTATTTTGAAAATACAGGTAAAGCGTTTAATCAACGAAGCATTCCGGTAAATCATTTGGGGCGCTGGTCGGTGATGGACATCGCCGACATTGAAGGGGATGGGGATTTGGATGTCGTTTTAGGCAGTCATGCCGTGGCGAAGTTCCCTGCAGGCGGATTTGATCCAGCCTGGAAGACCGCTAAAGGAATTTTAATTTTACGAAACAAAAAACGATGAGGCAGGTATTGCTTATGTGTTGCTTGCTCTTGTCCTTCGCTTCGCTGGGTCAAAAAAGAGGCTACTTTATTTTTTCAGGAACCATTCAGGATGTTGAAACCAAAGCTCCTTTGGAGGGGGCATCAGTCCTATTTTCAGGCTTGTCGATCGGTGCACGGACAGATTCTAGTGGTCATTTTTCGGTCACTTTGCCCTCACGTTCCTATCAAATGGTTTATCGCAGCTTGGGGTATAAATTCAAGACGGGTCGAATAGACTTGAAGGAGAATGCCCAGGTCAAAATCTTCTTGGAGAAGTCGGAACAGATTCTAGATGAGGTCGTTATTTCGGCGGAGAAGTCGGATGCCAATGTCAATCGCACCATCATGGGTGTAGAAAAGATGTCAAGCAAGACCTTAAAAAAGCTTCCCAATTTGATGGGGGAGGCCGATGTAATACGAAGCATCATGTTATTGCCTGGCGTTTCCACGGTCGGGGAAGGCGCTTCCGGATTTAATGTGCGCGGAGGAAATGTGGATCAAAACCTTGTTTTATTGGATGGTGTCCCTTTGTTCAATACGTCCCATTTATTTGGATTTTTTACGGGATTTAATGCCGACATGGTCCAGGATTTAAGTTTGTACAAAGGCGGTATTCCGAGTATGTATGGCGGTCGGGCGTCTTCCGTGTTAGATGTTCGCGTCAAAGAAGGTAATTTTGAAAAATGGGGAATCCAAGGTGGGGTAGGCCCTATCTCCAGCCGATTGTTGGTAGATGGCCCCTTAGTCAAAGGGAAAACGTCGTTGATTCTGGGTGCGCGTGGCTCTATGTCGGATTTTTATCTAGGTTATTTTCCGAATCCCGCATTACAGAAAAGCAAAGCTGATTTCTACGATGTAAACTTTAAGTTGACGCATAAATTGAGCGAAAACCAACGTATTTCCTTGTCTGGCTACATCAGTCATGATGGTTTCAAATTCGCTTCGGATACCTTGTATTCATGGGAGACGAAGACTTTGAGTTTTCAGCACCACGCCCTTTGGAAGAATTGGTCACATCATTTCACCGCATTTGCGAGTGATTATGCCTATGGAATTGATGGATTAAAATCGGGTTATGAGTTTGCATGGAAGCCATCAATTGCTCAAAAGACTCTTCGAGAAGATCTTAGTCTTGATTTAAAACAATTGGGTCGCGTCGATTTAGGGGCAGAATTCAATGCTTACCGAAATGATGCGGGTACATTTAAGCCTAGCTCGGAAAAATCTGTCGTCAATACCTTCCCCATGCAAGCGGAAAATTCCCGTGAAATGTCGGTTTATGTGGGACATAGTCTGCCATTGGGAAAGCGAGTTAGTTTGGATTATGGACTTCGCTATGCCTATTATCAGTTATTGGGTGCCCAAACATTTTATCAATACAAGTCAGGCATGCCTCGAGCCTTAAATACCATCGTTGATACTGTGCAGTACCAAGGTGGTAATGTGATTCAAGCCTATGGGGGTTTTGAACCGCGTTTGTCTTTGGCGGTGAAGTTGGATACCAACACATCGGTTAAATTAGGCTTTAATCGCATGCAACAATTCATGCATTTATTGTCGAATACGATGGCCGTTTCGCCGGTGGATATTTGGAAAAATTCGAATCCTTATTTGCCGCAGCAGGTGGCGGATCAGTATTCGATTGGTTTGTTTAAGAATTTTACCAACGACCAAAATGCGGTCTTCGAGGCCTCGGCTGAGTTTTATTACAAGCGCTTATCGAATGTGATTGATTACATCGATGGGGCTGCTTTGTATTTGAACCCGACGGTTGAAACACAATTGCTGGTCGGGAAAGGACGTGCCTATGGGGCAGAATTTTTCTTGAAAAAGGCGCGTGGTACACGTTTGACGGGATGGGTTTCTTATACCTATGCGCGGTCATTTCGCTTGATTGAAGCCAATGAAAACCAAATGGCAGCAAATTTTGGCAAGGAATTTCCGGCCAATTTTGATATGCCGCATAATTTTAAGTTTGTGTTGAATAATCGCTTGACCAAGCGCATTTCATTTAATGCGAATTTTACCTATACGTCTGGTCGACCTATCACCTATCCAAATGCACGTTACAAGGTTTATGCCTTTAATGATTTGTATGATTACGGGTATGCAAATGGTATTTTCCCGCGGCCAGGTTTGACTCCTACGACGTATACCTATGGAGGATCCAACAATACCTATTTGACCAATACGACGATTCAGCCCTTATTGGATGGCTATTCGAGTCCAAGTTTCACATTGCGCAACCAAGAGCGAATTCCATTTTACATGCGGATGGATATTGGATTTACGATTGAGCCTAAGGAAGGAAAACGCTGGCAGGGAAGTTGGAATTTCTCTGTCTACAATATATTGTCTAGACAGAACGCTTATTCGATCTTTTTTAGATCATCTACAGGCTTGATTAATCAGGCTAGAACATATCAATTATCAGTTTTGGGAGCTGCAATTCCATCTGTAACCTATAATTTTAAATTTTGATGAGGAGGATATTGGCATTTGTTGGCTTGTTGGGCTTGTTCTCCTGTGAGACTGAAATTACGGATTTCAAAACAGAGAACTTGAGTGATGCCGTGGTGGTCTATGGGGAGATGTCAAATTTGGCTGGACCTTATACCGTTCGGATTAATTATACATCTGGGTATTCGCCCTTTGATCCGACCCAATTTCAGGGGCAATCGATCCCTGGGGCAGATGTTCGCATTGTAGACGAGTCAGGTGCAGCCATCAGCTTGAAGGAAATTCAAAAGGGTATGTACCAGACGCCAGCTACTTTTAAAGGGCAAGTGGGTAAAAAGTACCAATTAAAAATCATGACGCCAGATGGTTTAGCCATTGCGTCAACTTGGCAAGAGTTAACGAAGCCCGTTGATTTGAAGTCATTTGAATCCACCTATTCCAATGCTGAGAAAGTTGAGGAAATGCATTTTAACGTGCGGGCAAGTGTTCAAGATTCACAAGGACAGAATGATTATTATTTAGTCAAACGACAAGATTTCATTCAATTTTTGACCACCTGTCCGACGCCTCCTGCGCCGCCAGCTCCGGTGCCAATTTGTTACAATAAATGTTGGCAAGCTGTTCAAAACACCCAGCCGATTTTAGCTGATGATGCCTTTTTGAATGGTCGGGAAATTGCATTGTCCTTAGCATCTGTTCCTTATGATGACTTTACGGAATGGTTTGTGCAATTGGAAGTGTATCATATCGACCAATCGACCCATCAGTTTTGGAAGCGTCAAGAAGATCAGCGGACATTGGGTGGTGGGATTTTTGATAAAGTTCCTGCGCAGATTATTGGTAATTTGACATGCTTGAATAAGCCGGAGCGCCAGGTTCTTGGTTACTTCATGGTGGCAGGTAAAAGCAAACAACGATTGTTCATAGATCGCTACAATGGTATACCTGCAGCATCTTATCAAAAGCTTGTTAATTACGTTGACTTTAAAAAAATGCGCTATGCTGAATCCCCCTTATGGGATTGTCGGAAGGCCGCATGGGTACCCTACAATGTCGGCTTAACTTTACCAGTTTACTGATCAAAATTTTCGTGTTCAACCCTTACCTTTGGCAATCCTCCCAGGTTTGCCAAAGGTAGCTGGATAAAGCGCAAACTAGTATGCTTGCATAATAGTTTTTTTCTCTGCAAATTTGCTTCCATCTAAACTGAAAAATTATGCCGAGAGAATATGACCGTCGCAACCTCGACTTCATTCTGAAAGAGGTTTTCAATTATGGTTCTTTGTGCCAATATCCCCGTTATGCTGATTATGCTCCAGACATGTTTGACATGGTCTTGGATTCTGCCGAACAAATTGCTGACCGCCATTTGCGTCCGCATTTTGTGGATGCCGACCGTAAGCAGGCAGAATTAGTCAATGGTACCGTTCAGGTCCATCATTCCGTGGAAGCCTATGTCAAGGAAATGGGTGATTCGGGGATGATCGGTGCGACATTTTCCTATGAAAAAGGAGGTCAGCAATTGCCTTCGATTGTAGGCGGTGCGCATGAATTTATTCGGGGAGCGGCCAATAATTCGATCGTGATGTTTACGGGATTAAGTAACGGAGCAGCACACCTCATTGCGAGTTTTGGATCCGAAGAATTGAAGCAAGCGTTTGTACCCAACATGCTTGCCGGAAAGTGGACAGGCACCATGTGTTTGACCGAACCGCAAGCGGGTAGCTCGTTGAATGATGTAAATACGACTGCAAAGGATTTGGGCAATGGGACTTATTCGATTAAGGGGCAGAAAGTTTTTATCTCCGGTGGCGATAATCACTTCTCGGAAAATATCATTCACTTGGTTTTAGCCCGTTTGGAAGGTGCGCCTAAAGGAACGAAGGGTATTTCACTTTTTGTGGTCCCTAAGCGCCGACAAGAAAATGGGCAATGGGTTTCGAACGAAGTTACCTCGATGGGACTTTACCATAAAATGGGCCAAAAAGCGACACCGGCCTTACACCTTTCTTTTGGGGACAAAGGGGATTCCATTGGCTATTTGGTCGGGGAGCCCAACAAAGGCTTAATGTACATGTTCCAAATGATGAATGAAGCCCGCCTGGGTGTGGGCATGGGTGGCGCTTACATCGCTTCGGCGGCTTATCATTTCTCAAAACAATATGCGTCTGAGCGTAGCCAAGGTCGAAAATTGACCAACAAAGATCCAGAGACGCCACCGACACTCATTCAAAATCACCCGGATGTACAACGCATGTTGTATTACCAAAAGTCGATCATGGAAGGCGCCATGGGCTTATTATTCCAATGTTTTCTTTGGGAAGATTTATCCAAATGCCTTACAGGGGATGAGCAAAAAGAAGCGCAGATGCTTTTGGATTTAATGACCCCGGTGGCAAAAACCTATCCGGCAGAACAAGGAACTTTAGCTGTAAATCAGGGACTTCAAGTGCTAGGAGGATACGGGTATACTGAAGATTTTCCTTTGGAACAAATGGCGCGCGATGTACGGATTATGTCCATCTATGAGGGCACAACGGGTATTCACGGATTAACTTTATTGGGTCGTGGTATTCCAAGTGAACAAGGAAAAGCGGTTCAGGCTTTGGTCAAATTGATTCAAGCAGATATCGCGCAAGGGATGACGCATGAAACAACGAAACCCTATGCGGAGATGTTGGCCAATGAATTAGCCAGCCTCAATAAGGTAACAATGCATAAATTGAGTAAGGCCAGCCAGCCAGATGTTTTCTTGGCTGATTCGACACTTTACATGGAATTATTTGGTTTGGTTGTCGTGGCATGGCAATGGTTGAAGCAAGGGAATGTCGCCGTCCGCAATCTTGAATCCTCTGAAAAATCATTTTATCAAGACAAAATCCATACGATGAAGTTTTTCTATCATTATGAGGTGCCGAAAGCCTTAGGATTGACAAAACGTTTGCTTGATGACGAGATTTTAACCATTTTTGAATAATGTATTATCTATAACTTCATCCTAATGTTTAAAAAACTAATTACCTTAAGTTTATTGCTTTGTTCTGGGCAAGTCTTTGCACAGTACAATGCATACGAATTATTTCACCCATTGTGGAATTATGGCCCTGTTTCTCCGGCGCGTTCGGCAGCAGGTGTTCCGGGTCCAAATTATTGGCAAAATGTAGCTGATTATAAAATTTCAGCTTCTTTGGACGATACCAATCGCAAGATTTCAGGGGATGTAGAAATTACCTACAAAAATTATTCGCCTGATAAATTACCTTTCCTTTGGTTACAATTAGACCAAAATTCGTTCAATACACAATCACGTGGGGGTAAAACGACGCCTGTTTTGGGTGGTCGTTTTGGAAACGTAGCCTTTGATGGTGGGTATAAAATCGAAAGTGTTTCGGTAGACGGGAAACCAGCAAATTTCATTATCGAAGATACACGGATGCAGATTCGCCTAGCATCTCCGCTTGCAGAGAAAGCAGGTGTCGCGAAAATCAAAATCGTTTATTCGTTCACTTCACCTAAAAACGGTTCCGACCGCATGGGTATCCAAGAAACGAAGAACGGCGACATCTACACGGTGGCACAATGGTTTCCGCGTATGTGTGTCTATGATGATATCGAAGGATGGAATGTCTTACCTTATTTAGGTGCAGGTGAGTTTTATCTTGAGTATGGCAATTTCGAATATTCCATCAATGTACCTGCTTCACACATCGTGGTTGGTTCTGGTGAATTGTTGAATCCTGCAGATGTCTACACTGCTGAGCAAATGAAGCGTTGGGCTGCTGCTAAGGCATCCGAAAAAACGGTGATTATCCGTTCTGCAGCTGAAGTGACTGATGCATCTTCGCGTCCAGCCAAAGATCGTTTGACATGGAAATTTGCATGTAAAAATGCGCGTGACGTTGCTTTCGCTACGTCAAAAGCATTCATTCAAGATGCGGCCATGATTAATTTGCCAAGTGGTAAAAAGGCTACTGCAGTTTCTGTTTACCCGATTGAATCGGATGGTGAAAAGGCTTGGGCGCGTTCAACGGAATATGTGAAAGCATCGATTGAACATTATTCGAATTGGCTATATGAATATACCTATCCTGTGGCTACGAATGTCGCTGGCATCGTTTCGGGTATGGAATATCCAGGGATTATTTTCTGTGGCTACCGCGATCAAACCGCTTCCTTATGGGGTGTGACGGATCACGAATTTGGCCATAACTGGTTCCCAATGATCATTGGAAATAACGAACGTAAATTTGCTTGGATGGATGAGGGGTTCAATACATTCATCAACTTCTATTCGACAGATGCGTTTAACAAAGGAGAATACAAGAATCAAAAATTTGATATGCATCAAATCGCTCCTCGCATGTTCCGTGCGGAGGCAGATCCAATCATGTCCATTCCGGATGTCATTCAAGCGCGCAACTTAGGTTGGGAAGCTTACAACAAACCGGGTTTTGGCTTACGCATCTTGCGTGAAAACATTTTAGGCGCAGATCGTTTTGATTATGCATTCAAACAATACATTAAAAACTGGGCGTTTAAACATCCTACGCCACGTGATTTCTTCCGTTCGATGGAAGATGGTGCAGGTGAGGACTTAGGTTGGTTCTGGAGAGCCTGGTTCTATGAATTGTGGAAATTGGATCAATCAGTAAAAGATGTTGATTACATCGAACAAGATCCTGCCAAAGGCGCTTTAATCACGATTGAAAATGTAGACAAGATGGCCATGCCGGCGATTGTCGAGGTAGAACTTGTGGGCGGTGCCAAAGAACGTTTTACATTCCCTGTGGAAATCTGGCAACGTGGCGGTTCTTGGACATTCAAAACTGCTACCAACCTACCAATCAAATCGGTAACCATCGATCCTGACCATGTCTTCCCTGACATCAACGGAAAAAATAATACATGGAAGCCTGTTGCTTACAAGGCTCCGAAAGGTAACTAAACAAAAAGCCCCGATGCGAATCGGGGCTTTTTTGTTAATGTTTATTCAGGATCCGACCAATGTCATTGGCTTTCCCTAATTCCTCTTTCAGTTTATCGTAACTTCCTGACAACATCAGGCCCTTGTATTTCAACAAGGTGTTGATGTATTCATCCAAAACATCCATCAAATTATCTTGGTTTTGATGGAAGATCTGCGACCACGTTTCCGGGGACGATTTGGCCAAACGTACCGTTGATTCAAAACCCGTGGAAGCTAATTCGAAGATGCGTTCCTCATTTTTTTCTTTCTCCAAAACGGTATTTGCCAAAGCAAAAGAACAGATGTGGGAAATGTGGGAAATGTAGGCGGTGTGTACGTCATGGTCAATTGATTCCATGTAAATTAAATTCATTCCCAAACCATTGCGGTATAAACTTTCAATCGTTGCAACGGCCTCAGGTGAACTCAATTCCTTATCACAGATAACGCCTCGCTTTCCTTGAAACAAACCTTCTACTGCGGCTTCCGGTCCGGAAAATTCGGTACCTGCCATCGGGTGCGTTGATACAAATTGCGCGCGTTTGGGGTGATTTTTGAGGGCCTCGTATACCGGCGTTTTGGTAGAACCCACTTCGATGACGATTTGACCAGGTTTTAAATGGTCTAATACATTCGGGATGATTTGTACCAAAATGTCTACCGGCGTTGCACAAACAAACACTTCGACCCGTTCAATGGCTTCTTCAAGCGTTAATATTTCATCCACCAAGCGTAAGGATAGTGCTTTCTTGGCGTGCTCGGGATTTGCGTCAATTCCAATTAATTCAGTTGCCCAACCCGATGTACGTAAGGCTTTTGCAATGGACCCACCAATTAACCCAATACCAATAATTCCTACTTTCTTAGATTCCATTGTTGTGATTTTTGATGCGATCGATCGCTGTTTGAAATACCTCTTCTTTTGCGCACAATGAAATTCGCACATACCCATTTCCCTGTGATCCAAAAATCCCACCTGGAGTAATGAATACCGCATTCTCGTCTAAGATTTTGTCGGAGAGTGCATAGCCCGACTCGAAATTTGCCGGTATTCGTGCCCAAACAAACATCCCTGTTTGCGCGGGGTCATATACACAATCCAATAAATCCATCAATTCAAATACCTTTTTCTGGCGGGATTTGTAGATTTCATTCTGACGGGCAAACCAAGTTGAATCGGCCGATAATGCTTTCGCCGCTGCTTCTTGTAAGGGTAAAAACATACCCGAATCCATGTTGGACTTGAATTTCAAAACCGGTCCTAACAATTCCGCCCGACCGAATGCCGCACCGATGCGCCAACCGGCCATGTTATGGGATTTGGAAAGGGAGTTTAATTCGATTGCGACATCTTTCATGCCAGGTACGGCCAACAAGCTTATTGGATTTTCATTGAGGATAAAACTGTACGGATTATCATTCACCAATAGAATCGAGTGGCGAATTGCAAAGTCGCGCAGTTTGGTAAAAAATGCTAGGTCTGCTTTGGCACCTGTAGGCATATGCGGGTAATTCACCCACATGATTTTTACCTTCGATAAATCTTGTTTGTCCAATGCATCTAAATCGGGTAACCAGCCATTCGCTTCGGTTAACTCATACGCTTGAACCGTTGCACCCGCAAGCGAACAAGCCGCTTGATAGGTGGGGTAACCTGGATTGGGAATTAGTGTCACATCGCCCGCTTCCAAATAAGCCATGGCAATGTGCATGATGCCTTCTTTGGAACCAATCAAGGGTAAAATTTCATTTGTTGGGTCTACTGTCACCGCATAGTGCTTGGCATAAAAAGCAGCAAAAGCCTCACGTAAGGCAGGTATTCCTTGATAACCTTGGTAAGCGTGGTTCGCAGGGTTAGCCGCAGATGAAGTCAAGGCCTCGATCGTTTCCTGAGAAGGAGCGAGGTCTGGACTACCTATACCTAGGTTGATGACAGGAATGCCGGCCGCGCGCAAGGCAGCGATTTGCTTGAGTTTCGTGGAGAAATAATATTCTTCAACGGACTTTAAACGCGAAGCGGGTGAAATAGAAAAGCTCATAAAATAAAAATGCCGACTCACAGGCCGGCGAAAATAAGTTAACATCAAAAACCTATCAAACCGGTTACGCGCAGACGTAATATCCTGCGTAATAATAACCTGCGTAATAAGTAGTCGATTTGAAATCCATGTCTCAAAGGTATGAAAAAAATGATTTTATGCAAATCCTCTAGGGAAAAGTCCCTTTAATACTTGGGAAACAAGTCCAGGTTCGAATCCTTTGGATAATCCGGTACGGTAACACTTTTGGTACTTTTCTGCTGAAGTTCCCGATTTCAAGGATTCTGCTTTTTTGGTTAACAGGTTTTTCAAGGCCTCGGAATAGTCTTCCTCCGCGATTTCTTTCCAATGTGCCTGTATCTCCGAAGCAGATATTCCTTTTTTACGTAATTCGAATTGGATTTTACCACGCCCCCATTTCTTTTGGTTGAATTTGGAACGAATGAATAGTCCCACGAACCGACTTTCATTCAGGTAATTGTTCTCCTGCAGCCATTGGATATAAATCGCTTGTTCGGCCAAAGGATCTAATTCGTGAATTTTCTGTTTGATTTCTGAGATGCAGCGTTCCTGATAGGCGCAATAGCGGGCCAATTTATTCAGTAATGCGCTGTCCATGGATTAGGATTCGTGCTCTTCGAATTGCTCGAGATTGAATAAATCAGTTAACACATCTACCATCGCATCTGAATCCCCGCGTTTGCAGGCGGCTTTTAAATGTATGATGGGTTGTTTGATGATTTTTTGTACCAAAGAAGCCGTGATTTTTTCCAACTTCTCTACTTCCTCCGCACTAAGTCCTTTGAGGTGGCGATTGATTTCCTCCTTACGGATTTGTTCCAAGGCACCTTTAAGTTTATGGATCGTAGGGGAAACTTCCATTTCCTTCGACCAATCGTTAAAGCTATCAATGCTTTCGGTAATGATATTTCTTACATCCGGAATAGATGCCATGCGTAAGGCCAAGGCCTCGTCCGCACGTTCTTTCAAGGAATCAATGTTGTACAACAACACGCCTGAAACTTTTTCAACGCCTTCTTCAATGCTCCGAGGAACCGAAAGGTCAATGAAATATTTAAATGAAAGCAATTGCATGGCTTTCAATTTTTCCTGTGTGATGATAGGAGAATCCGTACGAACCGAAGAGATAATGATATCAGCCGCTTCAACCTCTTGGCACATATCTTCGAATGGCGCTACTCGGAAATTTTTCCCCTGCGCAATGCGTTCTGCTTTTTCTAAGGTACGATTCATCACCGTTACCTCAGCAAAATCTTTGTCTTCGAAGTTTTTGCAAACGTCGATTCCAATTTCACCTAAGCCCAAAATTAGGACTTTCGGTGCTGCTAATGCTTGGGATAATTCCTCAGCTAAAGCAACCGTCGCATAAGATACAGATGCCGCTCCATCTCGGAACGAAGTTTCCTGCGCTACACGTTTGTTGGAATAGAAAATCGTATGCATTAAACGATGCAAATAGGGGCCTGCCATGTTATGGTCAGCCGCTAATTGATACGCTTTTTTAATCTGATTTGGGATTTGTAAATCACCTACCACCTTCGATTGTAAACCCGTAGCCACCTCAAACAAATGTTGGAGTGATTCATTGGTTTCATTCATTTGGATGAAATAATTCACATAATCTGTCGTATTTGTTAATCCTTTTTCGATCAACAAGGCTTTGATTAATTGTTCTGAAATATCTTCCTGGGTGGTGAAATAGAGTTCCGTCCGATTACAAGTGGAGACGATCAGCAATTCTTGTAAGCCAAATAGGTCTTTACACTTGAGTGTAAAAGCCTTGCTTTCGTCCTCATTGAGGGCCACCATCTCACGAATGGTGAGTGGCGCACTGCGGTGAGAAATACTGACTGACTTAAACGGTGTGATCATTAATGGTAGTGGACTAAACTAGTTTACAAAAGTACAACGCAAAAATTAAAATTTGACAAGTCTTTGTAATAAAATCGTAATTTAGATAAAGTTTAATTAGAACGACATGGACTTCAAAAACAAAACGGTTTTCATCACTGGTGCTTCGCGCGGAATTGGTTTAGCAATTGCCAAAAAACTTGCTTCCGAGGGCGCAAACGTTGTTATCGCAGCAAAGACTGCGGAGCCTCATCCCAAATTACAAGGTACTATTTTCTCCGCGGCAGCCGAAATCGAAGCATTAGGTGGGCGAGTGCTACCCTGTGTTGTCGACATTCGTGACGAAAATCAGGTTTTAGAGGCTGTCGATAAAGCAGTACAGACCTTCGGTGGGATTGATGTATTGATTAATAATGCATCTGCTATCCAGTTGACGGGTACCCTCGAAACCGAAATGAAACGCTTCGATTTAATGCATGGTGTAAATGCCCGGGGTACCTATTTGGTTTCTCGCGCATGTCTTCCGCATTTATTGAAGTCGGAAAATCCACATGTCTTGACATTATCTCCACCATTGAATTTTGAGGCGCGCTGGTTTAAGCACCATGTGGCGTATTCGATGGCTAAATTTGGTATGTCTTTAGTTACCTTAGGTATGTCCGCTGAGTTTGAAGGGAAAGTCGCTTTCAATTCTTTGTGGCCCCGGACCATTATTGCGACAGCGGCAATTGAATTCGCGATAGGTAGTGCAGAGATGTTTAAATTAGCTCGAAAACCCGATATTATGGCGGATGCCTGTTTTGAGATTTTAAAACGTGATGCTAAGGTTTGTACGGGCAATTATTTTATCGACGATGCTGTGTTAGCTGAGGTGGGTATTCAAGATTTCACCAACTATCAAGTTGACCCATCGGTTGACGCGAAGTCCTTAATTCCAGATTTCTTTATTTAATGCAAGCATATCGCGCGCCCTTTTGGTTGCCGGACGGTCATAGTCAAAGTATTTATCCGGCTTTGTTTCGCAAGATACCATTAACGCATACCCATGCCGAGCGTTGGGAATTGCCGGATGGCGATTTTCTGGATGTGGATTTACACATGCGTGCTGAAAATCTTCAAGATAGACCTTTGTTGATTGTTTCGCATGGTTTGGAGGGGAGCAGTCGGCGGCATTATGTCACCGGACTTATTCGTGCGATGCCGGAGTTCAATGCGTTGGCTTGGAATTACCGGAGTTGCTCGGGGGAACCCAATCGGAATTTACGTTTTTACCACAGCGGAGCTACGGATGATTTGGACTTTGTGATCCAACAAGCCATTGCTCGAGGTGTGAAAGATATCTACTTGGCCGGCTTTAGTTTAGGCGGAAATTTAAGCTTAAAATGGTTAGGAGAAAATGGCAAAAAAGCATCGCAATTCGTTCGAAAAGCTGTAGCATTTTCTGTACCTTTGCATCTTTCCAGCAGTAGTCAGCAATTGACTCGCCGGGAAAACAGACTCTACACACATCGCTTCTTACAAACGCTATTAGAAAAAGTTACCGAAAAGTCGGCCCGATATCCTATGGATATTACGCCGACTATGTTAACCTCTATTCGCAGTTTGTATGAATTTGACAATGTGATAACGGGTCCCTTGCATGGATTTAAGGATGCGGAGGATTATTACGAGCGTAATAGTTCCTTGTATTTTTTAGCAGACATTCAGGTGCCAACCTTAATTGTGAACGCTAAGAATGATCCATTTTTATCGCAGGAATGCCTGCCTGAGCGAATTGATTCGGACTTTGTTCAAATCGAATTACCAGATTCAGGAGGGCATTGCGGGTTTTATCCGAGGAATTATCGGGGACAAACTTGGGCTGAGCAAAGAGCCGCTGCATGGTTTAACGGAAATTGAAAATTGAATAACATGTCGACCAAAGAGCTAGAACAATTAACCATCGTCATTGATTTTGACAGCACATTTACGAAAGTTGAGGGATTAGATGAGCTCGCGCGCATCGCCTTAGAAGGCAATCCAAAGCAAGCTGAGATTGTTGGTAAAATTCGTGAAATCACGGACAAAGGTATGACGGGTGAATATTCGTTTGCTGATTCGCTTCGGGAGCGTGTGGCCTTGTTGCCTGCGAATCAATTGCATGTTGACCAATTGATAGCCTTTTTGAAAGGAAAAATATCGGAATCATTCAAGCGGAACAAAGCATTTATTCGTGAGCATGCAGACCGTATCTTGATTGTTTCGAGTGGATTTAAAGACTTTATTGTTCCCGTGGTTGCGGATATGGGCATCGCTGCTGAAAATGTGCATGCGAATACCTTTACCTATGACGGCGAAGGAAATATTACCGGTTACGATCACACGAATTTATTGTCTCAGGACAAAGGAAAGGTTCGCTTATTGCAGTCCTTGGCTTTGGAAGGGGAGGTATTTGTGATCGGTGACGGATATACGGATTATGAATTACGGGAAGCTGGATTAGCCAATAAATTCTTTGCCTTTACGGAGAATGTATCGCGCAAAGCAGTGACAGA
This sequence comes from Cytophagaceae bacterium, assembly GCA_017984215.1. GTDB lineage: Bacteria > Bacteroidota > Bacteroidia > Cytophagales > Spirosomataceae > Aquirufa > Aquirufa regiilacus. The sequence continues at coordinate 42,361 of JAGOAA010000004.1, forward strand.
TAAGGCTGATTTCGTCGTTCCATCGTTAGATGAGTTTTTATACATCAATGGATTGAGTCGTGCGCAGTCTTATCCGAAATCACGGATTAAGGTTTTATTATTAGAGAACGTTCACCCAGCAGCCGTTGCTTTATTTTCCAAAGAAGGTTTCCAAGTGGAATTGTTGAAGGGTGCCTTGGATGAGGACGAATTGATTGAAAAAATCAAGGATGTATCGATCATCGGTTTACGCTCGAAAACAAATTTGACAAAGAAAGTATTGGAACACCCGAATGCTGCTCGTTTAATGTGTGTGGGTGCTTTCTGTATCGGTACCAATCAAATCGATTTAGCGGAATGTGAGAATCGCGGGATCGCTGTTTTCAATGCACCTTATTCCAATACGCGAAGTGTTGTGGAATTGTCAATCGGTTTGATGGTCATGTTAACCCGTAATATTTTCGAAAAGTCGACCAAAATGCACGCAGGTGTTTGGGATAAATCGGCTACGAATTCATTCGAAATTCGGGGAAAGAAAATCGGTTTAGTTGGTTATGGAAATATCGGTACACAAATCTCTGTGATTGCGGAGGCCTTGGGTATGGAAGTATATTTCTTTGACATCGTCGATAAACTAGCTTTAGGTAATGCGAAGAAGTGCAATAGTTTGAAAGAGTTATTGTCAACTGTAGATTTCGTGAGTTTGCACGTAGATGGTCGGAAATCGAATACCAACATTATCGGGAAGCAAGAGTTTGCTTGGATGAAAGACAATGTGATTTTCTTGAATCTGTCCCGTGGGCACGTGGTTGAAATCCCAGCTTTGGTTGATGCGATTAAATCCGGTAAAGTTTGGGGAACAGCAGTCGATGTATTCCCTTATGAGCCGAAAACGAATGATGAAGAATTTATCAATGAATTGCGTGGCTTGCCGAATGTGATTTTGACGCCGCATATTGGGGGTAGTACGGAGGAGGCGCAGGCCAACATCGGTGAGTTTGTTCCTTCGAAATTGTTACAATTTATGAATAATGGAAGTACGTATGGTTCGGTGAATTTCCCAGAATTGCAATTGCCACCTTTGGAAAATGCACACCGTTTATTGCACATCCATCACAATGTTCCGGGTATTTTGGCACAGATTAACAATGTGTTTGCGAAATACCATGTTAACATCATTGGACAATATTTGAAAACGACGGAGAAGACTGGTTATGTGATTACGGATGTGGCGAAGGAATACGCGGAGGATATCGTGAATGAATTGAAGTTGATCGACAATACGATCAAATTTAGAATGTTATATTAATATGAGCACTTTTTTTACCCCAGGTCCAGCAGCTTTATTTCCCACGGTGGAGGCACATTATGCGGAGGCTTTTCGCCAAAACATAGGTTCTATTTCCCATCGTTCGGCGGCATTTCGTAAGATTTACCAGCATGCCGATGAGCAATTGCGTATCCTTTTGGGTTTGCCAAAAGAGACTGCAGTCTTGTTTACGGGCTCTGCAACGGAAATCTGGGAGCGTGCGATTATGAATACCGTGGAGCATGAAAGTTTTCATTTAGTGAATGGCTCATTCTCCAAGAAATTTTACGATTTCTCTAAAGAGTTACACAAGTTTGCGCATGCGATGCACAAGCCTTTCGGTGAGGGATTCGATGCTTCGGAAGTAGAAGTGCCCGAATACGCGGAATTGATCTGTTGCACAGCGAACGAAACAAGTTCGGGTGTTCAAATGAAGGCGGCTGAGATTCACAAAATCAAGAAGGCAAATAAGGACAAGTTGATGATGGTTGATATGGTTTCATCGGCGCCATATACCAACTTGGATTTCAACTTAGTTGATTCAGCCATGTTCTCTGTTCAGAAGGCATTTGGTATGCCTGCTGGTTTAGGCGTTTGGTTGGCCAATGAAAAGATGCTTGAGAAGTCGGAGCGCATGAAACTGCATGAAGGCATCGTAGGAACTTATCATTCCTTGCCAAGTCTTTGGGAAAATTACAAGAAGTTCGAAACGCCGGAAACGCCGAACGTGATGGGGATTTATGTGCTGGGCAAAGTCGCAGAAGATTTCAATAAAATTGGGGTCGATGTCATGCGCAAAGAAACCGATCGTAAGGCGAAGGCATTATACGATTTTGCTGACAAATCTGCGAATTTTGAGATTTTTGTGGAGAATCCGAATCATCGTTCTGCGACCGTTGTGGTCTTGAATTGCAAAGGATTGGCAGGAGATGTCATCAAGCAAGTACAGGCGAAATCAGATATGATTTTAGGCTCGGGTTACGGCAAGATGAAGGAAACACAAATTCGAATTGCGAATTTTCCTGCTGTGAATGAGGAGCAAGTACAAGCATTAATTGCTACATTAGGATCTTTATAAGTACAATTGTCTAAACCTATGATTCAAACTGGAAAGCCCATTCGTTGGGGTATATTGGCGTGCGGCGGCATTGCAACAAAATTTGCAGATGACCTCGTACATGCAAAAAATGGATATTTAGCGGCTGTCTCTTCGCGTGATTTAGGTCGTGCCAAAGCATTTGCGGCCAATTATGGAGCAGATGTGAAGGCCTATGGTTCTTACGAGGAGATGTTGGCGAGTGGCGAAATCGATGTCGTTTACATTGCATCTCCACATGGTTTGCATTATGAACATACGATGCTATGTTTGGAAGCTGGCGTCCATGTTTTATGTGAGAAGGCATTTGCCATCAACAGCAAGCAGGTTAATGCGATGATCGCGAAAGCGCGTGAGAAAAAGCTCTTCTTGATGGAGGCTTTGTGGACCCGCTTCCATCCTTCGGTAGCCAAATTACAAGAAATTATTGCTTCAGGACTTATCGGCGACATCAAACATGTTGTAGCAGATTTTGGCTTTAAGGCGGAATATGATGAGGAGGCACGTTGGTTTAATCCGCATTTAACAGGTGGATCTTTGTTGGACATCGGTATCTATCCCTTATTCATTTCGAAACTATTATTAGGTCAACCGCTGGAAATGAAAGCGACGGGCGTGATGGCACCTTCGGGTGTAGATATGAATTGTTCGATTGCGACGAAGTACGCGTCGGGTGCGACGGCGAGTTTGTTCTCTACTTTTGCGGCTCAAACGGATACGACATGTACGGTATATGGAACGCTTGGGAAGATTTACATGCATCCACGCTTTCATGAAACGAAGGGAATGACGCTAACCATTTATGATGGCGCGGAAACGGTATTTGAAACGGAACGCAAGGGTTGGGGATATAGTTACGAGGCGGATGCGGTGCAGGAAGATTTGTGGGCCGGTCGGACCGAAAATGCTTGGATGTCACATCAGTTTAGTCAAGAATTGATGGGATTATTAGATGAAATACGTGCTCAAATCGGTTTAAAATATCCAAATGAATAAGATCATCATTGCTTTATTGCTTTTCGTAAGCACAAATTTGTTGGCGCAAAATCCTTTTGAAAAGGAGATTTTGGCCTATGAAAAACAAGATTCTCTTTCGATGCCGGCCAAAGGCCAGGTATTGTTTTTGGGTAGCTCAAGTTTTCGTTTGTGGAAGACATTTGATGCCGACATGAAAGGGATGCCAGCTGCTTTCAACCGTGGTTTCGGAGGTTCAACCTTAGCGGATGCCTTGTATTATTTTGATCGGATGGTGGTGAAGTACCAACCGAAGTGGGTGATTATGTATGAGGGGGATAATGATATTGCGCGCGGGAAGAGTCCTCAAGTCATTGCGGCCGAATATGATGAATTTGTGAGTCGATTAGCCAAGCAAGTACCTGGTGCTAAATTGGTTTTTGTGGCGGCAAGACCTAGTTTAGCTCGGACAGCCTTGGTCGATAAGCAAAGGGAATTAAATGCATTGATTAAGGCCAAAGGAGGTTATTTCATTGATATGCATAGCCCATTTTATTTGGCTGATGGGACCTTGATGCAGGATATTTTTGTTGCGGATAAATTGCATTTAAATGAAAAAGGCTACGTGATATTCGCGAAGCAGATTCAAGATTTTATGATTAAAAACGTTAAGTAAATGGGTGTCGAAGCGCAATGGTTGCCGGGTATTTCAGTGGATTGTGTGATTTTTGGATTTCATGAGAACCAACTGAAAGTACTTTTGTTGAAATTCAAGAAGAGCCCTGTTTGGGCTTTGGCGGGAGGCTTTGTGGGGGTGGAAGAGGATGTTGATCAGGCAGCACAGCGAATCTTGGAGGAGCGAACGGGCTTAACGGATATCTATTTGGAGCAATTTTATACCTTCGGTGATTTGGCACGCAATTACCGGGCGACGGAGGAGCATCGGGATGTGAATGCTGCGATGGGTCGTTCGGACGAAGATGTTTCTTGGTTATCGAAGCGCTACATTACGATTGGCTACTATGCTTTGGTTGATTACTCAAAGGTGCAGGTCAATCCCAGTGGCTTATCGGATGCTTCTGAATGGATGGATGTTAGCGCATTGCCGAAATTATTTCTAGATCATAATCGGATTGTGATTAAAGCCCTTGAATCTTTGCGGAGAAATTTGGATGAGAAATTGGTAGCTTTTGAATTGTTGGGTGATACCTTCACGATGTCAGAATTGCAAATGGTTTACGAAACGATCTTGGGTAAACGCTTGGTTCGGACGAATTTTCAGCGGAAGATATTGAGCTTGGAAATTTTGGAGCGTATCGAAAAGAAATATACAGGTGGGGCGCATAAGGCACCCTATTTATATCGCCTAAAAGCATAGACTCGGATTCAGGGTCCTAAGCTTTGGCAATCCTTTGAGGTTTGCCAAAGCTAAAGGGGAAAAGGGTTTTTTCCTATTCGGAAATAGAATACAATAAAAAAGGCCATCTGACGGATGGCCTTTTTCTTTATCCCATATTATGGTACACGTTCTGAACGTCGTCGTCTTCTTCTAGTCGCTCGATTAGCTTTTCTACATCTGCAACTTGTGCGTCCGTTAACTCTTTCGTTTCGTCGGGGATGCGTTCAAAGTCGGCACCTAATAACTCATATCCTTGACCCTCTAGGTATTTTTGAATTCCACCGAAAGCGGTGAATTCTCCATAAATATTGATTTGGTTCGTTTCTTCATCCAAGAACACCTCATCCACACCTAAGTCAATTAATTCAAATTCTAATTCCTCTAAATCGATTTCTGGTTTCGCGGCAATTTTGAATACCGATTTACGGGCAAAGATGAAATCCAACATTCCCGTTGTGCCCAATGAACCACCACATTTAGTAAACGATGAACGGATATTTGCTACGGTACGGTTAATATTATCTGTGGTTGTTTCTACTAGAATCGCGATGCCATGTTGTGCATATCCTTCGTAAACAATCTCTTTGTAGTCCTCTTGATCTTTGGAAGTTGCGCGTTTGATGGCACGTTCCACGTTTTCCTTTGGCATATTCACTGCTTTCGCATTCTGAATGATGGCTCTTAAACGTGAATTCGAAGCAGGGTCCCCGCCGCCAGCTTTTACTGCGATGACAATATCTTTACCAATTTTGGTGAAGGTCTTGGCCATTTGGCCCCAACGTTTAAATTTTCTTGCTTTTCGGAATTCGAATGCTCTTCCCATGCGTATGCTGTTTTAAAATTTTGATGCAAAAATAATCAAGCCCTATAAGACCCACAAGTCCCCGGTAAAAATAACTTACCTTTGTTTGTTAACCTATTTATAAGAGTATGAAAAGAGTTTTTCTCATCCTGTGCTTTCTGAGCTGCTTGATTCCAACGCTTCAAGCACAGAAAATCAACGACAAGTTTCAAATGCACATTCAAAAAACGACAGGAAAGGTCGTGATTGATGGTGTTTTGAATGAGCAAGCCTGGTTTGATGCCGCGGCTGTCAGCGATTTCATGATGTGCAATCCCTTTGATTCCTTATGTGCACAAGTGCGAACGGATGTGAAAATGTCTTATGACGATAAATACATATACATTTCAGCGGAATGTTTTTTAAAGGAGCCGGGTGCTTTCGTAGTCGAGTCTATGAAACGGGACTTCTCTTTTGGGGTGAATGATAATTTTTTGGTCTTCATCGATACCTTTGAAGATAAAACAACGGGTTTCGCTTTCGGAGCCAATGCTGCCGGCGCTCAATGGGACGGACAGATGTCGGAAGGCGCCAAAGTAAACTTAAACTGGGATAATAAGTGGGAGTCCGCCACGACCTATAAACGTGACTCATGGATCTTTGAAGCCGCGATTCCATTTAAGTCGATTCGTTACAAAGACAATATCAAACGCTGGGGGATCAATTTTTCACGGTATGATTTAAAGGCCAAAGAGAAGTCGGCCTGGGCACCCGTTCCCCGACAATTTCCTACGGCCTCTTTGGCATACGCAGGCGTGTTGGTATGGGAGACACCACCACCAAGTCCCAAGAAAAACATTTCGATTATTCCCTACGGACTTTCGGGCCTTACGGCTAATTACGAATCGAAGGATCCCGCTGACATGCGGAACCAACTAGGAGGGGATATCAAGGTCGCCATCAATTCGGGTTTGAATTTGGATATGACGTTGAATCCCGATTTTTCTCAGGTCGATGTGGATCGCCAACAAACGAATTTGGATCGATTTGAATTATTTTATCCGGAAAAACGCCAGTTTTTTATCGAAAATTCGGATTTGTTTGATGGCTTTGGGACTGAGAGTATTCGCCCCTTTTTCTCGCGTCGAATCGGCTTAGCGTTGAATAATAAAACCGGTATTTATGAGCAGACGCCCATTACTTATGGTGCGCGTGTCAGTGGAAAGTTAAACCCTGATTGGCGCATTGGTGCGTTAAATGTGCAGTCGCAACGCATTGATTCGAAGGGTGTTCCTACGCAAAATTATTCGATGATAGCCTTGCAACGAAAACTGTTTGCCCGTTCGAATATCGGTGTATATATGGTCAATAAAGAGTCATTTATTGATACGGATTTACAGAAAGCCAATGGTTATCAACCCTATAATCGGGATGTCGGGTTTGAATACAACCTAGCCTCAAAAGACAATTTTTGGACAGGTTCGCTATTTTATTCGAAAACGATTAGTCCGTTAAACCAAGGAAACGATTTTTCACAAGCAGCCTCTTTGGCCTATGCCGACAATAACTGGGCATTCTCGATTAAGGAGCAATGGGTAGGCGAGCATTACAACCCGGAAGTGGGTTATGTGCCCCGAATCAATTACCTCCAAATTCAACCGGAGGCAGCGAAAATATTTTATCCCAAAAACAAAAATACCAATCTGTTTTATACCAGTTTGAAGTTGATGTCTATGTCGTATTGGAATAATCAGGGTACCTATACAGACAATACGACTTACGTTGCCTATGACGGAACCATGAAGGATCGGTCAACATTTGGTTTGTATCTGTCCTATGATTTTGTCAAATTATTGTATGATTTTGATGCGACAAGGATGGGGAATACGGCTTTAAAAAGGGGAACCGAGCACGATTGGTATGCGGTGAATGCACGTTATGGATCATCTCCCATCAAGCTATTTACCTATGCATTAACCTCCCGTTTTGGTGGGTATTTTGGAAATGGTTGGCGCACAGGTTTAACAGCTGATATTGGTTATCGATTCCAACCCTATGGAAGTGTCTCCGTGGCCGTCGATTACAACGATATTCAAGATGTGGAAATTCCGGGTACAGATAAAATGCTTGCGAAAAAAGTGTCGTCCCAGTTTTGGATCATACGGCCCAAGATTGATATTACCTTTTCAAATAAGCTATTTTTCGCAACCTTTTTTCAGTTGAACCAGCAGACAAAAAATATTAATTTAAATGCGCGTTTACAATGGCGATACAAGCCAGCATCGGATTTGTTTTTGGTTTACACCGACAACTATTTTCCTGAGATTATGCAAATTCGTAATCGGGCCATCGTGTTAAAATTAAATTATTGGCTTAATTTGTAAATCATAAACAACATATATAACCATGAAAAAGTATTTAGCTATTTTATTTAGTGTGATGACTTTCGGAGCATTTGCTCAAAAAGCACCCGCATCGCCACCTGCAGTCGTTATTCAAAAAGTAGGCAGCACCGAAGTGATGATCAAGTATGCACAGCCATCTGTGAAGGGACGTTTAGTCTTTGCTGCAAAAGATGCCAAGCCATTAGCTCCCTTTGGAGAAGTTTGGCGTACGGGAGCGAATGAGGCTACAACCATTGAGTTTTCTTCAGACGTAACGGTTCAAGGTAAGCCATTAGCAAAGGGTGTTTATTCATTGTTCACAATTCCTGGCCCAACGGAATGGACGGTTATTTTCAACAGTGAAGCTAAACAATGGGGTGCTTATACCTACAAAGCCGACAAAGATGTTTTGCGTGTAACAGGAAAGGTTAGCGAGCATGCCATGACGGAGAAATTCACGATTGGCGTTTCACCTGCAGGACAGATTACGTTGGATTGGGATAAATCATCTGTTTCTATTTATGTGAAATAAGGAATTTGAATTCATTTTAAAAGCGGCTCAATTGAGTCGCTTTTTTTATTGCGTAATTTCATTTGTTTCTCTATTTTTACTTGAATATGAGGTTTAGCCTCAAAATATCAAATCGAATTTTATGAAAAAAGTATTAATCGCCGAGGACAGTTCTGTCATTCAAAATTTAGCTCGTAAGATTTTAGAATTTCAAAATTTTGAAATTCATGCGGTAAAAAATGGCCAACAAGTATTGGATGAATTGGCGAAAGCTGATTTTGATATTCTTTTGTTGGACATCAACATGCCCGTAATGGATGGAATGGACTGCGCAAAAGCGGTTCGTGCCTTGTCAGATGCTAAAAAAGCGGCGATTCCCATGATAGCCATTACAGGAAACGCAAGAAACTATACCATGGAGGATTTCAAAGCGGTAGGTTTTGATGATTTCTTAGCAAAGCCTTTGAATTTTGATGCCTTGGTTTCTCAAGTGAAAGCATTAACTGAATAATTTTATGTCCCCAATCCAGGTACGCTTTTTAGGGACTGGAACATCACAGGGGATTCCTATGATCGCTTGTTCCTGCGAGGTATGTGCCTCGCAAGACACACGTGACCAACGCTTACGCGTTTCCATGCACATTCAGGTGCAAGGGAAAAGTTTCATTATCGATACGGGGCCGGATTTTCGCCAACAAATTTTACGTGCTGGGATTAAACGTGTAGACGCTGTATTGTTTACCCATGAACACAAGGACCATACAGCGGGTCTTGATGATATTCGCGGATTTAATTTTGCTCAGCAAGCCGCTATTCCTTTGTATGCACGTGCGCAGGTAATCGAACAATTGAAGCGCGAATTTGCCTATGCTTTTGACGAAAATAAATATCCCGGTGTACCTGAGATAGACGTCTATGAAATAGATGGTCAGCCTTTTTCTGTCCAAGGCGTTCAGGTTACGCCCATCTTTGTCAAGCATTATTTCTTGGATGTATTGGGTTTTCGTTTTGGAGATTTCACCTACATAACGGATGCGAATTTCATTGCCGATGAAGAATTGGAAAAAATCAAAGGTTCCAAAATTCTCGTGATCAATGCCCTTCGGAAAACAACCCATATTTCGCATTTTACCTTGGACGAAGCATTAGCTGTTATTGCTGAAGTACAACCTGAGCAAGCTTATATTACGCATATTAGCCACATGATGGGTTTACATGATTCTGTCCAACAAGAATTACCACCCAATGTATTTTTGGCCTATGATGGCCTGAGCCTAAGCCTATAAATATGAAAGCTGTACTTTTTGATATGGACGGTGTTGTGGTGGATAATTTACCTTATCACGTTGATGCTTGGTTGTTATTTTGTGAACGTCATAATATTCCATTGACCCGTGAAGTTTTTTATCGGGAATTGAATGGAATGAATTCCAAAGATACCTTTGAGTGGTTCTATCAAAAGGAAATGAGCCGGGCGGAAGTTGAAGTACTTGAAGAGGAAAAAGAAATTTTATACCGCGGTTTTTACAAAGAACACATGAAGCCCGCTGCGGGTTTAGTCGCATTTATAAAGGCGCTGCGCGCGCATGGCATTAAAACAGCCCTAGCAACCTCAGCAGGTCCCGGAAACATCGATTTTATTGTTGACGGATTAGGTATTCGGGATCAATTTGATGCCATTATTGGCGGAGCCGAAGTTCGTAAAGGAAAACCAGATCCTGAGATTTACTTGAAAGCCGCAGCGCTCGTAGGCGTAGATCCTGCCGATTGCTGGGTTATTGAAGATTCGTTGCAAGGGATTGCATCCGGATTGAATGCAGGTATGCAGGTTGTCGGCATTACCACCTCGCATACGGCGGAAGAATTGGCGCACACACATTGGATTGCGGCAGATTTCGTCGATTTATTTGAACACTTACAAGAAAGAATTTCCTAATCACTAGCTATGCGCGATATGAAAAAATATGTATTATTGATGTTATTGGGCTGTGCAAGCAATCTCTTTGCTCAAAAGATTAAGATGGAGTTTAAGCCGGGTATTATTGTTGAGGAATACACGCCGGAAAAAACGGGGATTCACCGGGAACTTCCTGCAGGCTATTCGGAGCGCATGCTGGACGAAATTCAAAATCGAAATGCGCGTGCAACGCAATCACAGCAATATGTGAAAGCGGGAACGCAAGTGATTGTGACTTACGAAACGATACCGCCTGATGACGTTAAAATTATCTTTGAACGTGCAGCGAATCTGTGGGCTAGTACCTTGAATTCGGATGTTCCCATTAATATTTACATCCGCTGGCGATCTTTGGCGGCCGGTGTATTGGGTAGCGCGGGTGCTTCTACGAATGTGCGTAATTTTGTGGGTTGCGATCGCCTGAATACCTGGTATCCAGTTGCATTGGCTGAGAAAATGGCTCATAAGAATTTGAATGGTTCAAATCCAGACATCTTAGCGACCTTTAATTCCGATTTTACGGATTGGTATACAGGAACAGATGGTGTTCCCAAAATCAATCAAATTGATTTATACTCGGTTGTTTTGCATGAGTTTGGTCATGGACTTGGATTCATCGGTCAAATGGGTTTATCCTCAAGTGACAATACAAAAGCTGGGTATGGTTATCCCGGCATTTTTGATCAATTCATGATAAATGCGGACCAAGTGGCCTTGACGGATACGAGCCAAATCGACAACCCTTCCACGGCCTTAAAAACACAGTTGACATCCGGAGCTTTGTTCTTGAATTCTCCGTCAATTACTCGTTTAAATGGTGCTAAGGCTAAATTATACGCGCCCAATAACTATTCGGAAGGTTCGAGTACCTACCACGTCGATCAAGCAACCTACAAAGTAGGTGACCCAAACGCTTTGATGACCCCACAAATTGCGCGTGGTGAGTTAACGCGCGACATTGGCCCAATTGTGCTTGGGGCATTCAATGATTTCGGGTGGTCTTCTTCCAATATTATTGCTGATAATTATAATGATACGGAAGATGTGAGTAAGGATATTATTTTTTCGGCGAAGGTTTATTCAGATACCTTAATCAATGAATCTTCGGTCAAGTTGATGATGGCGATCGATAAGAGTATTTTGTCCGCAACGTCGGTTCCTTTGGTGAAATTGGGCAATACGTACACGTACACCTTACCTAAATCCAATGCGACGCGGAAGATTAATTATTACTGGACAGCCAATGATGCGGGAGGAAAGAAATTCACCACACCTGCGCAGGCACCTGTGATTTCAGGTACGAATTTTGGTAGTTATTATGATTTTACCATTGGTGCGGATACGGTAAAACCGGTCGTATTGTATGAGAATCCGATCAAATATATTTTTACAAGTCAGACAAAAATTAATTTACCTACATTGCTTACTTCCGATAATATAGGAATCGCTTCGGTTTACATGGAGTATTCAATCAATGGTGCACCTTTTGAACGTCAAAACTTTACGAAGGTTGCCGGTGAAACGTTTAGCTATTCGACTGCATTTAATTTTACGGCGGGTCAATTGAAAGCTGGAGATGTGGTTCGCTATCGTGTGATTGTGGCTGATGCGGCTAAGGTTTCCAATGTTGTTTACCTGCCTTCGAGTGGCTATTATGATTTCAAAGTCTTGGCTTTGGCGGATCCTGTGTCAGCCTACGTGCAAAACTTTGATTCGAATCCTAGCGGTGATTTCTTTTTAAAAGGGTTTAATTTAATTCAAACCACAGGTTTCTCAAGTGTTGCCCTACATTCTGCACACCCCTATGCAGATGGTAATGAAGAATCCTATGATGGTGCCGGAGGATCTGATAAGTTTACGAATAACGATGCCCTACTGTTAAAACCGATCAAAATAAGTGCTGAAAATCCTAAAATAACGTTTGATGAGATTGTTTTAGTAGAGCCAGGAGATACCGGAGAGCCCTTTTTAAATTCGGATGGAAGTGTGAATCGGAGTTTTTATGATTATGTTATTGTGCAAGGTTCGAAAGACCAAGGGAAGACCTGGTCTAATTTTGCCAACGGGTGGGATGCAAGTTTAAACGCTGCTTGGTTATCTAAATACAATAGTGCGGGAGACGCAGATGGAAATTCGACGGCGATTGCGACGAGCTCGCTTGTGAAAAGTCATGAAATAGATTTACTCGCATCCGGTGATTTTAAGGTAAATGACGAAGTCGTAATACGATTCCGTTTGCATGCAGATGTGGGTGCACATGGCTGGGGTTGGGCCGTTGATAATTTGAAGATTCAAGGACCTAAAGTTGACCCGATATTGGCGATTGAGCCTACGGCATTAACAAAAGGTTTGCAGATTTCTCCAAATCCCAGCGCTGGGACTTTGAAGGTGATTTACGAGCAAGCCGCGGATTTGGATGGACTTGTCTTACGTGTCATTGATTTGCAGGGGCGACCTGTATTTAACCAAAGCTACCCGACACAAGGGAATCGTTTTGAGCAGCAAATTGACTTGTCTTATTTGAGTTCTGGTACCTATGCTTTGCAATTGCAGGTACAAAATCAGGTGGTATTGAGGCGATTTGTGATGGTCAAATAAGGAAGCTAATGCCTTTTTAATTATCTTTGCGAACATTTTAATTTAGCAGTATGTCTTGGTTTACAAGAAAAGATAAAGGGATTCAAACTCCCACGGAATTTAAACGTGAAGCACCCGATGGACTTTGGTATCAGTGTCCGTCTTGTAAAAAGGCTTTACACACACGGGAGCATCGCTTGTTTGCATTTACTTGCTCAAGCTGTAATTACCACGAAAAAATTGGTTCTCAAGAATATTTTGAGTTATTGTTCGATCAATCCCGTTACACGGAATTAGATCCGATGTTAAGTTCGGGTGACCCATTGAACTTTACGGATACGAAAAAATATACGGACCGTGTGGTAGCCACCGAACATAAAACAGGCTTGAAAGATGCCGTTCGTGCAGCCTACGGGGATATGAATGGTATGCCTATTACGATTGCAGCGATGGACTTTAGTTTCATCGGTGGTTCGATGGGTTCTGTGGTAGGGGAGAAGATTTCCCGTGCCATCGATCATTCCTTGAAGACAGGAACTCCCTTCCTAATGATTTCACGTTCAGGTGGTGCACGTATGATGGAAGCAGGTTTCTCGTTGATGCAAATGGCGAAAACATCTGCTCGTCTTGCACTTTTGGCGGAAGCGAAAATTCCATACATCTCATTATTAACAGATCCAACCACAGGTGGTGTTACCGCTTCTTTTGCTATGTTGGGTGATTTCAATATCGCTGAGCCTGGGGCATTAATCGGTTTTGCCGGTCCACGTGTCATTAAGGAGACGATTGGTAAGGATTTACCCAAAGGTTTCCAAAGCGCCGATTTCGTCTTGGATCATGGCTTCCTTGATTTTATCGTTGATCGTAAGGATATGAAAGATAAACTAAGTGCCCTGTTAGGGATGTTGAAGAATTAAGTAGTACACTTCATATAAGAAAGCTCAGTCGGAACGGAAGGCTGAGCTTTTTTTATTCACCAGGATTTTCAAAGGACATAAAAAAAGCCTAACGGGAAGTTAGGCTTTTTAATATACAATGCTGTGGAAACTTATTCAGCAGGAACTGCTGCTGCGGCTGCTGCCGCTGCTGCTGCAGTTGCAGCTTTACCACGTGGTTTTTTCTCTTTTTCTGGCGCTGGGATTGGGTCCTCAACACCTGCAAGAATACGTCCGCAATGCTCACAAACGATCAATTTCTTCTTGTCTTTGATGTCTGTTTGACGTTGTGGAGGTACTGAGCTGAAACATCCGCCGCAAGCACCACGCTTCACCATCACAACCGCTAGGCCGTTGATTGCGTTATCGCGTAATTTTGTGTAAGATTTCAACAAACGTTCCTCAACGCTCTTCAACGCTTTATCACGGTCTTTTAAGAATTTTTGCTCATCTTCTTCGCTTTCGCCGATGATCACCTCTAATTCTTTTTGTTTGATTTCAAGATCTTTTTTACGCTCATGTAAATTCGATTCTACGCTAGCGACTTCATCGTTTTTGTTCAATACTTTGAAATCGATTTCTTTGATGCGCTTGTCAGCAATTTCCATTTCTAAACCTTGTAATTCGATTTCTTTTGAAATTGCATCGAATTCACGGTTGTTGCGGACATTCATTTGTTGCTCCTTGTACTTAACAATAAGCTTATCTGAATCCTTTTTAGAAATTTTGTAATTCGAGATTTGCTCTTCGAATGAACTGATTTCCGCTTGGAATTTCGTTAATCGTGTTTCTAAACCAGCGATTTCATCCTCTAAATCACGAACCTCTTCAGGTAAATCACCTCTTACTTTCTTGATATTGTCTAAGGCTGAATCAATGGTTTGAAGCTTTAATAAGGCTTCTAACTTTTGGGCAATTGTAGTTTCGGTAACTGTAGCCATTCTTCTTGTTGCGTTTGAATTATTAATTCGCTCTAAAATTAAGCATAACTCACAGGATTGCTGTTGGTCATACTTTTCAGAACGGCAAAAGTACTAAAATTATTTGATAAATAAGCATGGATTGCATCCTTTATCATGACTTCTGATTCATAATGGCCTATATCGCAAATGGTGCAATGATTTTCGGCATCAAAGAATTCATGATATTTGAAATCACCGCTAATAAATACATCCGCGCCAGCTTTAATTGCATCTGCAAGAAGAAAACTTCCCGCTCCTCCACACAAAGCAATCCGCTTAATCGGGCGACCTAGCCAGGCAGTATGTCGGAAATGAGCCAAACCTAGTTGTTCTTTTAAATAGGTGCTGAATGATGTAGCATCCATCGCTTGGGGTAATTCTGCGATATAGCCTGATCCCACTTCATCCCAGGTATTATCTAATCCTGTTATGTAGTAAGCCACCTCCTCATAGGGGTGTGAGACTTTCAACGCTTTAAGTACCGAACTTTCCAAATGGGCCGGATAAATCACTTGAATTTGTTCTTCCGTGACCTCCTCCGCTTGATTATTTGTCCCTATACTTGGATTCGCCTGATCGTTTGGTGTAAAGCGGCCGGTTCCTTCTTGACTAAAACTGCATTCCGTATAGTTCCCGATGTTGCCCGCTCCGGCTGCATGTAAAGCAGTACGCGTCGCTTCGGCAGCGTCCGTAGGGACGAAGTATGTCAATTGCTTTAAGGCCTGCTTAAATGGACGTAAAACCCGACCCTTTTCTAACCCAAGTCTTTTTGCAAGTTGGTAACTAACTCCCTGTGGCGCATGATCTAAATTCGTATGACTCGCATAGATTGCAATATCGTTTTTAATGGCCAAAATCATTGTTCGCTCCACATAATCCTTGCCCGTCAGGGATTTTAGTCCTTTGAAAACAATGGGGTGGTGGGCGACAATCATGTTACAGCCTTGATTGATGGCCTCTTGAACCACGGCCTCCGTACAATCTAGGCTGATTAAGACGCCTGAAACAGGCTGCGATCGGCTTCCGCAGAGGAGGCCGGCGTTGTCATAGGATTCTTGCCAACTTAATGGCGCCCATGTTTCCATGGAATTGCAAACGTCTTGAACGGTCATTTGGCAGGTTTTAACCTTACAAAGGTAGGACAATTCGAAAAATAATGTTAATTTAAAGTGTATTACCCTAATTTATGCGTTGCAGACCAGCCCTAGTGTTAATTGAAAACAATCATTTACTCGTCATGAAATATCAGTACGGGGACCATTTTATCTATAATCTTCCCGGTGGGAATCCAGATCCAGGCGAATTACTAAGTGAAACCATCGCACGCGAATGCATGGAGGAATTAGGCATCGATGTGGAGGTTGGCGAAATGCTTGTCATGGGCCAAGTGAGTGGTAGCGAACAACGAGACGATGTTTTACACATACTTTTTGAAGGTGATTTACTCGCAGGTATCCCTGAATTACAAGCAGATGAAACGAGTGCAATGGAGGTCTTATGGATGCCGATTGAACAAATTGCAAACGTGACTATGTATCCCAACGTAGGCGAAAATTTGCTGGATTTACTTCTGACTCAGCAAAAAGGAAAATACATCGGAACTATTCAGCAACCTTGGTTGGCCTAGGAAATCCATAGGTGCCAATAAGCAAACCCAATACACTAGCAAGGAGTCCAAACCAAATGGCGGGAATCTCTGATGGTTGTACAAAGTGAAAATAGGCCCAAACGAAAAGACCTAAAAGCATACTCAAGTGGCTTCCCATGGCACTGGCCTTTTTCCACCACAATCCTGCATTCAATGGGATAAACAGGGAAACTAAGCTGAAAGCAGAAGCTTCTCCCACTAGTTCAAAAATGTTCTGTCGGCTCACAGCCATCCAAATGCAAGCCATCGTCACGAATACCACCGAAAGGCGAATAATTCCCAATACTTTTTTATCAGATGGGTGCTTTAATAATGGTTTCCAAAGGTTCTCGCCTAAAACCGATGCGGGCGCTAAAATCGCACCACTCGTCGTGCTTAATAAAGCCGAAAGTAAAGCACCAAGAAATAAAATTTGGATTCCGTAGGGCATGAATCGCATCACCAAATGCGGGATGAGTAGGGTGTCATCAGCTAATAAACTTGGGTATAATCGAACACCCATGAGCCCGATTAGTAAGGGTAGCATGGCAATCGTTAAATACATTGTACCTGCTGCGATACTTGCTTTGGCAGCAATTGGGCTGCTTTTTGCCGACATGACCCGTTGGAATATGTCTTGTTGGGGAATGCTTCCCAGGCCGATGACCATCCAAGCCCCGATGTACTGAAGCCAATCGACCCATGTGTTTTTTAGCGGGGTGAATCGGAAAAAGCCTTTAGGCTGTTGGTCAATAAATACCCCCCAATCTGGAATTTTATCCATTAATAAATAGGCCAAAATTAACAAGCCCACAATCAAGATGATGTTATGCAGGAAGTCGGTGATGGAAATCGACCACATCCCGCCCATGAGTGTATAGGTCATGACCAATAATGCCCCGATTACAATGCCTATTTCCGTACTGATGGGAAGCAAAAGATGTAAGGTAAGGCCCAAGGCAACGAGCTGAGCAGATATCCACCCAAAATAGGAGGGGATCATGACTAATGCAGATATTTTTTCGGACACACCCCCAAATCGAATTCGAAAGAAATCGCTAAATGTTAAAACGGGGAGTGGATATAGTTTTCGAGCATAGATAGCGCCCACAATAAATAATCCCAAAGCTGCACCAAAAGGTTCCTCGATAACAGCATATAATCCGCCATGAACAAATTCGCGTGGGGCGCCCAACATCGTTTCCGAGCCAAACCATGTGGCGAAGGTGACCATGGTCGCTAATCCAAATGACAAGGTTCTACCGGCCAAAACGAAGTCGGTCGTTGTCCGCACTTTCGTGCTAGCAAACCAACCTACGGCTAAGTTGAGCACTAAATAAAAGATGACGAAACCTACGAGCATTTCAAGAATTTAAGCACGAAAATACATATTTTTTTTACCTTTAAGTTATGAAACAACTGGCATACCTTGCGTTCCTTAGCTGCTTAGCCCTATCGTGTACGAGCACTCGAATGAATAAAGCTTTCAAAAAGGGGCAACTCGATGAACAGGCTTCTGGTATTTTGATTCAAGAAGTAAGATCCGGGAAAGTTGTTTTTCAGCATCAGGCCGACCACTATTTCATGCCCGCATCGAATGCTAAATTGGTGACTTTCTTAGAAGCGAATCGCATCTTGCCTGACTCCATTCCAACCTATCGACATTTAGAAACTTCGGATAGCCTTTATTTTTGGGGAACGGGTGATCCTAGTTTACTGCATCCACGTTTACAAGGGGATGCCTTGTTGAAAAAGCTCAGTTCAACTAACAAAGTATTGGTTCTGGCCGATTCCGATGAACAAGTTCGTCCTTTGGGGAGTGGTTGGGCCTGGGATGACTATGCGGACGATTATTCTGCCGAAATTTCATCCATTCCGATGTACAATAATCAGGTGCGTTTTGCTATTAAATCAGGTGTGGTCGAAGTATCACCGGCTTTTTTTACACCGTTAGTAAGAACAGGTTCTAGTCCTTTTGTACAGCGCGACCGAAATGCCAATTCGTTTACATTACCCGCTGTTCAAACGATGCCTACTGTGGCGGTACCTTTTATTACTTCGGCCAAACAAACTGCTGACTTATTAAGTTTTGAGCTTGGAAAACCTATAATAAATCTTCCGAAAGCGTATGATGCACGTGCAGTATTAGCCTACGCAGGTAAAACGGATAGTCTTTATCTCCCGATGTTGCATTTCAGTGATAATCAAATTGCTGAACAGTTGATGTACGTAATGGCCGCTCAGAAAAATTGGGTTGGGCCTACGAACAAGATCATTGAGAACCTGAAAAAAGAAGATTCGCTTTTATTGCCTTTGAAATGGGTAGATGGTTCAGGGCTTTCGCGCTACAATTTAATGCGGCCGAAAGATTTGGTTTCTGTCCTGTTGAAGTTGAAAGACGAGGTAAGTGAAGCTCGATTATTCAAACTTTTACCCGAATCGGGTCGGACGGGAACAATTCGTAAAATGGGTACGAGTACGCTTGAATCGCGCTTTTATGCGAAGTCGGGATCATTCGGAAATACTTATAATTTGGCGGGCTACTACCTTAATGCCCAAGGGAGCATGTATGCATTTGCCATCATGTGTAATCTAGGGAATCGCTCCTTGACGTCGATGAAACAGGATGTGATGGACTTATTAAACACGCTTCGTTAGTCCAAATCGGTAAACTAAGTAACTGATTGCAAAAAAGCAGATCACAAACGGTATGCTCGAGGTGTTTTGAAGCAGAGTGCCTGCCAAAAATAAGCTCGAAATCATTACGAGTAGCAAGGGCAAATAAGGGTAAGCCCAAACGCGGTAGGGGCGATTCAAGTTCGGTTCCGTTTTTCTCAAGCGTAATAACGAAGCAAATCCCGCTAAATAGCTGGCCACAAAAAAGAAGGTGGCTATGTCGGATAATCGGTCACTAATCGACTGACTGCTTACCAAAAATAGACAAGCGAGGCCAACAGTCATATGGGTGGCAACTGTGGGGCTACCTTGTGCATTCACTTTTCCAGCCCCGGCAAAAAATAAACCATCCCGACTCATCGAGTAAATAACCCGAGGCGCGAACATGACTTGGGTATTTAGGATTCCGAGGATACTCAACATCAAAAAGGTCGTCACCCATCGACCTGTTTGGGCACCTAGAATCTGTTGCATGGCATCCGCTGCGGCCAATTTACTTTGGCTTAATTCTGCCCATGAAAGTGTGTTTAGGATACCTATATTGATGAGAATATAAATGACAGCGACTACAATGACCCCAATAAACATTGATTTGGGCATGCTTTTGACGGGATCTTTGTTTTCTTCGGTGAAATAGGCGGCGGTGTGCCAACCGTCGAAGGCATAGAAAATCGAGAGCAAAGCAGTCAGTATCCCTGACCAAAGCGGTAAGCCGCTCGGTGCAGCTGGACTTGCATGCCAAGTGCCGCCGTCGCCATGCGCAAAACAAATGATAATAAATCCGATGAGTGCAAGCGCTTTTATTCCACTGAGCCATTCCTGTGATTTGCCTGCAAGAACAACGCCCATTTGGTGAAAAAACCACAGGAGCAATAGGATTAGAATGGCGCAATACAATACATAATCTTGTAAGCTAGGGAAAAGAATGGCCAGGTATTCGCTACAGGTGTAAGACCCGAAACCGAGAGCGGTAACGGTTCCGAGCCAAGAACTTAGGCCAACAATGAAGCCCACGTAACGTCCGAAAGCCCGTTCGGCATATCCATACCAGGCGCCAGCCTTGGGGATGGAAAGGCTTAATTCAAGGACACAACTTACGCCTAAGAGCGCATAGATGGCAACAAGAATCCATAAGCCGATAATGAGCGAAGGATTGTGTAAGAGTTCCGCGATGGGCCCCGGTTTGCGTAAAATCCCGGTTCCTACCGTTCCTCCGAGAGTTACTGCCACGCCGAAGCTGGTACCCAATACTTTCCAAAGTTTATTATTCGCCATCCCTTATTTTAATTCGTAATCTGCGGCAATCGGAAAGTGATCGGAATAGCCAATGTTCCGAAGTGTGACGAATTGTTTCACCTCAAATTCGTTCGAATAAAATTGGTTGTCGATGCGGACAATGAAAGGACTTCTGTTTAATGTAAAGCCAAATCCGCGGCCCGCTTCCTCGAATGAATTTTTTAAACGCTCCCGCAAGGTTCCATAGGCCCAGCCATAAGGCGTCTCATTTAAATCGCCCACGACAATCACCGGATACATGCTTTCCTGGATCAAGCGATTAATTTGCGACATTTCATCTTTGTGATGAATAAATCCTTTTCGTAACGAATTCATGATGCCTCGACCTTCTTTCTTCGCATCTTCATAATCTTGATCACGAATTTTACCTGTTACGCGTCCCACACGAATTCCCATCGACCATAACTGTACATTAATGATGCGGAAGGTATCTTCTTTTGCGACGATATCTGCATACAAATAACCGTTGGCAGAATTGCCAAATTGTTTGCCTGCCTGATGGATGATGGGGTATTTAGAGAATATCGCCAAACCCATTTTTTCTTTGGCCTCAAAAAAATCTTCTTTCAAGGGAATAAAGGCATAATGCGGATAGGATTCCTTCATCATGTTGATGCTCCGATAAGCCTTGCGATCTGCGTGCGAATAGAATTCTTGAAAGCATTTTACATCCGCTTGATATTCCAGCATGAAACTTTTCAGCGCTTTGACCTTTTCTTCGTTCCCATTGTAATTGTTGGAGTACATGCCGTAGACATTATAGCTCAGGACGCGCAGGTCTTTTTTTGTCGCAGGTTTTGCTGTATTCCATACAATACTCCGTTGAATAAATCCATAGCCTAAAGCGAGCACTATGAGGGGTAATAAGGCGCGTTTGGCCCGACGAAACATCCAATAAATCAAAGAAATTAAACAGAGCACTTGCGCATACGGCAGGGTCATCATAATGAAGCCTGCGAGCCAGTGGTCTACAATCAGCGAATAGCTTAATAAATAGGTCAGTAGTGTATAAAGGCACAATGGCAGGGTTCCTAACCAGATCAGGGAAGAGATGATTTTCTTGCTAACGGATTCGTCGGTTTTTCGCTTTGCCATGACTCAAAGATACACAATCGTAGGCATTTTATAAATTTTGTAAAGACCTTTGGGATTTTTCAAAATATTTCCTACTTTTGCAATCCCTTTGAGGGAAACCATTTTAGAATCGCATTCAATTTTAAAAACAACATATTATGGCAAAGGTTTGTCAATTAACTGGAAAGAGAACTCGTGTAGGTAACAACGTATCACACGCGAACAATAAGACAAAACGTAAGTTTTATCCGAACTTGCAGACAAAGAAATTTTTCTTGGAGTCTGAAGGTGTTTGGGTTCGTATGAAAGTATCTGCGAAAGCAATCCGTACGATCAACAAAAACGGTTTCGAGAAAACATTAATCGCATCTGCTCGTAAGGGTACTTTGTCGATCTAATTATATCAAGATTTTTACCGAAATTAGCCTCCTTGAAACCAAGGAGGCTTTTTTTATTTGCCCATGTTAAGCTCAACTGAATTTTCACGTTATCAAAAGCAATTGGCCATTCCTGAATGGGATGAGGCCAAGCAGTTGTTGCTCAAGCAAGCGCATGTCATGATTGTCGGCGCGGGAGGCTTGGGCGTAAGCGTTATTCCATACCTGGCTGCTGCGGGGGTGGGTCATTTGACGCTCATCGACCACGACGTGGTGGAGTTGAGCAATTTAGGCCGACAAACCATCTATCGAGAAGATCAAATCGGTCAGTCGAAAGTGCTTTTGGCCAAAGATTTCGTAGAAGCTTTGAATCCCCATGTGCAAGTTGATGCAATGACGGAGAAATTCTCGATGGCGAATTACCAGCTTGTTCAGACTGTCGATTTAGTGGTGGATTGTACGGACAATTTTGATACACGTTATCTGATTAATGATGCCTGTGTTAAATTTGGCAAAGCATTTGTTTATGCGGCTATACACACCTGGGAGGGGCAATTAGCCGTTTGTAATGCGCATGGGACGGGTCCTACGTATCGGTGTCTATTTCCTGATGAGCCGTCGGCGGGGGAAATCCCAACGTGCAATGAAGCAGGTGTTCTCGGTTTTCTGCCGGGCATGATGGGACTCATGCAGGCCAAAGAGGCTCTTTTTTATCTTGCGGGCATGTCATCCCCAGCCCAAAATCATTTGTTACGCTGGGATGTTCGGTCGATGCGCATGCATCAATTTCGGATGGAGCGTACTTTGGATGCAGCGGAACGCATATTTCCCGTGAAAGCATGGGTTCCTGTAGAGTTGGATGCCGTTGATGCCGCAGATGCGATCAGTCAGGGCGATATTCAGTTTGTACTCGA
This sequence comes from Cytophagaceae bacterium, assembly GCA_017984215.1. GTDB lineage: Bacteria > Bacteroidota > Bacteroidia > Cytophagales > Spirosomataceae > Aquirufa > Aquirufa regiilacus. Next base: position 65,169 of record JAGOAA010000004.1, read on the forward strand.
TGTACGAGAGCCTTTCGAATGGGAGGAGGCGCAAATAGCAGGGTCCATCTGCATGTCGATGAATCAATTACAAATTGACTTAATTCCGCGCGACGTGCCCGGTTTAGTTGTGTGTCACCATGGGATGCGATCTATGTTTGTGATTAAGCACCTGCACCAACAAGGTTTTGAGAACCTCATTAATTTAGCTGGCGGCATCGATGCTTGGTCACGTGAAGTGGATGATTCCATCCCTCGTTATTAAGAAACGATATCTCCGTATAAGTCGAATTCTTCTGCCTTGTTAATTTTTACTTGAACAAAATCTCCCTGGCGGGCAAATTGCTCTGCCGGAATTAATACCTCGTTATCTACTTCTGGCGAATCGTGTTCAGTGCGCCCCACAAAGAATCCACTCTCCTTGCGATCCACCATGACCTTGAATGTCTGCCCAATCTTCGCTTGATTCAATTCTTCCGAAATACCTTGTTGGAGCGCCATAATCTCATCCGAACGCTCTTGTTTCACTTCTTCGGGTACATCATCTTGCACAGAATAAGCATGGGTATTTTCTTCGTGTGAATAATTAAAAATACCTAAACGATCAAAACGCATGCGTTCAACGAAGGAATAGGTTTCTTCAAAATCGGCATCAGTTTCGCCAGGATAACCCGAAATCAAGGTTGTTCGTAAAGCGATTCCAGGCACTTTTTCACGAATGTCCGTGATTAGTTGTTCTGTTTTTTCGCGGGTGATTCCGCGGCGCATGTGTTTCAACATCGCATCGGATCCACTTTGAAGTGGCATATCCAAGTACTTGCAGATGTTTTCACGCTCCGCCATCGTTTGCAAAATTTCCATTGGGAAACCTGCTGGGTAAGCATATTGTAAACGGATCCATTCGATGCCTTGAACATCGGATAGGCGTTCTAAAAGTTCTTTGAGTTGTCGGCCGGATTTCCCCTCACCCTTCAAATCCAATCCATAAAAGGTCAAATCTTGGGCAATCAGGATTAATTCTTTGGTACCCTTCTTCGCTAATGAGCTAGCCTCTTTGACTAATTCATCCATCGGACGCGAAACGTGTCCGCCACGCATGATTGGGATTGCACAGAAACTACATGGGCGGTCGCAACCTTCTGCAATTTTTAAATAGGCATAATGTGCTGGCGTTGTCAATAAACGTTCGCCTACTAATTCATGCTTATAATCGGCCTTCAAGGCTTTCAATAATCGAGGTAATTCATTTGTTCCAAAGAATGAATCGACCATCGGAATTTCACGTTCTAAGTCATCTTTGTAACGGTGCGATAAGCAACCCGTGACATATAATTTATCGATCTTGCCAGCCTCTTTGGCATCTGCATAGCGCAAAATGGTATCGATGGATTCTTGCTTGGCATTGTCAATAAACCCGCATGTGTTCACCACAACAATGTTTGCTGTGTCTTTTTTTGCCTCGTGTGTCACTTCCAAGCCGTTTCCTTTTAATTGTGTAAAAAGGACTTCGGAGTCAACTAGGTTTTTGGAACAACCGAGTGTAACGATATTGATGGATGGCTTTAGACTAACTTTGGTTTTCATGCGTGTGTTGAATAAGCATGCAATTTACGAATTAATTTGCAGCTTCAGGTGGATTTTCATTGCGACGGGATACAAGTATTGAATTCTTTTTTTAGTATTGTAAATCTTAAACTTATTTATTCACATGAAAAAATTGATATTGATTTGCGCTTGCATGGCCTCGGGTCTGATGGCATTTGGGCAAGGAATGAATGCTCTTTCGAAGCAAGAAAAGAAAGAAGGATTTAAATTATTATTCGACGGAAAGACGTTTGCTGGTTGGCATACCTATGGTAAACCCGGTAAAGTTGGCGCTTCTTGGACGATTGAAGATGGCATCATCGGATTTGATTTAGCCAAAAAAGATGGCGGCGATTTAATTACGGATGCCGAATACGTGAATTACGATTTTTCTGTGGATTGGAAAATCTCACCGAATGGAAATAGTGGTATTATCTTCAACGTAACGGAAGATCCCGTTAAATACCACAGTACCTATAACACAGGTCCTGAGATGCAGGTGCTTGACGATGCAGGTCACCCTGATGGTAAGATTATTAAACATAATTCAGGCGACTTGTATGATTTAATCAAATCGTCTGTGAATGTAACGAAGCCCGTAGGCGAATGGAATACAGCACGTATTGTGAATAACCGTGGATTGTTGCAATTGTACTTAAACGGATCGAAAGTCGTGGAGACGCGTACCGACGATGCGAATTGGAAGGCCATGATTGCTGGTTCCAAATTCAAAACGATGCCAGGTTTTGGCGTGAATATGCAAGGGCGCATTGCTTTGCAAGATCACGGGAATCCTGTTTGGTATCGAAATATTAAAATCAAAGAATTGTAAAAGAAATAGGGGGCATGTGCCCCCTATTTTATTTTAATGCGTAATAAGTTCATATCGGAAGTGATGAATAAATATTTTCCATCCGCTCCTCCAAATGCTACATTGGAATTCGCATTTCCTGTCGCGATCCGTCCGAGTAATTTCCCAGCTGAATTGATGATTAATACACCTCCTGGTCCCGTAGTCCAGACATTCCCTTTAGCATCTACCTTCATGCCATCATAACCTCCGCGGATTCCCTGTTTCGCCAATTCTGACGCATCGAAAAATAATTTTCCTTCGCCTAAATTTCCCGCTTTATCCACTGGGTAGGCATTAATTAACGTGGGGCGTTCAGAGGTGCCTACATACAAAATGCTTTCGTCTGGATTGAATGCGAGACCGTTCGGACGGCTTAAATCTTTGATCTGTAAACTGATTTCACCTTTTGTGTTGATGCGGTATACTCCTTGGAAATCGAGTTCTTTTGCGGGTTCTGGTTTACCCCGACCAGGTAATCCGTAGGGTGGATCTGTGAAATAATAGTCTCCCGATTTTTTCTGAACCAAATCATTGGGACTATTTAATTGCTTCCCTTCAAAGGTATGTGCCAAGGTTTTTTTCTGATCCGGATGATTTAGCGGCATTTCAGCAATCCTGCGATCCCCATGTTCACAGGATACCAAGTTGCCTTTTGTATTGATGATCAAACCATTCGCACCAGGTTCTTCGGAATAAACACCTGTACCGGTAAAGCCGGATGGTTTTAGGAATACCTCGAGCCCTTTGGCCTCCGACCACTTATGAATGGTATTTTCGGGTACATCGGTGAAGAGTAAATAAGCTCCCTTTTTTACCCAAACTGGACCCTCCGACCAGGTAAATCCTTGGGCGACAATTTCAATTTTGGCTGAAGTGTCGAGTAAGGCATCTAAACCTGCATCGTATCGATGGATTTTTCCGATGGTTTGATATTGTGCGATAGAACTCAGGCTAGCGCTCATGAGTCCAATCATGCATAGGATTTTTTTCATAGTTCAAAAAAAATGGGCCGAAGCCCATTTTCATTATAGATGTTTCTTTTTACTTTCTTTTACAGCAAAGTCGGCGGCACGCGCCGTCAAGGCCATGTAAGTCAACGATGGATTCACGCAAGACGTCGAAGTCATACAGGCCCCATCGGTTACAAATACGTTCTTCACGCCGTGCAATTGGTTGTTGCCATTTAACACAGATGTTTTCGGATCACGGCCCATGCGAGCAGTACCCATTTCATGAATCGCCATACCTGGGTAAGAGCCATTGTCGAATGCACGAACGTTTTTCAAGCCTGCGCTTTCCAACATCTCTTTGGCATCCTCCATCATATCCTTTCGCATCTTCATTTCGTTTTCTTTGAATTCTGCATCAAAAACAACGACAGGAATGCCCCACTTATCTTTCGTGGTAGGATCCAAATACATTTTGTTTTCGTGGTAAGGCAATGTCTCCCCAAATCCACCCAAGTTCATCGTCCATGGTCCTGGTTTTGTCATCGAATCTTTGTAGTCCGCTCCGAAACTTAAATCATTTACGCCGCGGTTCCAACTTTGTCGAGAGCCTCCGCCTTGGTATCCAAATCCACGTAAATAATCACGTTTATCATTGCCTATGTTCCTGTAACGCGGGATGTATATTCCATTCGCGCGTCGGCCGATGTAATATTTGTCTTCATCACCTTCCCAAGTCCCAGCTGCACCCACGCGGAAGTGGTGATCCATCAAGTTATGTCCTAATTCTCCTGAATCATTTCCTAATCCATTTTGGAAACGAGCTGATTTTGAGTTCAATAATAAAGCAGTCGTTGCTACGGTAGAACCACAAACGAAGATAATTTTTGCGTAGTATTCACGCACATCTTTGGTCACTGTATCGATCACGCGTACACCCGTTGCTTTTTGTTTGGCATTGTCAAACAAGATTTCAGACACCACAGAATCCGGACGTAAGGTCAATAATCCCGTTTTCGCCGCTGGAGGTAATGTACAAGATTGCGTGCTGAAATATGCGCCATAAGGACACCCTAAACGACATTTATTGCGGTATTGACAGGCAGAACGGCCAATTTTTAACTGAGCTTCTTTGGCTTCAGACAAGTTGGCCACCCGACCAATCGTCATATTACGACCTGGGAAATTCTTTTCGATGCGTTGACGCACTTCCTTTTCCACGCAATACATATCCATCGGTTTCAAGAACTCAGAATCCGGCAATTGAGGTAATCCCAATGCTTCACCCGAAATACCTACGTGTTTTTCTACATAGGAATACCAGGGTGCGATGTCTTTGTAACGAATCGGCCAGTCAACGGCAACGCCATCTTTTAAATTGGCTTCAAAGTCGATGTCCGATAAACGGTAGGTTTGTCGGCCCCACATAATGGATTTACCTCCTACGATATCGGGACGGAACCAGTCGAAGCGTTTAACTTCTTTGTAAAGGGCATCGGAGTCATTCATCCAATATTTCTCGGTCATCTCATTGTAGGGATAATCGCGGGAAAGTTTTGGGTGTGAAGCTTTTTGCTCGTTGGTCAATAAACCATTGTATTTAAAATCCCAAGGATCTTTATAGCTTGGTTCGTAGGCAGTTACGTGGTCGAATTTCTTTCCTTTTTCCAGGACCAATACGCGTAAGCCTTTTTCTGTTAGTTCCTTGGCAGCATATCCGCCGGAAACGCCAGATCCTACGACGATTGCGTCATAAGTCATCGATTTGATTGCGTCAATGTTCAGATTCATAGTGCCCAAGTTTTTTGTGATGGAGATAATGGCATACAGCCGTCAAATTTGCCTGGAATAGGTAAGTATTCCAATGCTTTTGTTGCCCCGATTTCTGAGGTAAAATAGCCAGTTGTTGTTAACTCTTTGATCATAAAGAAGAAGGTCGGCTGGCCTTTTTTGCTTTTGCGTGTGGCATCAGACTCGAGCATGCAGGTGGTCAATGCCTCCTTGCGTTGCGTTGAAGATGCCTCAATGAATCCTTTGCCAAAACGCGTTTGGCAATCGGAATCCAATTTAGCTAACCCTTCTGCGAATGCTTTTTGGTTGGCCTCCGGATAACAATCTTGGACAACACGCAAGATGAATTTTTCCACACCGGCTGCTTTTGCGCCTGGCGTGTCGGTTGTAGGTATAATGGTATCGGCTATTTCAGCTACCAAAGATTCTTGTGCGGCAGAGAATTGCACAAAAGTGGCATGGGATTTTTGGCCATTGAGCCCAGCCATTGCAGGTGCGGAAATCATGCCGCCCATCAAGATGCTGAGGCGCTGAATGGCGTCCCGTCGGTTTATGTTCATAGGTAATAGGATTTTACGTATCAAATATAGGATATTTTTTTACGTTGCCAAACAGCCCGTGTTTCCGTAGCTTTGCCAATCCTTTAAGGTTTGGCAAAGCTAAAGGCCCTAAGCATAACGAAAAACAAGTATGTCTCTTGTATCAGTAAACGCATTATCTCAACAAATTCAGCAAGCCATTGCTGCGAAATACCCTGTAAATGAGGCTCGGGCCATTGCACATGGGTATTTGAATATGGTTTGTGGGATCAATACCTTGGATATTTTGTTGGATAAAGCCGTCGAAGAGCCTCGTGGTTTTGCGGAAGATTTGTCCCGACTCGCTGCCGGGGAACCCCTACAATACGTGACAGGAAAGGCTTATTTTTTCGACCGACTTTTCTCCTTGAATGCTGCGACGCTCATTCCCCGACCGGAAACCGAAGAGCTGGTTAGTCTGGTATTGAATCTGATTGGTCATGAAAAAAAACACGTGTTGGACATCGGAACGGGTTCCGGATGCATTGCCATTTCGCTGGCATTGGAAGCCCCTCAAGCAGAACTTAGCGCATGGGATGTTGCTCCCGAGGCGATTAAGAAAGCAAAAGAAAATGCGGACCAATTAGGAGCGCAGGTAACTTTTACCCAACAGGACGTTTTTTCATGGTCAGGCGATGTAAATACTTGGGACATCATTGTCTCTAATCCGCCCTATGTCCTAGATGCAGAAAAGGCCGAAATGGAAGCCCATGTGCTCGATCACGAACCCCATTTGGCTTTATTTGTCTCAGACGAAGATCCACTTGTTTTTTATCGGGTGATCGGTGAGATGGCTAAACAACGATTAACGCCCGACGGATTCCTGTGTTTCGAAATCAACCGGGCGTTTGGAGAACAAAATGTTGCGTTAGCAAAAGAACAGGGATTTGAAAATATTCAATTAATCAAAGATTTTCACGGCAATGATCGGATGCTTATTGCGCAGAAATCAGCTCATTGATCCCAAGTAAAAAAGCATAATCTTTCGCGATATCGTTGAAGCGTTTGTAGCGTCCAGATGCGCCACCGTGGCCTGCCGACATATCACAATCCAATAACAAGATATTTTTATCGGTCTTCGTTTTACGCAATTTGGCTACCCATTTGGCAGGTTCCCAATATTGTACTTGAGAATCATGCAACCCGGTCGTCACAAATAGGTGCGGATAGTCTTGTGCTACGACATTGTCATAAGGTGAATAAGATTTCATGTAGTGGTAATGTTCTTCCTTCTTTGGATTACCCCATTCTTCCCATTCGCCCGTCGTCAAAGGAATCGTTTCATCTAACATTGTCGTCACGACATCCACAAATGGAACAGCTGCAATCACCCCAGCAAATAAGTTGGGAGCCATATTGATAATTCCGCCCATGAGCATGCCACCTGCTGACCCCCCTTGGGCAAATAATTGATTTTCGGTCACTTTACCCATGCTGATCAAATGCTTTCCACAATCAATGAAGTCGGTAAACGTATTCATTTTGCGCATCATTTTTCCATCTTCGTACCAGTGTCGGCCCATTTCTTGGCCGCCGCGAATGTGGGCAATGGCAAAGGCAAATCCTCGATTCAAAAGCGATAATCGACTCGATGAAAAATAAGGATCCATGCTGTAGCCATAAGAACCGTAAGCATAAAGTAACAAAGGGCCTTTTTGGTAGCCTTTTTTGTAGACCAACGAAATAGGCACTTGGACACCATCGCGGGCAGTGGCCCATAAGCGCTCCGACCGGTATTCGTTTTTGTCAAAGCCACCCAGGACTCGGTCCTCTTTTAATAAAGTTGATTTTTTGTTAACTACATCGTATTCCAAAACTGAATTTGGGCAGGTCAATGAGGTATAATTATAACGAAGAGTTTTGCTTCTGTAATCTGCATTAATGCCAATATTCACTTGGAAAACGTCCTCTTCCATTTTAATATATTCGTTGGATTCTCCCTGAATTAACTGAATTTGGGAGAGTCCATTCGTTTTCACTTCCAAAGCAATCCATTCCGTTGTCGCATCGAAGTCCTCCAAGAAAACATCGGGACGATGGGCTACGACAGTTTGCCAAACAGACTTGTCCGTTGGGCCACTTACCGGACATTCCATTAATTGAAAGTTGGTGGAATCTTGATCATTCGTCCGTATCAAAAAGCGATCCGACTGATGTTCAATGAAATACTCCAAACCGCGTTCCCCTGCCTGAAATACTTCGAAATTACCTGTCGGGTTGTCGGTCTTTAAAATTCGATACTCCGAATAAACACCTTGTTGGCTTGAGACCGAGAAAATATATTCCTTCGATTTACTTCTACTCAACCCCATGTAGCACTCCTCGTTTTTTTCTTCATACACCAAAACGTCTTCTGTTACCGAAGTGCCAATTTTATGCCGATAGACTTTGGAGGCTAATAAAGTTTGTGGATCACGGAGAAGGTAGAAGAAATAATTTGAATCTGCCGACCAGGCATAGGATCCCCCTTCGGTATTTTCAATGGTATCCGGGAGAAGTTCACCTGTCTGCAGGTTTTTAAAGTAAACAGTATAATTTCTTCGGCTTACCGTATCGGTGGCATAGGCAAGAATTTGTTCATTATCGGATAATGCCAAACCGCCTACGGCAAAATAGGCTTCATCTTTACCCAACAGGTTCCCGTGAAGCAAGATTTCTTCTGTTGCATCGAGACTTCCCTTTTTGCGGCAATACAAGGGGTATTCGCCGCCCGTTTCGAAGCGATGGTAGAACCAATCCTTGCCATTGAAGTAGGGGACAGATTGTTCATCTGCCACCATGCGCCCTTTCATCTCTTCAAACAATTCGTTTTGAAGCGCTTCTGTGGGCTTGAGTACGTTTTCGGTATAGCTATTTTCTTGGTTTAGGTAATCGATGACCGCAGGGTCTTCGGGATTATTCAACCAAAAATAGGGGTCTTGTCGGACGTCGCCGTGCAGGATTAATTCGTTTGGAATTTCTGTGGCTTGAGGCGGATTGGGGAGATTTTGTAACATGGTTACAAGTTAAAAATAAATTTATGGAGGAAAAAGGAACGTTTATCCTTGAAAAAGCATTTTGATGTAAAAATTGGCAAGGCATATTGAATTATTTATACCTTTGCCACATAACAAACCATAAATTTTTTTTAAAATGAACAGAACTATTTGGATTGTATTAGGGGTAATTGCCTTGGTGATTTTCTGGGGTATTGGTGCCAAAAATGGAATGGCGGAAGCAGATGTTGATATTGATGCAAAGTGGGGTAAAGTACAAAGTGCATACCAGCGTCGTTCGGATTTGATTCCTAATTTAGTGAAGACTGTACAAGGCGTGGCGAATTTCGAGAAATCAACCTTAACAGAAGTAGTTCAAGCTCGTGCGTCTGCAACCCAGATGAAATTAGATGCGAAGGATTTGAGTCCTGAGAATTTGCAAAAATATCAAGCAGCTCAGTCTTCTTTAAGTGGAGCTCTCTCTCGCCTTTTAGTTGTTACGGAAAATTATCCGCAATTGAGAGCAACAGAAAGTTTTTCTGAACTACAACAACAATTAGAAAGCTCAGAAAATCGAATTAAAGAGGAGAGAGATAATTTTAATGATGCTGTTTCTGATTATAACAAGAAAATAGTCGTTTTCCCATCAAGTATAATTGCTTCTATTTCAGGTTATGAAAAAAGAGCATTCTTCCAAGCGGACGCAGGTTCTGAGAAAGCACCGGAGGTAAATTTTGACGAGAAAAAATAAGATGCAATTAAGCGCGGCACACGAGGTAGAAATTATTCAGGCGATTCAGGAGGCAGAAAAAAAGACTTCTGGAGAGATTCGTGTACACGTGGAAAGTCATTGTGAAGGGCACCCGATCGAACGATCGAAGGTGCTCTTTTTTCAATTAGGGATGCAAAAGACCGATTTGCAGAATGGGGTATTGGTTTACTTAGCCGTGAAGGATCGTAAATTTTCGATCATCGGGGATAAGGGGATTGATGCGAATGTTCCCCTTGAATTTTGGGAAACCATCCGGGATGAGATGCGCCCTTTATTAGCGAAGGAAGAATTCGGTGCTGGACTTGCCTTGGGTGTTCGTCGGATCGGAGAGGCCTTAGCGATTTACTTTCCATACCAGCGGGAAGATGTGAATGAATTATCGGATGAGTTGTCGTATGGGGAATAGCGTTAGATTACTAATCGGTTTTTTATTGCTTTCCTTGAGCATGTGGGGGCAGGATATTCCTGCAAAACCAGATGGTTATGTGCTTGATCAGGCAGGGTTGTTGCAAGCGAATGAAGCTCAGCAATTGGAGCAGAAGTTACGTGGATATGCGGATTCAACCTCAACACAATTTGCGATTGTTTTAGTGCCTAGTACGGGGAATTCAGATCCTTATGATTATGCCATGGCGATCGGTAAAACCTGGGGAGTAGGTCAAAAAGGGAAGAATAATGGCGTTGTCATTTTGGTGTCTATGGACAATCGAAAAATTCGGATTGTGACGGGACGCGGAATTGAAGACGTTTTACCTGATGCTACTTGCAAGCGTATCATCAATCGAATCCTCAAGCCCTATTTTAAACGAGGCGATTATTACAATGGTTTAGATGTCGCAACGACCGAAATGATGCAACGCGCTAGCGGGCAATTTCAGTCGGAAGGTTCTGGCGAGCCATCCGGAATTCCTGTTTTTATTATCGTCTTCTTGATCATTATCATTATTAACATCATTCGTGCCATCAAAAATAAGGGCGGAGGTTCAAATCCAGGTTCCCGCGGTGGAGGCATGTTTTTCCCACCTATTTTCTTAGGAGGTGGTGGTTATGACCGTGGTGGTTCATCCGGCGGTGGAGGCTTTGATTTTGGCGGTTTTGGGGGTGGAGATTTTGGTGGAGGCGGAGCCGGTGGGGATTTTTAAATTATGCGTATCTTTGTGCAAAATTAAAAGCAATTGAAAGATATCATTCAAGCCAATCTTCAGGAAGCCCAACAGGTTTTAGATCAATTTTTTAGCAATCCTGCTAAAATAGAATCCATTGAAAAAGCAGCGAATTGTTTAGTGGGGGCACTCCAACAAGGCAAAAAGATTATTGCCTGCGGAAATGGAGGTAGCCATTGCGATGCGATGCATTTTGCTGAAGAGTTGTCGGGGCGTTACCGAGAAAACCGTCCAGCATTAGCTGCGATGGCGATTTCAGACCCTTCCCATATTTCTTGTGTAAGCAATGATTTTGGTTATAATTATGTTTTTTCACGTTTTATTGAGGGATTGGGTAATGCGGGAGATGTACTCTTCGGTATATCAACGAGTGGTAATTCTGCCAATATTATCGAAGCGGTAAAAGCTGCTCAAGCCAAAGGAATGGCTGTGGTTTTATTGACTGGAAAAGACGGTGGCCAATTAGCTGCCTTTGACAATGTCTTTGAGGTGCGTGTAGACCATTTTGGTTACGCGGATCGGATTCAAGAGATACATATCAAGGTGATTCATATATTGATTCAGTTGATTGAGAAGGAGATGGGGTATTGAAGGTTAGACGTTGGACATTAGACGTTTGACGTTAGAAGTTAAATTACATTCATTCGATATTATAAGTTGGTAGGGTCTAAAGTCCAAAGTCCAGCGTCTAATGTCTATTTTTATTCATATGATTTTATATGTTGCACATGGTCTAACGACCAATGTCCAATGTCTAAAGTCTTAAAAAACACATTTTGACATTTAAAGAACTAGGCTTAGCCGAAAAATTATTAGAAGGGATTGAATCCATGGGCTACAAGACGGCCACACCTGTACAAGAACAGGTGATGAAGCCAATTTTAGCCGGACGCGATGTCTTAGCATCGGCACAGACTGGTACAGGGAAAACGGCGGCATTTTTGTTGCCAATTATCCATAAATTATTGACGGAAGAACATTCCGAAAATCACATCAATGCCTTAATTATTGTTCCTACCCGCGAATTGGCTGTTCAAATTGCAGGTAATATGGAAGGTTTGGGATACTTCACGAATGTGAGTTGCATGCCTGTTTATGGCGGAGGCGATGGCAATTCGTTTACGACGGAAAAAACAGCTTTAACTTCTGGGGTTGAGTTGGTGGTTTGTACACCAGGTCGCATGATCGCCCATTTGAATATGGGGTATGTAGATTTGAAACATGTGAAATATTTGGTCTTGGATGAGGCGGATCGTATGTTGGACATGGGTTTCCATGATGATCTGATGAAGATTACGGGTTATTTACCTAAAGAGCGTCAAAACCTTTTATTTTCTGCCACGATGCCGCCGAAAATGCGTGACCTGGCTCGTAAATTAATGCAAGATCCTGTGGAGGTGACAATCGCGGTTTCTAAACCCCCAGAGGCGATTGTTCAAGAGGCTTTTGTGGTTTATGAGAAACAGAAGAGTGCCTTAGTTAAGCATTTATTGAAGCGTCAAGATTATACGCGTGTCATCGTATTTTGTTCGCGTAAACAAAATGTAAAATCATTGACTTCTGATTTGAAGCGTGGGCGTTTCTCGGTGGAGGAAATTCACTCCGATTTGGAACAAGATGTTCGCGAACAAGTATTGCAAGATTTCCGTAATAAGAAGACAAAGATCTTAGTTGCGACGGATATCTTGAGTCGGGGAATCGACATCGATGAAATCGAATTAGTGATCAACTACGACGTTCCGAATGACGGAGAAGATTATATTCACCGGATTGGTCGGACGGCACGTGCTCAAACGAAAGGGACGGCATATACATTAATAACCGAGGCAGAGCAACGGAAATTTGCTGCGATTGAACGATTATTGGAAAAAGAAGTAACGAAATCACCAGTTCCGGAGGAATTTGGCGAAACGCCTGCCTACAATCCGAGCGAAGCAAAAGCTTTCAAGCCTAGCGGTGGTGGATATAAGGGAAAGAAGAAGGTCTGGAAGAAAAGACCTCCCCAAGCATAACAAAAAAGGCGCTATTTGTAGCGCCTTTTTTTATGTTGATTAATAACTTCCGCCATCATCCCCTTCGGTACCCACTAAAGAGTCTACGAGGCGACCAAAGATGTCTTTGATGCTTGGAGGTTTTGGTTTTGATTTATCAGGTGGACTTGGAGAAGAAGAAGGGATATTTGGCACTTCTTCAGTGCTTTCTTCTGCGGCATTGATTTGATCAAAGTATACTTGTACCAATCCAATTGAAGTGGCAAAGGCAGGATCTTTAATATCCGTAGTTAAACCAAAGGCAGGTGTTGCTTCCGGTAAACCGATACGCGTTTCTAAGCCTGTTACTTTTTGGAACAAATCATCTAAATCAGGAAGTTGAGCACCGCCACCGCAAATAACAATTCCGCCACGTAATAATTGGGCTTGCGTCGTTTTTTGAATTTCAGCCATCACAATCGCGGCTAATTCCTTCATGCGCTCTTCAATAATGATTGCCACATTCTTAACCGAAATAGGCGTTGGTTTTCTTCCCGCAATTCCAGGAATCAAGACTACTTCATTTAAATCGATTAGACGATGCAATGCAGTACCAAAACGTGTTTTCAATGCTTCTGCATGCTCAGTGGTAACGTCTAAACTGACGCGTAAATCTTCTGTAATCCGATCTCCACCCCAATTTAAAACGGTCGCATGTTTTAAACGCTTGTTTTGATAGATACTAATTTCGGTTGTTCCACTTCCGATGTCTACTAAAACGACACCTTGTTGTTTTTCTTCCACATTTAATACGGAGCTAGAACTAGCTAAGGGACTGAAATATAAATTTCCTCCTTTGATATGGTCTGATTCTGCCGACTTTAACGTGCGGGTAAATAATTCGAATTTGTCCAGCTGTGCTGTGATGACCATGAAGTTACCTTGAATCGTTGCGCCAATTTGGCCAATGGGTTCTAAGGTTTCAGGGAGATTTCCTACTTTAAAACCGATGGGTAAAGTATGTAATACGCAAGGGTTTTTCTCCGCGACGTTCTTTTTAGCTTCTTCGGTAATATCGAAGATATCCTTCACCGTAACTGGATCCGATGGGTTTTTACGCGTTTTCGAAATGGTGAAAGGCGTTACCTTGATGTGGCTACCCGAAAGGTTTGAAGAGAAAAAGTATTCCTTTGACTTCCCAGGCAATGCTTGGGCAATTTGATTGATTGCATCCGCAATCGCTGTCGAGGTCTTATTGATATTAACGATTTCTCCGTGTAAAATGTACCCGGATGTACTTGCAGATCCAGTAGCGACGATTTCCAATTGCCCATTTGCTGTTTGCTTTCCGGCAACAGCTCGTACAGAGGAACTTCCAATATCTAGACCAATGATTAAATCGTTTCGCATATAATAAGAACTAAAAAGTATGTTGAATTCTACTAAAATATAAAATTAGGCAATTAATCACAAATTACCTGATTCTTATATTTCAGGTGTACCCAATGGTAGGTATTCCAACCTTTATTGGGGATAATTTTCTTGTAAAACAATGCCAGTTTTTTGAACTTGGTTTCAATTTTAATGGGTAAACCAAAGTCTATATACGTTTGGCCCATGGCAGGAATTAACACCACACCGCCATCAGCTGCGACGATTACCTGAGTAATCTGGGCACGCCAGAAATCATCGTTATTGATGAATTCAAATAAGGGAATTAAGGTCTTTCCTCGCTCGTCTAATAAGTCTTTACGCTTGCCCGTGAAAAAGGGGCCGGACGCGATTAGCACGCGGGGGGTAAATAACGAACTCGTTCCGATAAACCTACCTTCGTGTGTCACATATTGATCTTTGTAGTTGGACTCTCCAGATGTAAAATGCAGGATTCGTGCAATTGGGCGATATTCTTTGACAGAAATGATGATTTTTCCACTAAAGTCATGATGCGCCTCACACGATTTAACAAGCGGAATTTTCTTCACGCGCTGTTCAATTTTGTGTAAAGAAATCTCATCGAGGGGCTTGTCTACAAAATAATCGGTGCCTTGGTTCGTAACCATGACATTGATGTCCTGCTTGCTAAGTAGGGGGCGTTCATTTTCTGAGTCCAATTTAATGACAATCCCGGTGCATTTGATTTTCCGGTAATTCATCTCCGCGAATATGATTGCACCTATAGCCATAGCAGCTAAAATCACCAAGGTGATTAGCTTTTTGACACGCGCGAAATCAATGCGAATTTTCTGACTCATGGTAAAATATCCTACGAAGTTACAGCCATTTTTAAATCATTCAAAAGCAAGTCGATATCTCCTGCACCCATTGTGACCAAAAGTTTGGGTTTCTCAAGTTTCATGCGCTCAATAAACGCCGTTTTGCTTATTACTTGCTTATTTTGGCTTGGAATTTTTTCCAATAATAAATTTGAATCTATTCCCGGAATAGGGAGTTCACGTGCCGGATAAATGTCCAATAAATAGATTTCATCCGCGATGGCTAAACTCTCGCCAAATTCCGTTAAGAAATCCCGTGTACGTGAAAACAAATGGGGCTGAAAGATAGCGACCAACTTTTCGTTGGGATACAAGGCCTTCACCGATTTCAAACAAGCTGAAATCTCCGTGGGATGATGCGCATAGTCATCAATGAAGACATGTTCAGCTGTTTCAACATGGTATTCAAAGCGGCGCTTGACCCCTTTGAAACTGGAAATTCCATCCTTTACCTCCTCTGGCGTAAGTCCATGATACATGGCCAATGCTGCAGCGGCTAATGCGTTTTCAATGTTATGAAATCCCGGTATGCGCATTGGAATATCCGTGATGCGTCCACCAGGATAGACCATATCGAACACCATGCGATGGTTTTCTATTCGAATATTTTGTGCTTGATAATCCCCTTGGTCAATTCCGAAGGTCTTAGATCCCATAGGTCCTTGTAGTGTTAAACCCGCTTTTTGAATGAAAAAACCGCCGGGTTTAATTTGGTCAACGAACAATTGGAATGATTCTAAAACCTGTTCTGCCGCCCCATAAATATCCAAATGATCTGCATCCGTGGAGGTGACTACAGCGGCTTGCGGATGTAAGGTTAAAAATGAACGATCGTATTCGTCGGCTTCCACCACAGAAACGATATTTTCTTGCCCTTTATTGGGAATAAAATTCGTACCATAATTTTGCGTAATACCCCCTAGAAAAGCGGTGACGTTTTTATTTGCATGAACTAATAAATGCGTTAACAGGGATGAAGTGGTTGTTTTCCCATGTGTTCCTGCTACGGCAAGTGTAGGGATTTGTTCCGTCATCCATCCAAGAATCTGAGAACGTTTCCAAAGCGTTATCCCCGCATTTATTAAGAAGTTTTTCTCGATGTGATCAGCAGGGATTGCTGGGGTATAGATAAATAAACAAGCCGCAGGATTTTCAAGGCAGATCGATGGAATCAAGGAAACATCATCGCTGTAATGAATATTCATGCCTTCTTCAACAAGCGTTTTCGTCAAGGGGCTTTCCGTTTTGTCATAACCAGCAACAGGGAATCCATTTTGCAGGAACCAGCGTGCGAGTGCCGACATACCGATTCCGCCAATCCCTAAAAAGTATACTTGTTTCAGTTCCGCTAATTTGATGTCTATGCGCATGTAGAATTCTTAAGGATGGTTTCTGCAATTTCTTGGGCTGCTTTGGGTTTTCCCATACCAAAACTATTTTCAGCCAACGTGTTCAATAAGGTTTTGTCAGCCAATGTCTTCAATGCGCTAGGTACTAAGAGTTCTTTTGCTAGCTCGTCTTGTACCAAAATGGCTGCGTTTTCCTGTACGAGACTTTTGGCGTTTTCCGTTTGATGGTCTTCTGCAGCATTTGGAAAAGGAACCAAAATACTTGGTTTTCCTGCTAAACATATTTCCGAAACGGATAAAGCTCCTGCACGCGAAACGACTAAGTCGGCCATCGCATACGCTAAATCCATTTCATAAATAAAGGCAGATACATACGAAGGCAGGGTAGGGAATGTTGCGCAGGCCGCTTTCGCTTCCGACTCAAAGCTTACGCCTGTCTGCCAAACGATTTGAACGTCGGAATTTGCTAGTGTTTCTAAGCCATGCAAGATGGCGTGATTGATGCTTCGCGCACCTTGACTACCTCCAATAATTAGTATGGTTGGTTTGTCAGCTGCTAAGCCGAATAATTGTGCGGCGGCTGCTTTTTTCCCAGATATATCGATTAAATCTTTTCGAACGGGATTGCCCGAAAGGATTAATTTGGAAGGACTAAAAAACTTTTCCATGCCTGGGTAGGCAACAAATATTTGCTTGGCTTTGGAGCTCAAGGCTTTATTGGTAATTCCCGCATAGGAATTCTGTTCTTGGATATAAAAAGGTATTCCTTTTGCCCAGGCAGCAAGTAACATAGGGCCAGAGGCATAACCTCCTACACCGATGGCTACATCAGGTTTAAAGTCGGCGAGGACTTGAAATGCTTTGCGAAGGCTTTTGGCCAACTTCACCGGAAATAATAAATTTTTCAGTAGATGTGCGCGGTTGATACCAACAATCGGTAGACCGATGATGTTGAATCCAGCTTTAGGAACTTTTTCCATTTCCATTTTGCCTTCGGCTCCAACAAACAAGAATTCGATTTGTGGGTCAATTTCTTTTAAGGCTGAAGCAATGGCAATAGCTGGATAGATATGACCACCTGTTCCACCACCTGAAATAATAACGCGTTTGATACTCAAAGTAATTAAATTTTAGTTTCCATCTCCTTGTCTCGGCTGATGGATAAGATAAGTCCAATACTGATGGCTGTGAATACGAGCGAAGTTCCCCCTGCGGAAATCATGGGCAAGGGTTGGCCTGTTACGGGGCCTGCACCCACCGCAACGAGCATATTGATGAACGCTTGTATGACAATCGAAAAAGTTAATCCTGCGGAGAGCAAACCGCCGAGTGGTTTACCACTGTATCGTATGACGGAGGAGCCTCTCCACATAAACCAAAGGAAAAATAACGGAATAAGTATGCCCATGAATAGGCCGTATTCTTCCAGGATAATCGCGTAGATAAAGTCAGATTCTGCTTGTGACAACAAGTAGCGATATTGGCTATTACCAGGACCTTTAGGAATCAATGCCCCTGTTGAGATGGCATATTTACTTAGGTTGATTTGGTAATTTTCATCACTCTTATTCATTTCCTTCAACTTCGATTTGTCCTGTTCACTGACACGGGTGATGAAAGTTGCAATACGTGAACGAACCGTTGCGGCACGCTGGCCAATACCCAAAGAAACAACCATGACGGCGAGAAATGCGACAATTCCGACGATACTACTAATGTATTTGATGGGTACCCGACCGAAAAACATCAAGACGATACTCGTCATAAAGATCAAAATACTTGTCGAGAAATTGGATAACATGATCAAGAAGCAAGTCACACCGATTAAAATCAAAATCACGAGCGCTGTTGCGATGTTGTATTGGCTTTGGTCGGCTTGTCGGGTCGAGAATATTTTCGCAAGACTAGCTGTTAGGCATAATTTCGCCATATCGGATGGCATGAAAGATACAAATCCGAGGTTAATCCAGCGACTCGCTCCCCCTTTGCTTTCCCCAAAGAAATAAGCGAATAGAATAAGGCCCCAGGATAGGAAGAGGAATATGTTGCTAAATCGGGTGATTTTGATATAATTCTGACGCGATATCCATGACATCAAGTAAAATGATGCGATGAGAATGCCTATTGTTTTGACGATGGACGTTAAGGGTTCGAAGGGGCCACTCATGGTCATCCGACTTTTTGTTGAAAACTGAATCAACAATCCGAAGATGTTTAGGAGTAGGACGATGAACCAGATTTGGTAATCGCCGACCAAATATTCCTTGACGTATTTTGTGATTTTACTTTCCATGGGTCAATTTTTTGACAGTAGCCTTAAATTGGTCACCGCGATCTTCGTAATTTTTGAATAAGTCAAAACTTGCACATGCTGGTGAAAGCAAGATGATATCTCCCTCGTTTGCCCATTCCATGGCTTGTGATATGGCTGTTTCGAGTTGGTCTGTCTGAGCAAAGCGGTCAAGGGTATGTCCGAAATGCTTTTCTAATTTCGTATTGTCGGTTCCCAGGCAAATCATTCCTTTCACCTTGTCCTTTACTAACGTGTCGAGCACGGCATATTCATTGCCTTTATCCACTCCCCCGATGATTAAGATGATCGGTTTGTTGAAGCTGTTTAATGCATAGTAAACGGCGTCTACATTAGTTGCTTTGGAGTCATTGATGAAATGGACACCATTCCATTCGCCGCAGGGCTCTAAGCGGTGCGGTGCATTTTGAAAGGTAGGCAGGTATTTTGTTACGTCGGCCCAAGTCACTCCAGCCGCTGTGGCAGCTAATATGGCTGCCGACATATTCATGGCGTTGTGCGGGCCTTGGATCGGTGCTGATGCGCGTTGCATCTTCCCAGCTTCGAAAATGATTTCGTCGTCCGTGATGGTCGCACTTCCTTTTCCAGGGGCAAAACGAATCTCTTGTTTCTGCGTCTTTGCAGGAATTAACGATTGGTATTGTTGGATTACTTCGTCATCACCCCAATAGATGCATTTCGTCGATGCTTTCGCATTTTGGAAAATACGGAATTTGGAGTGGACGTAGTTTTCGAATTTGTATTCGTAGCGATCCAGGTGATCGGGTGTAATGTTAACTAATACGGCAATGTCCGGTGCGAAATGGAAGCAACGGTCAAGTTGGAAACTAGAAATTTCCAAGACATACCAGTCGAAGGATTTCTCCAATACCTGTTTGGCAAAGCTTTGGCCAATGTTCCCTGCAAGTCCTACGTTATATCCGGCTTCTTTTAGCAGGTGATAGGTGAGGAGGGTAGTCGTTGTTTTCCCGTTGGATCCTGTTATGGCAATGATTTTCGCGTTCGTAAAGCGCGCGGCGTATTCGATTTCAGAAACGAGCGAAATACCTTGTTGTTTTATGGCCTGAACGATGGCTGATTTTTCAGGAATACCCGGGCTAATGATGATTTCATCCGCTTGTAAAATACGCTCGAGGGTGTGTTGGCCTGACTCGAATGGTATCTGATGTTGGCTTAATTCCGACTGATAAGCGGCTTTCAATTCCCCTTGGTCGGAGAGAAAGACTTGATGACCTTGAGCTTGCGCCAATAAGGCAGCGCCTACTCCACTTTCACCACCACCTAATATCACAATCTGGGCCATTGCAGCTTATTTTGTTCGAAAATGTTAAAATTCAATTTTACCACAATTTAGAAAATTGTCCCGATTAATTCAAGTGGGGATGGGGCATGTGGGGATAATTTAGCCAACAAAAAAAGGTCAGCTGTTGGGCTGACCTTTCTGAGACTTATTTAGGGATTAGACTAGAGCAATACGCTTGAAAGAAGCGATTGTTAATCCATTTTGAGCCGACTCAACATATTGACGAATCGTGATCGAAGAATCCTTAACGAACTGTTGGTTTAATAGCGTAGATTCTTTGTAGAACTTCTCTAATTTACCTACAGCGATTTTTTCTAACATAGCCTCTGGCTTACCTTCTTGACGTGCTTGATCTTTTCCGATCTCGATTTCACGCTCAATCGTTTCAGCATCAACGCCATCTTTGTCTAAAGCAACAGGTTTCATCGCAGTGATTTGCATCGCGATGTCCTTACCTACTTCAGCAACATCGAATCCTTGAACATTTTCGAATGCTACTAAAACACCGATTTTGTTGTTAGAGTGGATGTAAGAAACAACTTTCTCTGCTGAGATATTTTCGTAAGCAGCTAACGTGATTTTCTCGCCAATTTTACCTGTTAGCTCGATGATGTGTCCTTCTACAGAACGGCCATCAGCTAAAGGCTCAGCTAATAAATCATGTGCAGATGGAGCGTGAGATTTCACGGCAGCATCTAAGATGCTCTTAGCTAAATCATTGAATGCATCAACTTTAGAAACAGGCTCAGTTTCACATGCAAGGGCAATTAACTTACCGTTTGAGTGATCTGCGTTCATTGCGATTAACACGACACCTTCATTGGTTTCGTTGTCGGCGCGTTTTGCTGCTACTTTTTGACCTGCTTTGCGAAGGATATCGACTGCAGCTTCGAAGTCACCATTGGCTTCAGTCAAAGCTTTTTTGCAATCCATCATCCCAGCGCCAGTCATTTGGCGTAATTTATTAACGTCTGCGGCTGTAATTGACATAATATGAATATTGTTTATTCTTGTTCTGCTTCTTTTTCGTACTTAGCGGCTACCTTAGCAGCTTCTTGAGCTTCCGTTGCGTCTACCGCACGTTTTGCTTCTTCTTCCTCAGCGATACGCGCGTCGTCTTTATCTTGCTTGCGCTCTGATAAACCTTCTTCGATTGCTTTGCTGATTGCCTTAACGATAATAGCGATTGATTTGTACGCATCATCATTAGCAGGGATAGGGAAGTCTACTAATTCAGGATTTGAGTTTGTATCACACATAGCGAAAACTGGGATACCCAATTTCTTAGCTTCAGATACAGCGATGTGCTCACGTTTCACGTCAATAACGAACAATGCCGCTGGTAGACGAGTTAAGTCGGTGATACCACCTAACACACGCTTTAATTTCTCTTCCTCACGTGTCATCATTAAACGCTCACGTTTTGCAAGGGTTTTCACGATAACTTCGTCTTTTAACATCTTGTCGATGCTTGACATTTTCTTGATTGACTTACGTACAGTCGCGAAGTTTGTCAACATACCACCTAACCAACGGTCAGTTACGTATGGCATCTTTAATTTATCTGCTTCAGCAGTTACTACTTCTTGCGCTTGTTTTTTTGTCGCAACGAACATGATCTTGCGACCAGAACGAACGATAGCACGCATTGCTTGCGAAGCTTCTTCAAGGCTAGAAATTGTTTTGTTAAGATCAATGATGTGGATACCATTTTTCTCCATAAAGATGTATGGAGCCATTTTTGGATCCCACTTACGTGTCAAGTGACCGAAGTGAACGCCTGCGTCAAGCAAGTCGTTGTAGCTTAATTGTGCCATTTTGGTTGTTTAAGAATGTGAAAAATAAAAATGTGGAAAAGGCATCGGCAACAGACAAGCCTTTTCCACGAACCCTTTTTAACGCTTAGAGAATTGGAATCTCTTACGAGCTTTCGCACGTCCTGGTTTCTTACGCTCAACCATACGAGGGTCACGCGTTAAGAATCCTTCTTTTTTCAAAGGAGAACGTAATTCAGCATCTTGCGTTTGAAGTGCACGTGAAATTGCTAAACGAAGCGCTTCAGCTTGTCCTTTGATACCACCGCCATCTACGTTAGCTGTTACATCAAATGAACCTACTGTGTTCGTTAAAGCGAATGGCTGATTAACTACAATCTGAAGAATTTCAGATGGGAAGTAATCAGTCAATGTACGGCCATTAATTTTGATTTGGCCTTTACCAGGAGTCATTGAAATACGAGCAATAGCCGTCTTTCTTCTTCCAATTTTACTTGTTATTTCTGCCATTGTAATGTCCGTTAAAACTTGATTTCTTTAGGTTGTTGCGCTGCATGTGGATGCTCTGATCCTGCATATACAAATAAGTTGTTGAATAAAGCACGTCCTAAACGATTTTTAGGCAACATACCTTTTACGGCTGCTTCGACAACACCTCTTGGGTTTTTAGCTAAAACCTCGCGTGGTGTAGCAAAACGTTGACCACCTGGATACCCCGTGTGACGGATGTAAACCTTGTCAGTCATTTTCTTACCTGTCAAACGAACTTTGTCCGCGTTGATGACGATCACTTGATCTCCACAATCTACGTGCGGTGTGTATGAAGCCTTATGCTTGCCACGAATGATTTTCGCGATTTCAGAGCAAAGACGACCTAAAATTTGGTTTTCTGCGTCTACTACCACCCAGTCCTTTTGAACTGTAGCTTTATTGGCAGAGATCGTTTTGTAACTTAAAGTATCCACTATTAATAATGTTTAACTGTTGAATCATTTCCACCAAGACCACGGAATTTGTCTTAAGGATTTGATTATGACCTATTTTATCTTTCAAACGGGCATTCAATCGAAAAATGGGAGTGCAAATTTAGAAAATCAAGAACTAATATGCAATAGCTTATCGAAAATATTTGCCAATAAAAAAGGAGGCATTAGCCTCCTTCCTTGAAATGCACTTTTTTGATTAAATTCCACTCATGTCAAATGTCTCCATGAAGGCAGTTGTGAACTTACCTGATTGAAAACCAGGGTCATCCATCAACTTAATGTGGAAAGGAATCGTTGTTTTTACTCCTTCGATCACGAATTCTTGAAGGGCACGTTTCATGCGAAGCAATACTTCTTCACGGCTTTGGCCGCTCACGATTACTTTCGCAATCATGGAATCGTAATTGGGTGGAATCGTATAGCCTGAATAAACGTGTGAGTCAATTCTGACACCGTGTCCGCCAGGAAGGTGTAAGTTGGTGATTTTACCCGGTGACGGGCGGAATCCGTGTGCTGGATCTTCCGCATTAATCCGACATTCTAAGGCGTATAATTTAGGGAAGTAATTTTGACCCGAAATGGCGATACCCGCAGCTACTTTAATTTGCTCTTTGATCAAATCGAAATCGGTTACTTCTTCCGTAATCGGATGCTCTACTTGAATACGAGTGTTCATTTCCATGAAATAGAAATCCCCGTTTTTGTCAACTAAAAATTCAATGGTACCCGCACCTTCATAGCCGATGGCCGTTGCGCCAGCGATGGCAGCGTCACCCATTTTCTTACGAAGCTCGTCAGTCAATGCAGGTGATGGTGTTTCTTCACATAATTTTTGGTGACGGCGTTGGATTGAACAATCACGCTCAGAAAGGTGACATACTTTGCCAAACTTATCGCCTACTACTTGAATTTCGATATGACGAGGCTCTTCCACGAATTTCTCCATGTACATACCATCGTTACCAAAGGCTGCCGCCGCTTCCATTTTGGCATCATCCCATAATTTGCGGAATTCAGATTCCTCACGGATGATACGCATTCCACGTCCACCACCACCGGCAGTTGCCTTGATGATTACGGGGTATACGATTGTTTTGGCTAATTCAATGGCTTCTTCAACCGTGTCAAGTAAACCGTCGGAACCTGGAATGACAGGAACACCTGCTTTCTTCATGGTATCTTTGGCCGTTGCTTTATCCCCCATTTGGTTGATCATCTCCGCAGATGCACCAATAAATTTGATGCTATGTTCTGAACAGATGCGAGAGAACTCGGCATTTTCAGATAAGAATCCGTAACCCGGGTGGATTGCGTCCGCCCCTGTTACTTCTGCTGCTGAAATTAAGGCAGGAATGCTCAAGTACGAATCACGGCTTGGCGGAGGTCCGATACAAACAGCCTCATCCGCAAAGCGAACGTGTAAACTTTCCCGGTCAGCTGTCGAATAAACAGCGACGGTTTTTATTCCCATTTCCTTGCAAGTACGGATGATGCGCAAGGCGATCTCTCCACGATTTGCAATTAGTATTTTTTTAAACATAGTAATTGATTTGTCTAATCGCATACTCAAACCCAAGGTGGTATGCGCTAGGCTCATAATTAGGCTTTTTCTACTAAGAATAACGGTTGGTCAAACTCCACAGGGCTTGCATTATCCACTAAAATTTTAACGATTTTACCCGATACTTCCGAGTCAATTTCGTTGAATAATTTCATCGCTTCAATCATGCAAAGTGTTTTGCCTGGTGCGATTTCAGAACCTACTTCTACATAGTTGTCCTTATCTGGACCTGCCGCACGGTAGAATGTACCGATCATTGGAGATTTCACCGTATAAAGGTTGTCAGCTACAGGAGCTGCTGCCGGTGCTGCTGCTACGGGAGCCGCCGCTACAGGTGCAGCCGCTACAGGTGCTGGAGCTGCTGCAACAGTGACTGTCTGCGCTACTGCACTATTTTTTTTCACTGAAACTTTTAAACCTTCTGTTTCAATGCTTACTTCTGCAAGGGGTGATTTTGCGATATAATCCAGTAATCGCTGTATTTCTTTCGTATCCATTTCGGTTATATAATAAAGGTTGACCGTTTACTAAGTTTTGACAAATGTAGTGGAAATTACTTAACGCGTTCCGCGTATGAGTAAGTTCTTGTATCTACTTTGATTAATTCATCTTGTTCAATGAAAATAGGCACCGTGATAGTCGCTCCTGTTTCCACCGTTGCTGGTTTTTTAGGTGAGTTCGCCGTATCGCCACGAACACCTGGTTCCGTGTAAGTAACTTTCAATTCCACAAATGGAGGCAATTCGCAAGATAATGCCGAATCATTTTCCGTATTGATCAAAATTTCTACTTCCTGACCTTCTTTCATCAAATCAGCCATCACACATAGGTTCTCGCCTAATAGGATTTGCTCAAATGATTCGTTGTCCATGAAGTTGAAGCCAAATTCATCCTTGTAAATGAATTGGAATTTTCTGCGCTCAACACGAACGGGGTAGATTGCTACACCTGAGTTGAAGGTGTTATCAATTACCTTTCCAGAAGTTAATGAACGTAATTTAGTCCGAACAAATGCTGGACCTTTTCCTGGTTTTACGTGAAGGAATTCAATGATCGAATATAAATCATCATTGTATTTAATCACCATGCCATTTTTAATATCTGCTGTAGTTGCCATTGTGTTTTGTTAATTATTTAGGATCGTAAGCCCACGTTAAATAAGCGGATCCCCAAGTAAAGCCGCCACCGAAGGCAGCTAGTATTAATTTATCTCCTTTTTTCAATTGATTCTCATAATCCCATAAACATAAAGGGATTGTTGCGGCGGTTGTGTTGCCATATTTTTGGATGTTCAACATCACCTTTTCTTCACTCACACCCATCCGACTAGCCGTAGCATCAATGATACGCTTGTTGGCTTGGTGCGGAACAAGGAAGCGGATATCATCACCTACTAAGTGATTGCGTTCCATGATTTCGGCTGATACATTCGCCATCCGGGTCACCGCAAATTTGTAAACGGCTTGTCCTTCTTGACGGATGTAATGTAATTTTTGCTCAACCGTGTCATGCGTAGGAGGGTAGGCGCTACCGCCCCCTTTTTGCATTAAACTTTCACAACCTTCTCCATCTGATTTCAAGATGAAGTCTTGAACGCCTAAGCCTTCTGTATTCGGTTCTAACATCACCGCTGCCGCACCGTCTCCAAAAAGGATACAGGTTGTACGGTCGGTATAATCTACGATGGCTGACATTTTATCGGCGCCAACGATAATTACTTTTTTGTAACGACCTGCTTCGATGAATGCTGTACCCACTGCTAGGGCATTTAAGAATCCAGAACATGCTGCTGCCAAATCAAATGAGGCCGTCTCACGAATGCCTACTGCCTTGCAAATCATGTTCGATGCGGAAGGAAATAAGTAATCGGGTGTAACTGTTGCACAAATTAATAGATCAACTTGGTCAGGTGTTGTGTTTGTCTTGCGTAATAAATCTTCAACGGCTTTGGCTCCCATCACGGAAGTTCCTTGGCCTTCGCCTTTTAGAATACGACGTTCTTTGATTCCTGTACGACTGGTAATCCACTCGTCATTGGTATCAACGAGTTTCTCTAATTCTTCATTCGTAAGCACATAATCCGGGACATATCCTGCCACGCCGGTTATGGCTGCGCTTGTTTTATTTGACATGTTGTGTTCTTAGTTGTTTTCGAAGGCAGCCTTAATTTTTTTGGCCACTTCCGATTTTACTATGTTTTGGCATAATTTAATCATGTTCATAATAGCAGTTGGGCTTGATGCTCCGTGTGCAATGATGACATTTCCATTGATACCAATGATTGGGCTTCCGCCGTAATTTTCGTAATTGGTCCGGTCCACAAATTCGTTGACCATTCCTTGTT
The DNA here is from genome assembly GCA_017984215.1 of Cytophagaceae bacterium. Lineage (GTDB taxonomy): Bacteria > Bacteroidota > Bacteroidia > Cytophagales > Spirosomataceae > Aquirufa > Aquirufa regiilacus. The sequence continues at coordinate 91,683 of JAGOAA010000004.1, forward strand.
CCTTCATAATGTTGTAAATGGATTCGCCCATTTTAAGCACGATATTTCCGGTAAAACCATCCGTCACAATGACATCCGCTTTTCCACGGAAAACGTCTTTTCCTTCGAGGTTCCCAACAAAATTTATTTTATCGTTTGCTTTGAGTAAAGCATGCGTAGCGAGAGCCAAAATAGACCCTTTTTGTTCTTCTTCTCCAATGTTCAATAAGCCAACGCGTGGCGATGCAATTCCGCGTGTCGCTGAAGCATAAACAGAACCCAAAACAGCCCATTGCTCAAGCATTTCAGGTTTGCAGTCGGCATTCGCGCCAATATCCAACATGACCGAATGAGTACCATCCGTTTGTGGGATAAAGCCTGCAATGGCAGGACGCTGAACGCCTTCGATTGTTTTGACTGAGAATAAGGAGCCGACCATCATGGCGCCTGTATTTCCGGCTGATGCGAAAATGTCGGCTTTGCCTTCCTTTAAAAGCGCAAACCCAACTCCGATGCTGGAATTGGGTTTTTGCGATAATGCTCGGGTGGGATGTTCTCCCATTTCGATTACTTGATCCGCGTTAATAACACGAATTTGACTGCCCGTGTAACCACGATCAGCAAGTAGTGTATTGATTGTATCGGCTGGGCCAACGGCAAGAATTGTTTCTTCCGGGGCTAAGTTTGAAATCGCTAAAAGAATCCCATCAACTACTGCTTCTGGGGCATAATCCCCGCCCATCACGTCGATTGCTATGTTCATTCAATAGGTGTTTAAATACTAAAACTAAGGACAAAAATAGTATTAATTTTAGTCAAAAAATAGTATTTTAACGGGATTTTTTTCGGCAGACTTCAAAAATATTATTTTTTTGGCGAGCCAGGTAAAATTAACGTGCAGAATATCCTTCTACAATCATTTTACCTTTGTAGTATAAGTTACCCTCATGCACGTGTGCACGGTGATAAAGGTGAGTTTCGCCTGTTTGTGGATCTACACCTAAATGCTTAGGAGTTCCGAAATCATGCGCTCTTCTTGTATCACGACGAGTAGTAGAGATTTTTCTTTTAGGATGTGCCATCGTATTAGTTAATTAATTTTATTTTAAATCTTTTAGTTTTTGAAGTGCTGCCCAGCGAGGATCTATTGCCTCCTCTGTTGTTGATGCAGGTTTTTCGTCTGCCCGATCTGTCGTGTAGATAAAAACATCTTCCGATGCTATATCTTCTTCCGCTAAAAAGCGAGGATGCAACTTTTTCATCGGCACTTCTAATGCAATGAAATCGAATATATCCTGCGACAAATCAAGTTTTGGTTCCTTTCTGTCCAATAAAAACAGATTATCCCCTAAATCTTCTGAATGATCCGAATACTTAAATATAAGCTTCTCGTTTACCTCAAGTGGGTAATCAAAAACCTCCAAAGAACGGTCACAAATCAATTCAATCGAGCCCGTAATCTTCAGTTGTACCTGTATCATTAATGCCGACTTCGTTAAGTCTGCACTTGCTTCAAATTTGCCTTTTTCAACCCAATCCTGCTCAAAAGCAGCAAAAAACGAATCGTCGCCGCTAAACGTGTAGTGATACGATTTGTCCTCTAAGGCTATAATAGGTATCTGAAATGCTTCTAATACTTTCATGTTGACCTTGATTGAAAAAAGGAATGCAAAATTAGGTAATTTTTTGGAAACAACAAGTGATGCGTTTACCTTTTTCATAAAATCTTCCGACCTTTGAAATTATGAAACGTTTGAATGGGGCATGGATTGCCTATTGTGTTGTATTTCTCTTGTTTGAAATCATAGTCGCGCGTTACATCGCGGCATTTGATCGCTTTGACCAAATGCGCATCGTCAATAATTGGCATGCCTATCATTTAGACTACCTCTTTCGTGTGCTCACATTTGCTGGGGAATTGCTAATACCTGTGCTTGTTATCCTATTATTCTTTTATAAGAGACGCGCTTGGGTTAAACCATTTTTGTTTTCCTATGCGCTTTCAACACTCATCGTTCAAGGTTTAAAACATTTTGTTTTTGCCTCAGCCTTAAGACCCTATGCCTATTTCAAGGCGGTAGATATTCCCTGGTATTTAGTGCCAGGTGTCGAAATACATGAACAAAATAGCTTTCCCTCTGGCCATACCGCCGCCGCTTGGTTCTGTTTTATGTGGATTGCTTTGTATGTTAATAAACGATGGGCCGGCGTATTGATGGCTCTTTTGGCCTGTGGTGTCGGTATTTCGCGTGTGTATTTATTTCAACATTTTCCGGTGGATGTAGCTTTTGGAGCTTTCATTGGAATCACTTGTTCTTCGGTTTTCTATTATAGCTATCATGAAAATATTGCAGCGTAGACCTTATTTGTTTTGGGTGCTAGTGGGATGTTTGGTTTATATGCCCTTTTTAGGATCTTCTCAATTGTTTGATTGGGATGAAATTAATTTCGCAGAATCGGCACGGGAAATGCTGGTCACTGGCGATTATTTGACGGTTCAAATCAATTTTCAGCCGTTTTGGGAGAAGCCTCCCATTTTCATGTGGTTACAGGTGTTGAGCTTTCAGGTTTTTGGAACGTTTACTGAAAACGCATGGACATCCATGGAGTTTGCGGCACGTTTTCCGAATGCCCTCGTGGGGATTGCTACTCTTCTGATTTTGTTTCGTATTGGTAAAAAACATGTTTCAGCGACATTCGGTCATTTATGGGCTTTCTCCTATTTAGCTGCGATGACACCGCATGTTTATGCGAGTTCGGGGATTATTGATCCGCTTTTCAACCTCTTTATTTTCCTTGGAATTTATAGCTATTCGCAATTTTATGCGCAGCCTAACTCGCTTCGATGGGCGATATACGCGGGTCTAAGTATTGGACTGGGTATGTTGACCAAAGGGCCTGTTGCTTTGCTGCTGTGGGGTGCTACGCTATTAGTCCTGGGGATTTGGCAACAAGTTTGGAAATCAAAACCTATGTCTCGGCTTTTGCTTGGCGCATGCCTGTCGGGAATTCTTGCCGTTTTGCTTTTTGCCTCGTGGTATGCGATGATCATCATGAAATTCGGATGGGGTATATGGGATGATTTTGTTGCCTATCAAATTCGCTTGATGACTACAGGGGATGCAGGGCATGGCCAACCGGTTTATTACCACGTATTGGTATTGTTGTTGGGTTGTTTGCCTATTTCGATTTGGGCAGGAGCGCGATTGCTTCGAAGAAAATCGTCGGATGAAACGATTGACTTGACGCGTTGGATGCAGGTGTTGTTTTGGGTTGTGCTGGTGATTTTCAGTTTAGTGAAGACGAAAATTATTCATTATTCGTCCATGTGCTGGATCCCATTAACCTATTTTTCTGCGCAAGTGTTAACGGAATTCCAATCGGGCCAATGGACTTGGAAACGGTCCTATTCGATCGCTTTAGGGATTGTTGGGCTGCTATTTGGTGCCGTGTTAACCTTGGTTCCACTGATTGGAATGTATGCCGCTGAGGCTTCCGTGTATATCAAAGATGCTTTTGTTCAGGGAAATTTACAGGCACCCGTTTATTGGGCAGGATGGGAATGGCTGATTGGCTTGACTTTCATGGTGCTGGTTCTTGGGACCGTTGTTCGAAGCACCCTGGGTTTCCAACGAATTATTCGATTGATGTTGGGAAGTGTTCTAGTTATGATGTGTTTTATGGCGGTTGTTCTGCCGAAAATTGCGGGTTATACGCAAGCGACTCCGATCGATTTTTATGTTTCGCATGTAGGCCAAGAGGTTTACATTGAAACGGTTGGGTTTAAATCGTTTGCGCACCTATTGTATTTTCAGAAACAAGGGCCAAGTCTGGATGGAGAATCCTTAATGAAAAAATCCTCGACAGACCGTCCATCGTATTTTGTGATGAAGTCGGATGCCGAGGATCGTTTTAAGTATCACCCTCATTTGCAATTAATCAAAGAGGAGAATGGTTTTCTATTTTACAAGCATGTAAACTAGTTGCCGGTCGGGAAAAAGAATGAACCTTCGATAGCTGCATTTTCATCTGAGTCAGAACCGTGAATGGCGTTAGAGCTCAAAGAGCGTGCGAAACGCTTGCGAATAGTCCCTTCAGCTGCTTTCGCTGGATCCGTTGCACCAATTAATTCGCGGAAATCTGCTACTGCATTCTCCTTTTCCAAAATCATCGGAATGATTGGGTTGGATGACATGTATTCACATAATTCGCCGTAAAATGGGCGTTCTTTATGTACTTCGTAGAATTTACCAGCCTCTTCAGGCGTCAAGTGCACTTTTTTAATCGCTACAATGCGGTAACCCGCTTCTTCAATTTGTTGGATGATTGGCCCTGTAAACCCGTCAATGACTGCATCAGGCTTAATCATGGTAAATGTTCTATTTGTTGGCATTACGTTTTTTTTACAAATTTATCTCTAACTTTGCGAACGCCCAAATTTGTCGGGCGATACGTATTTTTATGTCTTCGATTTCTGCGCTACGCGCTCTATTAATTCCTGGTCAATCTGTTGTCATTACGACGCACTTCAATCCTGATTCTGATGCCATTGGTTCAAGTTTAGCTTGGCAGAAGTATTTGATTAAGAAGGGTTTGCAGGTTGATGTGGTTGTGCCATCAGGTCTGTCAAAGAACTTGACTTGGATGCCAGGAGCTGACGCGGTCTTGGACTTTGAAAATATTTTACACAAGACTACCATTGAAAACAAAATTCAGTCGGCAGATTGGCTGTTTTGTTTGGATTTCTCTGGCATGCAGCGTTTGCATGGGCTTGCGAATTGGGTGAAGTCGGCCCGTTGTCAAAAAGTCGTTATCGATCATCATTTAGATCCGGAGGATTTTGCCGACTATTATTACCATCGTACGATTGCTGCCTCCACCTGTGAGTTAATCGTTGATTTGATCACGGAATGGGGTGATGCGGATTTGATCGATGAAGAGATGGGATCTTGCTTGTATTCGGGGATTATGACGGATACGGGTTCTTTTCGCCATCCGAATACGACAGCTCACGTTCATGAGGTTGTGGCAACATTGATAAATAAAGGCGTGAATACGAATGCGGTACATCGCAAGGTATTTGATTCGGCGAGTTTACATCGCTTGCGTTTTTTGGGTCATGTATTAGCTAACCGTTTGGAATATTTACCTGAGTATCATTTGGCCTTGCTGTGGATAACGGAAGAGGATCAAAAACAATTTAATTCACAAGCGGGTGATACGGAGGGGATGGTAAATTATGGTTTGCAATTAGAAGGAGCGGTTTGGTCGATCTGTATGATTCAGCGTCCAGATGGCGTTAAGTTGTCATTCCGTTCGATTGAGCCATTTGCTGTGAATACATTTGCTTCGACCTATTTTGAGGGTGGGGGACATAAAAATGCATCGGGTGGAAGATTTTCTGCTGGAGGAATCGAACAAGCGAAGGAAAAATTAAAGGAAGTGTTACCTTTGTATCTTTCTGAAATAAAACGAGTTAAAAATTTATAAAATAAACTAATAATCATGCGTAAATCGATTGGATTACTAGCTGTAGCTGCTGCGATGGTAGTGGGATGTGGCAAAGACAAAGTAGAGGTCATTGAAGGAGTGAAAATTCAAATTCACGAGCATGACGATAAAGCACAAAAATTGAAAGATGGTGATATCATCACATTTGATTTGGTGATTCGTAATGGTGCAGATTCAGTTTTACAGGATACGCACAAAGAAGGCCAGCCAGGTAAAGGGATGGTTCAGGCGCCACAAGCGGCTCCAGGAATGTTCAAGGGTACATTTGAGAATGGATTACGTTTGTTGTCAGTAGGTGATTCGGCGACTATTTTGGTGCCAATCGATAGTTTGATTAAAACGGTTCAGGCTCCATTGCCTCCATTCTTGAAACCAGGAACAGATTTGAAATATTCGGTTCGTATTTTGAAAGTTCAATCGAAAGGTGAATTTGAGAAAGAGATGGAAGCACAAGCGGCTGTTGCAAAGCAGAAAGCTGCTAAGTTAATTGCACAGGAGCCAGCATTGATTGCTGCTTATATTGCTAAAACAGGAAAAACTTTCCAAAAAACAGCATCAGGCTTGAATTATTCGATTGAAAAAGCGGGTTCAGGTCCGTCTCCTAAAATGGGTGAGACTTGGGTGGTAAATTACCGTGGTACATTCATGAATGGAAAAGAATTTGATAAAGGAAGTGCTGCTGAGATGCCATTGGGTCAAATGATTCCAGGTTTTAATGAGGCCTTAACTTTAATGAAAGCTGGCGGAAAAGCAACATTTGTTATTCCTTCACCGATCGCTTACGGAGATCAACCTCGTGGTCCGATTCCAGCGAATTCGGTGCTTGTATTTGAATTGGAAGTTCTTTCGAAGAAATAATTTTCTGCTATTTTATTATCATTAATACGAAATGCTAACCTAAATCGTTAGCATTTCGTTGGTTAATTGAGATTCATAATTAAATCAAAGTCGATTGAAAAAGGTATTACTTGCATTTGGAATTATGTTAGGCATGACATCTTGTTTGTCTAATGTGGAGTTAGCAGATGAGGCGAAAGCGAAGGAGAGTCAGGCGCAGATCTTGTCCTATTTTGCTAAGTTGAATCAAAATCCTATCGCCATAGAAGATGGTTCATACTACTATGTTGCCAAGCCAAATGTTGCCGGCGAAAAGGCCTCTAAAGGGGATACCGTTAAGATGCATTATGTATTGTCCAACTTACTAACTGGGGAGGTCTTGGATAGTACAAAAAATCCATTGGTCTATCAATATGGCTTCTTAAATCCCATTTATGCTAAATTGTTGGCTTATATCAAGGAGGGAGAGCAAGCTGTGATGGCGCTTCCTGGGACATCTCAGAGTTTTGTTGGTTTACCAGCCTATACACCTTTGAAAGTTTTGGTGAAGGATTATGTAGTACGCAGTCAAAAGGATCAAATTGAGGAATATATTGCGAAGAAAAAATTAACCGTAACCGAGCAAACGGCGAATGGTTTACGTTACATTCGATTAAATCCAGGGACTGGCGAAATACCAGCGAGCGGTAAAGTTGTTAAATTGAAATACACAGGTCGTTTTTTGAATGGCTTTGCATTTGATGGCAATATGGCGCGGACAGATAGTTTTTCTGTGACTATTGGTGGTTCGTCAACGGTTGTTGGTTTTCAGACGGGTGTTGAAAAAATGCGTTTAGGTGAACGTGCTATCTTAGTCTTTCCGTCTACCATAGGTTATGGTGAGAAGGGCTCTGGGTCAAGCATTCCAGGATATACACCACTAGTATTTGAAATCTATGTTGCCAAAATTGACTAATCCGATGAAATATATTTTTGGGATATTGTTTCTCTTTACAGCGTTTTTAACTAGCTGTACGATGGATACTGTGGATGAACAAGCCAATAAGAATGAGCTTGATATTCAGAATTACATCAAGCAAAGAAATTTGACGATGCAGAAGTCGGCAGACGGCTTATACTACCAATTGAATACAACGGGTAGTACAGGAAAGCTTAAGAATTTAGGGGATCTAGTTACCTTTCATTACAAGATAACGCTGCTTGACGGAACGATTGTTGACAGCACATCACGAGCTAAAAACATAAACCGGTCCAGTGTTTGGGGTTTATCTAAATCAATCTTTACGCTCCCGCTTTCTTTATTGAAAGAAGGGGAGAGTGGCCTATTTTTACTGCCTTCGGCCTTAGGTTTTGGTGGGACTTCTTACGGTAATATTCCGGCATTTTCTGTGCTTAAATTAGAGCTAAGCATTGAAGCCGTTCGCAATGAAGCGGAGCAAATTGCTTTGATTCAAAAAACCTATGGAATTGTTAATCCTGAGAAAACGAGTTCGGGGCTATTGTTTTCCAAAATCGTAGATAACCCGAGCGGTGCGTTGATTTCAGCGGATGCGCCTGTCTTGGTTAATTATATAGGTCGATTGCCTTATAGTTACATGCATGCGGATGCATCGGGATCGTATGTTTACAATGCGATTTTTGGTTCGGGTACCTTAGGAACACCTACAGTTCCATTTATTCTTAGTAACAATAATTTGATTGCGGGATTTACTGAGGCGTTGAAGAAAATGCGTGTGGGAGAGAAGGCCGCAGTCATTATTCCGTATTCATTGGGTTATGGGACGGCAGGCAATGATGCTATTCCCGGCTATTCTCCTTTGTATTTTGAAATTACGACCGTAGCTCCTTAGTATACATGAAACCAACCATTTACTTAGCTACCCAAAACAAACATAAAATTGAAGAAATAAAAGATCTCCTCGGGGATCTTTTTGACATTCATACGGTATTCGAATTGGGTTTGTCGATTGAAATTCCTGAGACGGGTCATACGTTGCAGGAAAATGCTAGACAAAAGGCTGAATACATCGCGGAACATTTTCAGGTGACCTGCTTATCAGATGATTCGGGTTTGGAAGTTAATGCCTTGGGAGGAAGACCTGGGGTTTATTCTGCTCGCTATGCTGGAGAACCCAAAGATGATGCTGCGAATGTCGATAAATTGCTTTTTGAATTGAGTGATTCCGAAGAGCGTTCTGCACGTTTTGTTACGGTTTTGACCTTACATCATCAAGGGCAATATGTTAGTTTTGAGGGGGAGGTATTAGGTGATATCGTGCGGGAGCCTCGAGGCAAGCAGGGTTTTGGATATGATCCCGTTTTTCAGCCATTAGGTAACGATAGAACGTTTGCTGAAATGTCAATGGCAGAAAAAAATGCATTAGCCCATCGGGCACGTGCGATGCAAAAGTTTAAAAGCTTTCTAGCTGAAACGGATTTTTTAGGCTTCTAATAGCTGAAATATCGATGTAATTCATATTTTTGAAAGATTTTACCCTTTTCATAATGTTCAAACGCGGTGGCCTTTGTGGGCTTCTATTTTTCTGTCTGTTGTGTGCGCAGTCTGCTTTTTCACAAGTTGTGATTAAAGGACGTGTAACAGATGCCGCGAATGGGGATCCGATTCCATTTGCCTCGGTCGGGGTGATAGGTTTAAATTACGGTGCTACCACCAACTTTCAGGGCGAATTTACCTTGCATGCCAAATCCATGTCTGATTCACTTTTTGCGTCGGTTGTTGGTTATAAGAAGCGGATTAAATGGGTCGATAAGAAATTAAAAACCCTTGAAGTTGATTTTCAATTGGAATCTGCGACCAAGGAAATGGCTGAGGTGATGGTTTATTCAGGTGAAAATCCCGCGTTCAAGATTCTTCGCAATGTACTCAAGCATCGCGCATACAACGACCGCAGCAAGCTTGAATCTTATGAATATTCTTCTTATTCCAAGATGGAGCTTGACGTTGATAATATCTCTGAAAAATTCAAGGATCGTAAGATCATGCGGGATATCTCAGAGGCTGTTAAGAAATTTGAAAAATTGGCTGGAGATGATGGGAAATTGGTTATCCCGACCTACATCTCTGAGTCCATCTCTAAGTTTTATTACCGGGATTCCCCTCAGCGGAAGCGTGAGCATGTATTAAAGACCAATATTAAAGGGGTCGGTGTGAAGGAAGGAAGTGTGATTTCTCAATTGGTTGGCGGAAATTTAGTCGCGAATTATAATTTTTATCAATCGTACGTTTCCTTTTTCGGCAAGGATTTTGCTAGTCCCATCGGGGATACCTGGAAAGGGAATTATACGTATTACTTAGGGGATACGGTTAATGTTGATGGGCATGTGTGCTATCAATTGGACTTCGATCCTCGGAATCCCATGGACCTTGTTTTTTCGGGTCAAATGTGGATTGATACAACATCCTATGCGTTAGTGCAGATCGATGCATCTGTCGATAAGGCAGCCAATCTGAATTTTATTGATAAGATTAAGATTTCTCAAGAACTCGAGCAGACAGAAACGGGTGCTTGGCTACCGGCAAAGACGCGATTTTTGATTGATATTGAAGAGATTACGAAGAATTCAGCGGGAATGTTGTTGAAGATGTACATCTCCAATAAAGATTTTGTGGTCAATAAACCCCATCCACTTTCTTTCTATGATTTGGCCTCCGAGGTAGCTGAAGATGCCAAAGAGCCCGATCCGAATTATTGGAAGTTTGCCCGCCATGAACCCTTAAGTAGGCAGGATTTAATTGCCTCATCCTTGATAGATTCGGTCAAGAATTTACCTGTTGTGCGCAGTTATGTGGAAGTCGCTGAAATTGTTGTCAGCGGATTTAAAAAGTTCAACAATATAGAATTTGGCCCCTATATTAACAGTTTTGCAATTAATAAGGTTGAGGGAGCGCGTTTCCGATTAGGTTTTCGGACGAATGCCAACTTTGATAAAAACTGGATCTTACGAGGTAATGTGGGATTTGGAACAAAAGACTTGGTCCCTAAATATTCGGCTGAGGTAAACTATTTGTTTTCGAGGAAAAAGTGGACGATGGCTGGAATTCGGCATAGTTACGATATTGAACGCGTGGGCTTGACGCCCGAGTTGATTGGAGACAATAAATTGTTTTATGCTTTTACCCGTTGGGGGGCATTTTCAGGCGCGTTTTTTCGTCGGGAAAGTGAAGCATTTTTTACCACAGAATTAATCAAAGGCTTGAGCATTACAAGTTCCTTACATACGCGTTCGTTTGATCCATTATTCCGTTTTCAATATCGCTTGAATCCCGAGTTGGGAAAAGCTTCTCCTGTTCAAGATTACTACCAAGAGTCTTTTGTGACCTTGGAGGCACGTTTCGCACGTAATGAAACGTATATCATGAATGGTAACGAAAAGATCACCTTGGCTACCAAACGAATTCCCGTGATTACATTCAAATACCAACGGGGGATAAAAGGATTTTTAGGGGGTGATTTTGATTATGAGCGTTTCACGTTGAAAGCACACCAAACGTTCCGCCTGGGTCTATTGGGTCGTTCAGATTATACTTTGTCGGCCGGATATACACCCTCCAATCTGCCTGCACCCTTGTTATTTCCCCATTTAGGTAATGAGACGTTTTTCTTTGTACGAAGTGCCTTCTCGACGATGAATTATTTTGAATTTGTGAGTGATCGATATGCTTCATTGCAGTTGAATCATAATTTCGAGGGCTTGCTTTTTAATCGTTTACCTCTAATTAAAAAATTGAAATGGCGTTTTATTGCGAGTTCCAATATTTTAATGGGTAGTCAGCGTAAATCGAACCAAGAGATTATGAAAGATGTCAATAACCCGTTGAAATCGAAATTTTTGGACCAATATGCCTTTGATTCCTTAGATCCGAATAAACCCTTTGTGGAAGTTGGATATGGTATTGATAACATATTTAAAATATTTCGCTTACAAGCATTTCATCGGCTAAGCTATTTGGATCATGGAAATCCGCAGCGTTTCCGTTTGATGGCGTCAATCAATTTTGCGTTTTAGTCTATGTTTTTGGTATATTATTAAGACGAAAATTTAAACATTTCAAGAACTTTTTTGGTCTTCTTGATTTTCGCTGGTAACGGGACTATATTTGAAACTCGGCAATCAATTGCCTTTTAACGAATTATGATTTTTATTATTGCAGGTCTTTCTATTTTAAGTTATTTATTGGGTTCGATCCCAACTGCAATCTGGTATGGTACCAATTACCATGGAATCGATATTCGTACGCAGGGTAGTGGAAATGCGGGAGCTACGAATACCTTTCGCGTATTAGGCAAGAAGGCCGGAAGCATCGTATTGTTTGTTGATGCGTTAAAAGGATTTTTGGCCACAGGCTTAGCAGCCGTCTTGTATTACTTTCATTTGATTGATTGGCAAACGTGTGTCACTTTAAAGATTTTCTTTGGTTTCTTAGCCATCATCGGTCATCTACTTCCTGTATTCTGTGATTTTAAAGGAGGGAAAGGGGTTGCGACAACCTTGGGAATGGTTCTAGCCTTACATCCATTGGCTGCGCTCGTGAGCATCGCTGTCTTCTTAGTTGTTTTTGGCATTTCGCACTATGTTTCCTTAGGCTCTATGGTCGCTTCGATTGTATTTCCTTTGTTGTTGACCTATGGTGTATTTGGTGAGGAGATTCCTACGCTCATCTATTTTGGTTATTTCATCGCCTTTCTCGTTGTGTTCACGCATCGCATGAACATCGTACGGATCTTTCAGGGAACTGAAAATCGTATGTATCTGATACCTTCAAAGAAGTAAAGCCTCAGTTTATTTTTTTATATTTGTTCGTGGAAAGCTAATTCATTCCGCCTACATGATATGACACAAACTCAACAGTATATTGACGCAAATCGCGATCGTTTTTTAGCCGAACTTCTTGATTTTTTACGTATTCCTTCCATCTCGGCGGATCCTGCCTATGCCGGTTCGGTACGCCAAACGGCGGAATGGGTGGCCAAAAATCTTCGTCAAGCGGGTGCCGACCAAGTACGGTTGGAAGAGACAGCTGGATTTCCAATCGTATATGGAGAAAAGATGGTTGATCCGAGTGCTCCGACGGTTTTGGTGTATGGGCATTACGATGTTCAGCCTGCTGATCCTTTGGAATTGTGGGACAATCCTCCATTTGAACCTGTGATTAAAGATGGCTTGATTTTTGCTCGTGGAGCTTGCGACGATAAGGGACAAGTTTTTATGCATGTCAAAGCATTTGAAGCCATGCTAGCGAGTGGTGAATTAGCCTGCAATGTGAAGTTTATGATTGAAGGGGAAGAGGAAGTAGGTTCAGATAATTTAGGTTTGTTCGTCGCTTCAAATAAAGATTTGTTGAAAGCAGATGTTATTTTAATCTCTGATACTGCGATAATTGCCAATGATATTCCATCCATTGATGTTGGTTTACGTGGCTTGAGTTATATGGAAGTGGCGGTTCAAGGGCCTAACCGTGATTTGCATTCAGGTGTTTACGGTGGTGCTGTTGCCAATCCAATCAATATTTTATGTCAAATGATTGCCTCGTTGCACGATGAGTTTAATCATATCACAATCCCTGGATTTTACGATGGTGTGTTAGATCTGAGCGCTTCCGATCGCGCAGCGATGGCTCAAACGCCTTTTGATTTAGAAGCTTACCAAAAGGATTTAGGAATCCAGTCGGTGCACGGCGAGAAAGGTTATTCGACAATTGAGCGTGCGTCGATTCGTCCTACCTTGGATGTCAACGGTATTTGGGGCGGTTATACTGGCGAGGGAGCGAAGACGGTTTTGCCATCGATGGCTTATGCGAAAATTTCTATGCGTCTAGTTCCGAATCAAAGTTCTGATGAGATCACACGTTTATTCACAGAACATTTTATATCGATTGCTCCGAAAGGTGTGAAAGTGAGTGTCAAAGCGCATCATGGAGGAGAAGCTTATTTAATGCCTACGGATAGCATTGCATACCAAGCGGCTTCGGATGCTTTGGCAACAACTTTTGGAAAAGAACCTGTGCCTACCCGTGGTGGAGGAAGTATTCCGATTGTCGCTTTGTTCGAAAAGGAATTGGGCGTGAAGTCGATTTTGATGGGCTTTGGTTTAGATACGGATGCGATTCATTCGCCTAATGAACATTACGGCTTGTTTAATTTTTATAAGGGAATTGAAACGATTCCTCATTTCTTCTCGAACTACAAGCAATTATCCAACTAAGATGGCAGAGAATTTAACTTTATTAGCGACTGAATCCACATCTCGTTATGAGGATTTAGATAAACAGTCGGTGGATACGTTATTGCGCCAAATCAACGCGGAGGACAAAACGGTACCTTTGGCTGTTGAAAAGGTTATTCCCAATATTGAAGCGTTGGTGAATCAAATTGTTCCTCGTATGGAGCAAGGCGGGCGCTTATTTTATATTGGTGCAGGTACTTCGGGTCGATTAGGTGTCGTAGATGCATCGGAATGTCCGCCTACGTATGGCGTCCCGTTTGATATGGTGATTGGGATTATTGCTGGTGGCGATGGGGCGATTCGCAAGGCAGTGGAGAATGCAGAAGATGATCCGATTCAAGCCTGGAAAGATATGGAAGCTTATGGTATTGGTGCTTTGGATACGGTGATTGGGATTGCAGCATCGGGTCGGACACCTTATGTGATAGGTGGTTTGAAGGAAGCGAATGCACAAGGCATATTGACGGGCTGTATTGTTTGTAATGGTGGAAGTCCAATTGCAGCGGAGGCTCAATATCCGGTCGAAGTGCTCGTTGGGCCTGAATATGTTACAGGTAGCACGCGGATGAAGTCGGGAACCGCTCAAAAGCTTGTCTTGAATATGATATCCACTGCGGTCATGATTCGTTTGGGTCGTGTGCGTGGGAATAAGATGGTTGACATGCAATTGAGTAACCATAAATTGGTTTTACGTGCCATTCGCATGGTCTGTGAAGCGACAGGCGTTAGTGAAGAAGTAGCGGCTGAATTGCTCGAAAAGCATGGAAGTGTAAGAAATGCGGTAGATTCTGTTCAAAAGGGATAGAATTTTTCCAAAAAAAGCTTTAATTTGCCCTTAAATAGGGCTTATCCTCAAAAGTATATACTTAAATAACATATGAAAACTATCTCTAAATTTATCATGACCGTGGCATTAGGTGTGGCTGCGTTTGGATTTGAGGCGAAAGCTGAAGATTTTCCGGCTGACATTAAGCCATTGATGCAAAAATACACTTGTTTTGCATGCCACAAAGTAGATGCTCGTTTAGTGGGTCCTGCTTACAAAGATGTAGCAAAGAAGAAATATTCGGTGGATAAAATCGTCGCGTTGATCGCAAAACCTCAGCCTTCTAATTGGCCTGGTTATCCTCCAATGGCGCCAATGACCAATGTTCCTAAAGAGGACGCGGTGAAATTAGCGAAGTATATTATTTCATTGAAATAACAAATAAAAAAGACCTCGATGAAAATCGAGGTCTTTTTTTAAAGTGTCTTGGTCATCCAAATGTCACATCCATCGTGACCACTATTTCCTAAGGGGCGACTAAGTTTTACGAATCCTTGTTTTTCGTAGATGGAAACCGCTTTGGAAAGTTCGGGCATCGACTCCAAATAGACTTGCGTATATCCATTTGCTTTTGCCCATTCTATGGATTTTCCCATGAGCTTTTTTCCGATTCCCGTACCTCGCATGTCCTTATTGACATAAAGTTTTACGAGTTCGCAGGTTCCTTCAGGTAGGTTTTCTGTGGGAAATATGCCACATCCGCCTACAAGTTTATTGTTTAGCGTCGCTACGAAATAATAAGATCCCGCCGTTCTGAAAAGTTCAAACAGGGCATCGGTAGTAGGGTCAAAAAATACGGTACCGGGTTTGTTCGCTCCAAATTCTGTTAGGGCTGTTCGGATAACTTCCGCTAGCGCTACATTATCTTGAGGTTCAATCGGTCGTATTGCTATGACATCCTCCATGTCAACAGTATTATTTGGTTGCTTTTTTAGCTGCGGGTTTTTTTGCTGCCTTAGGTTCCTTTTCTGCTGTTTCTACTTTCTCAGCTTTCGGTGCTTTTGCTGCTTTTGCAGGGAAAAGTTCAGGAACATGTGTGAAAAGAATCAGGTACCAGCTTAAGATCTTCTTGATATCCGAAGCGAAAACGCGGTCAGAATCATAGTTGGGAACTACATCCGCAATGATGGCAAATAATTCTGCATCAGCTGCTTTTTTAGGCTCTAATGGCAATATACCATTGAATTTTGCATGGATTTGTAAAAACAAATCAGCTAAAGGTAGGGTGCTGTCTTGGTGATCAGCTAGGTAAAGCGAAATGTCTTTCAAGACAGAAATTCTTGTTTGGCCGCCTACGACTGATTTTTGTTTGGCTGCGTCGAGTGTTTCAACGATTACACCTGTACGGGTAGGTTTTAACACTTTAAACAATCCGGGTTTACCAGAAATGTGCGCAACTTCGTTTAATAATTCCATGTGTTTATAGCTAATGATGGCTGCAAAAGTATTAAGATTTCCCTATTTTATAAGGAGATGTTTGAATTAATTCAGCGATGTTCGCTAAAATTTCTTCCCTCCCAACGTGTTTTTCGGCCGATGTAATGAATATTTCGGGTAATTCATCCCACATGTCAAGTAGGAAATTTTTATAGATATCGACGCTTTCGTTGACCTGTTTTTGAGAAAGTTTATCTGCTTTCGTAAATACGATATGAAAGGGGATTTCATGTTCAACCATGCGACTCATGAATTCGATATCGACCGCTTGTGGTTTCAAGCGGATGTCGATGAGCACAAATAAACAGGTTAGGTTTTCGCGATGAATTAAATAATCAAAGATCATTTTTTCGAATTCACGTCGCTTTTCCTTACTCACTTTGGCGAATCCATATCCAGGCAAATCGACTAAATACCATTTTTCATCAATCATGAAGTGATTAATGAGTTGGGTTTTACCAGGTGTTTGTGAGGTTTTGGCAAGTCCTTTATGGAATGTCAACGAATTAATTAGCGATGACTTACCTACGTTGGAGCGGCCAATAAATGCAAATTCTGGAAAACGCGCTGGTGGGCAAGTTTTGAAGTCGGTGTTGCTGGTAATGAAGCGGGCGATGAGTTGTGACATAGGTGTGAATTGAAATACAAAGGTAGGGAAAATAGTCGCTAGTCGCTAGTCGCTAGTCGCTAGTCGCTAGTCGCTAGTCGCTAGTCGCTAGTCGCTAGTCGCTAGTCGCTAGTCGCTAGTCGCTAGTGTAAAATAGATTATAAGTTACACAATAGGTTTCGTTATAATAAATTTGAAATTTCGTCAACGAACATTTTAATGTTAACCACTATGAAAATTAAAAAATTTGATGATTTAATGGTTTGGCAAAAATCGGTTGAACTTACGATTAGTATATATGCAAGTTTGGAATTGATTAATGACTTTGGGTTAAAGAATCAGATTCAGCGGGCATCTTTGTCAATTTCGAATAATATAGCTGAAGGTTTTGAGCGTGGAAGTGATCGTGATTTTAAACGTTTTTTATACATCGCTCAGGGCTCATGTAGCGAAGTTAAGTCCATGCTTTATGTGGCTACTCGCCTAAATTATTTAAAAAATGAATCGTACATCACCTTGAATCATCAAGTGACCGAAATCGGTAAAATGCTTTTTGGGTTATCTAATTCTTTGTCAGATGGTTCTACTCGGAATTTTCGAAATCCTAAATAGAACGACTAGCGACTTGTGACTAGTGACTGATGACTAGTGACTAGCGACTGATGACTAGTGACTAGCGAATTTTTTCTTAACTTTACATCCGTATGGAAAAACTACAAAACGACCTAATCCTTCGTGCTGCGCAAGGCCTTCCTGTAGAACGCGTCCCTGTTTGGGTGATGCGACAAGCGGGTCGAATTTTACCTGAATACCGTGAAGTTCGTGCGAAAGCCGGATCTTTTATTGGTCTAGCGACTAATCCCGAGATGGCGGCCGAAGTGACGATCCAACCGGTCGATCGCTTTGGTGTGGATGCAGCGATTATTTTCTCTGATATTTTGGTTGTTCCCGAAGCCATGGGATTACCCTATTTGATGGAAGAGCAAAAAGGTCCTGTATTTCCCGATGTCATTCGGTCGAAAGCCGATTTAGCCAAAATCCGCGATGCGAATCCAGAAGAGGATTTGAAATACGTTTTGGATGCGATTAAAATAGTCAAAAAGGAATTAGCAGGTCGCGTACCCTTAATCGGTTTTGCTGGAGCGCCATTTACCATTTTTTGTTACATGGTGGAAGGAAAAGGTTCAAAAACCTTCTCCCAAGCCAAAAAAATGCTCTACGCAGAACCCGAATTGGCACATGCTTTGTTGCAGAAAATTACTGATTCAACCATCGCTTATTTGAAAGCACAGGTTGCAGCGGGTGCGAATTTGTTGCAAATCTTTGATTCATGGGCAGGTATTTTATCGCCCGTTCAATACAGTGCATTTTCAACACCCTATCTAAAACAGATTTGTGATGCCATTCAAGATGTTCCTGTTACCCTTTTTGCCAAGGGTGCCTTCTTCGCCCGCGAAGAGATGGCTCAACTGAATTGTGCGACAATAGGTCTCGATTGGAATATGGACATTGCTGAATCACGTAAATTGGTCGGCCCAAATAAAACCCTTCAAGGAAATCTAGATCCTTGTGCCCTCTATGGCGATTTCAAAACCGTTGAAGCCGAAACGAAGGCGATGTTGAAGGCTTTTGGTACCCAACGTTACATTGCGAATTTAGGGCATGGTGTTTATCCGGATATTCACCCAGATAAGGTTCAATGCTTCGTGGATACGATTCAAAATTATCAAGCATAAAAAAAGGCCTCGCGATGAACGAGGCCTTTTTTTTATGTATTAGCTAGAAACTTATTTCGCTGAATAGTTTGGCGCTTCCTTCGAGATGCTCACATCATGTGGGTGACTTTCTTTCACACCTGCTGAAGTGATTTTTACGAATTTGGCTTGTTGCATCGCTTCGATGGAAGCGGCACCGCAATAACCCATACCCGCTTTTAATCCGCCAACCATTTGGTAAAGGATTTCTGTCACGGAACCTTTGAACGGTACCCGACCTACAATGCCTTCTGGAACTAATTTTTTGATATCATCTTCTGCATCTTGGAAATAACGATCTTTCGATCCATCCTCCATGGCCTCTAATGAACCCATGCCGCGGTATGATTTGAATTTACGTCCTTCCAAAATGATCATCTCACCTGGCGCTTCGTCAGTTCCCGCTAGTAATGATCCCATCATGACCGTGCTTGCACCTCCTGCGATGGCTTTCGCCACATCACCTGAATAACGAATACCGCCGTCGGCAATAACAGGTACGTCAAATCCTTGCAAGGCTTTCGCAGCTTCGTACACGGCGGTTAATTGTGGCATACCCACACCCGCAATGATACGCGTTGTACAAATACTTCCTGGACCAACTCCCACTTTCACGGCATCGGCTCCGGCTTTCGCCAAGGCAACAGCTGCTTCACCGGTTGCGATGTTTCCCACAATGACGTCAAGCTTAGGGAATGATTTTTTAACTGATTTCAACGCGTCGATGACGCCTTTGGAATGTCCGTGCGCCGTATCGATGCTGATGACATCTACGCCAACATTCACCAATGCCTGCACGCGATCCAATAAATCAGGTGTAACGCCCACCGCAGCGCCTACGCGTAAACGGCCTAGGGGATCTTTCGATGCCAAAGGATGCGACTTGCGTTTTAAAATATCTTTATAGGTAATCAAACCGATCAATTTGCCATTTTTATCAATGATGGGCAATTTCTCGATTTTGTATTCTTGCAAAATGCTCTCGGCTTCTTCCATGCTAATGCCTTCCTTCGCCGTGATCAAATTGTCTTTGGTCATGATTTCAGCTACTGGGCGCGCCGTTTGCTTTTGGAAACGCAAATCGCGGTTGGTTAATATCCCCACCAAATGACCTTTATCGTCAATCACGGGAATACCACCAATTTTGAATTCCTTCATGATGCGCTGTGCATCACCTAAGGTTTGGTTGTCTTTTAAGGTAACGGGATCAATGATCATGCCCGACTCAGAACGCTTCACCTTACGAACCTGTGCGGCTTGTTGGTCAATCGTCATGTTCTTGTGAATGATTCCAATACCTCCCTCTTGTGCTAAGGCGATAGCCAAGTCGGCTTCCGTCACGGTATCCATCGCTGCTGAAACGATTGGGATGTTCAATGTGATGTTACGTGTTAAACGGGATTGCGTGCTTACTTCACGAGGTAACACCTCTGAATAAGCAGGTAATAACAATACGTCATCGTATGTTAGCGCCTCAAAAAGAAATTTGTTGGAATCGAGCATGGCAAATAATTTGATGGAGTGTAAGAACTACTCTTATTTGCCGGACAAAATTACAGGATTTTTTTGATTTTTTTGTACCTGCTTGAAAAAATACTTGTTTCGTGAAATAGGCGGCTAAATGCCTGTGATTTTTTCATTAAAAATCTGAAATTTTAGATTTTATACAGTAAATTGCGGCTTCATTTTTTAAGCCTTTGTAATGAACTATCAACCTCAAGATTTTCTGCCGATATTCGTTCAGCTCTTGGCAGCATTAGCCTTTATTTTTGCAACGATGTTTGCGACACACTCCTTGGGTCCTAAGCGGCATTCGGCGAAGAAGGATGATACCTTCGAATGTGGGATTGAATCCATTGGTGATGCGCGTACGCCTATTTCCGTTAAGTATTTTTTAGTGGCGATTTTGTTCGTGCTATTCGATATTGAAATCGTATTTATGTACCCTTGGGCGGTTAATTTCCGCGAATTATCCTGGAATGGCTTTTATGACATGCTCGTATTTATGGGTTTGTTGTTGGCAGGTTTCGTTTATGTGATCAAAAAAGGAATTTTAAAGTGGGAAAAATAAACATATTGGCTTAGCCAAAGTTTATGTATTCAACAGACAGATAAGATATGAGTAATTCAACGGTTCAAGTTGCAGAAGCGCCTCCAGGAGTGGAAGGAGCTGGTTTTTTCGCAACAAGTTTAGATAGTTTGGTCGGATTAGCGCGTGCTAATTCCTTGTGGCCATTGCCTTTCGCGACGTCTTGTTGCGGGATTGAGTTTATGTCCACGATGGCATCCCATTATGATATTGGTCGTTTTGGTGCGGAGCGTTTAAGCTTTTCAGCACGTCAGGCGGATGTTTTGATGGTGATGGGAACGATCTCCAAGAAAATGGCACCGGTGGTTAAGCAGGTGTATTTGCAGATGGCTGAGCCTCGTTGGGTGCTTTCGGTAGGAGCTTGCGCTTGTTCAGGAGGTATTTTTGATACCTATTCTGTTTTGCAAGGCATCGACCGTATCATCCCTGTGGATGTATATGTGCCGGGTTGCCCACCACGTCCCGAGCAAATTTTGGATGGCTTTATGCAAATCCAAGAATTGGCTAAAAACGAAACGACACGCCGTAGAAACGAGCCAGAGTACAAGGCTTTGTTGGCATCTTACGGTATAGAATAACAAGCATGGAGAATCAACAAATAACAGATGCCTTAGTTGCGCAATTTGGTGCGGAGGCTGTATATGGTGTGACAGAGTCGCATGGTATTCTGCAATACACAACGGGTGTAGAAAACATCGTACCGATGTTACACTTTTTGTATGCGCATCCTGTTTTTAAATTTCAGTTTTTAACTGATTTGGCAGGTATTCATTTTCCAGATGCCAAAGGGCAAGAATTAGGCGTGATTTATCATGTGCACAGTTTGGAAAACAATGTGCGTTTGATGATTAAGGCCTATGCGCCGATTGAAGCCCCTAATTTCCCAACGATCACCGGCTTATTTGCTGCAGCCAATTGGATGGAGCGTGAGGCATTTGATTTTTACGGAATCTTGTTTGATGGTCATCCCAACTTGACTCGTATCTTGAATATGGACGAGATGGATTACCATCCGATGCGTAAGGAATATCCCTTAGAGGATGCGACGCGTCATGATAAAATTGATGAATTATTTGGACGATAAAAGCGACAAAGCATGTCAGAAGTAGCCTTAGTAAATAACCCTAATGTAGGTTTAGATAAGACGCAAAAGGGCGGGCCTTATGTAAATGAGCTATCAACGCTTAATTTAGGTCCTACACACCCTGCCACACACGGTATTTTCCAAAACATCTTAACGATGGATGGCGAGACGATTGTGGATGCCGAGCAAACCGTGGGATATATCCACCGTGCATTTGAGAAAATTGCCGAGCGTCGTCCCTTTTATCAAATAACGACCTTAACAGACCGGATGAACTATTGTTCAGCACCTATTAATAACATGGGCTGGCACATGACGGTTGAGAAATTATTAGGCATTGAAGTTCCTAAGCGTGCGCAATACATGCGTGTGATTATGATGGAGCTAGCTCGATTAACGGATCACATTGTATGTAATTCAATTTTGGCAGTAGATACGGGAGCCTTAACCGGTTTCTTGTATGTGTACCAATGGCGCGAGTTTATCTACGAGATTTATGAGGAAATGTGCGGTGCGCGTTTAACAACGAACATGGGACGTTTTGGTGGTATGGAGCGTGATTTTACGCCTGTAGCCATCGAGAAAATCAATAAATTATTGAAAGAATTACCTGCAGCATTAAAGGAGTTCGAAGGATTGGTGATGCGTAATCGTATTTTCATGGATCGTACACAAAATGTGGGCGGTATTTCTGCGGAACGGGCATTGAATTACGGATTTACAGGTCCGAATTTACGTGCTGCAGGAGTTGATTACGATGTACGTGCGATGAATCCGTATTCTTCGTATGAAGATTTCGAATTTGATGTGCCGGTAGGAACGAAGGGAGATACCTATGATCGTTTCTTGGTTCGTGAGGAAGAGATGTGGCAAAGTTTGCGCATCATCCAACAAGCGATGGATAATTTGCCGGAAGGTCCGTATCACGCGGATGCACCTCATTATTATTTGCCAGACAAACAAGACGTTTACCACAACATGGAGGCATTAATCTATCACTTTAAAATTGTGATGGGTGAAATCGATGCACCCGTAGGTGAAGTTTACCATTCGGTTGAGGGTGGAAACGGTGAATTAGGATTCTATTTGGTTTCTGACGGAGGGCGTACGCCATATCGTTTGAAATTCCGCCGACCAGGTTATATATATTACCAAGCTTTCCCTGAAATGATTAAGGGAACGACCTTATCAGATGCGATCGTAACGATGTCATCAATGAACGTAATTGCAGGAGAGTTAGATACTTAAGACATGAGCAACATTGTTTTCCCAGCAGAGACGCTGGAATTAGTTAAAAAAATCATTGCCCGTTATCCGGAAGGAAAACAGAAGTCGGCCTTATTGCCTATCCTACACTTAGCGCAGGCTGAGTGGAAATGGTGTTCGCCGGAAGTGATGGATTATGTAGCTTCGTTGCTTTCAATCAGCCCGATTGAAGTCTATGAGGTAGCGTCATTCTACACGATGTTTCACTTGGAGCCTGTGGGCGAACATGTTATTGAGTATTGTCGGACGGGTCCTTGTTGTTTGATGGGTGGCGTGGAAGTATACGATCACTTGAAGAAGCGTTTGGGAATTCAAACGGGAGAGACAACGAAGGATGGTAAGTTTACGATCAAAGAAGTTGAGTGTTTAGCTGCTTGCGGTTGGGGTCCTGTATTCCAAATTCGTGAGAAGTATTACATGCATTTGACGAATGAGAAAGTAGATCAGATTATTGACGAATTAAGCAAATAAGCCGAGGATGAAGATATTAACGCAACATATTGACGTACCAGGAATTGAGACAATCGACGTTTTTATGAAAAACGGAGGTTACAAGGCTGTGGAGAAAGCGATCAAAACGATGACGCCGGATGAGGTGACGGAGGAAGTGAAGAAGTCGGGGTTACGTGGTCGTGGAGGTGCAGGTTTCCCAGTGGGTATGAAGTGGTCTTTTTTGGCTAAGCCTGAAGGAGTACCTCGTTACTTGGTTTGTAATGCGGATGAATCAGAGCCAGGAACGTTCAAGGATCATTATTTGATGTGGAAAACGCCACATACTTTGATTGAAGGCATGATTGTTTCCAGTTTTGCTTTGGGTGCGAATACATCTTATATCTACGTTCGTGGGGAATTGATGTATGTCATTAACATTCTTGAAAAAGCGATTCAAGAAGCCTATGACAAAGGATTATTAGGAAAAAACATCTTAGGGTCTGGCTATGATTTAGACCTATTTGTACAACCTGGTGGTGGTGCCTATATCTGTGGAGAAGAAACTGCTTTGTTGGAATCTTTGGAAGGAAAACGTGGTAACCCACGGAATAAACCTCCATTCCCAGCGGTGAAAGGTTTGTGGCAAAGTCCAACCGTAGTAAACAATGTGGAGTCTATTGCGGCGACATCTTGGATTGTAAATAACGGTGGTGATGCATATGCGGCGATTGGTGTTGGTCGTAGCGCAGGAACGAAATTAATCTCTGCATCAGGTCATATTAAAAAACCAGGTGTCTATGAAATCCCTTTAGGAATTACCGTAGAGGAATTTATCTATTCAGACGAGTATTGCGGAGGCATTCGTGATGGACATAAATTAAAGGCTGTGGTGGCAGGAGGATCTTCTGTACCGATTTTATCAGCAGAAAATATATTAACTACGGAAGCAGGTGAAAAACGTTTAATGACGTATGAGTCACTTTCGGAAGGTGGATTTGCAACAGGAACGATGTTAGGTTCAGGTGGTTTTATCGTCATGGATGAGACGACTTGTATTGTACATAATACTTTAACGTTTGCGCGTTTTTACCACCACGAATCTTGTGGTCAATGTTCTCCTTGTCGGGAAGGTACAGGCTGGATGGACAAAGTCATCAAGCGTATTGAAACGGGAAAAGGACGCATGGAAGACATCGATTTATTAGTTGATGTGGCGAAGAAGATTGAAGGAAATACGATTTGTCCATTAGGTGATGCGGCTTCATGGCCGGTAGCTGCGGCGATTCGTCATTTCCGTGATGAGTTTGAATGGCATGTAACACATCCAGAGGAGGCAACAAAACCAGGTGCAGTTTACATGCGCCCAGGTGCTAGTTGGACAATATAAATGGTAGAAAGCAAGAAACTCTTTGTTGGACATGACGCAAATCGTGCAGGCGCGCAATTGGTTCTTTTACATTGGCTAAGAGAACGTAAGGCGCAAGGCTTGACGAATTATTTGCTGCTTGTAGACGGCGGAAGTTTGTTGGAAGAATATAAAAAAGTTGCCCAAGTATGGGTTTGGCGTACTGAAAGACCTCTTTGGTTTAAAGTGAAGCAACGGATACCCGGAATACGTCAAGCGGAGGAATGGGATCGTACACCGAGTAAGCGTAAAATGGCAGGGATCTTGTCTTCGCTGCGTGCGGAGGCTTTTGATTGCATCCTTGGAAATACGGTCTCATCGGTTTCCTTGTTGCGCGAATTAGTTTCCTTGCATGTTCCTTTTGAGGTATATGTGCATGAATTAAGTTATTCGATTTCGAATTTTACTTCTGAGGAAGATCGGAAGTTTATGGCGGGTCGAGTGAGTCGTGTATATGCTGTTTCCGCTTTGGTGAAGACGGTTTTGGAAAAGGAAGTTGGGATTGCGGCCGACAAAATTGATTTATTGCCACCGATTATTGAATTGCCTGCGGCAACTCAAAATACACATGATCCGGTTCGAACGGCTTTAGGAATTCCGGCCGATTCGCAAATCGTGTTTAGTTGCGGATTAGCCGAATGGCGAAAAGCACCTGATGTGTTTTTGGAGGTTGCGAAGCAATTGATTGCTAAGATGCCAACGGTGCATTTTATCTGGTTGGGGATGTTGGATAACGAATATTCCGACAACTTAATCGCAACTACGGCAATTTGGGACACGAAAAAACAGGTACATTTATTACCCGTTTGTTCGGATAGTCGACCCTATTTTGAGGCGATGGATGTGTTTTTCTTGTCTTCAAGAGAAGATCCATTTCCTTTGGTGATGTTGGAGGCAGCGCATGTAGGGAAACCGATTGTGGGCGTTCGTGCGAGTGGGGGAGTCAATGATTTCCTGCAGGGATTAGATGAATTATTAGTAGATAGCTGGGATGTAGCTGTTTTGGTGGAGAAAATTAGTTCACTCTTGCAATTAAGTCCTGCGCAATTAGCTGATTATCAGCAAAATTTGAAAGAGCGTGCGGTGCAATATTCTGCGGCATTATTTATGGACCGCTGGGCCCAATTACATAGCAAATAACCGGGATTATCCCGCTAGATGATAGATTATGAAAGTAACGATTGACAACATCACCCTGGAAGTAGAACAGGGAACCACCATTATGCAGGCCGCGCGTATGATCGGTCCTGAGGTGGCACCTCCTGCGATGTGTTATTATGAGCCTTTGAAGGGTTCTGGTGGTAAATGCCGTGCTTGTTTGGTCAAAGTGACTGCGGGTTCTGAAAAGGATCCACGTCCAATGCCCAAATTGGTTCCTGCCTGTATCACGGCCGTTCAAGATGGAATGATTGTGGAGAACACGGTGAATGAGCAGGTGCTTGAAACCCGCAAAGGCATTGTGGAATTTTTGTTGTTAAATCATCCCTTGGATTGCCCGGTATGTGATCAAGCTGGAGAATGTCATTTGCAAGATTTTTCATTCGAGCATGGTGTTTCATCGACACGTACGGTGGAGGAGCGAAATACGTTTGAGCCTGTTGATTTAGGTGATAACATCAAGTTGAACATGAACCGCTGCATCTTGTGTTACCGTTGTGTTTACACGGCGGATCAGATTACAGATGGTCGTGTACATGGTGTGATGCACCGCGGGGATCATGCTGAAATCAGTACCTACATTGAGAAAGCAATCGATAATGATTTCTCAGGAAATGTGATTGATGTATGCCCGGTAGGAGCATTGACAGATAAGACTTATCGTTTCAAGAGCCGTGTTTGGTTCTCGAAGCCGATGGATGCACATTGTTCTTGTGATAAATGTTCAGGTAATGTTACACTTTGGTACCGCGGTGACGAGGTGATTCGTGTAACGGGTCGTAAAAACGAGTGGGGTGAATTGAAAGAATTCATTTGCAATACTTGTCGATTTGATCGCAAGAAAACGAGTGATTGGACGATTGAAGGGCCTACGAATGTATCACGTCATTCGGTTATTTCAGCGAATAAATATGGTGCGGGTTTAATTAAACCTGCGTTCCCAATCGCGCAAGCAGCTCGGGATTACAAGTTAATTGAAGATGATCGTGACCGTAGTTTTTTAACGAATCAAGCAAGTTTACCTGCAAAGAAATAGGATATGGAATTAATGAATGATGTTTTTACGGCCAAAGCCATTTTCATCGGAATCGTATTTGCGATCACGCTGGGGGTAGCGGCTTATTCGACGTATTTTGAGCGGAAGATTGCCGCTTTCATGCAAGACCGTATTGGTCCAGATCGCGCAGGCCCTTTCGGGATTTTGCAACCTTTGGCAGATGCGGTTAAGATGTTCATGAAAGAAGATTTTATTCCAGCAAATTCAAATAAATGGTTGTTTATTGCCGGACCATGCTTGTCGATGTTGACTGCCTTAATGACTTCTGCTGTCGTTCCATTTGGGGATACGGTGACAATTGGTGGTGTAACGTTTGACTTACAGGGTATCGATGTGAACATCGGTATTTTATGGGTTTTTGGTATCGTCTCTTTAGGCGTTTACGGAATTTTAGTGGGTGGCTGGGCATCCAATAACAAGTATTCGTTGTTAGGTGCCATTCGTGCCGCATCGCAAAATATCTCCTATGAATTAGCGATGGGTATGTCCATCATTGCGATTTTAATGCTTTCGGGTTCTTTGTCGACGAAGGCGATTGTGGAGACCCAACAAGCAGGTCACTGGAATATCTTGCAACAGCCTATCGGCTTTGTGATTTTCTTGATTTGTGCATTTGCGGAATGTAATCGTACGCCATTTGACTTACCAGAGTGTGAGACGGAATTGATTGGAGGATATCACACAGAATACTCTTCGATGAAGTTGGGCTTCTACCTGTTTGCGGAATACATTAACATGTTTATTTCGGGTGCGGTGATGGCCACTTTATTCTTTGGAGGATATGATTACCCAGGATATTCGTTCATTGCGGCTCAGTTCGGTTCGAATGCAGCTGCTTTCTTAGGCATGGGCGCATTGATCGGAAAGGCTTTGTTGTTCGTATTTGTGTTCATGTGGGTACGTTGGACGTTGCCTCGTTTCCGTTACGATCAATTGATGGGATTAGGCTGGACAGGGTTAATTCCTTTGTCGATGTTCAATGTCGTGGTGACAGGATTTGGTATTTTGATTGACCAACCGATTCTTGCGGGAATAGGCGGTGTTGTTATTATGTTTGTGGGTTTAATCATCAATGATGCCCTATCAAGAAAGAAAAAAATAGCTTAGGCATATGAAGTTAAGTAATAAAACAAAGGTGTTAGAACAAGGGGAAATGACCTTGGCGGAGCGCATGTACCTTCCTGCGATTGTAGGTGGTATGGCTACGACCTTGAAGCACTTTTTCTCGAAGCCGGTCACGATTCGTTATCCGGAGCAACAGCGTTACTTAGGTCCGATCTACCGGGGTCACCATATCTTAAAGAAGGATGAGCAGGGAGCAGAGCGTTGTACGGCATGTGGTCTATGTGCGGTGGCTTGTCCCGCGGAAGCGATTTCCATGGTGGCTGAAGAGCGTAAGAAAGGGGAGGAGCATTTGTACCGTGAGGAGAAATATGCAAAAGTATATGAAATCAATATGTTGCGTTGCATTTTCTGTGGTTTGTGTGAAGAGGCTTGTCCAAAAGAGGCAATCTTCTTGCGTCACGACACAATGGTCCCTGTATTCAGCACACGCGATGAGGTGATTTACGGGAAAGATAAATTAGTAGAAAACATGGACCAGCGCTACTTGCGTGACGGTTGGAAATAAGCATATTATGGAGATTACAAATATTTGGTATTTTCTGTCAGCCTTGACACTTTTAAGTGCACTGATGGTCGTTTTTGCAAAAAATCCAATTCACAGCGTCTTGTATTTGGTATTCACTTTCTTCTGTATTTCAGGACATTATGTGTTGTTGAATGCGCAGTTTTTGATGGCCGTAAACATCATTGTTTATGCGGGTGCTATCATGGTTTTGTTCTTGTTCGTTATCATGATGTTGGATCTACGCAAGAACATGCCAGAATCGAAAAGTTCCTTAGTTAAATTAGCAGGATCTGTGGTTGCTGGTACCTTATTGGTGATCTTGGTGGCTGCGTTTCACAAGAATACGTTGCCTGCCCCTACGGCTGAAAATACCGCGAATTTTACCTCGCAAACGGGTATGGTCGAGAATCTAGGAAAGGTCCTTTATTCGGAATATCTGTTGCCTTTTGAATTAGTGTCCATTCTGTTTTTCGTAGCGATGGTCGGTGCTGTTTTATTAGGAAAGCGCGAAGCAGGCGAGCGTAATTTCTAAGCAATAAAATTTATTAAAAGAAAAGGCTGCTCCAACCGGGGCAGCCTTTTTTATGTAAATCAATCTAATCTTACTTTTTCTTAACTTTAAAACCTCGGTCGAATAAGCCTACTTTAAGACCTACTGTTCCCACAAATCCTTGCATGGCGTCTGTACTATTTTCGCCCAAAGCGAAGCGGTAATTGGCTCCTGTAAATACGCGCACATGTTTCAAGACGTTTAGTTCCAATTGAACTCCTGGCTGAATTCCGAGCGATTTAGGTCCATCCCAAAACATACCGCCCTCCCGAATGCCGCCATGACCTCCCCGGATTGGATTCGGTTGTGGCTGGGTGTTTGGTTCCATAATACCTATTGGCATATGCTCCCGCTCAGTCGTAATCGCGCCTATTAGCAAGGGAAAGCTTAGGTGAAATAACTTGTTGGCCTTCGCCGTATATGCGATGGATAACGCATGGAATTGTTGGCCTAATTCTTGATTTGCGACATAACCATCGCGCTCACCTCGCAGGCTTCTTGTAAAGGATCCACCGATTTCCCATTTGTTATTTAGGTGGAGTGCAAGTGAAACACCTGCTTGAGGTCCCATGGCGCCGAACTGAAAGGTAGGGGAAACGGAAAGTCCAAACGACTTTATTTTTCCTTGCAATAGGGTTTGGAGTTTTTGTGTACTGTCTTGTTTAATCAGTACTGCTTGTTGGGCGTTTAGTTGTGTTGATGTAAACAAGGCTAAACAGCACGCGAGTAGGCGGATTGAATAATTCATTTGACGGGTTTGTTTGATTGTGACGCAAGCTAAACTAAATTAATCAGCCTATTTTAGTTCATTCGATAAGTAAACTGATTTTGTTGACGAATGCCCATTATCAGTTAAATATGCGGGATTTGTGCAATGGTCGACATGTTGGTAGGTCTTGTCATTTGTATTTTCTATTTCGGCCTGAATGCCTAGCTTTGTAAGGCAAAATGAAAGCTTATGTGGCGTGCTTGGAATCTTCCCAAAACGAAATTAACCTTCAAGGTATTATTTAATCTCATTCTTTGGGGATTATGGATTGGGCTTCCCTTAGTAAGTCCCGCCCATCAATCGCACGAAAATGGACATCCACATCCACATGCAAACCCTGAATTTTCAGAACATATTTGGTTGGAGTTGCTAACCGTTGTTCCCTTATTTTACATCATAACTTTAGTACTTGTTCCATTCGTTTTTAAGCGCTTTGGGGTGTTTGCTTTTTTTGCAAGTCTATTCGGAATGGTCGCGCTTTTTTTTGGCATTCAGGCCTGGTATCATTGGTATTTCTTGCCATTTGATCAGCATAAAAGCTTTTTCGATCCACAAGGTATTTTCCCGTTGGTGATGATAACAGGCATTGCCTCTACCTACGGACTCTTGCTTGAATTTATCAATTTCGAAGCGGAAAAAGAGGAGCTGAGTAATGAACAATTAAAGTCGGAGCTATCATTTTTACGCTCACAAATTAGCCCGCATTTTATCTTCAATATTCTTAATAGCATTGTGTACCTGATTCGTACCAAAGCGGATAAACAAGCGGAAGATGTGACGATACGCTTGTCATCGTTGATGCGCTATATGTTATACGATTCCGACCAAAGTATGGTTTCCTTGGATCGTGAATTGGAATATTTGCGGAATTATGTTGATCTCCAACGGATGCGTTTTGAAGGGGATGTGACCATTGATTTCGAAGTTCATGGGACCGTTCGGGGTTGTCGGATTGAGCCAATGTTGCTGATCCCGTTTGTTGAAAATGCGGTTAAACACGGCGTTTCATTTGTAGAGGAGCCCTATATACATGTTCTTTTTACCATTGAACATGGCCAATTGAATTTTCAAGTGAAGAATAAGAAGGGGAGAATGAAAGATCAGGTCATGGATGAGAGTTCGGGGATTGGATTGAAAAATGTCTTACGCCGATTGGATTTATTATATCCCGATCAACATGTATTGAATATTCGAGATACGGAAGAGGTATTTGAGGTGGATTTACAAATGGCTTTACAACAACAATAGTAGCATGGAAAAGATGAATTGTATTGTCGTGGACGACGAAAATATGGGCCGCAAATTGCTCGAAGAAAATGTGCGTCAAATCCCTTTTTTACATTTAGTAGCCTCTTGCAAAAATGCCTTCGAGGCGATGGAGCAATTGCAGACGAATTCCATTGATTTGATTTTTCTCGATATTCAAATGCCCGGTATGCTAGGTACTCAATTGATTCAAACCTTGGCTAAAAAACCTTTGGTAATCTTTGTGACGGCCTATGATAATTATGCCGTGGAAAGTTATCAATTGGATGCGGTGGATTATTTGATGAAGCCTGTTAGTCTGGAGCGCTTTTCGTTGGCGGCCAACAAAGCGTACCAATTATTCAACATGCAAAAGCCTGTTGCACAAACCGTGTCAGTGCCACAAGAGGCCTTAGAAGATTTCTTTTTCGTTAATGTCGAGTATTCTTTGGTGCGTATTTCCATCCAACAAATTTCCCACATTGAAGGCTTAAAGGATTACGTGAAAATCTTTTTGGATGGGGAGCGTAGACCTGTTTTAACCAAGATGACGATGAAATCCATCGAAGCAAAAGTCTTGCCGCATGGCTTCATGCGTGTACACAAATCGTTTATTGTTAATCTAAGACGGATCGAGTCTATTAAACAACAGCGGATCAAAATCGGAACGTATGATATTCCCATCAGTGATTCACATGCGGCCGATTTAATGGAAAAGTTGAATTTTACGCGGCCTAGTTAAGTGTAATTTTTAGTCCTGCCTGGAAATAGCGTCCGGGCGATGCATTGTAGAAACGATTTCCCGTCGCATTCAAATCCGGTCCTGAAACATAAAGTTCATTGGTCATATTTTCGACCGTCAACCAAAGCTCCCAATGTTTTCGCTGGTAACTGATTTTGCTATTCCACACCCTGGAAGAAGCAAGAACAGTCGTGTTCGCATCATTTAAATACAGGAAGTCGGTGAATAAAAATTGGCTATTCCAAAGCAGTCTTGGATGTATCTGCCATTGCAAAAGGCTGGCATGTTGATAAGGGCTCGTGCCTGTAAGTCGATTTCCCGCATAATTCTTTGTTCCTGACACGTAATCCCCAAAGCGAAAATTTTGAATCGATTCGGAATTTCGGAGAGATAGGTGCTGACCAAGTTGAACCGTATAGGTCAGTTCGATGCCTTGTTGGGTCGTTTTCCCCGCATTTACAAAATAGTCGGAGCCATCAGCTGCCCGACGAATCACAATGGTCTCATCCAAATCGAATTGATAAGCTGTTAAATCCCAATCGAAAAATGCATATTTCCCGCGCCAAGTGATTTCCTTGTTCCAGCCTTTCTCCGATTTCAGATTTGTATTGATGGTTCCCGCGGAGGGTCGTAATTCCGCGATGCTGGGTGGCGAATAACCCGAAGCAATTTTGGCAATGATGCGCTGGTGATTTCCTAATTTTCGAACCAATGCAAATCGAGGCGTTAGGTTTAGTTCATTGCCGATGTATTGTGTCCAATAACCATTGGCGCTTAACGAAACCGTTGAATTCCAATTTGCATTGATCTGGTAATCCCATTGCCCAAAGATATTGCCACTCTGGATATTGGTGTTTTGCGTGACTTGCAAAGTGTCTTTGATTCCTTTGCGGTTGCCAAAGGTTTGGCTATCAAATTGGCCTATTTGGAATTCATAACCGAAGTCGATCGCCGTTTTGTCCTTTTTGTAATGAACCACACCCCGACTACTCACATTCGGTTCCTGCCGAATTTCGTAATTCCGGATGGTTGGATTCACGACCTTATTCACCTGGACCGAATTAGCCAGGTTATATCCCCAGTTTCCATTCCATGAATTGGCGATGTAGATTCCTGTACCAAACGACTTTAAATGAAAGGTTGCTTGCTGGGTAGCTGAACTTAAAAATGCCCCCGCTGCGGGCCGAGCCTGAAAAGGATTTGCTTTGAACTGTGCCAAAGTAAGTCCGCCTGGAGTTTGGTAGGCGACATCAGCATAATAGGAGGTCAGCTGGATGCTTCCATTGATTCCGAAATTTTTGTTGTATTCATGGCTGATGATCTGTTTTTTCATCGCCGACCAGTCTCTTGCACCGGGTTGTTGCCAGAAAGATGCGTAGACGCGGTGACCCGATTGCTGGATATCCCAACTTTGTTTGTATCCGCCGAGTGTGTTCCCGATCTCTTGGTGTTCAATTTTATTGGGCCCTTGTGGTCCATTGAACAAGATGCTGCCACCCGTTCCTGCTCCGTACAATCCCCCCGTGGGCCCTTTGGTCAGGATGATTTGATCCATCATGTCGGGCTCTAAAACAGCTAAATAGGTATTGTTTCCGGCATCCGTGAAGGGGATTTGATTCCAATAAACCTTTACATTTCGTACGCCAAAGGGTGCTCTGAGTGAGCTTCCACGGATGGCAATGCGGTAACTACCGGGACTTCTTTCCTCCAAGCGGACGCCACTTTGAGCATTCAAGGCACTGCTAAAACTTGTATTTTGGATAGCATGTACCTCCTTTGCTTGCAGGATACCGAAAGCATCCGGGCTGGATAGTCGGGTCCTGTTCTGTTCCAAAACATGCACTTCCACCTCTGCCAGGGTTTTCAAACTATCTGGAAAACACATAAGCCACGCAGATAACAATAAACTTAACAGCATAGCTTAGAAATAATAGGTGAATAAGGTAGATAGAATTTGCGCCTGTGTGGCATCAATCGACTTGGAATTGATGTTTTCGGCAGATCCAAAATTAAGTATTTCGTAGGTAAGTGAAAGCCCCATTTTCTGGTAATGGAAGTCTACATGGGTCCGATAACTCAAGGAATGGTTACTGACTTTGGAGGTATAGGGAACGCCTACATATCGACCGTAGAGCGTGATTCGTTGGATGAGGGGCTCAAAGATTTGGCCGTATACTTGCAGGGAGCTTTGTTTCCAATTGGCTTTGTATGCTAGGCCGATGTTCATTCCATGCAGCGCATATTTTTCTTCCTCGATGTATTGCGATTGATTGGACGTTATTTTTCGTGCAAGGGATTTACTGTAGAGGGCTATGCTGGGAGTTAAGCCTGATTTTGTATTCCATTGAATACCCGCATCTGCTTGTCCCCCACGGTATGCTGCGAACAATGGATCCGTAGCCCCGAGTGGCTTGTTGTTCATGTTCACCGGAGGTTCCATTAACAATAGGATTTCGCGGTCCACTGGGCTTTCATGTAGATTTCCTAAGGCTTTTAACTTGGCAAAAATCTGGTATTTTTTATTCGGATGTTGAAATGTGAGTTGGGCCCCTAAATCCATGGTCGTTTGGTTTTCGTACCATTGAAAAGTACTTGTACCAATACTAGATGCAAACCTGATTTTTTGACTATTTCCCGGGAGACTAATCAATAAAAAAGCAATGAAACAAAGGATTCTAACACGCATAGGCTTTCAATATACAGGAATTTACCAATATTTGCCACCTTTTTGAATGGCGAATTGAATGCCTCGCGTGATGATTACGAGGTGAGCTAATAGTGTTTGCGTAAAGCCAAAATGCCGCTCTAGCACTTGAAAGCGCTCTTGCCAGGATCGTTTCAGGTTTTGCACGGAGGCGCCGCCGGTTAAATACCGACAAATCGGGATAGCCAATTGATTCGTTTTTTGACTCAATTTAAGGCATTTGATTTCCCAATCAATGTCAGAACTTAGGCGAAATTGTAAATCGAATAAGGGGGCAATTGTCCTTTTCACGATGAAGGATTGATGGCAAATCACCATGCCATACTGAAAGGATTGCCAGGTTAAATTTTGGGGGATTTTATGGGGCGTCACTTCGCTTCTTAGTCCCATCGTTTTTCCGTCCATGTCGACGAAGAGCGCGTCGCCAACAATCACATCGGGTTCTTGACCCATAGCAGCTAAAATGCTATCAACGGTATCCTTTTCTGCAAAGCAATCACCCGCATTCATAAAGATGATGTATTCGCCAGTGGCTTGTTGCATGCCTTTATTCATCGCATCGTAAATACCGCGGTCGGGTTCTGAAACAATTCGATCTAAATGACTTTTATAGGTTTCAATCAAATCTAATGTTCCATCTTTCGAAGCTCCATCGATGATGATGTACTCGAGATCTTTGCGATTTCCTTGTGCCAAAACACTATGGATCGTGCGCTCCAGGTATTGTTCCGCCTGGTAGGTGATCGTGATGATGCTGAGTTTAGCCGACATGCGCATAAAAGTTTACATGTTTTGCAGCAATGATTGCTTCTGCGTATGAGGACTCAGCTTTTTGACGCGCGGCTGCTTCCGGGGCGTTTGCCAACGTCCAACTTAATCCTTTTGCCAGGTCCTCATAAGATTTGTATTCCGCTACGTAACCATTCACGGCATGATCAATCATTTCAGGAATTCCACCGATTTTGAAACCCACACAAGGTGTTCCACAAGCCATAGCTTCCATGATGGTGTTTGGTAGATTTTCTTCCAAAGAAGGCGTAACGAAAACATCCGCCGCTTGATAGATTTGAATCATTTTTTCCGGGGAACTGATATGCCCTAGGACATGCGCTTTCAGGTGCAATTCAGGTAGGTCCTGGGCATTCCCCACGACGATTAATTCCGTTGTGGTTTTGTCTAGTCCTTGCAATGCTTTTTCGAGATAACTAAATCCTTTTTTCGGGGCATTGACACGCATCGCGACAAATAGAATGTGTTTTTTGCTGGGGTCAAGTCCAAGGATTTTCTTTGCTTCTAGCTTGTCGCTTGGTTTGAATTGATCGGTATCGATGGCATTTGGGATGCTTTGGATGGGCTGATTTTTCAAGATGCTACTTGACATGGCGCGCTCCTTTAACCAATCGCTGCAAGTAATGATGTGCAAATTGCTTGCCTGAAAAGCCTTGAATTTTTTCTGCCAAAGTTGGTGACTCAAGTCATTCGCTGAAGGGTTCTTGATGAATTCCTGGCAGTTTCCACAACTAGCTTGGAAATTCAAACATTCGCCGCTGTGATGACATCCGCCGGTAAACGCCCACATGTCGTGCAAGGTCCAATAGATAGGTTTGCCCGTATCGAGTAATTGCTTGATATTTTGAATAGACAACATACCAAAATTCACCCAATGCAGATGAATGATATCAGCCTGTAGGATCAGCGGGTGTTGACTTAAATCTTGCCCAAATTTACCTGGGTTGAAAAGGAAGCGTACCGCTTTGTTTTTTTCGAAGGGTAGGTATGCGAGGCGTTCGAGGATGAATCTTAGCCAACGCATGGCTTTCTTCAACGGAGAATTATTCAACGCGATCGATTCGTCATTTCCCGTTTTTTCTTGGACGAGGTAGTTAACTTGATGTCCTGCTTTTTTGAGTGCTTCCGATAATCGGTCACAAGCAATCCCAGCACCACCATTTTGGTTGTGATAGGAGAGGAGGACGATGTTGAGCGGCTTGGGCATGTTTATGCGAACAGTTCTTGGATTTTAGCGGCGATGCGCTCGGCTGCTTTTCCATCCCAAAGTGGTGGAATCTCCCCTTTTTTCGTTTCGCCTTTTAAAATATGCGTTAAAGCTTCGTAGGTTTTGTCGGGATCTAAGTCGGCCAATAGCTGATTCGTTCCCATCGTTACCGTAACAGGTCTTTCCGTTGAATCGCGGAATGTCAAACAAGGCACACCTAGGTAGGTCGTTTCTTCCTGAATTCCACCTGAATCGGTTAGGATTGCTTGGGCGTGACTCATCAATTGGATGAATTCCAAATAGCCCAAAGGCTCTGTTAGGATTAAATTCGGGTTGCTTTCGATGGCGTTAAGTAAGCCAAATTTCTCCATGTGTGCACGGGTGCGTGGATGGATAGGGAAAACAACTTTGGTTTGTGTTGTGCTTAATTCGATTAAACGTAAGATGGATGTTAAGCCTTGTTCCGTGTCCACGTTGGCGGGACGGTGCATGGTCATGACAATGTAAGACGTTGGACGTTGGTCATTGGACGTTAGACCAAGGTCTTTTAGGATCGTACTGCTTTTTGCTTTTTCTTGGTAGCGAACCAGCGAGTCGATCATGACGTTCCCGGTGAAGAAAACTTTGTCATCCGAAACGCCTTCACGTTTCAAGTGATCGATGCCACTTTGTTCCGTCACGAATAGATAATTTGCTACTGAATCTGTTAAAATGCGGTTGATTTCCTCGGGCATGTTGCGATCTCCGGAGCGTAATCCCGCTTCCACGTGCGCCAAAGGAATGCCTAATTTAATGGCAACCAAGGTGCATGCAAGGGTAGAGGTGACATCGCCTACGACGATGACCAAATCCGGTTTTTCTGCTAAAAGAATGGGTTCGAAGGCCAACATGATTTTGGCCGTCACTTCAGATTGCGATCCGCCACCGATGCCTAAAAAGAAATCGGGTTTCGGTAATTCCAGTTGGGTGAAGAACACGTCGCTCATTTTGGCATCAAAATGCTGACCCGTGTGTACGATTTTGGAGGTCCAACCGGGAAGATTTTGAATGGCACGATGTAGCGGGGCTACTTTCATGAAATTGGGGCGTGCCCCGACAACCTGAATTACTTTCATGTGGGAATCTTTGTGAGGATAATAAGGGACAAAGATAGGGAAATGAGTTGAGAATTAAGAGTGAAGAATTAAGAGTTAAGGAGGGTGATTTAGGGCCTTATTTTTGATTTTCTGCAGAATGCTTATGTATTGGTTAGAAGAAAGCTTAAAACCCTAGGCTTTAGCCTAGGGCTCACAGCCGAAGGCTGAACAGCAGGAGGGTCGTTTGACGAAAGTCTGACATTCCTCAATTTAAAACATATAGAGCCCCAGATTGAAACCTGGGGTTAGAAACGCATGGAATCGACGCTCCGCGTCTCAAACTTTGGCAATCCTGAAAGGTTTGCCAAAGTGATACAGACTCGCGACTAGTGACTAGCGACTGTACGCGATTGCGCAGCAAACGCGTACTTAAACGCCTCCATGTAATTACCTAAGACCGTATGGATATTGATTTCGTTTTGAATTATTTCTCAATATAGCCATTTGATGGAATTATTGCAGTTGTTTTTGTTGTATGTGAACATTTGTAACAAACATAAAAAAAAACAATAAGTAATATTCTTGTTAGATTCGGATTTGTCCGTAAATTTGTCCGTGTCCGTAAAAATGTCCGCAATTATGATAAATGTAAAATTCTACCTAGATAAAGCCGATAAAAGTAAAAGGTTTCCAATTCATCTTGTTATTAGACAAAAGGATGTTCAAGTGAAAGTTGCGACTGGTGAGAAAATCTTGAAAAAGGATTGGGATAATAAAAATCAAGTCGTCAAAGAGTCAGAATATACTTACAAGTCAATTAATAAGTTTTTGACATTTTTGAAACTTGAGGTAGAAAAATACTTTGAATCTATGCCACATTCTCAATTTACTGATAAAAAAGTTAAGGAAAAGATTTTGTCTCTAGTGAACAGTAGGAAAGTAAATACTGATATCAAAATGGTTTGCGAAGATGCTACCGAATATGATGGCAAAACAAAAACAACTTTTGTTGATTTGTTTGCGGGTGCTGGAGGTTTTAGTGAAGGCTTTTTGCAGGCAGAATATGGAAATAGATATTACGATTTTTTGTTAGGCAGCGACATTAATGAGAATTGCGAATTAACCCATTTGGCTCGATATAATTATCAACTAGGTATGGATGCTGAATTTTTGAAACAAGATATAACAGAGCCTGATTTTTTAGATAATTTACTTAAGAGGTTAAAAGGTCAGCAAGTTGATGTTGTATGCGGTGGGCCGCCTTGTCAAAGTTTTAGTTTAGCAGGTAAGCGAAAAAAATTTGACAAGAAAGATGATTTGTTTGCCCACTATTTAAATGTAATTAGGGTACTTCGTCCCAAGTATTTTGTGATGGAAAATGTAAAAGGCATTCTTACAAAAGAGGGTGGAAGAATCAAAGAAATGATTTTGCAAGAAATTAAATCAATCGTTGATTTGAAAGAATTTCATCAAATTATATATTTTTTAACCAAACTTAAAAAAGCAGAAAAAGAAAAAGCATTTACCTTAGATTGTTACAATTTGAGGTTGCAATTTGAATCAGCCAATGAAAAAGAATTGGAGAAATTGAGGGAAAATTATGTTCAGATTATTGAAAATAAATTTCGCGTATTAACACCAAAAATTGCAGATTATAAAACCAGTAAGACAGATATTA
The DNA here is from genome assembly GCA_017984215.1 of Cytophagaceae bacterium. Classification (GTDB taxonomy): domain Bacteria; phylum Bacteroidota; class Bacteroidia; order Cytophagales; family Spirosomataceae; genus Aquirufa; species Aquirufa regiilacus. The sequence goes on from JAGOAA010000004.1 coordinate 130,760, forward strand.
ATATTAATACAATTCGTCATGGCTTTAATTTATTAAAACGGAGTAAAGAACTAGCCTACGTTAGAAAGAAGGTGATTCTGGAAAAGGCTCATAGTGATTTGGATAATGATTTTTTTGCTGAAAAATTTGATTCCTTTTTAACTTCGATAGAATCGGATTCGATTATTGAACAAATCCATCAAGCTTTTAAAAACTTAAAGCCTGCAAAAACTTTTCAAAATGATATAATCGAAATAATTGAGGCCTTAGAAATTTACAATTTTTCTTTTGAAGAATGTATTCAAGGGCTTCAGCCATTTGTTAAAGCATTAAATGCTGAAGTAGAATTTGAAGAGATATTATCACACATTAGATTATATAATATTGATCAACCATTTGTTGCGTTAGCATCAAACTTTGGAGTTCCGCAAAACAGAGAAAGAGTTTTATTTATTGGTTGTCGAAAAGATCAGAAATTAATTAAAATAGTTCCACCAACAGTTACAGAAAAAGAGAAAGTTACAGTTTTCGAAGCTTTGTATGATTTGGATTTTGTTGGCAATGATGAAGAAAAATTTGATTATGAGAAAGTTGATCTAAAATCAAAGTACAAAGGGTCAACTCAAAAAATGCAATCACTATTAAAGAAAAGAAGTATTGATGGAAAACCTGAAGAGAATAATGGCTTAACCTATGCCGAGTGGTCTAAAAAAGGGAGATTAAATGGTCGATTTGCCTATGCTAAAAATCCTTTTTATGTTAGAAATTTTGATGAGTTGGAAAATACATTGTCTCATATTGTCGCTCCATTGCACAATCACAAAACTAGCAAGCAAAATGATGATGTAATTAAAAGACTGGATGTCATTTTAAATACTGGCGATTACGATTTAGCTAAAAAAGAATTAAAAAAAATTGGGTTGGATTCGGAAAAAAGAAATTACAATGTTTTGAAAGCCGATTCGCAAAGCCCTACAGTTATGACGATTGCTGATGACTATATTCATTTCGCTAATCCTAGGGCATTAACTGTTCGAGAAATGGCACGACTTCAATCATTTGATGACGCTTTTGTATTTCAAGGTAAAAGATCGACAGGCGGTAATAAACGAAAATTTGAAGTTCCACAATTTACTTTAGTTGGTAATGCTGTTCCTCCTTTAATGGCTAGGGCAGTTGCTTTAGAAATTTTAAAAAGTATTAAATAATCTTAAAAGTTACCCCATGAAATCCTTAGAAATTATTGGTTACACAAAAGATTTTAGAACAGATACAAATATCTTATATGCTCAAATAAGTATTAGTGAGTATTTAGAATTGGTAGGCAAAGACTTTGATCGATTTGAAATTCAAAGAAAAAGAGAAAAACATAAAGGCTATAACCGTCTAAAAAAAGATATTGAAAAAGGGACTTTGATTCCTACAATAACTTTAGCTGTTGAACCTTCTTCTGTCAACCAATTTGAATCTTTGCTCGAAATAAAGGATTCTGTCAAAATAATTGAAATGTTAGTTTCTCTGACTGACAAAATTTATATTTTGGATGGATTGCAAAGAACTTACATTATAAATGATATCAATTCTAAAATCACTTTTAATGAAAGACAAATGCTTTTATTAGAGATATGGTTTGAAGAAGATATAAAGCATTTAATTTATCGTTTGATTGTGCTTAATTCTGGGCAAAAACCAATGTCGATGCGGCACCAAATTGAATTGCTATTTATCACTATGAGAGAAACTTTAATTCAACAAGTTGAAGGGCTGATTTTGTTGGAAGAAAAGAATGAAGAAAGCAGAATAAAAGCAAAGCAATTCCCATTTGAAAGATTGGTAACTTCATACAAGAGTTATCTTACCAAATCACCAGAAGTTGATAAGGATAATATTGTAGCTGAAAGAATGATTGAATCTGATATGTTAGATTCTGACGAAGAATTTTTATCAGAATCGTTTTTTAAATTTACAAGTACATTAGAAAAGTACTGTTTGTTGGACGAAGAATTATTCAGAATATATAACGGTTCAGATCAATCTAAATATCGTAACTGGTTGGCAGATGCAAATGTTATGCAATCGTTTTTTGCAGCTGCAAAAAGTTTTTCTAGTAATGAGAAAAGAGAACAGATTGTAAATGCTGCTATTTATAAATTGCTTAAAGAATTAAAAGTGAAAAATATTGGAGAGGATGCTTTAAATCTTAAAGACTTGTATGAAATACTGTCTAATGAAGCTATCTCCAAAAGATATAATATTGGTTTTGCTACGAGAAAACTATTAACATCTGCATTTGTAGAATATTTTAGATACGAAGGGGAACAACCAATAAAAGAGTGTTGGATAATTGGCTCTTCAGATTTATGACAGCAATAGAAGACATAAAAAAACACCTTAGCTACTTCTTGCCTTTACCTAGAGCAGAGGGGCACATTGTAGAAGATCTAGAAGGGAAAATTTGTATAAATGGGTTTTGTTATTTACCCATAAAAGTTCCATTGCATTTTGATAGAGTAAATTCGATTTTAATTGTTGATGAGCAATTAGATGAATTAGGCAAAATCTATTTTTCTGATTTGAATCAATCGGTTGAAATAAGTAGTCTTAGTGAAATTGCCTTATCTTCTTTTTTAATTGAATATCCGACTAATACAATTCAAGATTCTCAATATAAATTTTTATATGATTATGTAGTTATAAAAAAGGAGAAGCTGAAAGTTTATCTTGAAGATTATAAAATGAAATCATCAATGTGGGGTGGTTATTTTCATTTGGAAGATTTGCCTAATAATGTTTTTTCGAAAACTAAAAAGTGTGATCAATTAATCGCAATTAAGGATGTTAATATTGATAGAGATTTTTATGTGGATACGTTGGAGCTAATACTTATTGAAACTAATCCATTTAGCAGATTTCTCAAATTGTATCACTTAATTGAGATGCAATTTGACATTCATACAGCAGTGAAAATTAATTCACTTTTGGCTTCTGGCAATTGCGAAAAAGAAATAAGCAGAACATTAAAAGATTACAATAGGGAAGATATAGAAAGGTTAAAATCTTTGTTCGCCATAAAATTAGACAGCAACAGTTTAATTCCATTTTTGGATAATGTAATTGGTTTTAAAACGATTGCGGATTCTATATTTTATGAATATGGCAAAGATAGTAACCCAATAAAAATAAAAAAGCAGTTTGATTCAATTGTTTCAAAAGGAAGTTTTAGCCAAAAAAATATTAATGATGAAATCGGAAATAATAGATTCAATGAGATTATTCCAAAGATTATTGCCTATTGGGTTTATCGGGTCAGATCAAGTATTGCACATAGTAAATTGGGTGAATATTTAATGTCCGTAAAAGATGAGGACTTTATTATTGATTTCGCTGAACCTTTGATTAGAGAAGTAATTATTCAATGTTATAAAGCATAATGAGGCAATTAACCACCCTTGAAATAAATAGGATAAAACTTTTAACTGAAAAATCTGTTGAACTTTGTCTTATTGAACCAACCGGAACTGGACTTGATAAGTCGATTATGGATGCTACCGGTTCAGTACGAAGCTATTTGAAAATTAATAATATTCACGATTTTGAATTACAAAAACAAGGTCAGGAAAGTAAAATTCAAATCACCTCATTTTTGATTTCGCCCTATTCATTAGAGAATTCAGTCGCTTCATTATATCGGCCTAACACTAAAAAAGGTGATCCCAGAATTTGGTTCAAAGGATTGGGGGCTTATTCAAACGCAAATGATATTTTAGGAATAATTGCTTTTGAAAGTAAATTGTATGTTTTGAATATTACGCAACTTGATTTAAATAAGTTAATTGAAAGTAAAATATCAAATCCACTTCATGATTTGGTTGATGAGATAAATCAGATTTCTAATGAAGTCGCAGACGAATTACTAATTCTCTTGAATAAAATTGCTGCTAAAGGGCCTGTTCCTGCATTACTTCAAGCAGATACGGCAATTGGTAGAACACTGGAAACCCTTTTAGGAATTGACATAAATTCGTCAAAGAAACCAGATTACAAAGGAATTGAATTAAAATCGTATAGAGATGAAAGAGGCAATCGAAAAAATCTGTTTGCACAAGTCCCAGATTGGAGTTTAAGCAAATTCAAAAGTTCTGCCGAAATCTTAAGTGCATTTGGATATAGTCGTGGAGAAGATTTTAAATTGTATTGTACTGTTTCAACAATTGTTAGAAATTCTCAAGGTTTAAAATTGAAAATGGAAAGCGAAAATAGACATCTTATTGAAAATTCTGATAAAGATGGTATTGGAGATTTTGTTGTCTGGAACTTAGAAACATTGCATAATCGTTTGTTAGAAAAGCATAATGAAACTTTTTGGATTGCTGCGGATTCCGTCACGATTGAAGGAAAAGAACATTTTCAATTTAAAAAAGTTGAGCACACCAAGAAACCGATTGTCTCTCAGTTTGATATTTTATTAGATCAAGGAATTATAACACTTGACCACTTGATAAAAAGGAAGTCAACAGGCAGCGTAGTTGAAAAAGGACCTATTTTTAAAATAAAACCAAATGCTTTGGATTTATTATTCCCTCCAAGTATATCGTACTCTTTGTTGGCGAAATAAAGTCTTTATGTTTTTATAATGGTTGGATTTTTGTTTTGAAATTTTGCTACTTAGCTATAGATTTGTTCCCTAGGGGTAAAGCTTAAAGAATCGACGCTCCGCGTCTCAAGCTTTGGCAATCCTTTCAGGATTCCCAAAGAGCTAGCGACTAGCGACTAGTGACTAGCGAAGTGTTGCGATCGCGAAGCGATAGCAAACTTAAACGCCTCCATGTAATTCCCTAATACGGTATGGATATTGATTTCGTTTTGAATGATTTCTTGGGAACGCTTGCCCATGATCGCGATTTGATCAGGATTTGCGAAGAGTTTTTCGATGACGCTTACTAAACTATCCACCGAACCAGACTCGAAAAAGTGTCCATTGTAGCCTTCGCGGACTAAGCGTTTTTCTGTACCGTCAGCGACAGAGCAAATCACGGGTTTCGCAAAACACATCGCCTCATTGATGGATAAACCACCCATGCCGGCCAAGACATAAATGCCCGACTCACATGTTATTTGGCCTAATTCACGCATGTCATAAATGCCTCCGTGAAATTTAATAAAATCGTATCCGGCTGCCTGCGTTTTTAAAGCCTCTAATTCAGGTCCATCACCTACAATGCTGAGTTCTGTCTGGGGATATTTTGCATGTAATGCAATCGCTGCTTCGATTAACACGTCTACTTGCTTCCATTTGACTAGCCGACCAATGTGTAACAAACGAAAGGGATTCGATTTGACATCTTTCAAGGCTTCAACGTGTTCAAAAATCACATCCGTATCCGGCGAATTTGCCGTCACGAAAACCTTCTCCGCAGGTACACCATAGGACGCATGCATCGCCACCGCCTCATCCAAATAGTTGATATGCGCATCCACCAAATTGCTGAAAAGCCGACGGGTCTCGCGTACAATCATGAATTTGAAACGTGCCAACAAGGATTTATTTTGTTGGTGCGCCTGATTGTTCTCCGTCACACCCCCACCATTCAAATAATAGGAAATTGCCTGATCGTAATGTGGAACCTGAAAAGGAATCTCTTTGGAAACCAAAGCGACATTGTTTCGGCGCAAGAAATTATACCAACCGGGGTAAAAGACAAAGGCTGCCTGGTAAGGCCAGTTGACCATCAATACATCCGGTTTTTCCTGCAGGATTAATTCCTTCAAACCTTTGAAGAATTTCTTGCCGTAATAAGTCGTGTATTCTTCTTGATAAAAAACCTTGAACTCGATGCCATCTTTGCTCTCGAATACCCCTGCTCCTAAGGTGGCTCCTTTGGCAGATGGAACGACCACACACACCTCAACCCCCATTTCCTTTTGGAGCTTATTCAATACCAAATTGTAATAGTGCGGCAAACCTCCCGCCAAAGACATCAACTTCATTTCTTAAATTTATTTTCAATCAATTGGCGAATGTCGGGGGATAAATTGAAGGCCCAACAAGCCAAAAAGAATAGCACAGTAACTGCTGTGGAACGTATCCCCACATTCAAAAACCAATTGTCGCTAAACACGGGGATCGCCAAAACGATGTAGCCAATCACGATGCTACACAGGATAATCCCAAGCGTTTTGATATCAAAGGGCTGCATGCCCATCTTGTTCCAAAGGAAAAAATACTTGATGGCATTGTAACCACCTAGGGCAATCAGTGAAGCGAGCGCCGCACCGTTATACGAATACATCGGGATGAAAATCAAATTACCCACGACAATTCCGATCGCCAAAATCAGGTAAAACACGAGGTCGTAGCGGTAGTATTTGGAATTGATTAAGATCTCAGAGTTTAAGCCGGTTCCCATGTCGATTACCTTGCTGATCCCCACCATCAAAACCACCCACTTCCCGGCCTCATAGACCTCGTGATTTGGAATGATTTGGTAGATGAAATCCAGGTTACACCAGATGCCTAAGAATAGAAAACAGCCGACCAATAATAAGTTGGCCGATGATTTTTTATAGATGTCGGCGATTTGTGCATGATCCTCACGCTTCCAAGCCTGTGCCAAAATAGGCGTACTAATCGCCGCAATTACATTTCGTGGGATTGCAATCATCAAGCCCATGCGTGAATTGATGTCAAACACAGCTGTCGTTCCCAAACCGCCCGCATAGGCTGGCAACATGATTTTCTCCACGTGCTGGATTAAGGTAAAACTCGCACCGGCTAAAATCACCCAACCGCCATATTGCAACATTTCGTTGAACACGGGTTTACGCAGAAAAGAGAAGTCGAAGCGCGTATAGAAACGTTTTAATTGTTTGATGTAGATCAATAATCCGACCACCGCGAACGCATAGGAAAGTGTAATGCCTAGGACCAATTGGTCTAAATTCAAATAGCCCAATCCAAAGCCTAAGATCAAAGCTGAGTTAGATAGGCGCAACAACAATTCACGAATGATGGCTGGAACCACAATCCGCAAATGCACCCGGGCATAAGCTTCCAAAATCGCCATGTACAGAAAACTGGCTGTCAGTGGAATGATGTAATAAAAATAGCGCGGCAATAACGGTGATGTATCCGCGTATAGGCTGTGAAACGTTTCGCGTAATCCGATGTACCCCAAGGTAAATAGACTCAAACCAAACAGCGGCGAAATCAATAAGAAGGTAAAAAAGCCATTATGGCCATTTTCCGGATCATCGAAATGCGGAAAGAATCGAACCGCTAGTTGGGGAATTCCAAGTTGGGTAAAGGACGCAAAAATCAACGGAATACTGACCAAAGCTCCTGCGATTAGCCCTACCTCATTCTGATTTAAAAATTGATTGTACAGGAAAATGACATTGAACGTCCCGATCGCCGTCCCCAAGTAGGTGACGATGGAGGCTTTAAGACTTTGCCGTATGACGATTCCCATGCATTATTCGAATAAGGGACAAAAATACACTTATTTTAAAATACTTTTGATTTTTTGACTGAGCTTGACCACATCGTATTTTTCAGATACGTGCTGGCGTGCAGCATTCCCCATTTTTTCAGCTTCCAAAGGATTTTGGGCTAAGGAAATACAGGCATCTGCCATCGCTTCGATGTCATGTTCATTGGTCAAAATCCCCGTTTCACCTTCAATCACCGCATCCGGAATTCCCGCATGTCGAGTAGAAACCGTCGGTAATCCACAGGCAGCCGCTTCTAAAATCGCGACAGGTGTTCCTTCGGAATCCCCTGCGGCAGTAATAATGGAGTGTTGGATGAATACATGCGCCGACTGCAATAGAGGCAAGTATTCGTCTTGGGATTTGGCACCTAAAAAGAATACGTGATTTTCTAAGTGGTTTTCCGACACATAAGCTTTCGCTTCCTCCCACATGGGTCCGTCGCCCACCATCAATAAACGCGCGTTGGGAATTTGTTGGAATACCTTTGTAAATGCACGCAGGCTATGAATCGGTCCTTTTTTCTCCGCAAAACGTGCTACGGAAATGAAGGTGAATGCATCCGATTTCGAACCTGATGGTTTGAACTTTGCTGTATCCACCCCGCAAGGAATGAAATGTAAATTGGTCAAAGGCCCTGCAATCGCTTCCAGATTTTCCCGCATGGATTGAGCCACCACAATAACCGCTTGTGCACACGGCAACATGGCCTTGTATGCAGCATGGTATTGCGTCAGCGTCTTTTTCTCGTTGGCATCAAAGCCCAAAAACACAATCGAATAAGGGATATTCGCTGCAATACAGGCCTCGTAGATATTCGCGCCCAATGGGCCGTAGTTCGCGAGAAATGCATCAATTTGATTCGTGCGCAGGAACTTGATTAAAAAATGCTGATAGATCTTTTTGAAAAAAACGGGAAATAGATTCCGCAAGGTTCCACGAACGATTAATAACGATAATGGGAATGGGTATATGGACTTTCCGCTGTAGGTTCTACTCGGTAACCAGCCCTCATAAAGCACCTCCGAAGGGGCTAATTGCTTGATTTGCTCGTCGATAAACGTCTCAGAATAAGAATGGAAATTCGATCGGGCAATCAGCAAATTCATGGTAGGGCTATATTTTATACGAATTTACCCTATTTTTGCTTCACATTAAAAGCGCATGGATAAAATTCTCGTTGTTGGCGGTGCCGGATTTTTAGGCTTTAATCTCTTAGATTATGTCCAGCAACACATGCGTGAGGGTGCACCTGAACTGGTCGTATTAACTCAAAACATTCCCGAAACTTCGATTCATTTTCCCGATGTTTTATTTGTTGAAGGGGATTATTCCGATGTACATACCTTGAATCATTTGTTTGAAACACATCGTTTTACGCATGTTTTTCATTTCGCGAGTTCCATCATTCCGGCGCTTTCGACGCAAAATATTCAACGCGACGTGGAGACAAATTTATTGCCCACCATCGGTTTGATGGAGGTGATGAAGCAACATGAATGCTCGAATTTATTGTATCTGTCTTCGGGTGGTGCGGTGTACGGAAATGAATTGCCGACGCATAAAAAGGAGTCGCAGGCCTGCCAACCGATTAGCTCGTATGGTATTATTAAATTGGCCGTCGAGCATTACATTCGTTTATATGCCAATTTATATCAGATCGATTATTTGATTTTACGATTATCGAATCCTTTTGGTTTACATCATCGGTCAGCGACGCAGGGTGTTATGAATATCGCCATTCGCAAGGCATTGCGCGGGGAAAGTTTAGTTGTTTGGGGTGATGGTTCACAGGCCAAAGATTATTTGTTTGCTTCCGACATTTCGCGGGCCATTATGGATTTATTTAAGGCTCGTGTTAGTAATCAAACCTTGAACATTGGCTCGGGTCAGACGATGTCATTGCTCGAAATTATTGCCTTAGTTAAGACCAGAGTCCCACACTTTCAGGTAGAGTTTATGGAGGCGATGCCAACGGACGTCCAACAAGTTTCCTTGGATATTACGCAATTGCGCAAACACATTCCGTTTGAATTGACCGTCATCGCGGAGGCCTTTGAAAAAACCTTTGCTTATGAACAAGCGGTTTTAGCTAGCGAAGATTAAGTAGTCTTTTTTGTTCCTCGATTGAGTTTTTGTACTCGACAAATTCCCCCGCTTTTTTCGCAAAATGCATCGCTTTCGACTTATTCCCTTTCCGATTTTCAAGTCGGGCTATTCCTAACAAGGCAAGGCCATGAATGTCTTTGGTAAATCGTTCCTCCCAAGGATGTGCGATCCCTTTCGCATAATAAGCTTCGGCTAAAGCATATTTTTTATTCCCAAATTCCTCGCGTATGCCTCGGAATACATGTGCCGCTCCTTTGAAATAGGGGGAATTGATTTTTTCCAATTGGTCGATAAAGGGGTCAGCCGCTTCGTATTGTCCAGCAAGTGTCAATAATTCAGCGCGTTGTAAGATGTACCAATGGTTATTTGGAAACTGTTGAATCAATTGTGTGTTGTAAGGCAAGCCTTTTTGAGGTGTGCCTTCGTATTTATTGAACACGTAACTGTAATAGAACAAGGACTCATTGCGGACAAAAATCGTTTTGCGCGTTCCCGCCTCGAGCATGGCCAAACCAGTTCGTTTATTTCCTTCTTCGAAAAAGAACATCAGGGGTTTGATGATTGGGTGGAGGTCCGGATACGCAACGCGATAATAGTTGTAGATACCCGAGGAATACAAAAACTCCGGTTGGCGTTCTGTATTCTTAATCCCTATTTTCATAAAGGAATAGGCTTTTCGTGCGTAGGAAACCGCCTTCATGAAGTTCTGATTGTCGGCCTCGTATGCAGCTAAAAATCCCAAGGAAGCCGTGCAGAAAAAGGATGCTTCTAGGTCGTTGTTGTTACGGTCAAATGCCTCTTGCGCTAAATTATAAGCCAATTCCAGGAAGGCCAAATAGGCTCTACTTTGTGCGGGATGATCTTTTAATGGGAAAAATTGCTGCTCATACTGCATGGCCGATAATAAATAGCCGGCCGGATGTTTGGGATGCGTAGCTTTGATCGCGTTGAAATTTTCCGTCGATTCTTTGAAATTGTATTGGTATAAGTGGTTCAATCCCTGCGTGATAAGGCTTCGCGAAGAAGGATCCTGCAGGAGTTGGGCCGGACTCAAAAACGTAAGACTTGAAAAGAGGAAAATTAAGACGAAGCGCATCATTAAATATTGGTCTGTAAAAGTAGGAAAGTGGTGTGGTTTTTAGGCCTAATTTTTTACTTTTGTTTCTATTTAATTTTCGAACCCGCCTCATGATATCCTACCAACAATTCACCTTATCGAATGGTCTACATGTGATTGTACATGAGGATCACAGCACAACGCTTGCTGTGATGGATGTCATTTACAATGTAGGTTCACGGGATGAGGATTCGGAACGGACGGGTTTTGCCCATTTATTTGAGCATTTGATGTTTGGCGGGTCGGTGAATATCCCCAATTACGACGCGCCATTGCAGTCGGTGGGTGGCGAAAACAATGCCTTTACAACCCCAGATTTAACGAATTATTACATTTCCTTGCCTTACCAAAATTTGGAGACGGCGTTTTGGTTGGAGTCTGATCGCATGTTGTCATTAGCCTTCAATCCTCAATCTTTGGAAGTGCAGCGCAAAGTCGTCATCGAGGAATTCAAGCAACGCTATTTGAATCAACCTTATGGCGATGTTTGGTTGAAATTTCGTCCGTTGATTTACCAGCAACATCCGTATCGCTGGGCGACAATCGGTAAAGAAATTAAACACATTGAGGAGGCTACCTTGGAAGATGTGAAGGCATTTTTCCAAAAGCATTATGTGCCGAGCAATGCCATTTTAGTGGTTGCGGGAAAGGTGGATTTTGAGGAGGTGAAAACACTCGCTGAAAAGTGGTTCGGACCGATCGCAGGAGGCGTGAAGCCGTTGCGGAATTTGCCTGTGGAGCCGGTTCAGGATGAAGACCGACGAATGGAAATCAAGGCCGATGTGCCTTCCAATCGAATTTATATTGCCTACCCAGTGGTGGGACGTTACGATTCAGGTTACCACGCGATTGATTTACTTTCCGATTTATTAGGTCGGAATGAGTCATCCTATTTGTACAATGCCTTGGTGCAAGACCAACGAATTTTTGATTCGTTGCATGCTTCTTTGACGGGTTCCATGGATCCGGGTTTGCTCGTTGTTTCGGGTCAAGTTTGCGAAGGGGTAGATGTCGCGCATGCCGAAAAGCTTTTGCTTGATGCCATACAAGATTTTGTTCAAAATGACATTAATGCGGATGGCTTGCAACGTGTGAAAAATCAGGCGGAGGCGTCCTTGGTATTCGGGGAGGTGGAAGTATTGAATCGAGCAATGAATTTAGCGATGGCGGCGAATGCGGGGAATGTGGATTTTGTTAATACGGAAGCAGCGCATATTGCGGCTGTTTCGTTAGAAGAAGTACAAGCATGGGCAAATAAACTATTTGTTCAAGGGAAAAAGAATACATTGCTTTATCTAAAACAAGGATAATCATGAAAATACGTGTAGGACAAGGGTATGATGTACATCGTTGGGTGGAAGGCCGACCGTTTATTTTGGGCGGAGTGGAAATTCCCAGTGATTTTGGGCCACTAGGCCATTCGGATGCGGACTTAGTTTGTCATGCCTTATGCGATGCGCTTTTGGGCGCTGCGAACATGCGCAATATCGGTTATCACTTTTCGGATAAAGATCCGATGTGGAAGGGCGTTGCGTCAACCTTATTGTTGAAAAAAGTGCTCGAAATGATTCGTGAAAAAGGCTGGGAAGTGGGCAATGTGGACGTGACGGTGGTGTTAGACCAACCGAAATTAAACCCGCATATTCCTTCGATTAAGGAGAATTTAGCGCTTGTGATGGACCTGGATGTTGATCAGATTTCGGTGAAAGCGACGACTTCGGAGGGCTTGGGTTTTGTGGGTAGACAAGAAGGTATTTCGGCGATGGCCGTAGCGTTAATTCAAGCGAAATAAAGCCATGAAGATAGATTTAGAAGCAGAACGTCTGGAAATATTAAAGCGTTATCGCAAGCTTTTGCGTACGGCGAAACCGTATTTAAAAGATGATGATGCCAAAGAAATCAAGAAAGCTTTTTTGCTTTCTGCGGAGGCGCACAAAGAAATGCGCCGTAAATCGGGGGAACCTTATATTTATCATCCCCTAGCAGTTGCTCAAATTTGTGTCGAGGAAATCGGCTTAGGCCCTACATCGATTATCGCGGCTTTGTTGCATGATGTGGTGGAGGATACCGATACGACTTTGCAGGAAATCGAAAAGATGTTCAATCCTAAGATTGCGCAGATTATTGATGGTTTGACGAAGATTGCAGGGACGTTTGAATATGGGACGTCCCAACAAGCCGAAAATTTCCGAAAGATGTTATTGACGCTCTCAGATGATATTCGGGTGATTTTGATCAAGCTAGCCGATCGTTTGCATAACATGCGGACGCTCGAAAGTATGGCGAAGGAAAAGCAATTGAAGATCGCATCCGAGACAATTTACCTGTATGCTCCTTTGGCCCACCGTTTGGGATTGAATGCCATTAAAACGGAATTAGAGGATTTAGGTTTGAAGTTTACGGAGACGGAGGCTTACAAGGAAATCGCTCATAAGTTGATGGAGAATAAGCAAAACCGCGAGAGTTTTGTGGATCAATTCATTCGACCGATCAAGAAATCCTTGGATGAACGGGGGATGAAATATACGATCAAGGGCCGACCGAAATCCATTTATTCCATTTACAATAAGATTAAGAAATCGAACACACCGTTTGAGAAAATCTACGATTTATTTGCCATCCGGGTGGTATTGGATGTGCCGGTCGAGCGAGAAAAAGGGGAGTGCTGGGAGGTTTATAGTATCGTCACCGATCATTACCGACCTAATCCAAGTCGTTTAAAAGACTGGGTTTCCACGCCTAAATCGAATGGTTACGAGTCCCTGCATACGACGGTGATGAGTATGCCATTTGGTAATGATAAAGAAGGTCGCTGGGTCGAGGTGCAAATTCGTACGAAGCGTATGGACGAGATTGCGGAGAAGGGGGTTGCGGCCCACTTTAAGTATAAAGGGACGGATACGCGTACTTCGCAGGCGTTTGAATCTTGGTTAAGCCAGGTTCGTGAGGCGTTGGAAATGAATGACAAAAGCCAATCAGCCGTTGAATTAGTTGATGATATCAAGAATTCCTTGTACCACGAGGAGGTATTTGTCTTTACTCCCAAAGGAAAACTTGTTGTTTTGCAAGCGGGTGCGACTGCCTTGGATTTTGCCTTTGAGATTCACTCGGAGGTGGGTTCACATTGCATCGGAGCCAAAGTAGGTGGCAAATTGGTGCCCCTTTCACATAAATTAAGCAATGGAGATCAGTTGGAGATTCTCACATCCTCCAAGCAAAAGCCATCTGAAGATTGGTTGCGGATTGTGACTACCACGAAGGCTAAAGCACGTATCAAGGATTGCATCAAAGAAGACAATAAAGGTTATCTGATTCAGGGGCGCGATATCGTGGAGGCGCGCTTGAAGCATTTGGGTTATCCAAATTTAACTTTGGAATTGACGAATCAGTTGCGGGCATATTTCAATGCGAAGGATGCTAATGATTTGTTCTATCGATTTGGTAAGGCCTATATTTCAGTCGACCAGTTGAAGCACTGGAAGTCCGACAAGGAAATGCATGAGCGGAAGCAAGCGGAGAAGTCCATCAAGGCACCGATTGTGGATAGCAAATCCTTTAAAAAGGAGATGCAGCAAGTTGAAAAGAATCGCAAGGAGTCGGATATCTTGTTGATCGGCGAGGACATGGATAAGGTAGATTATACCTTGGCGAAATGTTGTAACCCGATTTCCGGGGATGAGGTGTTTGGATTTGTGACGATCAACGAAGGAATTAAAATTCACCGGACGACTTGTCCCAATTCGCCGGAATTATTGTCTCGACATGGCGATCGGGTGATTAAGGCGCAGTGGACAAGTCAGATTCAAATGTCCTTTGTGGTGGAGTTGACCATTCGCGGAATCGACCGCGTGGGTTTGGTGAATGATGTAACACGCGTGATTTCGGATGAGTTGAAGGTGAACATTACCGCCTTGTCGATCGGAGTAAAAGATGGTCTATTTGAGGGTAAGATTTCCTTGATGATTCAGGATACGTCGCATTTGGAAAACTTGGTATCCGAATTGGAAATGGTCGCGGGAGTTATTGAGGTTGCGCGGGAAGATTAAGTAGCATATTTCCGTTTTTTTTGCTTATTTTACGTTGTTTTTTTTCAATAATGTCTGCAGCAATAGAGAAGTTCGATTCGGTTAAAAAGATTTTCACAGCTTATTTAGAAAATAAGGGTCTGCGGAAGACGCCGGAGCGTTTTGCTATTCTGGAAGAGATTTATTTGCGCGATGATCACTTTGACGTGGAGGAGTTATATATCTCCATGAAAAACAAGAAATATCAGGTTTCGCGCGCGACGGTTTACAATACCTTGGATGTGTTAGTAGAGTGCGATTTGGTCGTCAAACACCAATTTGGGCGTAATCAAGCGCAGTTTGAGAAATCGTATGGCCGTCGGCAGCATGATCATTTGATCTGTACGGATTGTCACAAGGTGACTGAGTTTTGTGATCCGCGTGTACAGACGATTCAAAGTTTGGTTGGTGAGATGTTAGAGTTCAATGTCATGCACCATTCCTTGATTTTTTATGGGTCATGTACAAAGAAAAATTGTGAGTCGCGAGATCAATACCAGGCTCAATCACACGAGTAATTATTTATCATTTATATTCATATTATGGCAGTTGATGTATTATTAGGCTTACAATGGGGTGATGAGGGGAAAGGAAAGATCGTGGATGTTTTGGCACCTCGTTACCAGGTAGTTGCGCGTTTTCAAGGTGGACCTAATGCGGGCCATACACTTGAATTTGATGGTTTTAAGCACGTTTTGCATCAAATCCCGTCGGGAATTTTCCGTCAAGAAGTTCAGAATATTATTGGAAATGGAGTCGTGTTAGATCCGATTATCTTCAAAAAGGAGATTGATGGGTTGGCGCATTTCAATTTGGATTTACGCAAGAATTTAGAGATTTCGAAGAAAGCATCGATCATTTTGCCTACGCACCGTTTATTGGATGCTGCGTATGAGAAAGCGAAAGGCGATGCGAAGATTGGTTCGACCTTGAAGGGCATTGGGCCAACTTACACAGATAAAATTTCACGTCAAGGATTGCGTGTGGGTGATATGATCGCGCCAGATTTTTCTGTAAAATACAATGCATTGGTTGATCGTCACAAGGCGATTTTGGATGTATATAAATTTGAATATGATTTAGCTGCGGCTGAGAAAGAATTCTTTGAGGCGGTTGCCTTCATGAAGGAATTCCATTTGGTGGATTCGGAGTATTCCGTGAATCATGCGATTCAGGCGGGTAAAACGATTTTAGCTGAAGGTGCGCAAGGTTCTTTATTGGATGTTGATTTTGGTTCTTATCCTTTCGTAACTTCATCGAATACCATTACGGCGGGAGCTTGTACAGGTTTAGGTGTTGCACCAAAGAACATCGGTGAGGTATTCGGTATTTTCAAGGCTTATGCAACACGTGTAGGTTCGGGACCGTTCCCAACGGAATTAGAGGATGAAGTAGGAGAGCGTATGCGTCAAGAAGGTCGTGAGTTTGGTTCGACGACAGGACGTCCTCGTCGTTGTGGATGGATCGATTTGCCTGCCTTGAAATATGCGATGATGATCAATGGGGTGACTCAATTGATTATGATGAAGGCGGATGTCTTGAATATTTTTGAAGAGATTCAAGTTTGTACAGGCTATGAAATGCCAGATGGTACGATTACGGATCAAATTCCATTTGAGATTACGGATATCAAAGTGAAGCCAGTTTATGAAACATTAAAAGGATGGAATTGCTCTTTAGAGGGTATGCGTCGTTTTGAGGAATTACCAGTAGAACTTTCGGCTTATATTAAATTTTTAGAGACACATTTAGATTTACCGATCAACTTTATTTCAACAGGCCCGGATCGTGAGGCTTGTGTGTTGCGCGGTTCATTAGCTTAAGATGACGGAAGGTATTGATTTAGCTGCTTTGTATGAGAACGAGGTGATCTATTGGGTCACGTCGGAACGTCCATTGGAGCAGCTAGATCAAGCACCTGTTATGCTTGAGAAGGAGGTAGTTGAGGTAGGAGTTCCTTCCATTGCGACACCTTGGTTAGTCATTGGTTCCATCACAGAGGCAGAGAAATCTCGTTTGCAATTGATCTTTTCGGCGCCGCCATTGACTTTGCCACAGGGGGATTGGTCGATTTTAGATGCCGATCAAATTCAAGTTTCCTTGGAGGAATTTGTGTCAAAAACAGCGCCAACCCGTTATATTTTCTTGGGAGAACAAACGCTTGCCGGTTTGCAAGCGAATCAAATTCATCAGCTGGGTACGAGTAAAGTTTATTATTTCCCGCGTTTGATTTCGACCTTGACAGACGCAGAGAAAGCCTTGAAGATGGAATTCTGGAATGCGCTGAAGGCTTTGGTGTAGAGTAGAGACGCCTACTTCACGTCTAAATATGTAAAAGGAATCGGCGCAAAAGCGCCTCAAACTTTGGCAATCCAGTAAGGTTTGCCAAAGAACTTACAGCGAGTATCTCGCCAAAGGCGTCACATCCTGATCCGTAAATTCACCTGCTTCGTATTTAAATTGGCCAGCCATGGCGATCATGCCGGCGTTATCCGTGCAATATTGAAAAGCCGGGATAAAGACATCCCATTGTTCCTTTTCGCCCATTTCTTTCAGTCGGCTGCGGAGGCCCGAGTTGGCCGAAACGCCACCCGCGATGGCAATTTGCTTGCAGTTTTTCTCTTTCATTGCCTTCTTCACTTTTCGCAAAAGCATATCGATGAGGCTTTTCTGAACGGACGCACAGATATCGGCCTTGTTCTCTTCGACAAATGCGGGGTTTTTCTGCGTTTCTTTTTGAAGGAAATAGAGAATTTGCGTCTTGATTCCCGAGAAAGAAAAATTCAATCCCGGCATTTCGCCTAGGGAAAATGGAAAGCGGTCGGGGTTACCCGTTTGTGCTAATTTATCAATCAAGGGTCCACCCGGATAAGGGAGGCCAATGAGCTTTGCGGTCTTGTCAAATGCTTCGCCAACGGCATCATCTTGTGTTTCGCCGATGACCTCCATGTGAAGTGCATCTTTGACCCAGACCAATTGGGTATGTCCCCCGCTAACCGTTAGGCAAAGGAAGGGGAATTGCGGTTTGGGTTCTTCAATGAAATGGGCCAAAACATGCGCCTGCATGTGATTTACCTCAATTAATGGGATGTTCAATGCCAAGGATAAAGCCTTCGCGAAAGAGGTCCCCACGAGCAGTGCACCCAATAAACCAGGACCCCGTGTAAAGGCAATGGCATTCAGGTCATTTTTGTTTATATTTGCTTTTTGCAGAGCTTCCTGTACGACAGGTATGATCGCTTTTTGATGTTCTCTGCTAGCTAACTCCGGAACCACGCCACCCCATTCCGTATGGATGAGTTGGGTGGAGATAACGTTTGATTGCAATACTCCATCCACCATGACGGCGGCAGAGGTTTCATCACACGAAGATTCGATGGCTAGTAAGTTCATTGAATGCAAAAATAAGGCAAAAAAAATAAACATGGTAAAATACCTAAAGATCCTAGCCAAATCAGTCCTTTACGGGTTGGTAGGAATCTTTTTGCTCATTTTTACCTTCATTTTGCTCCTGCGGGCACCGACCAATCAGATGTTATTGGCCAATTATTTCAAGCCGATCATTCAGCGTGAATTGGGTTATCCGGTTGATCTCAAAGGCATTCAAGTTAAATTTTTTGATGAATTAAGTATCTCAGGACTTCGCGTTCAGGATCCTTGGGGCAAGGAAATGATCTACATCGAGCATCTTGATGTGAATTTCAGCATCAGCGATCTCTTTTTAGGCGGAGATAAGCCGACTTTGGATTATGCCCGCTTGCTGCGCCCTAGGGTGCATTTGGTGTTGGAGAAAAAGAAAGGGCAAGTGAACTTGAATCACTTCATTGATCAGATTATCGCTTGGGTTAATCGAATTTCGCCGGGGCCATCGAAGGGTTCCACAACGTTCATCATTCGGGAAGCAGAGGTTGTGGAAGGACAATTTTTACTGGACGATGAGCAGGTTCCTTCTACCGGTACGTCAACCCATTTTGATTTATCCCATTTTGCGATCAGCCATATTAATTCCAAAGTAAAGCAGTTTTATTCCAAAGGAGATACCATTGGATTGGAAACCGTTGGGTTTAAGGCACAACACGAAGCGACTCGTCTGCAAGTCAAGCGAATGAATACGCTTTTCATGATTTGCGATAAGCAAATGCGCTTCGATCGATTGGATTTGAGCGTCAATGATTCTTACATAGCCAATCAGTTTTTAGTGAATTACAAGCATGTTGAAGATTTAACGCAATGGTTCGATAAGGCGAATATGCAGGCCAACTTAGTCAAAACGCGTTTGAATTCGAATGATGTCGGGCGATTCATCGAATCCATGTATCCATACAAAGGTGTCTATCTGGCTCAAGGAAAATTGTCGGGAACGGTTAGAAAATTGGCCTTGAAGAATTTCCAATTGGGATTTGGTACGAAGAGTGTGCTTCGCGGGGATTTTTCATTCAAGGGTCTACCGGAGATTCCAAAGACCCAAATGGATTTCGTGATGCGTAATTCGCTGTTTATTCCCCAAGATTTGGGCGTATTTATCTCGAAACCTGCCGCAGATAAAATGCGTATTTTAGGTCCTGTTTCTTTTTCCGGTAAGTTCAACGGAACGAATATGAATTTTCGGACATCAGGTCAAGCGAATACGGGTTTAGGTTTCATGGAAGGGGATGTTTCGATGCGCTTACAGGATTCGATGGCCTTTTCGGGTTATGAGGGTCGGGTAGCATTACGGAAGTTTAAATTAGGGAAACTGCTGGTGCTGGAAGAATATTTAGGGACGATCGATTTGGCTGCCAAAATCAAAGGGACCGGCTTTTCAAATCAGTCGGCGAATGTCGATTTCGATGGCATGATTTCGGAGATTAACTTCAATCGCTATGCCTACAAACGTGTCAATTTAAAAGGGAATTTACAAAAGCAATTGTTCAAGGGGACCGTTGCTGTGAAAGATTCTCATTTGGTTGCAAACATGTCGGGGGAAATTAATCTTCGACAAGCGAAACCCACGTATCAATTGGAAGGAAAAGTCGAACGGGCAGATTTGGCACAATTACATTTCACTAAAGAACCTATTCGCTTGAAATCAGGATTTGAGATTGATTTCGCTTTAAACACGTGGGATGATTTAACGGGTCGAGGTTTCTTCCAGGATGTCTATATTCAAAAGCCCAATATGGAGGATTTGGCGATGGATATGGTGACCTTCAATGCGGATTTCCGAGCAGGTGCTAAGCGGCATTACGTATTAAATTCTCCTTTTGTATCGGTGGAAG
>JAGOAA010000041.1 GCA_017984215.1 Cytophagaceae bacterium
GTATCTTAAACATGTGGATCATTCAAAAAACGAATGGTGCAAAATGTTTGGACGATGTATTTCAATTACTCTATCAAAACTATTATTTGAAGCAAGGACGTGGATTTACCGATGCGGAATTAGAAAACGCATTTAGCACGGTTGCTGGAACTTCCGCTTCGGGATTCTTTAAAGACTACGTTTATGGTATTAAAACGCCTGATTATGCGGGCATCTTTAACGCTTTTGGCTACTCATGGTCAGATTCGAATGTAGGAAAATCTGTTCCTTTCGCCGGCTTCTCTGTTGCATCAAACCGAATTACATCCATTTATAAAGGTGGACCTGCTTATCACGCGGGCTTAAATGTGGGCGACGAAATTGTACAGGTAAATCAAGCGGATTTTGCTGGATTGGATAAATGGATGGCCGATAAAAAAGTAGGTGATGTAGCAAGCTTCCGCGTGAAACGTGACGGCCTAGCGCGTACGTTTGAATTAACGATTGCGCAAACACCTATGAGGGCATTTGTTATTCAATCGGTGGAAAGTCCAAATGCAACGCAGTTGGCTTTACGCAAGAAGTGGTTGAGTCTTTAATTGATTTGTTTCCCCATTTCAGCGTACATCTGCTGAAAGGTTGTTATCACAAATGTTTGAAAAGAGGAGCTGGTTGCCAGCTCCTCTATTTCTTTTTGGCCTCCCACATCCAAAACCGAGAATTTATAACTTTGCTCGAGTTGGGGCGTCTCAAATTTCAGAATGTATTTTGAATTCCATTCAAAAAGCGTGATGCGCATATTGGGATGCGGGATTTCTTTAATGAAATGCATTAATCGTGGATGATTTTAACGCTTTGAATCTGATCAC
Source organism: Cytophagaceae bacterium (assembly GCA_017984215.1). Lineage (GTDB taxonomy): Bacteria > Bacteroidota > Bacteroidia > Cytophagales > Spirosomataceae > Aquirufa > Aquirufa regiilacus. The sequence goes on from JAGOAA010000041.1 coordinate 849, forward strand.
CTTCGCGTACTTGATCAATCACATCTAATCCTTCTACCACTTTACCGAAACATGTATGCTTGCGATCTAAGTGTGCAGTATTGTTTCTCGAGTGGCAAATAAAGAATTGAGAACCACCTGTATTCGGTCCACGGTGCGCCATCGATAAAACACCACGATCATGGAACTGATTATTACCTGTTAATTCACATGGGATTGAGTAACCTGGGCCACCTGCACCTGTTCCATCAGGACAACCTCCTTGAATAACGAAATCTGCAATCACACGGTGGAACGAAAGTCCATCGTAAAATCCTTTTTCCGCCAAATCAATGAAGTTTTTCACGTGAATCGGAGCATCTTCTGTATAAAATTCGATTTTCATTAACCCTTTGTCGGTCAACATTTCTGCGTATGCCATCTTTTTTTAATTAAATTTGAGCCACAAAGATAAATATTAAAATGAAAACGAGGTACTTCATCCTGCTATTGTCCATTCTTTTTACTGCTTGCCAATCGGATGGTGATAAACGAGAAGCAACTGATTTTTTCCTCCGAGGCAATACCAAATACAAGGAAAAGGAATATCATGAAAGTATAAAATGGTATACAGAGGCAGTACAAAAACAAGCGCAATTTCCGGATGCTTACTATAACCGAGGTTTGGTTTATCAATCCCTGGAAAAAAACGAGGAAGCTTTAGCCGATTTCAGTAAAGCCGTTGAACAGGATGCCTCCTTCGCCCCCGCCCTTTTCAAGAAAACAGAAATCTTACAATCCATGGACCAAATCGATGAGGCGTTAGCTTCTGCGGAGGTTTTGGTTAAGAATTTTCCGGATTCATCGGCCAACTGGTCTTTGCAGGGCAATATTCAAATGCAAAAAAGCTTATGGAATGAGTCCTTGGCTTCTTACGATCGTGCCTTGGCGCTTGATAAGAACTCGGTGGAAACGATGATCAACCAAGGTGTTGTTTATCAGGAGTTAGACCAATTGGATTTAGCGGAAAAGATGTTCCAAAAGGCTTTGGCTTCAGGAAAGTTTAAGGATTTGATTTACAATAACTTAGGTTACTTGGAGATTCGTCGGATGCACTGGGATTTGGCTAGTAAATACGTGAAGAAGGCATTGGAAATAGATCCGAAGAATCCCTTGTATGTGAAGAATTGGGAACGTATTCAGCAAAAATCAATGCTTGAATAGTGACATATAGGATTGTAACGCCTCAGTATTTTGTGCGGAATCTGTGAAGATCTCCAATACTTTTCCTGTGCTACTTGGCGCAAAGAAATCGCTTAAAACGGAATCTAACTCGTTGAAATCATGTGCCTTAAGATAGCTGAGGCCAGCATCTTTTGCACTATTCTCCGCGGTGTTACGTTGTTTAGTAACCATGAATTCGCCTAATTCAGCCAGGTCTTTCGCGCCATCCAGTATTTGAAATATCGCTCCTCCCGCATTATTCATCACGATGATGCGCATATTCGCCCCCACATAATTGTTCCAAAGTGCATTTCGATCATAGTGGAAGGACACATCTCCTAAAAGGGCCACCGTTAATTTGTTGGTTGATTGGCTTGCTCCTACGGCGGTACTTAAACTTCCATCAATTCCGCTGGTTCCTCGGTTCGAATAAACTTCTGTTCCATGCAATTTCGCCGCAGTCCAATTGATGTAGCGAATGGCTAAAGAATTGCCCACATGTATTTCGGCATCCTGCTTCGAAATTTGTTGGATGATGGCATTGTAAATGTGTAACTCGTTCCAAGTTTTCTTTTCGAAAAAAGCTTGTTGAATCGTCGGATTCCAGGTATTTAAGCTTGCATTAACCTGTAAATCCTTGGTTACTAGTTCCTCAAGAACAGACAAGGTATCTGTTTGAATGACATCTGTTAACGACTGAAATGGATCAGGTCTTTCGATGGGATTCGGGTGGACGAGGTAGGATTTCGCGGGTTTGAACTGGCGCATCATTTGCTTGATGCGTTTTGAAACAAAGGATTTCCCGAAATGTATGTGTAAATCAGCCTGTAAATTAGGCCAAAGGCTTTCATTCGCTAAAAGTAAATCATGGTTGATCTCGCAAGCCGCAGGTAAATTTGCGCTTGCATCGCCGATAACCGGTATGCCTTTTAAGGCTAACTGTTCAAAAAGTTTATTTTCTGCTTCATCATAAGGGCGCTGTCCTACGGTAATCAAGCATTTTTGATGGGAGATTCCATCAAGTAAACCTTTATCCCAAGTAAATACCGCATTCACGGGTTGTGAAGCTACAAGACTCGTTCGAAGGGGGAGCTCCTCTCCTTTTGCCGGATAAAAGGGTTCGGCAATTGGGATGTTCATGTGAACGGGACCTTGTGGAAAATTCAAGGCTTGTTGGACCAATTGATGTGGCTGAAAAGCCTCAAATGATTCAAAATGCTTAACATGCTTGCCGTACAAGTGGTTTTGGTAAATGGTTTGTCCATCCCATTGTCCAATCCATTCGGCAGGCCTGTCGGCCGTCAGCACGATCAATGGCACCTCTTGAAAAAAGGCTTCGACCACCGCTGGGGCAAAATTCAATCCTGCTGAACCTGAGGTACAGCAAAGGATGACAGGTTTCTTGGATTTCAGCGCTAAACCTAAGCCAAAAAATCCTGCGGAACGCTCGTCGGCAATTGAATAACAACGAAAACCTCCGTGGCGTACAAGCGCCAACATAATCGGTGCATTTCTCGATCCGGGGCATATAACAGCCTCATTTACACCTTGTTGGTGTAAGTCATCGATTAAATCCACAAGTCCTGCTGGGTAAGCCATAGCAAAAAAAAGCCTCATAAGAGGCTTTTAAAAATTATCCAAGATATGTTTTTAATGCTTTGCTACGTGATGTATGACGGAGTCTGCGAATTGCTTTCTCTTTGATTTGTCTTACACGTTCACGAGTCAAATTAAATTTCTCCCCGATTTCCTCGAGTGTCATGGCATGCTCACCATTTAATCCGAAATAAAGCGTCACGACGTCCGCTTCACGTTGGGTTAAGGTAGATAAAGCACGTTGAACCTCTCTACGCAATGAATCGTTGATCAAACCTGAATCTGGTTTGTCTTCCGAGTCATTTTCAAGGACGTCCAACAAAGAGTTTTCTTCTCCTTGTACGAATGGTGCATCCATGGATACGTGGCGACCTGAGATTTTCAAGGTATCAACAACCTCACCAGTAGAGATTTCCAATACTTCGGCTAATTCTTCAGGAGATGGTTCACGCTCAAATTTTTGTTCTAATTCCGAGAAAGTCTTTGAGATTTTGTTCAAAGAACCTACACGGTTTAAGGGTAAACGAACGATACGGGATTGTTCTGCTAATGCTTGAAGGATCGATTGACGAATCCACCATACCGCATACGAGATAAATTTAAATCCACGTGTTTCATCGAAACGTTGTGCCGCCTTAATCAAACCTAAGTTTCCTTCGTTGATTAAATCGCCTAAGCTCAAACCTTGATTTTGGTATTGTTTCGCTACGGAAACCACAAAACGCAAGTTGGCCTTTGTCAAACGCTCCAAAGATAATTGATCCCCATCACGGATTTTTTGCGCGAGGATAACCTCTTCATCCGGAGTTAATAAATCGACTTTACCGATTTCCTGCAGGTATTTATCAAGTGATTGACTTTCCCTGTTGGTAATTTGTTTGCTAATTTTTAGCTGTCTCATAGGATCTTACAACAGATTGAATGGGCAAAAGGTTTCGCTTTTGCCCATTAATTGAAAATATTACTCCGCTTGTGCGGGAGCTTCTGGTTTTGGTAAAAGAACTTTGGCAGATAAACGGAATTTGCCCGTTTTCTTATCTACCTCTACTAATTTTACTTTTACTTTATCACCTTCTTTGAAAACGCCATCCATCGTATCGATGCGATCCCACGAGATTTCAGAGATGTGCAATAATCCGTCTTTTCCTGGTAGGAATTCAACGAATGCACCAAAAGCTTGGATATTCTTCACTTTTCCTTCGTAAACTTCGCCTACTTCAGGAACTGTTACGATGTTTTTCACCATACGAACCGCGTGAGCCATTGCTTCGCCATTCGATGAGAAGATACTTACGTATCCACCGTCTTCTTTTTCTTCAATCGTTACGGTAGCACCGGATTGTTTTTGGATATCTTGAACGACTTTACCACCTGGTCCGATTACCGCACCGATTTGGTCTTTCATGATTTTGATAACCGTTGCACGAGGTGTTTGAGGCTTGAATTCAGCACGAACAGCCGGCATCGCTTTCTTCATCTCGTTCAAGATGTGTAAACGACCTTCTTTTGCTTGTGTTAAAGCTTCTGCCAAAACTTCGTAAGACAAACCTTGAACTTTGATGTCCATTTGGCAAGCTGTGATACCGTTTTCAGTACCTGTAACTTTAAAGTCCATATCACCTAAGTGATCTTCATCACCTAAGATATCAGATAATACGGCGTATTTACCTGTTTTTGAATCGGAGATCAATCCCATCGCGATACCTGAAACAGGCGCTTTGATTTGAACACCCGCATCCATTAATGCTAATGTACCCGCACAAACAGTTGCCATCGAAGATGAACCGTTTGATTCTAAGATATCAGAAACAACACGTAAGGTATAAGGGAATTGCTCCATTGGAGGCAATACTTTACGAATCGCACGCATGGCTAAGTTACCATGACCAACTTCACGACGTCCTACACCACGGTTTGGCTTAACCTCCCCTGTTGAGAAACCTGGGAAGTTGTAGTGCAACATGAATTTATTGTAACCTTGTGTCATCGGTTGATCGATGATTTGCTCATCCATCTTCGTACCCAAGGTAACGGTTGTCAACGATTGTGTTTCTCCACGAGTAAATACAGAAGAACCGTGTGGCGTAGGTAAATAATCTACTTCACACGTGATTTGACGGATTTCATTCAATTTACGACCATCTAAACGGTAACGCTCTTGCAATACCAATTGACGAGCCGCTTCTTTTTCGATATCGTGTAAATAAACTTTCGCTAAGGAAATGTTTACAGTATGATCTTCCGGTAATGAAGCGATGAATTCATCTACGATTGCTTTGAAAGCAGCTTTACGCTCGTCTTTCTTCGGATTAGCTTGTTTAGCAACCGTTAGATACTTTTCGTAGTAGTTTTTCCACAATTCAGCACGCAACTCTTCGTTGTGTGTTTCATGTGAATAAACACGCTTTTCTGTTTTACCACAAGCAATCGTTAATTCGTTCAATGCTTGGCATTGTAATTTGATTGCATCGTGTGCGATACGCAAAGCTTCTAACATTTCTGTTTCAGAAACTTCATCGCCTTCGCCTTCTACCATCAAAATGTCGTTTGCGTTAGCGGCAACGATCAATTCTAGGGAAGCGCCAACTAATTCGCTTACGCTTGGGTTAACTTTATATTCTCCGTTGATTTTCGCAACGCGAACTTCTGAAATAGGACCATTGAATGGAATATCGGATACTGCTAAAGCAGCAGCAGCAGCTAATCCTACAAATGCATCAGGTAAAACCTCCGCATCTGCTGAGATTAAATTGATCAACACTTGTACATCTGCATGGTAATCATCTGGGAAAGTTGGACGCAATGCACGGTCAACTAAACGCGAGATAAGGATTTCGTAATCGGAAAGGCGTGCCTCTCTTTTTAAGAAAGATCCAGGAATACGTCCATTAGACGCAAATTTTTCTTGGTAATCAACTGATAAAGGAAGGAAATCTACACCTTCTTTGGCCTCTTTGTTTGCTACAACGGTAGCGAGCAGCATCATATTTCCAGACTTAATAACGACAGATCCATCCGCTTGCTTGGCTAATTTGCCAGTTTCAATTTGGACTTCCTTGCCGTCAGGCATCGAAATATGCTTTGTAATGATGTTAAATGACATACGTTTCGGAATAAATTTTCACGCAACCTTGCGTGAGTAGAATGTTTGTTTGATGAATTCAAACGGGGTAAAAAGAAATAAAACAGGGCTCCTAAATGAAAGGAACCCTGCTTGTATTTATTTACGAATACCTAATTCGGCAATGATCGCACGGTAACGTGAGATTTCAGTACGAGTTAAATAATCAAGTAAACGACGACGCTTACCTACTAATTTCAAAAGTCCTAAGCGTGTGCTGTGGTCTTTCTTGTTTTTCTTAAGGTGCTCAGTCAAATGATTGATTCTGAAAGTGAATAACGCAATTTGCGACTCAGCAGAACCAGTATCGATTTTTGACTTTGCTTTCCCTTTTGATTCGAAAATCGATTCTTTTACTTCGGGTGACAAATACATCTTTTACCAGTTTAAGTTTAAAAAATTAATTCGCAAAAGTACATAGAATTGTCGGAACACGCAAATGCTTAGCTTGAATATTTCTGCCGACGCATTTTCCACGTCTTTAGGCGCTCCCAAAGTACGCGGTAGAAGTCGGATTCAAATAAACGGGAATCGTTCAAGGCTATTTTTAGGAAATACATTCCGATGAGTGTTAAAAGTCCATTGGAGATCCAAGCGCCAATTTCTACGAGCACCTTCCCTTCTTTGGCCATTTTATCGCCTTGTTGGGTAAGTATGTACATTAAGATGAAGAATGAGACCGCTACAACAACAGGTACCCCAAACCCACCCTTTTTAATGATGGCTCCTAAAGGGGCTCCAATCAGGAACATGACCAAGATGGCTAGTGAAGTAGTGAATTTCTTGTGCCATTCCAAACGTGTTGTTTTTAATTTGTCTTGGCGGGTTTCTAAAGACGTTAAATTCGTTTGGGCGAACGTTTGCATGTTTTGAACCTGTTGGATTGCGATGTCCATGGGATCTCGTGCAGTTTTCTCGGCTAAACCTTTCTTTAGGCGGCCAGCAACCCATTTGGTGTTTTTTACTACGTTGATCGATTGGTTGATGGGCTTATGGAAATACATGAAATTAGGGCCTATCGAACGGATGAAACCCGTTTTCATGATGCGCATAGTACGGCGAAGCGAATCTTCATCCGCTTGTAACTGGATATTATTGCGCATGATTTCGTAATGGGCGAATTGGCTTTCTTCTGTCTTATGTAGATCAAAAGCGTCTAAAGACATGACGATTTTACTCTTTTTGAAATGGTGTAATGCCAAATCAGACGCATCTAAATTGCTTCCACGGTCGGCATCTTCCACATAATCCTTGCCATTAAACAACTCAAAAACAAGGTATTTCTTGTTATACATCGTGTACATCAAGCCAGAGTCGGCCAAAGTCACATGTCGGTTCCCATCGTTATGTGTATGATCGTAGATGATAAGCGATTTCAATGTTTTATTGTCGGGATACTTTTTCGCTACCTTGATGGCGTAGCCAGGCAAGTCGGAGTAAAAGATCCCTTCCTTGATATTCAAGGTTGTTTTGGTGGTTTTGATATCATACAAAAGTCCCCAGCCTTTCAAGTTGGCCCAAGGCATCGCGACATTATTGAACCAAAACATGAAGCCAGATAATAATACGGCAACGATCATGATGGGTCTAAATACTCGAAAAATGGAGATTCCGGCGCTTTTTAGGGCAGTTAATTCGAAGTTCTCTCCTAATTTTCCAAAAGTCATTAAAGACGAAAGTAAAACCGAAAGTGGTAATGCCAGGGGAAGCGTGATGAGTGAGAAATAAAAGAATAGTTCGAGGTAGACGAAAATACCAAGGTCCTTGCCGAAAAGGTCGGCAAAGTAGAACAAGACTAAACGTAATAAAAAGATGAATACTACGATGAGTGTTGTTAGGACAAAGGGTCCCCAAAAGGCATTTAGGACTAATTTATCTATTTTACGCATACTAACTCCCTACGATCTCTTTGAGTTTATCAGTTAAATAATCCCAAAGTTCTTGGGCGTCGTCTGCCGACTTAAACGTTGATGCTGAATCCGTAATGACCAAATACGTGGTATTACTCAGTTCGCTGACGTCTAACTTGAATTCCATACAAGCGCTGTGTGCGGCTTGATCGGGCTTTGTGAAGTCTAATTTGAAGCTTTTGTTCTCTTTATTGTGAACAATTGTTGCCGGATGATTTTCATTATCCCAGAAAAAATTAAAACCGAGATTCGTTTGAACCGTAACCTTGTCGGCAAACCATTGTTGAAGTCCAGAGGCCGTGCTTAAATACGGATAAAGTACTTTGGGCGAGGCTTTTAGCTCATATTCAAATTCATAGCTTGAAGCTGGCATCATGCGATGGGGTTTTCATGAGAGGGCAAAAATTGTCCCTATAAACAAAGGTAAACGAATTCAGATGAATCGCAAATCCAATACAAATTTAATAAGTATTCATAAAATATTTGTGACTCTTACTCCTTTCGATTACCTTTGCACCATATTTCGGCGGGGTAGCTCAGATGGTTAGAGCGTTGGATTCATAACCCAAAGGTCGGCAGTTCGATTCTGCTCCCCGCTACAAAAAAGACCTTACAATTTGTGAGGTCTTTTTTTTTGGACTTTATGACAATGGACGTTGGACGGTAGACATTGGACATTTGACGTTGGATTCATATCCGTCAGCCGACGGACGGCTTTCGATTCTGCTCCCCGCTACAAAAAAGACCTTACAATTTGTGAGGTCTTTTTTGTGGACTGTAGACTTTAGACATAAGACGTTAGGCTAATGGACGTTAGACAGTAGACGGTTTGCATTTGACGTTGGATTCATATCCGTCAGCCGACGGACGGCTTTCGATTCTGCTCCCCGCTACAAAAATGACTTCGTGATTTACGAAGTCTTTTTTTTTGTCCTCAGACTAAAGTTTGAGGTTATAAAAGTATTTGACTATCCCCCGGACTAAAGTCAATGGTTATACCAGATATGGCTTTTGTTAACCCCAGACTTCAGTCTGGGGATTTTGAGGCGTAGCCTCAACTACAAATCCTGATATGCAAGCACCTCTACCCCAAATTTTCGCAAAAAATCCACCCCTTCATCAGAAGCTAATCCTTTGTAAGCAGCATAGCTGTTTAAATAGATTACCCTTTTGATTTTCATGCTGTAGATAATACGAGCGCAGGAAATGCAAGGCGATAGTGTTACATAAATGGTAGAACCTTCGATGGAAGCACCATTTTTGGACGCATATAAAATGGCATTTTGTTCCGCATGCAAGGCCAAAGAACAAGATCCTTTGGAATCTTTCGGGCAACCTCCCTCCTCGTGGAAATCCTCATCGCAATTATGCGTCCCTTGCGGCGGTCCATTGTAGCCAATGGAAATGATGCGGGTATCTTTGGTCAACACAGCTCCGACCTGCGCCCGCGTACAATGCGAGCGAAGCGCTAAACTCTGTGCTAAATCCATGTAGATGGAATCGAAGGAGGGTTTCAACATAAGACATTGGACTTTGGACATTAGACTTTGGACGCTGGGCTTTATGAAAAAAAATATCTTCTAAAGTCCAACGTCTAAAGACCAATGTCTATTTTTTAGTGATGCACCCCTCCCTCACCATGCACGTGTCCGTGCGCGATTTCGTCGGCGGTAGCTTCTCTGATTTTAATAACTTTTCCAGTAAAAATTAATTCTTTTTCTGCCAAAGGGTGGTTGAAATCCATCATGACATGATCATCGCCGATGGAAACGACCATACCTTGCATACGGTTTCCTTGGTCATCCGTCATTGGGATGTAATTGCCTACTTTCAAAATATCATCAGCTTTTTGGCCGTCTACTTCGAAAATTGATTTTGGTAAAGATATGATCGCATTGGGATCAATGTTCCCGTATGCATCTTCTGCTGCGATGTTGAAATTAAAGGTATCTCCTGCTTTTAAGCCAACTAAATTAGCTTCGAAGCTTTCTGGAAGGCCGCTTAAGCCGTGAATAAATACCATCGGTTCGTTTTCATCTACGATTTCAACGACATCCGGTTGGCCATTCTCATCTGGAAATGCTAATTCATACGAGATGAAAACAACGGAATTGGGTGCGATTTGCATGAAAGGGTGTTTTGATTTGAGGGATAAAGGTACGGAAAAGAGTTTAGAATTTTAGTTAAGAGTTAAGAGTGAAGAATGAAGTGGTAAGAAGTTGGCGAGATGAACTAACCTTTGAAAATTATAAAACAACTCTTCACTCTTAGTTCTTAACTTCTAACTTCTATTTATCTTTGCGTCAGCCGACTAGCGACTAGCGACTAGTGACTATCACTTATGCAAAAAACAATTCAAGAAGTACTTAAAGACATCAAAGCGAAAAAATACGCGCCAATCTATGTTATACATGGAGATGAGTCGTTTTTTATCGACCAACTGGCCGATGCGTTTGAAAATCAAGTACTGACGGAATCCGAAAAGAGTTTTAATCAATTCGTGTTATTTGGTAAGGATCAGACGATGGGTTCCGTGATTTCCTATGCGCGGCGATACCCGATGATGGCCGATAAACAGGTTATTATCGTTAAAGAAGCTAGTTTTTTAGAGGCTTTGGCGAAAGGAAAAGAAGCCAAAGGCAACGAGGACATGAAGGCCTGGGAGGATTATTGCGCGCGGCCGACGGATTCTACGCTCTTGGTATTTACGATTAAGAGTTTAGTGAATGAAAAGGCCAAAATCCTTACGCTCCTCGAAAAAAATGGTGTTGTCGTTTGCTCCAAAAAGGTAAAGGACGGCCAAGTGGGTTCTTGGTTAAAAGATTATTTGGCCCAACATAAGCTCGGGATTCAGGCGGCTTCTTTGGAATTGATGGTTTCGTATGTGGGCACCGACTTGCAGCGCATGGCGCATGAAGCTGATAAATTGATTGTCAATTGTCCTGTTGGCGCTGAAATTGGCCCAGAGGAGGTAGAGAAGTATGTGGGAATCAGTCGGGAATACAATGTATTTGAATATCAAGCGGCTTTGATGCAGCGTAATGTGGCCAAAGCGCAGAAAATTGCCTTTTATCTGGCTGATAATACCAAGCAAAACCCTTTGCCTATTCTATTGGCGACTTTGTTTGGGACTTTTTCAAAAGTATTGATGGTGCATGATTTGGGTTCTTTGTCGGATAATGAATTGGCCAAAGAGATCGGTGTTAATCCTTATTTTGTCCGAGATTATGTCACGGCCAAACGTAATTATCCGATTGCGAAGGTTGTACGGATGCTGGAGGCGATTAAAAATGCCGACTTAAAATTCAAGGGCATCATCGGTGCGGCGGAATCTGACCGTGATATATTGATGGATTTGAGCTTTGAGCTCTTGCATCTTTAGTTGATTGCCGAATAATC
>JAGOAA010000005.1:0-112022 GCA_017984215.1 Cytophagaceae bacterium
AAGGACTTAAGCGTTTGGAATACCGCGGCTACGACAGCGCAGGAATCGCCCTATACGGCAAAGAAATAACGAATTTCAAGAAAAAAGGACGTGTTGCCGAGTTGGAAGCATGGACGGATGACATCACAAAAACGGCAACTGTGGGCATCGGACATACCCGTTGGGCCACGCACGGTGAACCTTCTGACGTCAACGCACATCCACACAAATCGAATTCGGGTAAAATAACCTTGGTACACAACGGGATCATTGAAAACTACGCTTCTTTAAAACAAGAGTTAATTCAGAAGGGCTATACTTTTGAAAGTGCGACGGATACGGAAGTTTTGGTCAATTTTATTGAGGAAATCCAACAGAGCAATAACTATTCACTCGAAGAAGCGATGCGCATCGCTTTGAAACGTGTGGTGGGTGCCTATGTGATTATCGTGATGGAAACGGGATTCCCGAATCGCCTCATTGCCGCGCGCAAAGGAAGTCCTTTGGTGATTGGCGTGGGCGATGGCGAACACTTTTTGGCATCTGACGCCTCCCCGATTATCGAATACACGAAGAAGGTTATTTACGTAAATGACTATGAATTGGCGATCATTTCCGAAGATGAAATCATCTTGAAGAATTTGGGAAATGAACCTATTACGCCATATATCCAACAATTAGACATGGAATTAGCCCAAATCGAGAAGGGCGGCTATGACCATTTTATGTTGAAGGAAATTTTTGACCAACCGGCATCCTTGACGGATTGTTTACGAGGTCGTTTGGACAGCGAAAACATGACGCTGACTTTAGCGGGTGTTGAACAACATTTATCTGTTTTTGCTCAGGCCAAAAGAATCGTGATTGTTGCCTGCGGAACGAGTTGGCATGCCGGCTTAGTCGCCGAATACATGATTGAGACCCTTTGCCGCATTCCTGTGGAGGTGGAATATGCCTCGGAATTCCGTTACCGGAATCCGGTGATTGGTCCAGGTGATATCATCATTGCGATTTCCCAAAGCGGTGAAACGGCGGATACGCTCGTTGCCATCGAACGCGCGAAGGAACAAGGCGCCTTTATTTTTGGGGTGGTGAATGCGGTGGGCTCTTCGATCGCACGTATCTCACACGCGGGTGCCTATACGCATGCCGGACCGGAAATTGGGGTGGCTAGTACCAAAGCCTTCACGGCGCAATTAACTGTCCTTGCCATGATGGCGATGAAAATAGGTAAGGCCAAAGGCACTTTAGCTACGGCAGAATATGATCGCTTACTCGCAGAATTGGCATTGATTCCTGAAAAGGTGAAAACAACTTTGGCGACACATGAAAAAATCAAAGAGGTTGCGAAACATTATGCAGATGCGCGCGATTTCTTGTTTTTAGGACGTGGGTATAATTTCCCGGTTGCTTTAGAGGGAGCCTTGAAATTGAAGGAAATTTCCTACATCCATGCGGAAGGATATCCGGCAGCGGAGATGAAACATGGACCGATTGCATTGGTCGATGAAAACCTACCGGTCTTGTTTATCGCAACGAAAGACGCGTATTACGAGAAGATTGTGAGTAATATCCAGGAAATCAAGGCCCGCAAAGGGATGGTAATTGCGGTGATTTCGGAAGGAGATACGCTGATTCGCGATATGGCAGACCATGTGATGGTTGTGCCGGAGGTAGATGAGTTGTTGGCCCCGCTGATTAGCGTCTTGCCGACCCAATTACTATCCTATTACATTGGGGTGTTGCGCGGCTTGGATGTGGATAAGCCACGTAATTTGGCGAAGTCGGTGACGGTTGAGTAATCAACTACAGGACGAGGATCCCAACCAAATTTCTTGCGTGCAAGGGAATCATCAAAAGTAAGCTCTGACATTACTTTTGAAAGTTTAATTGAATTTATCGGAAATAATAGACCGACGAAATCTCCAATTTTCGCTGCAATTTTTGCTAGCCCAAAAGGTAAATTCGGTATACGCTTTCGCCCTCCTAAAAAATGGCTTAATTCATAAAAACTAGGATGAACGCCATCTGTTAAATGGAAAATACCTCCCACCTCAGACGCAGGTAAGATAAATCGGGCAACATCCTCCGCGTGGACCATACTTTTGCGTGCTTGACCACCGGCTATATTGAAATAATAGCCCTTCTTGATGCCTTGAATCATAGATTTTAAATTTCCCGGGGGATTCTCTCCATAAACCAAAGGCAATCTCAAAATCGTACAGATGACATCATTTCGCAAACACCATGCTTGTACATCCGTTTCTGCTTGAATTTTACTTTGACCATAGGGGTCGGTGGCCAACAAGGGAGTATTTTCATTCAATAAAACACCCGTTGAAGCACCATATACGGCCACTGTGCTAATGAGAACAAATCGCTTTGGAGGATTTTGCTCCATCGCTTTCAACAGGTTTTGCGTTCCAATTACATTGACATCCCAGAAAGCTTTGATTTCTTCCGCATTTCGAGGTATGACATGCGCTTTACCTGCAGCATGGATTATACAATCAAAAGATTCATTACATTCAAAGGTATTGCACAAATCATGTTGAATTTTATTGCGTATTGATCTTCCAAGCGAGATGATGGAATAAGATTTACCGATTTCCCGACTTAACGCGAGACCTAAAAATCCAAATGCACCTGTCAAAAGAACTTTCATTTCTGTTTGATCAGTACTTGATATTCAGCAACAGTGGCATTATACATAGTATCGAGCGAAAACTTATCTGACACAATTTCTTTAGAACGAGCTCCCATACGTAGTCTTATAGACAAATCATCTCGCAACATGGAAATCTTCTGAGACAATACTTCACGATTTGCGCGTGGAATACAATAACCGTTTTCACCCTCAATGATAGCCTCACAAGCGCCGCCTACATTAGAAACGAGCAGTGGTAGGCCTGCGTTCATTGCCTCTAACGTAGAAATGGGAAAACCTTCCCAATTAGAAATCAATAAAAATATATCCGCCGTCTGCAATGCCTTTGACACATCCTTCGTATACCCCCAAAAATTCACTTTTTCAAGCATCCCTAATTCCCGAACTAACCTTTTGGTTTCTTGCAATTTAGGACCATCACCCAAAAGGTGTAAAATAATCCCTGATATACTTTGGCAGGCATGAATTAAAGTAGCATGATCTTTTTGATCATCAAAGCGAGCAATCATAACCAAATTAACAACCTCAAGATTACTTTTGTCACTTGAAAGATTTGACAGTTCTATACCATTGTGAATGGTAACGAGCTGAGATGGCAAGCCAATTGATTTTTGAACGGCTAGCATATAATCAAAGTCAGAAACTACTATTATCTTATCTAAAAGCCTTGCAAAAAACCTTTCAATCAATTCATAAATTTTCGCTAGAAACAAGGGAATACCAGGTGAGAAAGACCAACCATGAACTGTTAATATGATGGGGATATTAAATACCAACTTTAACATTCTGCCTAAAATCCCAGCTTTAGTTGAATGAAGAGCGATAACTTGAGGTTTATACTTCCGAACTAATATAATAAGTTCGATAAATGCTAGTAAATCAAACAGTGGAGAAATTTCTCGCTTCAAACACCTAACTAGCCGAAATGGTATCGATTCATCAGCAAGCCAATCTCCCAAAACACCGCGGTTATTACCTCCAAATGCAACGAGTACTTCATGGCCATTTTTTAAAAGCAACTTGTTTAAAGCAATCACATGGGTTTGAGCTCCACCTATTGCATCTCCACGTGTTATGATTGTTAATACCTTCAACTTATAATAATCTAATTTTTCTTAAGTTCAAAAATCCCACAACCATAATGGCAATTGAAATTTGATTTTATATGTTGGTCAGTGAGAGTTTGATTTTCATGTAAATCTCCGGCGTCATCAACATAGGAAAAGCTCATTAATTCATAATCATCTTTGAACAATTCCAACAAATAATGAAGGCTAAAGACGCGGTGAGCATTAAACTCAATTCGTTGGGGTCCTATGGGAGTAGAAAAATAAAATCTACCTCCAGATTTTAGAATTTTAAAAATTGATTTCAATCCTTTTAAGTGACCATCCGCATCTATGGGATCATTATAACGGCCTAATCCAAAATGTTCAATGGCATGCAAGCATGAAATAGAATCGCAGTAATTTTCATAGGCTGAACCTTGATCCATTAAGTCAGCCAAAACAAACTTAATATTACGCACCTTCGAATTTATTGGCCGTATATCAAATATTTCTATTTCTCTAAAGACTGCTACATGGGCAACAAATCCATCTACTCGAGATGCTATGTCCACATGTTTCTCAGGATTCGATATAAATATTTTTTGAGCAACAAGTAAATCTTGATGAAAATAATGACCCGAAATCAGACCTCCACTATCTTTTTTATCACTAAGTATGGGGAACAATTTAGTAATCTTAAAATCAGGATTAGATTTTAATTGATTTACTAATTTCAAATAATCTATTATTAATGAAGGTAGTAGAGCTATGTTTTTAATTTGCATCGAATATTTTTTTTCAATTATAGACTACACGGAAGTGGGTGTTAAAGCAATAATATCGTCTTCTATTTCAAGTTTATAATTTAATGCTTTTACAGATAAGTAATCCCGCAACTCTTGGATTGTTGGGTATGCATTTTCACCGATGAATAGCCTGGCATCATCAATCAAAATAATATGCTGAAAATTACTCCCACTAAATATCGCATCTAATTCCTCAAGAATTGGACAATCTTTTTCACCTTTTGCTGTAAATCCTCCTGAATAATGCCCATCTAGCCAAAATATACTCGGTGTATTAACATCTTTCATTAAATCCACCAATACAGCCCCACTATCGCCATTCAATATTTTAACCCTATTCAGGTGCTCGAATCGACTTTGGGCTTTCAAACACAATGATTTACTAAGTTCAATGGAATATAATTGCTCAAAGCGATCCTTTTGAGCTTCAATCATATCACCTAAAAAGGTGCCGGTCTCAATTAAGCTCGTGTATTTTGATTGCTCTTGAAATTTTGAGATCGCTAATTGCTTGATAATATGAGGAGGTGGACATGGTTTACCATTACTCTCCCAATCTGAAATAATCAACTTTTTTACAAATGCATTATTTCTGGAAAGATCATTCCATTTTGACATTAAACTTGGTTGAATCAATCTTGGTGTAAATTTGAAAATTACACCCATTAATTTATTTATCATGATTAGACAAATTTGTGTTTTTGAGTTAGGTAAAATATGGTATAAACGACAAGGCCAATAAATGCAGTAATCGTATAGGCATAAAAAGCACCTGCTAAGCCGCTAGAACTAATTAAAAAATAAGATGACACCAAGAAAAAGACCGAAAAACAAATTGTAAGAACAAATACGACTTTTATTAACCCCCTACCTAGGATTGCATTCATAAACAACAAATTAATTACGGAAATCAATAATCCTAAAAGCTGTAGGTGAAAATAATCACCTAAAACTGCAAATTTTGAAGAAAGAATTAATGTAATTATTGGCACACGTAATACATACAATATCACTAAAAAAAAGAGCAAAATCGGGACCATCTTTTTTATCGAATCAATTAAGACCGCATTAAATGTACCATTCTCCTTGTTTGAGAAAAGCGGAAAAAAATATATCGATATGATACTAGAAACAGGCAATAATATTGCCCCCGATATTTTATTCATGCCTTCATACAGGCCTAATTCTGTTAATGACAATTTCTCTACTAGAAAAAGTCGCAATAAAATTTCAACTCCATACCCGATCGCTGTTTGGATTAAAATCAAGAAAGAGAACTTAAGTAGTGGAATCAGAACAGACTTCAAATAGTTAAATCGATTTAATATTTGTAGGGGAGATATACGAAAAGTTGAATTCATGAAAAAGAAAACGACTATATGGCTGATAGACAAACTAATAAGTATGGCATCTCGCGTAATAATTGATAATCCAATTAAAATAATAGGGCTTATTATATTTAATACTATTTCCCAAAATGCAATTTGTTGAAATTTAAAATATCCATTCAAAATGGCTATTCTTGTTTTATAAGCTGATAAAAAGAAAATAGAAATTCCTATTACCATAACAAAGTCGAAATACTTCTCTGAGAAAAATAACACTTCAGATATGTATTTTGAAAAAACAATGACAACTAGGGATGTCAGTATAGAACATACGAATGTCATATCCCAAGCTGCTAAGGCTAATTTTGTTCTCACCACTGAATTATTAGAATATTCAGACAGGTACTTCGTAATCCCAGCCCCAGATGACAATGTCGAAAATGCCAAAATGAAATTAATGAAACTTTGTGTCTGACCGTAGAGCCCCAATTTTTCTGGACCAAACTGAACAGATATGTACTTTGTAATTACAAAGACACTTAATATTTTGACCAGCGTGGAAAAAGAAGCTAGGGAGCCTGCAACAACAAACTTAGATTCACGCAATTTGGCATAGAAATCATTAATTAAATGAATAATACGCATATATACTTAAGAACAAAATCTATAATATTCCATGTCAAAAATTGATAACTGAAATTCCCCTTTTAGTTAAAAAGTTTTTGATAAAATGAATATGTTTCATCACAATAACTATTTATTGAATGAAATTTAACAACATGGTCATTTTGACGAATTATAAAATCTGATTTCAACTTTTTATTATTAAGTAATTGAACAATAAAGCTGGCTAATTGGGGTAAATCAGATGTATTGGGAATTACATCTTCCATTGCTAACGAATGATAGGTATCATCAACCTGAATGGCAACTGTAGGAACTTTTGACCAAATAGCCTGCAACCCTGCTACCCCACAATTTTCACCTACATTTATCGTAACATAAAGATCTAAGCTTTTAAATGCAGCAGCCAAGTCATCAGTATATCCACAAAGTATGACCGTTTCTTCTAACTGGTATTTCTTAATCAAACTTTCAATGATTGCAAAATCAGGCCCATCCCCAAACATATAAAAAATAAATCTCTCACCTAACAGCTTCTTCAGTTCATGTGCCAACAAAACATATTGATCTGTTCGTCTATCAGCTATATGCAATCTTCCCACTTGCCCTATAGCTATTTTACCCTCAGAGCGATTTAAAATATTCTCACTACTAACTAACTCGGGACAATCGGTTCCAAGTGGAATAAATGTAGACTTAATTTTAGTTGAATTCTTGACAAATTCATCAAAATCAGACTTTTTAAGTTCAAAAACAATTGCATCTCGGAAGCGCCTATTAATAGTAAAAAACAATTTTAAGGCTCCTTTTAGACTTGAAGAATCTGAATGATTTGTTTCTATAATTTTTACGCGAGACGATCTATTTCGAAACAAGTAGGCGAGTGTCCCAAAATATGCCCCGTAAGTCAAATGCACATGAATTATGTCAAATGAATAGACATAACTTCGGTTTTGAAAAAACCATTGAAATGCAAGTAAATAAAGTTTGACTTTTTGCAAAACATGCCCCATTCGATTACCAAGAGATTGGGACTGGGTAATATTGGTAACATAGTTTAACCCAACTTTATTATTAAGTGTCTCTTTCAAAAAAGCTCCTTGATCTATATTGTTAAAGAAACACAAAATATCAACATTACATCCCCTTCCAACTTGATCATTTGCCAAATCATGTACTAACTTCTCTCCGCCTCCTTTACAAAAGGTGGGTAAAACATGTAAAATTTTCAACCTATCGTATTTCACGAATTTTCTTACGAATTAGTCTAATTTCCAATAGTAAAGAGGGACTGATTAAATTCACTAATCGAATCAGCCTTCTCGTTAAGCGATTACGGAAAATAATCCATTTTAATCTATAACCCATTTCTAATAGCCTAAGATTAGCCTCTTGCTCATGTTCTGCCAAAATAGCTATTGGTCTTTTATAATTAGCTGGATCTTCATTTGTTAAGCTAAAATAGCTGCTATTAACATGAATATAGGTATTCAAACTGTTTTCAAACTTTCTCCAATCCAAAAACATATTGGCCTGATGCTCCATATATAAATCCTCGACGGAGGTAGAATCAGTCTGATCAAAAGGGTTTTTATAATCTTCTTGTACCCTGTTTACAGTCAATGTTAATGCTTTACCCTTGTAGAATGACGCTAAATTAGGTTGAATTAAAATTTCCCCTTCTCGAATACCTTTAACAATTAAATCTTCAAAATAATTCGGCGACTTCATCCGTGAAAAATCAATTCGATCAATTATGGATAGTACATCGCTTTTCCGATAAATCGCCGCACTAACTTCCCAAGGATAATTCCAATGCATTGAATTAGTTTGGAACCAATTCCACTTCAAGTAATTCGTATGCTGTTCCAATTGCGGTCGATTCTCAATATTTAACCCTAGCCTTAAATGAAACGAAAAGATAGAATTATCTTGCTCAAGTGCTTCAAATGCATGATTTATGTTCATCGCTTCTATAAAAAACACATCATCACAACCGAACATGATATAATTTTCTGATGCACGAATCAATCGATTTAAATCTGCAGAATAACTTGATTCGTTTATCCAATTAATTCGTTTATACTTCTCCACTAATATTTCATAGCTTATTCCAGGAATTGAAGTATATAAAACATGAATATTTTCTTCTCGGATGCCAGAATAAAACATCAAACTTGTCAGATAACCTTCTAATTGAAGTGGCCGATCTTTTGA
Organism: Cytophagaceae bacterium; assembly: GCA_017984215.1. Taxonomy (GTDB): domain Bacteria; phylum Bacteroidota; class Bacteroidia; order Cytophagales; family Spirosomataceae; genus Aquirufa; species Aquirufa regiilacus. The sequence continues at coordinate 8,672 of JAGOAA010000005.1, forward strand.
AAATACGATTACGGATACCATTAATTATAATAAAGTGTGGTAGGATTTAATTGGGGAGTCGTTCTCCAATCTACATATACCTTCAACTTTTCAGCTGAGAGCTTATATCCTTTAAATAGATTGACCAAATAATCCATATTAAAATCGTAAGGATAATTCGCCATAACATCCAATGCTCCGCTAAACCAAGCATCATTTAAAATATCAACAAAATCAAAGGAGTTAATACCTACATCAATAGTAATTGCATCATCGTGCCGAACACTTGTGGCCCAACCTTGGTAGATGAATCTTTCACTTGTTTTACAATAAGAAACCTCAGGCTTGCGATGATAATAATCTAGCGACTCTGTTATTTGTGTAGTTTCATCTGCAAAGTGATTGACTTTTTTAAGTGCATTTACATAATAATCTTTACGAAATATCGCCATGGCAACAATAAAGATTTTGTATACATCTGCGAGGCTTTGAATGGGTGGATTAATTCTATGAATGAACAAATCATTCCATAATTTATATTTCCGAACAATGTGTTTATCCTCTTCAAGTTGATTGTATTCCCCCCACCAAAGTTTGCAAATGACAGAATTCTCATTCAATAACACGGATTCGAAGTCCTTGAGATCAATCATATGCACAAACCACGTATCATCTTCAATTAGTAAGAAATAATCATTGGTATCCTTCGAAATTTCACGAAGCCAAAAACTTGCGGGATCTCCATAAAGCTCCTTAGCCCTTTGCGAATTACCAGAACGGATTAAATCATACTTACTTCCATCGCAATTGGCTACCCAACTTATTTCCGGAAATAATTGAATTAGTTTAAGCTTATACTCCTCTTGGGTGCCATCGTCAAGAATTATAATTTTATCGAAATTACGAACATTAAAAAGCACGGAACGAATACATCGTTCTAGATAGAATGGACGATTGAACGTTTTTATGTAGATATTCATTCGGGCTTGATCGTAGGTTTTCTCGCTTTCAAATAATAATACATAAAAACGGGAAGTATAATAAATATGTGATAAAATGCCGCACGATATCGAAGAGCTGAGCCCGAATTAAATACACCAAAAGGGTAATGCATGATCATGGTCAAAACAATCACATAGAAAAGCATAAACAAAAAGTATTGGGATATTGATTTTAATTTTACTTGAAGGATAATCCCTAATATCAAATAATAAAGTATGTAACCTACAAAAATCAAACTCTCGAAAAAGAAAGGGAAATAAACAGGCCTTTTGATCGCCTCACTGAACGTTGGCCCAATCAAGGCAATGATTGAACCACTAAACATTTTGGCATAATAGTCTGAACTCGTTACCCAAAAATTAGCATTTCGCGATGCCCCTGCATCATCAAAGCCGATAAAATAAGCTTCCGCAATATCGACAAACCCACCATCATTTATAAATGGTAATGCTACCACATAAACGATATAAGAAAAGCATGCGAGTAAGAAAATATTTAACAAAAGTATACTCTTCGATTTTAAAGAGGCTTTTTGAGTAAATAGCACGAAACTAAAAAAGGAGATTAATCCAATGGAATAATGAGGCCTAACCAATAGAGATAGCAGTATACATATCGCAATTAGCAAACGATTTGTCAACTTCTTCCCATACAAAATTTCAAAAAGTCCGCCCATTATTATCCCAGTTGTGAAAACATTGAACGACTCTTTTCCTGAAACAGAGGTCCACATTGCAAAATCTGGCAGGCTCAGCATAAAGATTACGCCCCACATTCCCATATTACTTATACCAGACCTCTTTAAACAATAATTCAAACCATAAAAAGAAAGAATACAAAAGAGTAAATGGCTTGCCAAAGGTGTACTAAACAAGCGTGTAGTTGTACCCGCAATTAAATCAATTAATGAGGTCCTGTTGATTAACGAATCAATTGAAAGTTCAGCCTCAGATGTAGTATAACGATCTGAATCACCCAATGCAGAAAACCTTGAAAATACATATACTCCGAAAAAAATATAAAATACTTTAACGAAGAAATACGACTTTAATAGTTTCGTCAATTAGTAATTATTTAATAATTCGATGATGGAATCTACTTCTCCCATTGTTAATACAGGACTTAAAGGAATACTGATAATCGACTCATGTATTAGTTCCGAAATCGGATATTGACAATCGTTCAACTCCTTAAAAGCAACTTGTTTATGGGGAGGAATCGGATAGTGAATGACCGTTTGAACAGCATGTTTCTCCATATAAACGCGCAACTTCTCGCGCTCTTTCGTTCTTACGACAAATACATGCCATACATGCGACTGATCATTGAGAAGATTGGGTAAGACCAATTTATCGTTTTTAATACCGGCCAAATAGCGCGAGGCTACTAATCTTCGGTGAGCAGTTTCTTCGTTTAGGTATTTCAATTTAACACTAAGAATTGCGGCTTGTACCTCATCTAATCTACTATTAACACCCTTGAATTGGTTTTCATATTTCACCTTAGAACCGTAATTCATCAAGGCACGAATGCAATTTGCCAATAGTGGGTCATTAGTGGTCACTGCACCTGCATCACCTAAAGCACCCAAATTCTTTCCCGGATAAAAACTAAACCCTGCAGCATCTCCTAAATTTCCTGCCAATTTACCATTTTGATCTTCGGCACCATGCGATTGAGCACAATCTTCGATGACCTTTAACTGATATTTTTTCGCAATTTTAGAAATTGCATCCATATCAGACAATTGACCATATAAATGTACAGGTAAGATAGCTACCGTTTTTTCGGTAATTTTTGACTCAATTAGACTAGCATCAATTGTATAAGTAGACAATTCGCAATCCACGAGTATGGGCACTAAATTGTTATCCGTGATTGACAAAATACTAGCGATATAGGTATTTGCAGGTACAATAATTTCATCGCCCTCCTTAAAAATACCTAGCTCCTTGTACGCACGAATAATTAAAGTTAAAGCATCTAGACCATTAGCTACACCAATTGCATGATTACAACCACAATAAGCAGCAAATTGCTCTTCAAAACTTTTCACTTCTTCACCCAAGATATACCAGCCCGAATCCAAAACACGCGTAAATGCATCGAGTATTTCTTCTCGATATTGCATATTGATTGCCTTTAAATCAAGAAACTTAATCATTGTTGGAATTTATTTTGCGGACAAATTTAGCAGGAGAACCATACCAAAGTTCATTTGGTGGGACGTCTTGCGTGACCAAACTACCAGCGCCAATCATCGCATTTTGGCCAATTTCAACGCCACCTAAAATGATACTACCAGCGCCTATACTTGCACCTTTTTTAATTAAGGTATTTTGAAATTGGTTGGGGTAAGATTTGGACCTTGGATATTTATCATTTGTAAATGTAACATTGGGACCAATAAACACTCTATCCTCGACTCTAATACCATCCCACAAATAAACACCGCTTTTTATTGTGACTTCATCGCCGATTATTACATCATTCTCGATGAAAGTATGCGCACATATATTACAATTTTCGCCAATAACCGCATGTGGCAAAATGACAACGAATTGCCAAATACTAGTTTCCTGTCCTATCGTGTTTGATTGCACATCAGATAATGGGTGAATTTTAGCCATTTTTATAGTTTAATAATTCATTGTAATCTCTAATATAATCTGAAGCATCATACAAGTCAGACGCTAATACAAGGCAAACAGAACCACTTGAGAAATTAATCTCAGAAGCCCATATGCCAGGGGGAATATAAAGACCTACATTCGACCTATTTAACTGAAATATTTTTTGGTCTACACCATCATTGACCAGAACCTCAAAAGAGCCTGAAGCTGCAACCAAAAATTGATGACATTTTTTATGTGCATGTGCTCCTCGGGATTCCCCACCAGGAATATCGTATAGATAGAACACGCGTTGAATTTGAAATGGCAAATGACCATCATTGTTCAAAAATGAAATATTTCCGCTTCTATTAAGAACCTTCTCTACGTCTAGTATTCTACAATCTGCTAAAGAAGAATTTTTCATTATACTCCCTTTTTAATTCTTTCTGAAAACTCATTAAAATCTCTTACATAATCGGACGCATCGTATACGCTACTTGAGAAATGTAAGGATAACGCATTTGTTGAAAAATTTTCCATATGCCTCCATGTCATAGGTGGCAAATAAAGTCCCATATAGGAACGATTTAATGTGATTTTGTCAATGTTACCCAATCCATCTTTGATAACAATATCGAAACTTCCTGATAAAGCAACAATGAACTCATGTTGAGTCTCAAAAGCATGCCCTCCTCTAAACTCACCTCCTGGCACATCGTAAATCCAAAAAACACGTGCGATGTCAAAAGGTATTTGAGATTGATTTTGGATAAATGTGAGATTCCCACGTTCATCTTCGATCTTAGGTAGCGTAATTAATTGAACTTTGTTTTTGTTATTTTCCATTAAATAAATCTTACTCCATCATCTTCATCCACTTACCCCCCACCATCATCCCCTCACTAAACTCCCCCTTACCAAAAACCCCCACCCGTACCTTCTTCTGAATCAAAGGCTCCACCTTCTCAATCAACTGATATAAATACGGTCGGTCCACATTGCCCACCAACACCAAATCCACAAAGGGCGAATTCCGACCCTCTGCTAGCTCCCCCGTCAAATATACCTGGTCCACATTCCCCAGTTTCATTATGATCTGATCCACAATCTGATCCAAACCCACAAACTGCAGAATAATCCCACGCAAAGTTTGAAACATCGGATGCGCCTGATTCACCACATAATGCTTCACTTTAGCATTCGCCTCCTCCTCCTGCACCTGAATCAAATGCATCTCCTGCAATTTATTCAACTCCAAACGCACCGTATTGCTGCTCACCCCTAAATCGCGCTCCAATCCCCGCAAATAAACCTTGCTGACCGGATTCAACAACAATTTGGTTAGCAATGCTACCCGAATCTTCCCCGAAAATAATGAATCTAATACCAAAATACCTTCGCCTGAAACGGCTTCGCCCACCTGAGTCACAGAAACCCAAGGCAGACTGATACAATATTGAGTAACAAATTTATCAAATATTGAACACGCTACAAGTTTTTCAACGAGCAATTATCCATCGGTCGCGCAATTATATTTACTTTGCAGCTATGAATAACACACAGAAATTTAGCATCAGCCTTTGCCTTGGCATCGCCTTGCTTTTTTTCTGGCAAATCACCCGGGTCTCCAACAATAGTCCCTACCTCGATGACGTCAATTTCATCGACTTCATCCTGCATTTCGCAAATCCTAAACAAAGCATTAGCGACTTATTGACCCAATTGTTCATGGTCGACAACAACCACATGGCTGTTGTACCTAAATTAGGACTTAGTTTGCAATACCTGCTGTTTCAAGACATCAACTTCAAACGAATCTTACTGATCAGCGCATTCCAACTCGCCCTCATCGGCACCTGGTTTATCTGGCAATTCAAGCGGACGAACAAACCGTATTGGATGGCGCTGCCGATCGTATTTTTGTGGTTCCAACCGCAATATTATGAAATCTCCAACTGGGCTATGACGGGCATCCAACAAAGTTCAGTCATCCTATTCAGCATTTTAGCACTCGAATGCATTTCAAAACCCGGGAAAAAATATTTTATCTCGGCCAATGTATGCGCCGGCCTCGCCTTTTATTCCTTTGGTAGCGGTGTGCTAGCATTTGCCGGAATCGGCTATTATTTGTTAGCCAATAAACGCTACCGCGAAATTCTTTGGCTCATACCACTTCCCGTAATCCTCTTAGCATCCTATGTTTACATGAGGCAATTGGGCAGTGTCGCAGATACGAGTACCATCCAGTTATCGCATGCGATTCCATTTTTCTTCAACCTCACCGGAACAATCGCCATGGTCATTTCTTCCCATGCCACTGAAGCCGCATGGATATTGGGAATAATCCTGCTCGTATTGGCCATTGGAGGCTTAGCGAAAATCAATCATCAGTCCAAAATTTCTGCATTGATACTCATGCTTTTGGCAAACTGCCTCCTGATTGTCATCAGTCGGGATGGCCTCGGCATTTACATGGTCAGCCGATTTGCGACCTTGAGCCCACTACTCGCCATGTGTTTGTATTTGCTGTATTTACCCAAAATTTCGAATAAAATTGTTCTCGGGATTGTCCTGTTATCTGGCGCATTTTGGGCGGGTTCCTATGTGCAATACTTACCCGTGATGTACAATCAAAAACACCAAGCCACTGCCGAGGCGGCTAACTGGTCGCGCAACCGCGCATGGACCTATGCCTCGGAACGTTTCCAATCGAATGCGGCTGGAATCCTCATCCCAAGCTACAACCAAGGTCTCTGGAAAAGTGAAAATACGATCTTCAGCGACCACCAACTTAAGTTATGTCTAGCGTATAAAAGCAAGGCTTTTTCCATGCGTGAGGAAAACCAAAAGCTTACGATTGATGATTTCCCTTTTGAAACAGGCCTTCAGCTACCCTATTATTTAATTTTTATCAATACGCTGACGCCCAATAAGGCTTACGTCAAAAACATTGAATTTAGACCCAGCAGCAAGAAAAACTTACTATTCCATGGCCAATGGCTATCAAATAGTGGGATTGTCAATCTACAACAAGCCCAACTAGCAAAAGGAACATACCAAATCTATGTTTACGATCCAGGCAGTCAACGCTTTTGGAAAACAAATAGGACTTTTCTGCGCTAGACAAAACAAAATGGGCGAATGGGCGTTACGATACTATGTCAAATCCAATCGTCAGCATCAAACATCTTTCCAAACATTTTGGAAATTTTCATGCCGTTCAAGATGTCAATATCACCGTCAATTCGGGTGATGTTTATGGCTTCCTAGGACCCAATGGAGCCGGTAAAAGTACCACCATGCGCTGCATGCTATCGCTTATCCAAGCCGACAAAGGTTCCATTGAGCTTTTTGGCAAATCCATTCAAAACCATCGGAGTGAAATCCTATCGCAGGTGGGTTGCCTCATCGAAAAGCCCGACTTCTATAAATACCTCAGCGCTTTTCAAAACCTACAAATCTTCTCACGCATCTCCGGAAAACCATCCACCAAAAAGGAAATTCTTGAAATGCTTGAATTTGTGGGACTCGAAGGGCGCGAAAAAGATCATGTCAGTGGCTTCTCGCATGGCATGCGGCAGCGGCTCGGCATTGCGCAGACACTCCTGCACCAACCGGAATTAATCGTACTCGACGAACCCACAACTGGGCTAGATCCTCAAGGGATCATCGATATGCGTAATTTAATTCTACGTCTTAAAAATGAGCAGAAAAAAACGATCATCTTCTCGTCACATAATTTGAGTGAGGTCGAATTAATTTGCAATCGCATGGTCATCATTCACAAAGGCAAAAGCATCGTGGAAGGTGATGTTCACGCATTACTCAACGAGGAGGAGCAAATTATTAGACTGCAAACCGCTTCGGATTCCCTGCAGTCTTTGTTGGCATTATTACAAGGTCAAGGTTCCCCCGTGCAAATCAATGAGAATTCAGTCGAAATGAGCATTAGCAAGGAGCAAATCCCGAGCCTGAATGCACAACTCGTAAACGCAGGAATTCCCATTTTTGCCATCGAAGCAAAACGCAAATTAGAAGACTACTTCATTAATTTACTCGCCTCATGATATTTCTATACAGCACCTACAATGAATTAATCAAAATAGCGCTAAAACCACGCAGCTATTTGGGGCTTGCTGCCATCACGGGCTTAGTGGGAATCATTCTGTTTGCGCTAAAGGCAGATGGCATGTCCATGATTTCCTTCGTAACTGCATCTTTTGAGCAAACCTTACGTTTTGAAGGAGAGGTACTTAATGGGAATCTCGTTGCCTTCATCATTTTACAAATGTTGATCGTGCACATACCGCTATTGGTCGCGCTGGTAACAGGCGATTTGATATCGGGAGAAGCGGCCATGGGTACCTTACGAATGCTGGCTACGAAACCGATATCGCGCCGACAACTTTTAGGGTCCAAATTTTTGGCAGGTGGTATCTATACGTTATTGATCGTTATTTGGCTAGGCGTACTCGCAGTAGTCGTGGGCCGTTGGCTTTTTGGTCCCGGAGATTTAATGGTTTTGAACTCCGACGGATTGGTAATTTTACAGGAGAACGATGTGCTTTGGCGTTACGCGGGGGCTTTTTGTGTTGCCTTTTTCGCCTTATTGACGATCAGTAACCTTTCGATTTGCCTGTCATGTTTCTCGGACAACTCGATCGGACCTATTGTATCCACGATGGCAATCATCTTGTTGTTTACGATTATCGGCACGCTTGATGTACCCGTTTTTGATCCGATACGCCCTTACTTATTTACCACACACATGGCCTCATGGCGCTCCTTTTTCGAAGATCCCTTGCCTTGGGAGTCCATTCGAAATTCGCTCGTGATTTTGACATTACATCATGTCTTATTTGTGACTGTTGCCTTGTTTGCTTTTAACCGAAAAGATATCACCGTCTAATGAAATACATCCTTTTATTACTTTTTCCTTTGGCGATTCAAGCCCAAAATCCAGCGCAAACATTTAAGCGCTTGGTTCAAAAATTCAATCAGGTCAAAAGCTATGAGGTGGAGGCAACGATAAAACCACAAATCCCCTTAATCCGTATTTTACCTGTGAAGGCCAACATTCACTTTAGCTATCCAAGCAACTTTCAGGTTAAGTCGGCGGGAATTTCCATTCTTCCAAAAAACGGATTTTCAGAACTTCCGCTCTTGTTCAGCAAGCCTGATGATTTCACGGCCATCGCCTCAGGAACAGAAAACAATTTGGAAATTATTACGCTCTTACCCACCCAAAATGACTCCAACATCATTTTGGCAAAAATATGGGTAGATGTCAGTTCATTATTGGTCATCAAATCGCAAATTACGAGTCGGAGCAACGGAACAATCACCTGTGAATTTGACTACAATCAGGAAAAATCGTTTGGTCTTCCCTCCCACATGAAGTTCGTGATGGATGTCAATAAGTTTAAAATTCCCAAAGGTTTGGCAACCGATATCAACCGAACAAGCCGCCCCAATGAAACCGAGGGAAAATCCAAAAAGGGAAGTATTGATGTGTATTTTAGCAAATACAAAGTGAATTAAATTGGACAAATGGGCTAGCTTTTTTAACTTGGTGCTTGTTTGGACCAAACTAGCAATCCTATGCAATCAATGAATTTACCTTGGGTAGAAAGCCCATTCTTCCAAAAAATACTGGCAACCAAAAAGTTAAGTGCCGCAGATGCTGCTTTAGCGAAGGAATACAACGAACAAGGGTATGTGGTAGTCAAAAATGTTTTTAGTGAGGAATTGGTTGACCAAATCATTCGCGAGATGCAGGAAAAAGGTTTTAACCCCGACTTTCCCATTGAAACCTTTCGTAATGATATTCGTATCCAGGATCTTTGGGAAAAGTCGGAGCCTGTCAAGCAAATGGCCGCACATCCCGAAATTATCAAAACGCTGGAAATGCTTTATGACCGCGAGGTTATTCCCTTCCAAACGCTGAATTTCAAGGTTGGGTCCCAACAAAAAGCGCACTCGGATACGATGCATTTTAGCTCATTGCCTGCACGTTACATGTGTGGCGTTTGGGTGGCTTTAGAAGATATCACGGAGGACAACGGACCCTTATTTTATTACCCAGGTTCGCATCGCACACCCGAATATAATTTTAGTCATTTCAAGAATTCGGTCGAGGATACCACCTACGATAATTACCCTGAATACGAGACATTCATGGAAGAATTAATGGAGGCATCGCCCTTTCAAAAAGTCAAATTCCTTGCTAAAAAAGGAGATGCATTGATTTGGTCTTCCAACATTATTCATGGAGGAAGTGCCGTAAACGACCCAAATTCAACTCGATTCTCACAGGTTACACATTACTATTTCAAGGATTGCGTTTATTACACGCCGATGCTTTCCAACATGGTGACGCATGAATTATTCATCCGTCGGTTCTTAGTCAATATCCGCACAGGAGAAGCTGTCAAAAATTCCTGGAATGGATTGAAAACCGATTTATTACGCACCCGAAACCTGTTATATACCATCAACAACCATATCAAATTACCAAAGGTTATGCGTTGGATTGCAGCTAAATTAAAGTAGCATGTACCTCGATGAGATTTGCGAATATTGCATAACGCTTCCAGGCGTGGAAGAAACACAGCCATTTGGCCCGGATCACATCGTATACAAAGTTAAAGGCAAGATGTTTTTATTGGTGGGAATCGAAGAGTCTCCCATTCGATTCAATGTCAAATGTAATCCTGAACGTGCGATTCAACTCCGGGAAGACTTCCCACATGCCGTATTACCCGGCTGGCACATGAATAAAAAACATTGGAACACCGTCGTGATGGGCGAAGGACTCAGTCGCACACAATGCGAGGAAATGATTCGTCATTCGTATGAGTTAGTGGCGAAATAACAATAATTTATAACCCCGGACTTTAGTCTGGGGATTTAGGAAGCGTACACCTCAGCCTGCGGCTAGTCCCTAGGCTGAAGCCTAGGGTTATCACTTTTCTGGCAATTTCTCCCTCCACTCTAAAAACCCTTGCAAATCCGCCCCCTCCGCGCTAGCTTTGGCAAACCTCAAAGGATTGCCAAAGCTTAATGGGGGATCATAAATATGAAGAAATACATCTTATTTTACTTAATCATTCCATTTTTTAGCATTGCCCAACAACCCGCTGAAACCATTCAACGCTTTTTTGATGCCTATTCAGTTGGGAATAAAGCGGGTATGCGAGAAGCGATTACTCCTGATTTCAAACTTGTGGAAAACGGTGAAATTTGGACCCTAGATACACTCATCAATCGGATGGATAAAGGTAGGCCCGCCGACTTCAAGCGTATCAATCAATTCGAAATTCTGGCAAGCAAGGTTGACAAAAATAGTGCGCACGTTTTCTATAAAAACCGGGCGCTGATTCACGCCATGGGACGGGACCGCCAAGTAAACTGGTTAGAAACCGCATATTTTATCAAGCAAAACGGGCAATGGAAAATGTCCAACATGCATTCCTCCATTGATGCATCCTTTCAAACAAACTGGGAATTAAGTGGCTTCAAAAAGGCCGATGCGGAAAACCCCATCATGAAGCCTGATGTGCGCGCGACCTATTACTGCCCCATACAAAAGAAATTAGTAGGCTGGGAAAACAAAAATGTACTGAATCCAACGGCTTTGGTCTACCAAGGTAAAGTTCATTTACTCTATCGCGCCCAAGATTCATTAGGCACCTCACGCATTGGCATGGCGATATCGGATGATGGAATCCATTTCACGAAACAGGCGTCACCTATTTTAGCACCAGGCGAAGATGCATTCAGACAATACGAATGGCAAGGGGGTATCGAAGATCCTCGCGTCATCGAAACCGAAGATGGCCAATTTTTACTGACCTACACGTCCTATGATGGCAAAACGGCAAGGCTTTGTTCGGCCATATCAAAAGACTTGCAACATTGGGAAAAATTAGGACCTATGCTCGCAAGTCCCAAATACATCAATATGTGGTCCAAATCAGGAGCCATCGTGGGTAAGGAGATTAACAGTCGGGTCATTGCCCAAAAAATCGATGGCTTCTATTGGATGTATTTTGGCGACACCGACTTATTCATGGCTAAATCATCCGATTTGCGCCATTGGGAAGTTTGTGAGAATGCGGAAAATCAAGTCAAAATATCGGTACTCCAACCGCGCAGCGGCTATTTCGATTCACGTTTAGTGGAACCCGGGCCCTATGCATTAATGCGTCCTGAGGGAATTCTTTTGATCTACAACAGCAGCAATGCCGCGAATTTTAATGATACCAAATTCCCTAAATACACCTACGCGGCTGGGCAAGCACTTTTTGATGCAAATAAACCAAACCGACTGATCAACCGGAGCAAGCAAGCCTTTATTTGGCCCGACAAAGATTACGAACGCGTAGGGGAAGTCAACGAAGTTTGCTTCGTGGAAGGCCTCGTGCATTTCAAGGGCAAGTGGTTTATGTATTATGGTACCGCCGATTCCAAAATCGCAGTGGCGGTCAAAGAGTAGACTTTGGACATTGGACTTTAGACTTTAGTCCATTAGGGCTAATTTTTAACCACAGACTTCAGTCTGGGGATTTAAAAGCTTATTAAGATTTTGATATTTTTTTTACCTGATCCATATCGCCTTGCAATTTCACTCCCACAACCCTAGCTTTGCCAAACCTTGGAGGATTGGCAAAGCTAAAGAACAAAAAAGACATGATAACAGGAATTCACCACATCGCCATTATCTGCTCAAACTACGAAGTATCCAAATACTTCTATACCGAAAAACTAGGTTTCAAAATCATACGTGAAGTCTACCGTGAAGCGCGTGATTCCTACAAATTAGACCTGGAAGTCAATGGCTTATATCAAATTGAGCTCTTCTCCTTTCCAAATCCTCCGGCCAGAACTTCAAGACCAGAAGCTTCAGGATTACGCCATTTGGCATTTTCAGTAGACGATTTAGATGCGATGGTCGAAGTGCTAAATCGGCAAAATATTACATCTGAACCCATTCGAATCGATGAATTTACAGGAAAACGATTTACTTTTATATCTGATCCCGATGATCTGCCTATAGAATTTTACGAGAAATGAATCGAATTGATAAGAAACCCCTTGCGGATTTAGGTTATGGCTTTGTTACCGCCGACTACTTGCAAGCGGGTTCGAATGAATACCTATACCGCAATGCTACCATCCAACAAACTGATTATCGCCAACTAACAGCGCGTGAAATTAGTATCATGGAGGCCAACTTAAATGAGGCCGAAAACTGGAAAGACATTTGGGTAAAAGATGGTTTCAATCCTTATCTCGTAAAAAACTGCCGCTTTTTTGGGTTGATTCGAATTGGAATGTTGGAGTCATGCTACCTCGAATTTAAGAACCTACGCATGCCGGTTGGGATTTATAATTCCACCATCATATCAAGCGATTTTGGCGATAACGTAGCCATCGATCGTGTGAATCTCCTCTCCCATTTTCAGATTGGCAATGAAGTCATGATTCTTCAAGTCAACGAATTAGCTACGACCCCAACAGCCAAATTTGGTAATGGTATCGTCAAAGACGGAGAAGCAGAGCGCATCCGTATTTGGCTCGAATTAGGAAACGAAAATGGCGGTCGGAAGGTTATCCCATTCATCGGAATGCGTCCAGCAGATGCGTTTTTATGGACACAGGATCGCGATGACCAAGCCTTACAAGCGGGTTATTTCAACCTGACCCAACAAGAATTTTCGACACACCGTGGCTATTATGGTCAAATTGGAGATCGGACAGTCATCAAAAATACGGGCATCATCAAAGATGTCAACATGGGATCGGACACCTATATTAAGGGGGCGAATAAACTCAAGAATTTAACGATCATTTCCTATCCGCATGCCTCCACGCAAATCGGGGAAGGCTGTGAAATCGTCAATGGAATTATCCATGAAGGTTGTCGGATATTTTACGGGGTCAAAGCCGTGCGTTTCATTTTAGCGGCACATAGTCAATTGAAATATGGTGCGCGTTTGATCAACTCCTTCTTAGGAAGTAATTCGACGATTTCCTGTTGCGAGGTATTAAACGCCCTGATTTTTCCTGCACACGAACAACACCATAATAATTCCTTTTTATGTGCGGCCATCATCCATGGTCAAAGTAACATGGCGGCGGGTGCGACGCTTGGCTCAAATCATAACTCAAGAGGTGCAGATGGAGAATTACAAGCAGGAAGAGGTTTTTGGCCAGGATTGTCCGTTGCGTTAAAACACAATTCCAAATTCGCTGCCTTCAACTTGATTTCCAAAGGCAATTATCCCGCTGAAATTCACAATCCAATCCCCTTCTCGTTATTGGGCAACGATGACGCATCGGGCGGATTATTGATTATCGCGGGTTATTGGTTCCAATACAACATGTATGCCATCGCGCGAAACGCCTGGAAATTTGCGGCGCGCGATCAGCGCGTCGAGAAAAATATGTTATTGGAATTCGACTATTTGGCACCAGATACCGTTAGCGAAATCTTGCATGCGCGCGAATTATTTTGCCAATGGGTCGGCGATGCGCTCGAAAAAGACGCAGCAGCGGGTCAAGCCTGGTTGGAAAATCCAGCAAACGCCCAAGAAAACTTAGCCGTCTGGGCAACAGGAATTGAGAACTCGAAACGGAAGACTCGGGTAGCAAAAATTCATCGTGCCTATCAAATATTTGGGGACTTATTACAATACCATGCAGCAAAAGAATGGGTAGCGACATGCCAACGAAATCCTGATCAAAAGCCCATGGACTTGCTAAACAAAACCTTAGCAAATGCCACAGCGATTCAAACTTGGGATAATCTAGGAGGTCAATTGATTCCTTCGGGAGCAGTTGCAGACCTGAAAAACAAGATCAAATTAGGCGGGATTAAAACGTGGTCGGAAGTCCATGCATTCTACGAAAAACAAGCCGCTTTATATCCGGATCAAAAATTCGAAAATGCGCTTAACGGCTTATTAAAAGTGAATCCTAAGGCCATCGAAAACATTTCAGCTTGGTTAGCCAATGCGGTGGATACATCCCGCTTCTTAACAGAGGGCATCGAAAAGTCCCGTGCCAAAGATTATCAAGATCCTTTCCGCTTAGCAATGTTTGGCAATGCCAAAGAACTCGAAGCCGTGATTGGAGATTTAGATGATAACGAATTCATACAACAGTCGAAGGTGAATCAACGGGTTTTTGAGGAGAAAATTCAAGGGCTGCTGTAGCTCCTTTGGCAATCCTTACAGGATTGCCAAAGGTTGAGACGAATTTCGCGTCGATTCACTAGGCTAAAGCCGAGGGTTAATAACATCCATTTACAACTCCAGGTTTTAACCTAGGGATTAAGACGCGAGGTATCGCGTCTCTACAACACTCCAAAAAAAAGCCCCAAGCATCGCCTGGGGCCTCAAACTTTGGCAAACCTGAATGGATTGCCAAAGAGAAAACTTACGGCTTATTCGAATCCACCTTCAATCGCTCCTCACGATTCGAAATCTCCCAAGCCATGTAGAAGACCAAGCGGCCAACTTTCTGTACTTGATCAAATTCGATTTTTTCTACATCATCGCCCGGTTGGTGATAATCATCGTGCACCCCATTAAAGAAGAATGCTACCGGAATACCGTGTTTGGCAAAATTATAGTGGTCGGAACGGTAATAGAAACGGTTCGGGTCATTCGGGTCATTGAAACGAAAATCCAATTCCAAACCTACGTGTTTCTTATTTTGATCAACTAAAATCTCGCGTAAAGACGATGATAATTTATCTGAACCAATCTCATAAATATAATCCGGCTTGCCCATGTGCTCCTCATCGTAGCGACCTGTCATGTCCGTATTTAAATCACAAACGGTATTCGCCAAAGGAAACAAAGGATGATTTGAATACCACTCAGAACCTAATAAGCCTTTTTCTTCACCCGTTACCGTCATAAATAAAATGCTCCGACGAGGTCTTTTACCTTCCGCTGCAGCTTGACCGAAGGCCTCCGCTAACTCCATCACCGTTACGGTTCCAGAACCGTCATCATTCGCTCCGTTGTTAATCTTGCCATCAAATGAAATACCAATGTGATCGTAATGTGCTGTCAAAATAACGACTTCATCTTTCTTATCCGTTCCTTCTAAATAACCGACAACATTGTAAGTATCCACAGGTTTCTCCGTACGCTCGATTGTCAACGTAATCGGTGAGGCTTTAAATTTAGCAGGTGCCGACTTTTTCGCAGCGGCTACCGAAGCTTTATAGGCCAACAAATCTGCCTCCGTTGTACCTAAAATTTCCGCTGCCATGGCAGAAGAAATCGTTAATACAGGCGCTTCGTTCGGTGAAGCAGCGACATCAGCAAAAACCATACGCTCATTTCCAAAACGCTGCATCATTACCTGACGCTGACGCAATTGGTTACCAAAGTCTTTCTCCGATTTATCTGAAATCAAGATCAAACCCTTCGCTCCCAAGGCTTGCGAACGCTTTAATTTCTCTTTCCAGCCATCGCCTTTTCCAAAAACCGAAGGATCTTTGGTACCTGATAACACATAATTTCCTTGCGCATCTTTCGCTTCTCCTTCGAACGCCAAAACATATTTTCCCTTAGCCGATAATTTATCGTAATCTGTAAATCCAGCTTGTTGGACCCCGTATCCCGCAAACACGACTGGCAACTTCGAATTAGCTGTCACAGGAACCAATGCGTTCGCCATGAAATGGCCTAAATACTCATAAGCCTTTCCCTTGATGGATAAAGCAACTTTCGACCATGAACGATTGACTAAATCGACTTTTTGGAAATAAGATCCATTCACAGGGGCTAAACCTGATCTCTTAAAATGATCAGCGATGTAATTAGCCGCCACTTTTTGTTCCGCAGAACCCGTATTTCGGCCTTTCAAGCTATCAGAAGCAATAAAAGTGAGGTGTTTTTTCAAATCTTCCGCCTTTATCGTATAGGCATACGGGACAGGATTTGATTGAGCCGAAGCCCCAAATGGAATAATTTTAGCGAGTAAAATCAGCGCTAAAACATAGATTGTTGATTTTTTCATCGATTAAAACAAATTTAAAGAAAGCGAAGTTAAGGAATCAAAAATAAATCGCTAAAAAAAGCTTACTTTTGTGGCGATTTTTCAATCCAAATTCACAGGTATTCTATGACCCCAAATTTCAAATATCGGGAAGATTTCTCCTTGCGTCACAACAATGTGGAACCTGCCGACGTATCCGCCATGTTGAAGGAAATCGGCGTTGCTGATTTAAATACACTCATCAATCAAACTGTACCCGAAAAAATTCGTTTGGCACAAGGCCTTCGCCTACCTGCTCCGAAAACAGAATTTGAATTCCTTCGTGATTTCAAACAAGTAATGGGTCAAAACAAAATCTTCAAAAGCCATATTGGCTTAGGCTATTTTGATACGTTCACGCCAACCGTGATTTTGCGTAACATTTTGGAAAATCCATCTTGGTACACGGCTTACACGCCATATCAAGCGGAAATCGCACAAGGTCGTTTGGAAATGTTGTTGAATTACCAAACTATGGTCATCGACCTTACGGGCATGGAATTAGCGAATGCTTCCCTGTTAGATGAGGGAACGGCAGCGGCTGAGGCTATGACGATGTTATACGGCCAGCGCCCCACTGAACGCGCAAATGCAGAAACCCTTTTCGTATCATCGCTTTGCCTGCCTCAAACCATCGATTTATTGATGACGCGTGCAGAACCGATCGGCATCGAAATCGAAGTAGGTGATCATACGAAAATCGACCTGACAGATCCTAAATATTACGGAATTGTTTTACAATACCCGGCAGCCAATGGCGAGGTATTTGATTACGCAGCCTTTGTTGCTTCCGCGAAAGAGCAAAACTTACAAATCGTTGTCGCAGCGGATTTATTAGCCTTGACTTTATTAACGCCTCCAGGTGAATGGGGAGCAGATGTTGTTGTAGGAAGTTCACAACGTTTCGGCGTACCGATGGGATTCGGTGGACCGCATGCTGCCTTCTTTGCAACGAAAGAAAAATACAAGCGTAGCATTCCAGGTCGTATCATCGGTGTATCCGTAGATTCGGAAGGAAACCGTGCGCTTCGCATGGCACTTCAAACACGTGAACAACACATTCGTCGGGAAAAAGCAACTTCAAATATCTGTACAGCGCAAGTATTGCTATCCATCATGGCAGCAGCTTATTCAATCTACCACGGACCCGAAGGCTTGAAGAAAATCGCTTCTCGCGTTTACGGCTTGACTGAATTGTTGGCCGCTGGATTGAAAAAACTTGGCTATAGCTTAGAAAACACGCAGCACTTTGACACCTTAACAGTAATCACAGGTTCTCAAACGGAAGAAATTCGTGAATATGCAGAGGAGTCGGAGCGCAATTTTAGATACTACAAAAACGATGCTAACAAGTTAAGCATCGCCTTAGACGAGACAACATCGGAAGATGATGTCATTGAGATTTTGGCATTCTTCCAAAGAGCTCAGGGCCAACGAATCTTAGGAGATGAGTTGACTGTCGCTTGGAACATTCCAACGTCGTTAACACGTACCTCAACATTCATGTCGCATGACGTATTCAATCGTTATCATTCTGAGCACGGCATGTTGCGTTATTTGAAATCATTGGAATCCAAAGATTTATCCATGGTTCACTCCATGATATCCTTGGGATCATGTACGATGAAATTGAATGCAACAACGGAAATGATTCCGGTGACATGGCCTGAATTAGGCAAAATGCATCCGTTTGCCCCGGCGTTTCAGACACGTGGGTACCAACAAATGATTACCGAATTAAGTGCATGGTTATGTGAAATCACCGGTTTTGCGGCGATGTCCATGCAACCGAACTCGGGTGCCCAAGGTGAATATGCTGGTTTGATGGTGATTCGTGCTTACCATGCTTCGCGTGGAGATTCACACCGCAACATTGCATTGATACCTTCATCTGCACATGGCACCAATCCTGCATCAGCTGTAATGGCAGGCATGAAAGTGATTGTGACTCCATGTGATGAAAATGGAAATATCGATGTGGATGCATTACGAGCCAAAGCTGAAGAGCACAAAGATGATTTGGCATGTTTAATGGTCACCTACCCAAGTACACATGGCGTTTTCGAGGAGAGCATCATTGATATATGCGCCATGATTCATGAATTTGGTGGACAAGTTTACATGGATGGTGCGAATATGAATGCGCAGGTGGGATTAACTTCGCCGGCACGCATTGGCGCCGACGTATGTCACTTAAACTTGCACAAGACCTTCTGTATTCCACACGGAGGCGGTGGTCCAGGCATGGGACCTATCGGTGTGGCACCACAATTGGTTCCATTCTTACCCGGTCACGTGATTACGGATTCGGTTGAAGCACCCGCACATGGAGCCGTTTCAGCTGCACCCGTTGGATCCGCTTCGATCTTAGCAATCTCATACGCTTACATCGCGATGATGGGTGGAGAAGGCTTAACGATGGCTACTAAAACAGCTATCCTAAATGCGAACTACATCAAAGCGCGATTGGAAAAAGAATTCCCAATCTTGTACACAGGTTCACAAGGACGTTGTGCGCACGAAATGATTGTAGATTGCCGTCCGTTCAAAATCTCCGCTGCCGTAGAAGCAGAAGATATCGCGAAACGTTTGATGGACTACGGATTCCACGCACCTACCCTTTCTTTCCCGGTAGCAGGAACCTTGATGATCGAGCCGACGGAATCCGAAAGTAAAGAAGAATTAGATCGTTTCTGCGACGCCTTGTTGAGCATTCGTGCAGAGATTCGTGCGATTGAAGAAGGCCGCGTGGAGAAAACAAATAACTTGTTGAAGAACGCACCACACACACAAAGTCGTGTGTTGGTTGCCGACTGGGATAAAGCCTACACACGTGAAGAAGCGGTATTCCCACTTCCGTATGTGAGAGCCAATAAATTCTGGCCAGCTGTATCGCGTATTGACTCAGCATTTGGTGACCGTAACTTGGTTTGCGCATGTGAACCCACTTCGAGTTACGCATCATAAAACCAATTCCTTGATTATTTTAATCCCCCTGGCGAACCCAGGGGGATTTTTACTGATATTTTATTTAGTATGCTTGCATAACATTTTGTTTTTTCTTTATATTTACTGCGTTAGACCCAAGCGATGTTTGAGACCTCGCCAACCCGGCCTAATAAACACCTCAAAATTATTAACATGAATCGTTCCATTAAACGCGTAGCCATCCTTGGCTCTGGAATTATGGGCTCTCGCATCGCCTGTCATTTCGCAAACATTGGCGTTCAGGTATTGCTTTTGGACATCGCTCCCAAAGAACTGAATGCAGAGGAACAGGCAAAAGGCTTAAGCCTAGAGCATCCATCCGTGAAAAATCGGATCGTCAATACGGCATTTCAACAAACTATACAGGCAAAGCCCGCTTCGCTTTACAGCAGCGGCTTTGCCAAAAACATTAAACTGGGCAACTTCGATGATAATCTACCGGAGATTGCACAGGCCGACTGGATTATGGAGGTCGTCGTGGAGAATTTAGCGATCAAAAAATCGCTTTATGATCGCGTCGAGCAATTCCGTAAACCTGGCACGTTAATTACTTCGAACACTTCCGGCATTCCCATTCACTTAATGGCTGAAGGACGTTCAGAGGATTTCCAAAACCATTTCTGCGGCACGCACTTTTTCAACCCGCCAAGATACCTGCGCTTGTTGGAAATTATCCCAACCCCAAAAACGGATCCTAAAATCATTGAATTTCTCTTACAATTCGGGGAAACGCAATTGGGCAAAACGACCGTCTTATGTAAGGACACGCCAGCCTTTATCGCAAACCGCATTGGCGTTTATTCGATGATGCAAACCATGAAAGTGGTGGAGGAATTGGGACTAACGGTGGAGCAGGTAGACAAGTTAACCTCTAAGGTTGTCGGCCGACCGAAATCCGGGACCTTCCGTTTATCGGATGTCGTGGGTTTAGATACAACGGTTCACGTAGCGAATAATTTAAAGCAAGCGTTGACGAATGACGAAAGCATTTCGATTTTCGAATTGCCCAACATGCTTCAAAAATTAATGGAGAATAAATGGCTCGGTGATAAGACCGGTCAAGGATTTTACAAGAAGACTAAAGAAGGAGGCAAGACGGTTATTTTAAGTCTTGACTTACAAACATTTGAATATCGTCCGTCTCAAAAGGTTTCTTTCGAAACCTTGGAACGTACAAAAGCCATCGACAAACTAGCCGATCGCTTTGCGGTTTTATTAGCAGGAAAAGATTTGGCGGGAGAATTTTACCGCAAAACCATCTTGGATGGTTTCCGTTACGCCTCCCTTCGCGTACCTGAAATTGCGGATGATTTTGTCAAAATTGACCAAGCTATCTGCGCAGGATTCGGTTGGGAAATGGGCATCTTCGAAACTTGGGATGCCATTGGTGTTCAAGCAGGTCTTGATCTCATGGCTACAGAGGGTCTTCAACCCGCTGCTTGGGTGACTGATATGGTCAAGTCGGGGAATTCAACATTCTATCGAGTAGAAAACGGCGAACGTCAATATTATGACATTCATACGAAAAAATACCTACGCATTCCGGGTGCTGAAAAGCAGATCAATCTGCAAATATTAAAACCAACGAAAACCATTTACAAAAACGACGATGCGAGCATTATCGATATTGGCGATGGCATCATCAACTTGGAATTCCATTCGAAGATGAATACGATGGGCCAAGGGGTTTTAGAGGGCATCCAAAAAGCGATTGATCTTGCAGAGAAAGATTACCGTGGTTTGGTCATCGGAAATGAAGGCGTGGAGGCGTTCTCAGCTGGGGCAAATTTGGGTATGTTGTTTATGTATGCGGCCCAACAAGAATTTGATGAAGTCAATCAGATGATTGCCATCTTCCAAAAAACCATGATGCGTGTACGTTACTCGTCCATTCCGGTGGTTGTGGCTCCGCATACACTTGCGTTAGGTGGAGGAACAGAAATCAATTTACATGCGGATAAAATTGTCGCACATGCGGAATTATACATGGGATTGGTGGAAGTAGGTGTAGGTCTAATTCCAGCCGGTGGCGGAACGAAAGAAATGGCTTTACGCATGGGCGATGCCCGTCGGAAAGGCGATGTTGAACTCAACCGTTTACAAGAAGCCTTCATGAACATTGCCACGGCGCGCGTGAGTACTTCGGCATATGAGGCATTGGAAATGAATTACTTGCGTAAAGAAGATCGCATAGTATTGAATCGCAGCCAATTGATTTCGGAAGCGAAAAAAGAAGCGATTGCTTTGGCAGAAGCGGGCTATGTGCAGCAGCAGCCTCGCAGTGATGTTTGGGTAGAAGGAAAACAAGGTTTGGCTTTATTTAAAGCGGGAATCCAAGGCATGTTGATGGGTAAATACATCTCTGAACACGATGCCTTAATCGCAAACAAATTAGCTTACGCTATCTGTGGCGGTGATTTAGATACACCTCAACTGGTGACCGAAGATTACTTAATCGACCTTGAGCGCGAGGCATTCTTATCGCTATCTGGCGAACGCAAAACATTGGAACGAATCAGTAGCTTATTAAATGGAGGTAAACCTTTAAGAAATTAATCATGAACGCATATATCATAGCAGGTTACCGCACAGCGGTGGCAAAAGCAAACAAGGGTGGATTTAGAACCATGCGACCAGATGATTTGGCGGCAGAGGTGATCAAACATTTAATGGCACAGGTTCCGTCGGTGGACCCGGTGCTCGTGGAAGATTTAATCGTAGGTAATGCGATTCCAGAAGCCGAACAAGGTATGCAGATGGCACGTTACATTTCATTGTTATCCTTACCCAAAAGCGTACCCGGATTTATCATCAATCGCTACTGTGGATCAGGATTAGAAGCCATCGCTTTGGCATCTTCCAAAATCGCCGCGGGTATCGCGGATTGCATCATTGCCGGTGGAACAGAATCCATGAGCATGTTGCCGATGATGGGCCACAAAACCGTTTTGAATTACAACATTGCTTCCGAACATCCCGATTACTACATCGGTATGGGCTTAACCGCTGAAGAGGTGGCAAAAAAATATGAAATTACACGCGATGAGCAAGATGCGTTCGCATTGGCATCTCACCAAAAAGCCTTAGCTGCACAAGCGGCAGGTCATTTCGATGCTTCAATCGTGCCGATCAACGTATCTGAAAATTATTTCGATGCGGCTTCAGGCAAAAAGAAAACAAGAACATGGACGGTTTCAAAAGACGAAGGTCCGCGTGCCGATACGACGATTGAGGCCTTGGGTAAATTAAAACCCGTGTTTGCTATGGGTGGATCGGTAACCGCAGGAAATGCCTCCCAGACATCCGATGGAGCAGCTTTTGTTTTAGTCGTTTCCGAAGCATTTGTGAAACAACATAAATTAGAGCCAATCGCACGTATGGTGACTTATGCGACAGCCGGTGTCGAGCCAAGTTTAATGGGTATCGGTCCGGTGGAAGCGATTCCATTAGCTTTGAAAAAAGCAGGGTTACAGTTGAAAGATATCCAACAAATCGAATTGAATGAAGCCTTTGCGGCGCAGTCATTAGCAGTCATAAAGACATTGGGCATCGACCCGAGCATTGTCAATGTAAACGGTGGAGCGATTGCCTTAGGACACCCGCTGGGATGTTCAGGCGCTAAATTATCCATTCAGCTCTTTGATGAAATGAAACGCCGTGACCAGAAATATGGCATGGTAACCGCCTGTGTAGGTGGTGGCCAAGGCGTTGCGGGGATTTACGAGCGACTTTAATAATCATGTAGAGACGCGATACCTCGCGTCTCTACAACAATAAAAATAGACGCGAAGTATCGCGTCTCTACAATACCGCGTGCAATTCATCAACAATGACATCAACCGATTACATCCGCCTAGAATCTGAATACGGTGCCCATAATTACCATCCTATTCCCGTTGTCCTAAACAAGGGCCTGGGTGTACATGTTTGGGATGTTGAAGGGAAAAAATACTTCGATTTTTTATCTGCCTATAGCGCGGTCAATCAAGGGCATTGTCACCCCCGATTAATTCAAGCGATTACAGATCAGGCCCAAAAACTCACCTTGAGTTCACGTGCCTTTCATAATGACCAATTAGGTGTAACCGAGAAAAAGCTCGCAGAGAAATTCGGCTACGAGAAGGTGCTATTAATGAATACGGGTGTTGAAGCCGGGGAATCAGCCATCAAATTAGCCCGTAAATGGGGGTATGAAGTAAAAGAAATTCCAGCGAATCAAGCCCAAATCATCGTGGCAGAAGGAAATTTTTGGGGCAGAACCATCGCAGCGATTTCATCCTCTACGGACCCAAGTAGCTATCATAATTTCGGGCCTTTTGCGCCTGGATTCATCAAAATCCCCTACAATAACTTAGCTGCTTTAGAGGAAAAATTGCAAGATCCGAACGTGGCCGCCTACATGGTTGAGCCCATCCAAGGCGAAGCTGGCGTGATGCTACCCGATCCCGGTTACTTAAAAAAAGCCGCGGACCTTTGCAAAAAACACCGCGTATTATTCATTGCCGATGAAATTCAAACGGGCCTCGGTCGGACCGGCGCATGGCTTGCCTGCCACCACGAATTCGTGCATCCCGATATTCTTTTATTAGGAAAAGCATTATCCGGAGGATTCATGCCTGTTTCAGCTGTCTTGTGCAGCGACGAAATCATGTTGACCATCAAACCAGGTGAACATGGATCGACCTTTGGCGGAAATCCATTAGCCTGCGCAGTAGCAAACGTAGCCATTGATATTTTAGCAGATGAAGATTTAATTGAAAATGCCGAAAAACGTGGCAATCAATTGATGAAATTCTTGCGAACCTTACAAGCCAAAACAGCCTTAATTCGCGAAGTGCGCGGCAAAGGTTTATTGTGTGCGATTGAAATCAATACCGAAGAAGATAGTCCGGTCGCTTGGGAAATTTGCATGGATTTCATGCGCGCAGGCCTGTTGGCAAAACCTACACACGGAAACAAAATACGATTAGCACCACCTTTGACCATTACGAAAACCGAAATGGATCAAGCCTGTGAGATCATCGAGAAGGTTTTCTTTGGCTATTAACGAACCTCGAAACAACGCATCGATATTCCTCCATATACGAGTTGCTCATATGTCGTATAGACTTGTTCGTCTTTACGGGCCAGCGCTAAACTGTACAACAAAGGAATGTAATGATCCGGCGTAGGAACAGCATAGCGCCCACCGGGTGCTCGTTCATAATCGAGTAGTCCCTCAACGTTCTTATCGGCAATCAATTCCGCCGACCACACATCAAATTCCTTCGCCCAATCGTAGCCAAAGTTCTCTTGACCCGAGCTTAAATTGGGTATACTGGCCTGTAAATTGTGCACAATATTGCCGCTTCCCAGAATCAAAACACCTTTCTCGCGTAAAAACTGTAGTTCACGTGCGAGTGAAATATGGTAAGCTAAGGGACGTGAATAATTAATCGATAATTCAAAACAAGGGATGTTGTGTTTCGGAAATAAATGACACAAAACCGTCCAAGCCCCATGATCCAAACCCCATTCGGTGGTAGGCTCAATCGCCTGAACTTGATCTGCCAACGCAGACGCAAAAAAAGGACTGCCCGGCGATGGATATTGAAATTGATGCAATTCGCGCGGAAATCCGCCAAAATCATGAATCGTTTCGGGATTGGGTGAGGCTTGTACGAAAGAGCCACCACGAGTCAACCAATGCGCTGAAACCACAAGTACAGCTTGCGGTGGGGCGATAGAAGCACCCAATTGATTCAAAGATTGTGTAAATGGGTTGTCCATTAACGCATTCATCGGACTGCCATGCCCGATAAACCAAACGGGCTGACGATCCGATGAACGTAATTCAATGGGTAAAATCGACACCTTAGCGATTCATTGATACCAAAAACTCTTCGTTGTTACGCGTACCTTTCATTTGCTGTTGCAAGAATTCCATGGCCTCTACCGAGTTCATGTCCGACATGTGCTTGCGCAAAATCCAAACGCGTTGCAATACCGCTGGATCCATCAAGAGATCCTCACGACGCGTACCTGAAGCGGTTACATCAATCGAAGGATAAATACGGCGATTGGCCAGTTTACGATCCAATTGTAATTCCATGTTACCAGTACCTTTGAATTCTTCAAAGATTACCTCATCCATTTTCGAACCGGTTTCGATCAAGGCAGTTGCGATAATGGTTAATGAACCACCATTCTCCACATTACGTGCCGCACCGAAGAAACGTTTTGGTTTGTGTAAGGCATTCGCATCCACACCCCCAGATAAAATCTTACCTGAAGAAGGAACAACGGTATTGTAAGCACGCGCTAAACGCGTGATTGAGTCTAATAAAATCACGACATCGTGACCACATTCCACCATACGTTTTGCTTTTTCCAAAACCAGGTTAGCCACTTTCACGTGACGTTCTGCTTGCTCATCAAAGGTCGATGAAATCACCTCTGCACGTACGGAACGTTGCATATCCGTTACCTCCTCCGGACGTTCATCGATCAATAAAATAATCAAATAAACCTCAGGGTGGTTGCGTGAAATCGCATTCGCAATGTCTTTTAATAAGACCGTTTTACCCGTTTTCGGTTGGGCAACGATCATACCCCTTTGACCTTTACCAATCGGAGCGAACAAGTCTAAAATACGCGTCGAATAATTATCCGCCGTCGAAGACAAGTTTAATTTCTCCTCTGGGAACAAAGGTGTTAAATATTCAAAATTGATCCGATCACGAATCTCATCCGTTGTTTTTCCATTCACAGATTCCACTTTCAACAAAGCGAAATACTTCTCCCCTTCTTTCGGTGGACGAATCTTTCCTAAAATCGTATCCCCTGTTTTCAAACCAAACATTTTGATTTGAGAAGGTGACACATAAATATCATCCGGTGATGCCAAATAGTTGTAATCCGATGAACGCATGAAACCGTAACCGCCTTCTTGCATGATTTCCAAAACCCCTTCATTATCAATTAAACCATCCAATTCTTTGATGACTTGATTGTAATTATTACGGTGCTGACGATGTTGATGTTGAGGCTGTTGCGCCGGCGCATCTTCCTTCGGCAGGGTATTTAAATCAACGGGAGCATCTGTAGGTGAAACTTTATCAGCCGCCAGTGGAGCATCGCTTGTCACAAAAGAAGTATCAACTTCTTCCGGCTCGATGATACCTTCTACTTCAATGGGAGCCTCCTCCGCTTGATTTGACTTTCCTTTACGAGGACGCACATTGCGTGCAGGCTTCGCAGAAGGTGTTTCTTCAGACACTTCGGGAGTTGATTCGACAACAGGAGCCTCTCCCATCGGTAATAATGGGGCTTGTTCTTCTGATGTTTTTTGAATTCGTTGACGCTTAGGACGGTTAGATGAATCGGATTTATTATCCATAAAAGGGAAATAAGTTGATATTTTTTTGATAAAACAAAGCCCAAAATTTAATAAAAATTGCTCTTTAAAACATGAAGCACAATCCTTTGGATGAGCAGCACAACAGAGAAAACTTGGGTGATTTGTTAACAGAAACGTTTACGACATTGAAACGTTGTGCAATACTACATTAGAGTTATCGAATTGTCAAGCATTATTTCCTGTTTTTACTGTAATTAATCGATAAACGCATTTTTTCAAAACATTCCTGTCGGAATTGCCCCTTGTTTCGTAGTTTTACACACAATTATGTCAAACACGAACCCAGCTAATAACCGCCTGATCAATGCCTTAAGCGAACGAAAATCCGCCGGGCTCTTGCGTGCTTTGGCCACCGTGGATCAGTTGGCCGATTTCTGTTCCAATGACTATTTAGGTCTTGCTAAAAACCGGGAATTAGCAAAACAAATATCCGAGGACATTCAGATTTGGCTAAGCGCACAGGACCAAAATTCCCCTATTAATGGCTCGACGGGTTCCCGATTAATTTCAGGGAATCATTCCTATATGGAGGATTTTGAAAGCAAATGTGCGGCCTTGCATCAAGCACCGGCAGCCTTGCTTTTTAGCTCAGGATTTGAGGCAAATTTGGGGCTAATCGCTTCCTTGACACAAAAAGAACATGTTATTTTCTGCGATAAATTATTGCATGCGAGTTTAATTGATGGCCTCCGCTTATCGCCCGCGGAACGACGGATATTCAAGCACAATGACCTGACAGATTTGGTCCACTTATTGGAGCAATATCCCCTAGAAACCATTAAATGGGTGGTGGTTGAATCCATCTATTCCATGGATGGCGATGTAGCTCCGTTGCAAGAATTAGTTGAGTTAAAAGCTACATACAACTTTGAATTAATCGTAGACGAGGCCCATGCGGGAGGCGTTTATGGCCCTAAAGGCGCAGGATTATGCGTGGAATTAGGAATCCAAGATTCCATTTTTGCCCGTGTAATCACATTCGGAAAGGCCTGGGGAAACGCAGGTGCGGTGGTACTCGGTTCTGAAGAGCTTCGAACTTACCTCATTAATTTTGCGAGACCCTTCATTTATTCAACGGCCCCTACCCCACATCATGTCTTGAGCTTACACACGGCAATGAGCTTTGTGGCCAAAGCCGATTCGGAACGCATTTCGTTGCAAGCCAATATTCATCACTTTAGAAGCCTACAAACAGCTGCTGAATGGGGAGACAGCCAAACTGCGATTCAAACTTTTTTTGTCACAGGAAACCAGGAAGTACGCGCCAAAGCTGCTAAGGCGCAAGCTGCAGGATTTGCCGTGAAACCGATCGTTTTCCCGACTGTACCCAAAGGAAAAGAACGCATTCGAATTACCCTGACAGCATCCACTTCACAAGAAGCAATGCAGCGACTCATACATACCCTTGAATCTAATGCCTAAGCAATACATCATCGCCGGAATCGGCACCGAGATTGGGAAAACAGTTTGCTCGGCCATCGTCACCAAAGCCTTGCAAGCGGATTATTGGAAACCTGTACAAGCAGGTAATCTGACCGATGGTGATGCCTATTGGGTCCAAAAGTGGGTTCCGGGTACGCATGTGTTTGATTCAACATATATGCTAACAAACCCACTTTCGCCGCATACAGCTGCGGAAATGGATGGCATACGGATAGTTTTAGATGCATTTCATTTACCCGATACCCAACAAAATTTGATAGTTGAATTAGCGGGAGGAATCATGGTTCCCTTGAACGAGCACCAAACCAACCTAGATCTCATACAACATTTGGGATTGCCTGTGATTTTGGTCAGTAAAAACTATTTAGGTAGCATCAATCATACCTTGATGACCTACGAAATATTGAAATCCCGAAACATTCCCATGGCAGGAATTATTTTCAATGGCCCAACAAATTCATCCGGTGAAACGTTTATATTGAAACATACGGGACTTCCGGTTTTATTACGTGTCAACGAAGAAAAAGAAATAAACCCTAGCATCATTGCGCATTATGCCGAATCATTCCAACGTTAATTTATCCCAACGTGATGCTGCTGTCGTTTGGCATCCCTTCACGCAACATCAAATCGAACCTATTTCGATTCCGATCACGCACGGGAAAGGCGTCTATTTATATGATGCTGATGGCAAACAATACATCGATGCCATATCTTCGTGGTGGGTAAATATTCATGGGCATGGACATCCTTATTTGGCACAAAAAATATATGAGCAGGCCCTAAAAATAGAGCAGGTTATTTTTGCAGGCTTCACGCACGAACCGGCGATTCAATTATCCGAGCGTTTACTTGGACACTTACCTGCCAATTTTCAGAAAGTATTCTTCTCCGACAATGGCAGTACCGCCGTGGAAGTAGGCATCAAAATGGCCTTACAGTTTTTTCACAATCAAGGCCAAACGCAAAAGCGCAAAATCATTGCCTTTGAAGATGCATACCATGGGGACACCTTTGGGGCGATGAGTCTCGGTGCCCCAAGTGCCTTCAATGCGCCCTTTCAGGATATGTTATTCGAGGTGGAGTTTCTTCCGAGCCCTTGTAATGCGGATGCTTGCATTGCCGCGATGCGCGAAAAAATGAATCACGCGGATGAATATGCAGCATTCATTTTTGAGCCTTTGATTCAAGGGGCTGGCGGCATGAAAATGTATGCACAGGAAACCTTGGATTCCTTGATTGAACTCGCGCATGAAAATCAACTCATGTGCATTGCCGATGAAATCATGACCGGTTTCGGAAGAACTGGAAAATGGTTCGCGATGGACTATTTGACTCATAAACCTGATATCGCATGTTTCTCCAAAGGTTTGACCGGCGGAATGATGGCCATGGGAATTACTACATGCTCGAATGCACTATTTGACGCATTTTTATCCGATGACCGCAAGAAAACCTTGTTTCATAGCCATTCATTCACCGCAAATCCAATGGCCTGTGCGGCAGCGCTTGCCAGCATGGATTTAATGGAAAAACAAGAAACCTGGGATAACATCACGCGGGTAGAGGCAAGTCATCAGGCATGGAAAAACAAAAATCAAGACCATGGTATCATCAAACAAATTCGAATCCAAGGAACCATCATCGCATTTGAACTTGCCGTAGGGGAATCCAATGGATATATGCATTCCATTCGGGATCGTGCCTATCAGTATTTCATAAAAAAAGGGATCCTCATGAGACCCCTCGGTAATACCTTATATATCCTTGCCCCTTACTGCATAAGTAACGAAGAACTTGCGTTGATTTATTCGGAAATCGAAAATTTTGTGGCAGAATTAGTTGGCTAATTTCGTCGACTGCCAAGAAACCATTTGCCAGCGTCCCGACTCGAATACAAAAACATCTGTAAAGCGTAGTTTAAGCGGCGTTGCCTTCCCCTCAGCATTGATATTCATAATGTTGACAATTCCCGTGTTAATCCCTGTTTTACCGTAAACGCGCGTCAACAACTCAACAACTTCAATGGATTGGTAATTTGATTTTCCAGAAAAGATCGAAGCGATATAAGAATCTTTATTGTCGGAAGCACCACTCGAGTGAAAATAGGTCAAATCATTGTGTAATACCGCCTCAAGACCTGCGCGATCTTTCGCAACCATCACATTAAAACGTGCCATTTCAGCACCTTTTAAGGATTCTACACTCGGTTTTTGTGCGAAAACTTGGAAATTTAATAATGCCAAAAAGACAATTAATGCATTTTTCATAGTTTCATTTTTTTCTAAAATACACACCGGCGCGCATTCTACTCATTGACCAACAAAAAATAATCCCGAAAATTTTATACATTTAGGCGATAAAAATTGTCAGTATGACCTATTTCTGGACCTACCTTAGTTTAGGATTTCAACATATATTGAATTGGCAAGCCATGGACCATTTATTGTTCATCTTGGCGATTACCTGCATTTTCACTTGGGCTGATATCAAGCAAATTTTATGGTTGGTTACTGCATTTACCCTAGGCCATTCTGTGACACTCGCATTAGCGACCATCGGATGGATTTCCGTTAATCCCGAATGGATTGAATTTTTAATTCCCTGTACCATATTGCTATCAGCAATCCAAAATCTAAATTTCAAGGATAACAAAAAACGGTCACCTTCGAAAACGCCCTATTACATCGTCCTATTTTTCGGACTCATCCATGGATTGGGGTTTTCCAACTACCTACAAAGCCTATTAGGGAAAGAATCCTCTCTTTTCAGTCCTTTATTAGCATTCAATATTGGGCTTGAACTGGGCCAATTGATTATCGTATCGCTGATATTGATTGCAACTACAGGCTTGATTAGTTTCACACGCATCAAGCCCATTCATTATGTGTACGTCATTTCGGGGATTATCATCGGTTTAGTATTACCCATGTTGGCTGATCGCATGCCATAAAAAAAGCCCGACATCGCTGCCGGGCTTTTCATTAAAATTATATTGACTAGAAATCTTCGTCCATCGAGAATGACATCGAATCCTTATCAGCCATAACGCCTGATTTTTGGTATTCAGCCACACGCTTCTCGAAAAAGTTGGTCTTACCTTGCAAAGAAATCATCTCCATGAAATCGAATGGATTCGTGGCATTGTAGTTCTTTTGGCAACCTAATGAAACCAATAAACGGTCAGCAACAAATTCGATGTATTGACACATCAACTCGGAATTCATACCAATCAATGAAACAGGTAAAGCAACCGTTACAAATTCTTTCTCGATTTCAACTGCATTTAAGATAATCTCATAAATACGTTCTTGCGAAATTTTATTTTTAATGTGATCCGCATACAATAGACAAGCAAAGTCACAGTGTAAACCTTCGTCACGTGAAATCAATTCATTCGAGAATGACAAGCCTGGCATCAAACCACGCTTCTTCAACCAGAAGATAGAGCAGAATGATCCAGAGAAGAAGATACCCTCCACGGCAGCGAATGAAATCAAACGCTCAACGAAGCTATCACTCTCAATCCACTTCAAAGCCCAATCAGCTTTCTTCTTCACACAATCAATTGTCTCAATCGCACGCAATAAACGATCTTTTTCCTTTGGTTCTTGAATGTAAGTATCAATCAAAAGGGAATACGTCTCCGAGTGTATGTTTTCCATCATGATTTGGAAACCATAGAAACATTTTGCCTCTGCGTATTGAACTTCTTTTAAAAAGTTATTCGCCAAGTTCTCATTTACAATCCCATCAGAGGCTGCAAAAAAGGCTAAAACGTGCGAAATAAAATGACGCTCGCCATCATTTAATTTTTTCCAATCCGATAAATCTTGTTGCAAATCAATCTCTTCAGCTGTCCAGAAAGACGCTTGTGATTGTTTGTAAAATCTCCAGATATCATCGTGTTTGATCGGGAATAAAACGAAACGATTTGGGTCCTCAACTAAAAGAGGTTCAGATAAAAGTTCTTTTGACATTGTGAATAAAAAATGAATTCGAAATTAAGAATTTCTCGTTGATATTCTTCGAATACTAAGACAATATTTTAGGCTAAATTGTTTTAAAAAAATTAAAAGAAAAATCCACCTACTTGGACAACCAAGGCAGAGCCATAAGGAGAGTCTTTTGATGCAGAATAATTTAAATCGTACATCACATTTAAATTGATTCCGATCTTCGATCCAATCCCGATTCCCACCAATACCGGATTCGAATATGCAAAGCCAGGATTTGTTATATCACTGAAATTCTCCACCTGAGCGGTCAAATAACTTTGACCTAATAACGCTGATAGCGCTGGCACATATTGACGAACAAAAATTCGCTCGCCAATTAAATTTGATTTATTTCCAAATCGATCAGCATAATACTGATAAGTCATCCCAAGGCCCACAATCGTGGTATTTGTGGCCATATACCCCACCATCGGTGAAACACCGATACTGGTAGGGTTACCAAAACTTAATCCTGAAATTCCGCCACCCAAATGCAAACGCTCGCGAAAACTCAAATCGCGTACATCTGGTTCTACGTCTAGATCGCCCCGAGCGCCTTCTTCGGCAATGACAACCGGGTCTTGAGCAAGGCAATTAAAACTCAATACACTGAAGAAAATAGCAAAAAATAAGTAAGTCGATTTCATTTTATCAAGTAGTAGAAACAGCTAAAAAAAACTTTCCCCGAACTTAGCTTTGGCAAACCTTTAAGGATTGCCAAAGCTTAAGGGTTGGGTTTATCAAAATTAAAGGATAATTTTGAGATATGAGTTCTCCTGCACCCCAAGATTTCGAAAATTTAGATCCCAAAACCCACATCATTATCAAAGGTGCCCGCGTACACAATCTAAAAAATGTGGACGTTGCCATTCCTCGAAATAAACTGGTCGTTGTCACGGGCTTATCCGGGTCAGGAAAATCATCACTCGCATTTGATACCTTATTTGCTGAAGGCCAACGAATGTACGTCGAAAGTCTAAATTCCTATGCACGCCAATTCCTTGGCCGCATGGAAAAACCAGCCGTCGATTACATCCGAGGAGTTGCACCGGCCATTGCGATTGAACAAAAAGTAAATACCAAAAATCCGCGTTCTACAGTCGGTACAACCACCGAAATATACGACTACCTTAAATTGCTCTTTGCCCGCATCGGAAAAACGATCTCCCCCGTTTCTGGTCAAGAGGTAAAAAAAGATTCCGTCTCCACCATCGTGGATTGGATCGTATCACATGATCAAAAAAAGGTCTTGATTCTTGCACCTTTGCTGCATAACGTCGAAAGATCCTTGCTCGAAGAATGCCAATTGCTCATTCAAAAGGGCTATACCCGACTGAAAATCGAATCCGAAATCTTGGATTTGGAAGAGCTCGTGGAAGATGAAAAAACCTTAAAAAGTCTTGCCAAAAAGCAAAATGATATTGCGATTCTCATCGACCGATTAATTGCCAACGCAGACGAGGAAACCATTTTCCGATTAGGCGATTCCGTTCAAACGGCCTATTTCGAAGGTAACGGTGTTTGTTGGGTCGAAATACAGGACCAAAAACGCAAAAGCTTTTCCAATAAATTCGAACTTGACGGCATGGCTTTCGAAGAGCCTAGCTTGAATTTATTCTCATTCAATAATCCTTATGGAGCTTGCCGCAACTGCGAAGGTTATGGCAAAGTATTAGGCTTAGACCCGGATTTGGTCATTCCCGACCATGATTTATCGGTCTATGAAGGTGCGATTGCTCCCTGGCGCAGTGAGCGGATGAGCGAATGGTTACATCCCTTGTTGCGCAATGGCATTCATTTTGATTTCCCGATTCATCGCCCCTACAAGGATTTGACTGAAAAGGAAAAGCAATTACTTTGGAAAGGAAATAAATATTTTGCCGGACTAACACAGTTTTTCGACCACCTCGAAAAAGAAACCTATAAAATTCAGTACCGCGTATTGTTGTCGCGCTACCGCGGAAAAACGAATTGCCCTGCCTGTCAGGGTTCTCGTTTACGGGGTGACGCTGGTTATGTGAAGGTTCAAGGTGCATCCATCATCGACATGGTACTTTGGCCTATTTCAAAGGTTAAAAACTTCTTTGATCAATTAACACTCAATGAAACCGATACGGCCGTTGCCAAAAGAATCTTAATCGAAATCAAAAACCGTTTGGATTACATGAACCGGGTGGGACTAGGGTATTTGACCTTGAACCGCTTAACTTCTACCCTTTCGGGCGGTGAATTCCAACGAATCAAACTTGCAACCTCCTTAGGAAGTGCATTGGTCGGTTCCATGTACATTCTCGATGAACCAAGTATCGGATTACATCCACGAGATACCGAACGATTGATTTCGGTCTTGGAAATGCTTAAATCCATGGGCAATACGGTTATCGTTGTAGAACATGAGGAAGACATCATGCGTGCCGCGGATCAGATTATTGATATTGGACCAGAGGCAGGAAGACATGGAGGCCAACTGAGCTTTCAGGGGAATTTGTCGGAAGCTTTATTGGATACGACGACCGATAGTCACACGTTACGTTTTTTACAGGGTAAAGACACCATTCAAGTTCCAAGTTTCCGAAGAAAAGCGTTGGCGCATATCGAAATCAAAGGTGCCAATGAAAATAATTTAAAAAACATCGACGTCAAAATTCCATTAGGCATCATGACTGCGGTGACAGGTGTTTCTGGTTCTGGGAAATCGACGCTGATTCGTAAAATCTTGTATCCGGCTTTGTTGCGAAATTTGCAATTAGGTACCGAAGAAACCGGCCGATTCAGAGAATTAGGCGGAAGTATCAATAAAATAGCGAGCATTGAAATGGTGGACCAACAGCCCATCGGAAAATCCTCGCGTTCCAATCCGATCACCTACATCAAGGCTTATGATGCGATTCGCGCCTTGTTTTCTGAATTACCGCTAGCGAAAACGCGCGGGTATAAACCGGCGCATTTTTCATTCAATGTGGAAGGTGGACGCTGCGAAACCTGCCAAGGAGAGGGTGAAATCACCATCGAGATGCAATTCATGGCCGACATCAAATTGACTTGCGAGTCTTGTAACGGCCAACGATTCAAACAAGAAATCTTGGACATCAAATTCCAAGACAAACATATTGCCGATATATTGGACATGACGGTGGAGGAAAGTATTCCTTATTTTCAGGAAAAAGCGCCAAAAATAGCGGAGAAAATTGACCCACTCTTTCAAGTAGGTTTAGGTTATATCAAGTTGGGGCAATCATCAAATTCCCTTTCGGGTGGTGAGGCTCAGCGCGTCAAGTTGGCCAGCTTTTTAGGTAAAGGAAACGGAAACAAAGGCAAAACCTTGTTTATTTTCGATGAGCCTACAACTGGTTTACACTTTCATGACATCAAAAAGTTATTGAAGGCCATGCACGATTTGGTGGAGCAGGGCGACACTGTGATCATCATTGAACATAACATGGAAGTAGTTAAATGTGCCGACCACATCATCGATCTAGGTCCAGAAGGTGGCGAAAATGGCGGGCATTTAAGTTTCGAAGGTACACCCGAAGCGATGTGCGCACTAAAAGATAATAATCCAACGGCCCATTACTTAAAACAAAAAATGTAAATCCATGATCACAGAAGGACTCATGCAGGCATTACCAATCAAATTGCAAGGAATCTTGCAGGGGTATCAGTACATCTTACCCGAATTAGTAATTGCCGCTTGGATTCTTGTCAGCATTGTAGGGGATTTGTTTTTAGTGGGTGGTAGCGAAAAAAGCACACGTTCTTGGCGTTACCTCATCGCACAGGGAGGACTTATTTTGGCATTACTTCTTGCTTATCAGCGCATGCATCATAGCACCGAAGGTTTCGTTTCCTTTCGCATGCTATGGGTAAATCCAGGCGCGAATGCCATCAATTGCCTTATTTTGGGTATCGGATTCATCATCATTAGCATCAATCAATACCAACAAAAATCCTTTTCATTCGAAGAGAAAATTGGATTCTTCTCGATTCTCCTTGGGTCTTTACTGACCAGTTTGAGTATTCATTTCCTGAGCATATTTCTGAGCATCGAACTAATGTCTTTAGGGACCTATTTACTGGTAGGTTTGCGCAAAGACACGGAAGGTGTTCGCGCGGCATTACCCTATGTGCTATTCGGAATGGGAACATCAGCGATGTTATTGTATGGGCTATCATTGATTTATGGGATCACAGGTACCATGCAAATCTTAGATCCTGCCTTTAGCAGAGGCTTAGCCACGGCGGATGCTTATTTAGCGGGTATGGCCTTAGCGCTTGTGGGAACCGGTATTTTATTTAAAATGTCATGGGTTCCTTTTCATCCATGGAGTCCAGATGTCATGGAAAGTCTACCAGCAAGTTGGATGAGTTGGATCTCCACAGCACCCAAAATCGCTGTGGCATGGTTGGGCATCCGCCTCGTACATTTTGTACCTGTTTCCATGCAAGATGTCATTGCTTTGTTGGCGATATTAACCTTACTCGTTGGAAATTTAGGAGCCCTTAATCAGCTGAATGCCAAACGCCTAGTAGCCTACTCGAGCATTGCGCATGGCGGATTCTTGGCCATGGCCTGGTTGATGCCCGCAGAACAAGGTGTCGACAACCTCTTATTTTATAGTTTGGTCTATAGCCTCAGTACGATTTTGGTGTTTTACATCTTGGATGAAGTGGAAACTCCAGGTTATCAGGAGAACGATATGGACCAATGGGCCGGATTTGGACAAACGTATCCCGTTCGTGCATTGACCTTGTTTATTGGCTTTATTGCGCTAATCGGTTTACCGCCGGCGGGAACATTTTTAGCTAAGGTCAACTATTTCAGCCAATTATGGGAAAAGTACCAAATCACCCAAAGCAATTCGATCTTAATCCTCTTGGTTACGGCAATTTTAATGACGGCGATTTCCATCTATTATTACCTACGAATTCCTTTTCAAATGTACTTTAAGAAAGGGGATGCTATTCATCCAGCAGACACACTTAAAAACAACTGGATTTATTGGGTACTGACATGCGGAATTATTGCCTGTATGCTATTCCCTACGCTTATTTACAGCATTTGGAAAGCCTAGATTAAAAAAATAAAAAATAACATTTGTTGCTCATAATATTTAGCTAATTTTGGGCTAATTATTAGCCAAAACCCACACCCCCAATGTCTGAATCCATCAAGCACGAATGCGGAATTGCACTGATCCGATTGCGAAAACCCTTTCAGCACTACTTGGACAAGTACAATACACCGATGTATGGCTTAAACAAGCTTTACCTCATGATGGAAAAGCAAGTAAACCGGGGGCAAGATGGAGCTGGGGTGGCGAACATCAAGATCAACGTAAAACCGGGAAGCCGCTACATCAGCCGTTACCGTTCAGTCGAGCCGCAAGCCGTTGCGGATATCTTCGGCAAAATCAACAAGAAATTCAGAAAAGCACAAAAACTTGCTAAAGACACGAAACGCGAGACCGGCATAGATGCTGTTCATGATGCGGCGTGGTGGCAAGATAATGTCGCGTTTACGGGTGAGGTTTTATTAGGACACTTACGTTACGGAACGCACGGACAAAATGAAATCGAAAACTGCCACCCGATGCTTCGTCAAAACAACTGGCGTAGCAGAAATTTGGTGATGGCGGGTAATTTCAACATGACCAATGTGGACGATTTATTCGAAAAATTGGTTTCCCTAGGTCAGCACCCGAAAGAAAAAGTGGATACGGTGACTGTGATGGAGAAAATTGGTCACTTCTTGGATGAAGAAAACCAACGCCAATTTGGGAAGTTCAAAGACCAATACGAAAATCCGGAGTTATCGGATGTACTAGCTGCAAATATTGATTTAAAACGCGTTCTTGAACGCTCTTGTAAAGATTTCGATGGTGGATATGCTATGGTTGGAATGACCGGTTACGGCGCTTCCTTTGTGGCACGTGACCCGGCAGGTATTCGCCCGGCCTATTATTACATGGACGAAGAAGTAGTAGTCGTTGCTTCCGAAAAGCAGGCGATTAAAACATCATTCAATTGTGCCTACGATCAAATCCAAGAAATTACACCTGGACACGCCTTGATTATTGCGATGGATGGTTCCGTGGAAGAAGTTCCTTTCATTGACCGCATCGAGCAAAAATCTTGTTCGTTTGAACGCATCTATTTCTCTCGTGGAT
This sequence comes from Cytophagaceae bacterium, assembly GCA_017984215.1. GTDB lineage: Bacteria > Bacteroidota > Bacteroidia > Cytophagales > Spirosomataceae > Aquirufa > Aquirufa regiilacus. The sequence goes on from JAGOAA010000005.1 coordinate 47,322, forward strand.
CGGATCCAGATATTTACCGCGAGCGTAAAAAATTAGGAAGATTATTGATTCCTCAGATTTTAGATGAGGTTAAACAGGACTTAAAACACACCGTTTTCTCTTACATTCCCAATACGGCTGAAAGTGCTTTCCTAGGCATGATTGACGGCTTAGAAGATCATTTGGCCAAAGAGCGGAAGCAAGCGATCATGGAAGGGATTCTGTTTGAAGACCAACTAGAAGAGTTGCTTACGTTCCGACCACGGGTGGAGAAATTGATTTCCAAAGACGTGAAGGTTCGTACGTTCATTGCGAGTGATGCGATGCGGGACGATATGGTCTCACATGTGTATGACACGACATATGAGGTGATTGAGAAAAATGTGGATTCCGTTGTATTGATTGATGATTCAATTGTGCGGGGTACGACGTTGGAAAAGAGTATTTTAAGTTTATTGGATAAATTATCTCCGAAGAAAATTGTTATTGTTTCTTCTGCGCCACAAATCCGTTATCCGGATTGCTATGGGATTGATATGTCCAAAATGAAGGAATTTGTTGCATTCCGTGCGGCATTGTCTTTATTGAAAGAAAGAAACCTAGAACATATCTTAGATGAGGTAAACTTGAAGTGTCTGGTTGCCCTTGAAAACGGTACAGCATCCCAAGAAAACTTTGTCAAGGCGATTTATGCGCCGTTTACAGATCAAGAGATTTCGGATAAAATTGCCGAAATCGTTAAACCTAATAATCTGCAGGCTGAGCTTTCGATTGTTTACCAAACCGTAGAAAACCTCAATATTGCTTGTCCGAACCACTTAGGCGATTGGTATTTTACAGGAAACTTCCCTACACCAGGTGGAAATCAGGTCGTAAACAAATCATTCGTGAATTTCATGAAAGGCATTGAGGTGCGTGCTTATTAGTAGATCACTAATACGCCACCTCGATCTGTCAGCGTACCGCGTTCTGGATAATCCAAGGATTCATATTGGAGCTGCCAAACGTAGGACTCTTGTGGAACGCGTGTTCCATTGACTTTCCCATCCCAAGCAAATTCAGGTCCTTTGCTGGTGTATAGCAATTCACCCCAGCGGTTGAATATTTGCAGCCCTAAGATTTTAGCCCGCAGCGGATTTTTGGGCTGAGGAATAAAGAAATCATTCTTTCCATCATTATTGGGCGTGAAGACATTTGGTGTCAATAATGTGGGCTCGCATTTGTCTGAAACGGCAAAGGTGTGATCGATACTGCAATTATCCAAATCAGTGATGCGTACCGTATAGTTACCTGCTAAGGTGACGCGAACTTTGTTTTGCGTACTTATCACGGCAGAACCTAATTTCCATTCGAATTTCAAACTATCAACTTTGCCGTTCAACTGTAAATTGTAAGGCTTAGGCTCATCCATGCAAATGGAATAGGCTGTCTTGGGAATAAAATGAGGATTGTCCAGAAAATTCACTTCCGTACTTAACTTAACTGAACAACCCGTCGCATAATCAGACAACATCAACGAAACTTTTCCGCCAGGAGCTGGAATTTGAACGGATGGTGTTCGTGCACCTGAACTCCATTGATATTGCAAATTAGAACTAATAGGTAGTTGAGTCGGAACGACAAGCGCATCCGTTTTACAGATTCGATTATAGACAGGCGTCAATTGGGTTGGCTTTAACACAACAATATCAAATTCCTGCGCATCCAAAGGAAAGTTCTTGATACAGCTATTGCTAATTGCCGCGGTGATAACATATTTCCCAGAAACGGGAAAATCAAATTTTAATGCGGCACCGGTAAAACTGTAAATCAACTTGGTTGAATCCAAGGGCACCATGAGCCCAATTTTATTCGGGAATGGACTCAATACCGTTTGATAAATTTTCCAATCTATCCGGTCGTTGTTTAAGGGATCGCATAACTTCTGATCGATCGTAAATTCAAAGGAAGTCCCTTTGCATTTGGGTTTTGAAATACTCGGCGGGCTACTCGGATCCTGCGGACTCGGAATCGAAGGTGGCAGACCAAGACGACTTGTCACACCGGGCGTAGAAAAGGTCACAGCATTACGAACAAAACTTGCTTTGACAATCGTAGTATCCGTTGCATTCAATAGGCCATTGGGGTTTGTGATTTTCGCCAATGTGTTACTCCCATCAATTGCAACAAATATGACGGTATTGAATACGGGGTCAACCTGCAAAGCGCCTATTTTTTCAAAACTCGAATAGAGTTCCTCTTTTGATTTGGCCACGTTGGCTGAATCTTTGGAGGACAAGTCGAATTGTAAAATTTTTGAAGGAACACTTACACCATCACCTTTTAAACTTACATACAACACATCTTTATTGGGTGAATACTCTAATCCATAAACCGTTGGGGGACTTGGACCTAGATCAATGCTCATCTGATAGGTTGGCTTTCCCGTCGATGGGTCAAAATCGAATAAATCAACTTTATTTCGCGGTGGGCCCGGAACGGCAACAGCCATTTTTGTCCAATCAACCGAAATTTTCGTCGTTGACCCATTGCCCGTTGTACTTGTCATTTGTGTTCCCCCTACGCTTGTTTGAGGTGCAGAAATACCAACATTTGAAATTTTATACGTCCTCGTCGTATTCGAATTCATATCCTGTACTACGAGCCAATAGTAGCCTTGACCACCTTCAGAGGCTAATAATCGGGAAGTGGCAGGCACCGGACTGACCAACTGATTGAGCACGGAAATACCCCCTTTACCTTTATTCAACTTCATGTCGACGATACTGTAATACAGCAAGTTTTCGCCTTTCGTGTTTTTGGACAAGGTGAAAACATAGTATTCCGCTTGACAGCCTTTACATGATGTTTTAGGAATAACCGTTACCCCTTGTGCGTTTGACAAATCGCCATTCAGTCGCTTGGTCGTATCACCCACAGCATAAATAGGATTATTATTTCGGTCAAAGATTTTTTGTCCATCCGTATAAAAAATCAAACTATTGGTGGGGTCAGTCATTTTCGCCACGCCCTCCGGAACGACCAAACCGCCCGTGGTGTCCTTAGGATTATCCGCAGATCCATTAAATAGAACTCCCGCACCATTCCCAAAATACCAAGCATCCACATACTTATTTATGTTTGCGTTGGGATCCCGGTCTCCACAAATTTTAACCTGCATTTTGGCTTCGACAGTACACCCCGAAGTGGGTTCAGTCACCTGCACAGCATAACAACCCGAAGAATCCGCGACGATTTCATCGGTCGTTTCTCCTTTCGGAAACCAGGCAATTTGGACGGGGTAATTAGGTTTTCCAACTTTCGAAAAGGCCTTCAAAGTAACCTTCTGCCCTTTACAGATTGTTATAGTCGAATCTTTTTCATCTTTACCCAGGTAAATAAATGGCAGACGACCGACTTGAACAACCTGTGTATACTTTGTTGTTGTGGTACCCGTTTGAACAGTCAAAGTAACGGTCTTCGCTCCTGGACTGCAATACTGATGAATCCCTGTATGATCCGTTGACGTATTTGATGGTGACCCACTATCCCCAAAATCCCATAAATACTTCGAAGTACTAGGCAGGTTTTCCGAAAACTCAAAAACGGTAGCCATGTCACTTGAAGCCGACGAGCTACAATCCGCACATGGAGTCAAACAATTATTTCGGTATATGATACGTTGCCCCCAGGTGAAAAAATTCACCCCCATCAATAAGCAAAAAAGGAAAATGCTCCGAAGCATAGGTTTTGGGTCAGCTTGTACAAATTAACGCATTTTATTGGTTTTTGTAAAGCGAAGACCTAAATTGCGGGGCTATAATGAGCGGTATGAAAAAAAGCCTAGCCATTTTCGTGTTTCGCCTAATCTGTGTTTGTCTCCCATTCTTGGGTCGAGCACAAGATCCGCAATTATCGCAATTCTACTCAGCACCCCTTTTGATATCTCCCGCTTTTGCCGGCATCAATAGTACCTCAAAAGTCAATTTCAACTATCGGAATCAATGGCCTAATTTGGAGGCCAACTACCAATTCACCTCCTTTTCGGCAGATTTAAGCATTGGCAGCATCAACAGCGGCGTGGGAATTATTGCCACGACCGATAAGCAATTTGCCAACCTCAAAACAACCAGTTTAGGGCTTCAATATGCTTATCACATTGATTTGAGTCCAGACCAAACTCTTTCCATGGGTATGCAAGGGACCTATGTGAACCGGGGTTTAGACATGAGCAACTTGATTACGGGGGATCAAATCAACAATTTATTAACGGGTGGAAGTTTAGGGGCAAGCACGGATCCGTTGTTGGCCAACATGAATAACCAGCGCGCATACGTTGACCTTAGTGCAGGCGGATTATTAAACACGCGTAATTACTGGATTGGCTTTTCGGCGCATCACTTAAATCAACCTAATAAATCCCTTATTTCCTCTACAGAGGACCTGTTAGCCACTAAATTTAGTGTGCAAGTGGGAACCAAAATCATCCTACAAGAGAATTTCTACGAAGCGGATTCTTATGAGGATCGAAATAACGAGAAAAGTATCAGTCCCGTTGTCCATTATAAGCAACAAGGGGATTTCAAACAATTGGATATGGGTGCTTATGTAACCTGGTCACCGATGGTCTTTGGTCTTTGGTATCGCGGTATTCCAATTGTAAAATCCAAGATAGGCACACCTAATCGGGAGTCAATTGTCGCATTAGTGGGCTATAAACAAGATAATTTCTCCATTGGATATTCCTACGACATAACGATGTCTGCCCTAGGCCCGGCGGCTGGTGGAGCCCATGAATTGTCGCTAGCCTATTTGTTCGATTTCGACTTCTCCTTGAAAAAACCCTTCGTCAAATGGAAGCGAAACCTTTCTTGTCCAAAGTTTTAAATTTGAAAGGATAGCCATAAAATTTTTACCTTTACTGAAATATTAAAAGCACATGATGCAGTTTAAAATAAACCTTACTCCTTACCTCACACGAATTGCCTGCATACTCTGTTTGCTCATTTCGCATGCTGGCATGGCACAGTTCAACATGGGTATCAAACGAAATGTTGACGACCTTTCTGATTCAGAGGTGAAGCTTTTTATGGATAAGGCACAGGCAAGCGGCATGTCGGAAAGCGATATCGAAAAAGCAGCCTTGACACAAGGATACACATCGGCAGACGTTGCTAAAATGCGTGAAAGAATGGCCACCATTCAAACACCAGCAACGGAGGCAAGCATTAAGGCAAACAATCAAGAAGTGAATAAGAGCGCAGAAAGCAGGGGTAACAAAACCTTTGTCATTAATAATCCTGCGCGCGTTAATCAACCTATTCTACATGAAAGTCCATTAAATTTAGATGAACGAAAATTACTTGCTAAGCCACTCGACATCTACAATGATAGCCTAGTCAACCAATACAACAGCCTACAAAAACGGGTAGCAAGTTCACTTGACAAGAAAATTTTCGGAGCTAGTCTATTTCAAAATGATAAGCTAACTTTTGAGCCCGATATGCGTATTGCTACGCCCAAAAGCTATCAATTAGGTCCAGATGACGCGTTGGACATTCATATATTTGGAGATGTGCTTGATAATTTCAAGGTTACTGTGAGCCCAGAAGGGACCGTGAAAATCCTTAATTTAAGTCCTATTTATGTCAACGGATTGTCGATTGATGCGGCAGGAGAAAGAATCATTAGTCGCTTGCGTCAATTGTACCAGGGCTTGAATAAACCTGGAAGCGGCTCATCTGCCCAAGTAACGCTTGCAGGCGTTCGCAGCATTAAGGTTATTTTGACAGGCGAAGTGAATTTCCCGGGTTCGTACACTGTATCCTCTTTGGCAACTGTATTCAACGCCTTGTATTTGGCAGGTGGTCCAAACCGAAATGGTTCATTCCGAAACATTCGGGTTATTCGGGGGAACAAAGTCATTCGTACCTTGGATTTATATGACTTTTTATTGCGCGCTGATCAAAAAGACAATATTCATTTAAATGACCAAGACATCATTCGAGTAGGTGATTACGAAAATCGCGTGGAGCTTTCCGGCGAAGTAAAACGTCCCTACATCTATGAAATGGTCAAAGGTGAAAACTTCAAAGACCTATTGCGTTATGCAGGTGGCTTCACCGAAAAAGCATATACGTACACCATCAATGTACGCCGAAATACCTCAAGAGAAATCAAATTACTCAACATCAGCCAAGATGAGGTGGAGACTTTCTTACCCAATAATGGGGATGTTTATACGATAGGAACAATTATTGAACGGTATGAAAACCGCGTCGAGGTACAAGGCGCCGTTTTCAGACCAGGTCATTATGCAATTGAAGCAGGATTAAATACGGTCAAGGATCTCATTAAGAAATCAGAAGGTTTGCGGGAAGACGCCTTTTTGAATCGCGCTACATTAACGCGCCGGAAAGAGAATTATGACCCAGAAGTTTTATCCCTTGATTTAGGTAAAATCTTACGAGGCGAGGCAAGCGATATTAGTCTGCAGCGTGAAGATGTTTTGCAAGTATATTCCATCAATAACCTCCGAGAAAAACGCTCTGTCAATATCGTCGGGGAGGTAAATGCCCCCGGAGAATTCGAATACAAAGAAGGCATGAAGGTTGCCGATTTAATTTTACAGGCCAAAGGCTTGAAAGAATCAGCAAGTTATGCGAACCTAGAATTAGCCCGACGCATCATAACACACGGAACTTCAGATCCCCAAGCCGCGAAAATCGAAATCATTAGCTTCGCCATCGATGGTAGCCTAAAAATCGCAAACGATGGGAATCAAATCGCCCTACAGCCCTTTGACATTATATCCATTCGTCGGGCGCCGAACTACGAAGAACAACGCTCTGTTAAAATTCAAGGGATGGTTAATTTTCCTGGATCATATGCGATTGAAAATAACCAACAACGCATTTCTGATTTAATTAGGCGTGCAGGCGGCTTACGCACGGAAGGATACCTAGAAGGAGGTAAATTAATTCGAGGTACGATGACCGTAGGAGTAAATTTAAAAGAAGTCTTAAATAACCCTGCCTCTCAAGAAAACTTACAATTAATGGCGGGGGATGAATTAACAATCCCACGATTACTTCAAACAGTAAAACTGACTGGAGCTGTTCAAAATCCATTAGCAGTCAGTTACAAAGAAGACTTTACCTTAAAGGAATACATTGCTGAAGCAGGCGGATACACGGTTAATGCAAACCGAAAAAAAATGTATGTAACCTATGCGAATGGCGTTTCGAATCAAATTCGAAAGTTCCTTATCTTCAAGAAGAACCCAAGAATTGAACCCGGTTCAGAAATAGTCATTCCTTCCTATCCAGAAAATCGCAAAAAAGGATTATCTGCTGCTGAGGCCATCGGACTAACATCAAGTTTAGTATCTGTGTCCATTGCCATTATCACATTGATTAATAACATCCCGAAGTAAAAAGCCAAGCTACATGAACGAACAAAACGTCCCCCAGCCTACCCATTCGGATGAAATTGCAATCAATTTTTCTGAAATCTGGAATGCTATTGTTAAGTACAAACTAACCCTATTACTTGTAACGGTCATCTTTACAGCAGCAGGCGCATTACTTTCACTAACACTTGATAGTGAATATGAATCACAAGTGAAATTATTGCCCGAAGTTGATTCGAAACTCGGTGGATCCTCCGGCAGCGGGGGCTTAGGCGGACTTTCGTCCTTGGCTGGATTAGCAGGAATTAATTTATCTGGAGCTATGGCAGGTTCGGAAGTAATCCAACCAGCGATGTATCCTGAAATTGTTCAAAGCATCCCATTTTTACTCGAACTTAGTCAATCTCAAGTATACAATTTGAGACAAAAAAAGTTCCAAAAATTGGCCGACTACCTCAAGCAAGATAACTCGAATGCGCCTATTCCCATCTTCAAAAAAGATAAAAACAAGGCTGCGAATGATCTAGAAAATATCACGGTTCCCAAAGGGGTTTTGAGTCCTGATTTAATCAACATTTCCAAACAAGAATCAACTTCATTGAAAGAATTGAGAGAGGCCATCAGCATTGAGGTTGACAAGAAAAATAATTTAATCAGAATTACAGCAACGACGGAGGACCCAGTCGTTTCGGCCAATGTGGCTAATTTAATCTTAATTCAACTCAGAAAATACATTGTTCAATACCGGACTGAAAAGGCAAGAAAAGAATTAGATTTCTTAATGGATCGCCAAGCAGAAGCCCGCAAACGCTATGATCAATCACTATTTACACTTTCGAATTACAAAGATCAGAATCGAAATGTCTTTTTGAATGTTGCCAAGGACCAAGGAAAGAAATTACAATACGAAGTTGATTTAGCCTTTAATGTATATTCGAACTTAACGAATCAAACGACGGAGGCTAAAATAAAATTACAGAAAGAAACGCCGGTATTTAAAGTATTAGAACCCGCTCAAATCCCCTTGAAACGTTCGAGCCCCAAACGAAGCCTCATCACGCTGGGAGCGATGTTTCTTGGCTTATTCGCATCACTCGTTGGGCTCTTTCTAAAGACAGCCAACATGCGTGAAATATTCGCATAAAAAAAGCCGTCCGTCAATCGACGGACGGCTTTTTTATTTATTAACGTCTTGATTATTTCAAGGTACGTTTTACCTCTTTCATTTCGTAGCACTCTAAGTGGTCGCCTACCTCTAGATCATTAAATCCTTTGATCGACATACCACATTCGTAGCCAAATTTAACCTCAGCCACATCGTCTTTGAAACGCTTTAATGCTGAAATCTCTCCGTCATGTATCACAACAAAGTCACGAATGACACGAATTTTATGTGCACGCTTCACAGTACCATCCAAGACATAACATCCTGCTACCGTACCAATCTTCGTAATTTTAAATACATCACGCACCTCGATATTCGCTGTGTTAACCTCCTCAAATGCAGGAGCCAACAATCCTTCCATCGCAGCTTTGATTTCATCAATTGCCTGATAGATAATGGAATAATTACGAATTTCAATTTGCTCGGATTCTGCTAAACGACGCGCATTTTGCGAAGGACGAACCTGGAACGCAATAATCACCGCATCTGATGTAGAAGCTAATGCCACATCCGACTCAGATACTTGACCTACGCCTTTGTGAATAATACGAACCTGAACTTCTTCTGTCGACAATTTCAATAATGAATCCGAAAGGGCCTCCACAGAACCATCCACGTCACCTTTAACAATCACGTTCAACTCACGAAATGTACCAATCGCCTTACGACGACCAATCTCTTCCAAAGTAATGTGCTTGCGGGTACGCAACGATTGCTCACGCAAAATTTGCTCACGCTTGTTGGCAATTTCACGCGCCTCACGCTCGTTTTCTAAACAGATTAATTTATCACCTGCTTGTGGTGCTCCATTTAAACCAAGTACTTGTACCGGTGTAGAAGGACCCGCTTTCTTAATCTTATTTCCGTGGTGATCGAACATGGCCTTCACACGACCGTAATTGTCGCCTGCTAGCATCATGTCACCTACGTTCAACGTACCATCCTGAACCATCATCGTCGTTACATAACCACGACCTTTGTCCAATTCCGCTTCAATCACCGAACCGATAGCTTTCTTTTTAGGATTCGCTTTCAAATCAAGCATCTCAGCTTCCAACAATACTTTTTCAAGCAAGTCGTTGATACCTAAACCAGATTTTGATGAAATCTCTTGGCATTGGTATTTACCACCCCAATCTTCCACCAACATATTCATGGTCGCTAATTCTTCACGTACTTTATCCGTGTTAGCGCCATCTTTATCTACTTTCGAGAATGCAAAGACAATCGGAGCACCTGCAACCATCGCATGGTTAATAGCTTCTTTTGTCTGCGGCATGACCGAGTCATCCGCTGCAATCACGATAATAACAATATCCGTTACTTTCGCACCACGCGCACGCATCGCCGTAAAGGCTTCGTGACCCGGTGTATCCAAGAACGTAACTTTCTTTCCTGATTCAGTCTCAACAGAATATGCACCAATGTGCTGCGTGATTCCACCGGCTTCACCTGCGGTTACTTTTGACTTACGGATATAATCCAAAAGGGATGTTTTACCGTGGTCAACGTGACCCATGATCGTTACAATCGGTGCACGTGGAACTAAATCCGCTGGATCATCTTCCACTTCCTCTTCAACGGCATCAATTTCTTCTTCCGCTGAAATGAAGTTCACTTCATAACTAAACTCATCTGCAATGATGGTAATCGCCTCCGCATCCAAACGCTGGTTGATCGAAACGAACATACCCAAACTCATACAAGTTGAGATAACCTCGTTGACCGAAACATCCATCAATGAAGCTAAATCACTCGCCGAAACGAATTCAGTTACCTTCAAGACTTTTGCCTCTTCATCTTCAGCCATTTGGCGTGCTTCTTCAGCATCCGCACGTTCACGACGTTTTACACGACGCTTATCTGCACCAAAACTTTGCTTATTGGTCGCTCCTTGAAGGCGCGCCATTGTAGCCTTGATTTGCTCCTGAATATCCTTATCCGAAAGTTCCTCGCGAGGTCCTCCAGGTTTAGCTCCAGGAACAGGCTTTTTACCAAAATCCTTTTTATTATTGGCAGCATTCGGGTTATTAGGCCGTTGTTCATTGACAACAGGCTTTTTCTCCTCTTTAACAATACGCTTACGCTTGTGCTTGTTATGGCTATCACGGCCATTATCTACCGGCAATTCAATTTTACCTAAAACCGTTAGACCTTTCAAGGTCTCTCCTCTCGCTTCGATCAATTGAATGTCCTCCACAACAGGAGCCGCCAGAGTAACAACAGGTTCAACAGGTACAACAACGGCTTCTACAGGTGCAGCAGGCGCTTCCACGACTGGCTTTTCCTCTACTACAGGCTCAGGAGCCTTCTCCACAACTGGCTCCGGTTTCGGTGCTGGTTTTGGAGGTACAGGATTACCCTTTTTATCCAAATCAATTTTACCTAAAACCTTTAGGCCAACTTGCTTTTCAGCTACAGGCGCAGGCGTTTCTTCCTTCACCACAGGTACTTCTGGAGCTACTTCCTTCACAGGCTCTGGAGCAACTTCTACTACAGCAACCGGCTCAGGTTTCTTCTCCTCAACCACGGGAGCTGGCACGACAAGCTCCTCAACAATCTTCTTAGGAGCCTCCTCTGTTGCCAACAAATGGTTTGCACCATATTCTGCTGCCAACAAACTCAATTGCTCATAATTAAGCTTTGCGTTCGGGTTATTATCGACTTTATGTCCTTTAGCAGAAAGAAACTGTAGGATCGTAGACGTTCCCATGTTTATTTGCTTTGCTACAAGACTTAATCGCATTGTCTTCTCTTCTGCCATATAAATTACTAAATACTTATGCTTTCAATTTAAAATTCTTACTCGATACAGCGTTATTCTTATTCAAACTCAGAACGTAAAATAGCTAAGATCTCCTCAATGGTTCCCTCTTCTAATTCCGTTCTACGCTCTAATTCTTCTTTAGATAAAGCCAATACTTGCTTCGCTGTATCCAATCCTATTTTGTGAAGCTCATCCAAAATCCAAGCCTCAATCTCATTGGAGAATTCTGTCAATTCTACATCCTCATCATCCATCTCTTCTTTCGGTACATCACGGAATACATCAATTTCGTATCCAACTAATTTACCAGCCAATTTGATGTTTTGACCTCCACGACCAATCGCCATAGAAACCTGATCTGAATTCAAATAAACCGAAATACGACGACGCTCCTTGTCAATTGCCATTGAATTTAACTTCGCTGGGCTTAACGTACGCGCCACCAATAACTCTAAATTATCTGTGTAGTTAATCACGTCAATATTCTCATTCTGTAATTCACGAACAATGCCATGAATACGAGAACCTTTCATCCCCACACAAGCTCCAACTGGATCAATGCGATCATCGAATGACTCAACAGCCACTTTCGCACGCTCACCTGGTTCACGAACAATTTTACGAATTGAAATAGTACCATCGTAGATCTCAGGTATTTCTTGCTCGAACAAACGCTCTAAAAATACAGGAGAAACACGAGATAAAATGATACGCGGTGTACCATTCGACATCTCAACTTTATGAATAACGGCACGAATCGTCTCACCTTTCTTGAAACGATCTTTTGAAATCATTTCACCTTTCGGTAACACCAATTCATTGTCCTCATTATCTAATAAGATCAATTCACGACCTAAAATTTGGTAAACCTCCGAAGTAACTAACTCCCCTACCAAATCCTTGTACTTATCATGTAAGCCTTCTTTCTCGATATCTTTGATACGTTGAATCAAGGTTTGACGAGCCGTTTGAACAACACGACGACCGAAATCCTCTAATTTGATCAATTCTGCTACCTCTTCACCAATCTCAAAATCTGGCTCGATCAATTTAGCTTCCGCCAAAGGTATTTTATCAAAATCCCAAATATCTTCTGAGTTATCGTCCACGATTTCGCGCGTACGCCACATCTCTAAGTCACCACTTTCGGGGTTGATAATGACATTGAAATTTTCATCGGAACCGAATTTCTTGCGAATCATCGTACGAAAAACCTCTTCCAAAACCGAAATCATTGTCGGCTTGTCAATGTTCTTCTCCCGAGCAAAATCTGAAAATGACGAAATTAATTCAACACTGTTCATTGCTATCCTTACGTTTTTTTATTGAAATGAAACTTGTACTCTTATTTTATCTATCGCTTGCAAACCAAACACCGTTGGTTCCTTTGCTACAACTTTACGATGCTTAACCGTCTTCTCTGTCAACACCTGAATGGAATCTGCCGTATGTCCCTGCAATGTTCCCATCACCGTTTCTCCGTCCTTCAACCATACTTTTACCGTACGGCCTGTATTCTTTTCAAACTGCCAACCCTGTGACAAAGGGAAATCCAGTCCTGGCGATGAAACTTCTAAATTATAAGCTTCCTCAATCCAAAGATTTTCCTCCATGTGATGGGCCAACTTCCGGCTCATCAATGCGCAAGCATCAATGGTAATCCCTTCCATGGTATCAACAAGAATGGTCACCAACGAACGCTTGAGCCCCTTGCTTACCGACAAATCCACTAAAAATATAGGACCATCACCGATATACTCCTGAATCCAACCGTTAATCTTCGTTTTTAAATCTTCCATCAATACCTTGAAAACAAAAAGAGGGATTAAAAACCCCTCTTCTTTCTTAAATTTCCTTGGCAAAGGTAGGTAATTTTTTCCAAAATGCAACATATCGGCATAAAGTAGCGGCTATCTGACCAAGTCCATGTTCTTTTTGTCCAAAATATTTCACTAATTTCGAGACCAAATTTACCGGGTTACCCAACTTTACCTACCCACAACTGGTTATATGAATCGCTTCTACCTGCTTGTTCTTTTCCTTTGCTCAGGACTTAATTCCTTAGCAAATCCGGTTGAACGATTCCCCACTCCACCTGACTCTCCCATCAGACTTTTCTATATCCAACGAAGCTCGAACGCGAATACGGTTATTTATGATGCTAATTTATCTTCAAGTAAAACGCTGAATGCAAAAGATCCCGTTCATACTTATTGGATTCGTTATGGCGAAAGAGGTCAAAAAGAAGAATTAACAACCATCCAGCGAACATTAGCTTACGGCCTTTATACAGACGCAATCAACGCGGAATCAAACGCATTTGAAGGATACTTTCTCGCCTACCGCAAACGAAAATTCGTAGTCAAACTTGACGCAAGAGGCACACCCATTGCCCTATTCCCCATCAACGGCAAATTACAGATCCTTAAACGTGTATTTGTTAGTGTTGACGAAAGCCACATGATGCCTTCCGTCAACTACATCGACCTGTACGGGAAAGACCCCGTGACCGGCAAAGACGTTTACGAACGTTTCAAGCCCTAAAAAAATAGCCCCATTCGGAGCTATTTTCAGTTAAAAAGTGCCTAATAAAATAAGCTGTACATTACGCGGCTGCCCCGAATACCCATATTGTTCGACGGGCCTTTGATTCAATACATTTTTCACCAAAGCCTGCAAGCGCCAATGTTTATTGAACGAATACGTGGATTGCAATTCTGTCCATACATAACGCCCTAACGTCACATCTTGCGTTTGATAACTCGCATCATCATAATAATAATCGGTACGTTCCCCCACATATTGGGTATATATACTCGCCGACCATCTTTTCGTCAATTGCTGGTTTAGACGCAAGGAGACCTGGTGCTTAGGCCTGCGAATCAACGATGAAAAAGTCGAATCTTTTCCATTGATTACCTGATTCATCTGCCCATCTAAATAGGTGTAAGATAATTCTGTGGAGAAACCCTTCCAAGCATAGCGCGCTTCTAATTCAAGCCCCTTCGTATTTTGCTTAGCTACATTCATGTAGCGCCCATAAGGCTCTTCCATAATCGATTGGAATATAATCCCATCTTGAACATCCTGCTGGAAAGCGACTAAGCGAACAGTAAACTTTTCCAACTGTTGTTCGAATCCGGCCTCAAGTGTTTTTCCATATTCTGCTTGTAGGGCTTGATTACCATAAGGTGAATAAAGTTGATACAAAGATGGCGCCTTGAAGCTACTGTAATAATTAGCAAACAACTTTCCTTTGGGCCACACATAGGCATATGGATTCACATGGTAAGTAAAATTAGTGCCATATAAGGAATGATTACTCAATCGGCCACCTAATTCTAAACCCCAGGCATCTGCTTGATGCTTTTCAAATGTCAAATAACCTGCAACCAATTGAATGTTGGCCAAAGAGGCCGCTAATGCAGGTGAATCATAGCGTCCGTATCCACTAATCGAAAAATCCGTTTGCGTCGTTGCTTGATTTCGGTACTCGACTCCAGCTACTGTTTGAATTGAAGCCGGCAAACGCCATTTCACATAACTTTCAGCTCCTTGATTTAAGCCCACATAGGCAGACTCGCTATAATTAGAATAAGCATTCGCCGGAATATCAGTCGAATCATTACGAAAAAAGCGATGTGTGATATCTTGAAACACACGAACAAACAAATCACCCCGCACAAATTGTCGGTGAAATTGCGCTCGAAAAGCATGATTTGAAGCTTTTGCTGCATAATCACGTTCATCAATCGTCGGCCCGCCATCTAAATCAGCACGATAAAATTCACTTTGGTAATACAAATCCCAGTCAGAATATTTACCTAATGTACTCCCTACATTGACACGGATGTTTTGTTGGCCCATCCCATCCTTTTCTTTCTGATTTGCTGCAGCTGAAAATCCTTGTGTTTGAAAATTTTTCAAGGAAAGACCCACACGTAATTTCTTGATTGTTTTCTGGATTTGAAATGCCTCCGCATGTGTACCTAGGCCACCGCCCTGAAGGCTAATGGAGGTGCCCGATTTACGAGTAACCAAATTAATAACCCCCGCCATCGCATCGGAACCATACAAGGTAGATTGTCCACCTTTCATAATCTCGATTCTTTCCAAACTCCCTAAATCAATTAAATTCCAATCCAAAACAGACGAAATATGTGAAGGGTCGTTGGCAGGAAAGCCGTCAATTAAAAGCAATACATTTCCTGTGTTTGCTCCTCGAACATAAACTTCTTGATTACTACCTGGAGCACTTCGGGCCCCAACAATGGAAATACCGACACTTTCTTGCAACAATTCCCCCAAGTTTTTCCCGATACTTCGTTGGATCTGCTCTTGAGAAATCACCGTAATCACCTTGCCTGTTTGGGCCAATTTACTGGGATACTTGGAGGCTTTCACTTGAACTTCTGTCAATAAGGAATCCAGGCGAATAGCCGTTTTCGCTGCATACAAACTAGGTAGGCATGCGAATGAAAACGCTGTTATAAGCGTCAATCGAATGTTAAACATGTTTTTTGCCCATTGGGGCGATCAAATAAAAAGGTAATCGAACGCTCGGCCCCATCGCATCCTCCGTGATACAAGGTCAAGAATTATTCAAGGCAGGTCTCCTGACTCAATTCCGTTTCTTTTCTGCCTTCCCAGCCGAAGCCAGTGACCTGAGATGAAAAGCATTTTGGAATTTTACAGTTGCGGGGACAGTTTTAGCTTTTAACTAAATTCCCTATTAAGTAACATACGTTGACACATACGATACACCCTAAACTGTCACAAACTTAAGAATAAACTGATAATAATGCATGGTCTTGTGGCAATGAATAAAAAATTAGCAATTTTTGCACAAGGACTTGTAACCTCAGGTTTCATCCTGAGTGATTTACCCAAAACCCCATAACCCCAGGTTTTAACTTGGGGATTACCCTAAACCTAATCACCACATGAACACACCCACACGTTGCCTCTGGCCTGGAAACGACCCACTCTACATCGACTACCACGACAACGAATGGGGAGTACCCGAACACAATGATCCAAGACTCTTCGAACTATTAATCTTAGAAGGATTCCAGTCGGGCCTATCCTGGATCACCATCCTGCGAAAACGAGAAAATTTCCGAGCGGCTTTTGTTCAATTCGATGCACAAACATTAAGTATGTGGTCAGATGCCCAACTAGCCCAATGCCTAGAAAATTCAGGAATCATCCGAAATCGGTTAAAAATCGAAGCTGTTCGGACGAATGCACGCGCTTTTATCCAAATTCAGGAAAAATTTGGTAGCTTTGACCGATTTATTTGGGATTATGTAGAGCAGCATCCCATAACAAATCAGTTTACCGAGCAAAAGGATTTACCCGCTCAAACAGACTTGTCTGTTCGCATCAGTAAAGATCTCAAGAAATTAGGTTTCAAGTTTGTGGGCCCTACCATCTGTTATTCTTTCATGCAAGCCGCAGGGCTCGTAAACGACCATTTAACAAGCTGTTACTGTTACAAGAAATAACCTATGAATACGCGGATCGTCATCATTCCGACTTACAATGAGATTGAAAACATTCAAGCCATCATCGAGAAGGTGTTGAGCTTAGAACCTATTTTTGATCTGTTAATTGTGGATGATGGCTCTCCTGATGGAACGGCGGCGTGTGTTAAAACACTCCAACAAGCCCATCCCGATCGTATTCATTTACTGGAACGAAAAGGGAAATTAGGTTTGGGGACTGCCTATATCGCAGGCTTCAAATATGCCTTAGCAAAATCTTACGAATACATTTTTGAGATGGATGCCGACTTTTCGCATAATCCAGATGATTTGATTCGTTTATATGATGCATGTGCAAATCAAGGAGCGTTTATGTCGATTGGTTCACGGTATATCAATGGCGTAAATGTGGTCAATTGGCCTATCGGACGCGTTTTGATGTCCTATTTTGCTGGATTTTATGTTCGATTCATCACCGGCATGCCGATTCAAGATGCCACGGCGGGGTTTGTTTGTTACCGAAGAAAGGTACTTGAAACGATTCCTTTGGACCAAATCAAATTCATTGGCTATGCATTCCAAGTGGAAATGAAATTCACCACATGGAAATACGGGTTTAAGATGATTGAGGTACCTATTATTTTTACGGATCGAACCAAAGGCGAAAGCAAAATGTCGGCAAATATCTTTAAAGAGGCGATATTTGGGGTGATCCAGTTGAAAATCAACAGTCTATTCAAACGCTATCAGGCCAACTAATGGATTATAATTTCCTAAAATCATTGCACATTATATTTGTTGTGAGCTGGTTCGCAGGATTATTCTATTTGCCGCGGCTATTGGTTTACCATGTCGAGGCGCAGGACAAGGATGCACAAGCAAAAGAAATACTTTCGAAGCAATTCGAGAAGATGGAAAAATTGCTTTTTAATGCCATCATGATTCCTGCCATGTGGCTAACCTGGTTGACAGGCCTATCCATGATTTACCTTACCTGGTGGGATTCCTTCGGTTCGCACACCTGGCTTCATTTGAAATTATGCTTTGTTGTGGGAATCACGATTTACCATTTTGTCTGCAGATACCTTATCCGCAAATTTCGGGCATCCGAATTCATCTTAACAGGGGGACAATTGCGCTTATTCAATGAGATTGCAACCATTTTATTGGTTGCTGTGGTATTTTTGGTCATCGCCAAAAACACATTCGACATGTTGATGGGCATGGGCGGTTTCATCATATTTGCCATTGTAATTATGGCAGCCGTGACGATCGTCAAGAAAATTCGATCTAACGCATAGAACGATCCATTTCACGCTTGATATCCTTTTCTTTGATATCATCTCGCTTATCGAACGTCTTCTTACCTTTCGCTAATGCGATATTCAATTTGGCATAACCCTTATCCGAAATAAAGAGTCTGGTAGGGATGATAGTTAAACCAACATTTTTCAACTCCTTTTGCAATTTGGCTAGTTCTCTTTTCGAAAGTAAGAGCTTGCGATCGCGCAAGGGATCGTGATTGAAATGCGTTCCCTCATCATACATAGAAATGTGCATGTTCCGAACAAAGAGTTCGTCTTGAAAGAAAATACAATAGGCATCCGTCAGGTTAGCCTTTCCTTGTCGGATCGACTTGATTTCCGTACCGGTCAAAACAAGCCCTGCCGTGAAGGTATCCAAGAATGCATATTCAAAGGATGCCCGACGGTTTTTAATCTCGACTTGTTTTTGGATTTTATCCTTTGCCATGTGATTAGAAACAAAAAAGCCACACAGCAAGACTGCGTGGCTTCCTCAGTACTTAAAAATCTATTTCTCAGCTTTCTTCGCTGCGTATTCTTTATTCAAACCGTCAACCAACTTCTGAGTAACGTCAACAGATGGATCAGCAAATAAAATACCACCACCGATTTTTGAATAACCTAAAACGAATTCGTATTTATTTTCTTTGTTCACCTTCGCGATATACTCACGAATGTTGTTGTATAATTCTTCGTTTTTCTTTGCTTGCTCTTGGCCTAATTCAGCCTGCTTTTGTTGTGAATATTGTTGCAATTCAGCTCCTTTTTTCTTCAAGGTCATGTCAGCAGCTTGCAATTGCGCTTGCGTCATCGCAGCAGCACGTTGTTGGATTGCTTGTAATTCACCTTGTAAAGCACGTTCTTTTTGACCTAAGTCAACTTGTAAACGGTATCCTTTATTTTCAAATTCTTTTTGAGCGTCTTTGTAAAATTGGTAATTCGTCAACAATGAATCTGAGTTAACAAAAACGATACGCTTTCCTTCAGCGGTTACGCCTGCTCCTGCAGAACCAGCACCTGTCGTAGGCTTGAAGAATGAATAAGCGACAGCGAGCGTTAAAACTGCTAACCAAACGTAAGATATACTTGAATTTTTCACGGGTTTAATTTTAATTATAAATGGATTTAATGGTAAATATACAATCTATGCTTTGATTGTCCTAAATTTTTAAAAATTCTATCGCAATCTAGCCCCCGCCCAAGCCCAAAGACCTAGCAGGATTCCTCCGATAAGTCCAGTAACCAAATAAAGCAAAGCGACACTTCCCTGCAGCGGCAACAAAGTAGCCATCCGAACGGGCAAGGCATTAGGATTCGAATAAGTTAACCACCAAGCGGAGCCACCCCAAAGCAAAAACCCAGAAATAAAACCCGTTGTAAATGCGCTTTTCGTGGGAAAACGCAACAAAAAGGCTAAAATACCTGCTTGAATTCCCATGGCATACCAAGGTAGATAGAGACCTACGAGCGCGCCTACAATGATTAATATGATGATACGTATTGTATTGCTTTGCATGATTTTATTTTGATAAAGTGATTGTCTTACGAATACGACTCGATGATTGATTCGCATTATCTAGGTATAACAGTGGGCGAAGTTCTCCTTTTGCCCATGTATCGATCAAGTCATCGTAATGCGCACTACCCGGATTCCCGGATTGTCCACCTGGGTAAACGCCATAGGCTTTCGGATTGCCCGTTTTCGACAATTCCACAATAAATCGCCAAGACGGCCCTGTTTTGGTCGTGGATGCATTCACAATGGAACCTCCCCCACCGATCGGGATATTTAAACGACTTAAGGCATCCATGCCAGGAATCAAGTGGCGAACACCTGTCTGCTTGTGTTTGTACCAAGCCCAATCTGCCCCTAAAGCTCCATGCTGTTTTACCAATGTATCTAGGGTTGCCTGGAAAGAAGTTGAAATAATCTGATCCATCGTTTCCTTCTGCCCTTGGGTTTTAACATTATCCCACCAACGAGCATTTGCCTCATGTTCGATCATATGAATGGTACGATCAATGGAAGGACGATTCATCGGAATCTTTTCATCGGATGCAAACTCATCATCCCATAAAAAAGCTTGTAAATTGAGCACCCATGTCTCAAAAATCGTTGCACCAATGGACTCAGGTGCATTTTGCAAATTCCACGATTTCAATATACCCATAGCTTTGTCCGTTGATTTCACAGAACGCATCAACAAGGGCAATAATTTTCGAGCACGAATATTCATGTTATCATTCTGTAATCCGCGCAAGGAATCAATCGTCACTTTTTGCATAGCTGCTAAACGCTCATTAATTCGGCGACCACGCTCAGAGGGTGCATATTGCCAACCCAAATAATACGGATAGCTCGGATCTGTAGAAAATTGATTCGCAGAACTTACAAAACCGCGTACCGGATTTTTCACATGTGGATTATGCGCCTGTGGAATGTAACCTTTCCAGTCGGCCGCTGCATCCGTCCCATCCATCAAATACTTGCCTTGCAATTTCGACTTCAACGGAAACTTCCCATTGACCCAAAGCGCGATGTCACCTTCATTACTTGCAAACACAAAATTCTGTGCAGGCGCTGAAAAATACCGCAATGCCTCTGTGTAATCCGTGTAGTTTTTGGCACGATTCAAGCGATAAAAGGTCGTTAGCTCTTGTGATTTCTCGTGTGCAATCCAACGCAGAGCGTGCCCGACCGGGATATTGGATTTAAACGCCTTTTCGTGACTCAAATAAACAACGGGACCGTGGTGAGTAAAGAAAACGGTATCCACAAAATCCTTTTTGCCCTTAATTTTAAAGGTCTCAATGCGCAATTTGGTTTTCTTCCATTGGCCATCATGCCAGTATTCCAATTTAGCCGCATCCTTGAATTTTACTTGATACCAGTCTAATACATCAGACCCAACATTGGTTACTCCCCAAGCAATGTTTTTATTGAAACCCGTGATAACGTTCGGTGTTCCTGGCATTGTAGACCCATACACATTAACACCCGGAGCTACCAATTGCACTTGGTACCAAATAGAAGGTAAAGACAATGTTAAATGCGGATCGTTTGCCAAAATAGGCATACCTGAAACGGTCTTATTTCCAGCAACAGCCCAGTTATTCGAGCCAATATTCGGGTCTTTTTCAGGTGTCTTCATGGCACTTCCTAAACCCATAAAATCTTTCGGAGCCGCAGGAATAGGCACTGGTTTGAAATCCACAGGAGATCCAGCAGGGATGATTGGGCTCTCCTCAAACGGATAATTCGGGAATAAATCTTCTGCTACTTCCCGACCGTATTGACGAAGAATATTAGTCATTTTTAAATCATCTGTACCAGATGCCAATACAAATGACATATTTTTCAGAAACAAGGCACTTTTAATGGGTGTCCATGGTTCTGGTTTATAATTCAATAATTTGTATTCCAAAGGCAATTCACGCTCAGAAAGCGAAGCTATGTAGGCGTTGATCCCTTCCGAATAAGCCTCCAAAGCAACTTTGGCCTGCGGATCTTCTTTCATCCCCTCAAAGGATTGTTCAGCACCATAAACGGAGCCCATCCGGCGTTGGAATTGATCAGAAGCCAAACCTTTTTCCCCAACAATCTCAGAAATTCGACCACCGGCAAAATGCGTCTGAAATTCCATTTGCCACAAACGATCTTTGGCCGTCACATAGCCTTGCGCTAAGAATAAATCATGGTCATTTTCAGCAAAAATATGCGGAATGGCCATCTCATCGTAAACAATTTTGACAGGCTTGATTAAACCTGGAATTTTCAACTCCTCTTCGCTCATTTCCTCCGAGCCAGCTAGCTCAGCGTTAATCCAAAACCCGTGATAAGGACTTAATAATTTACCAAAAGGCGGGATGGTTCCCCATGAGCGATCCCAACCAATTGTAACTAGAATAGCTAAAATCAGTGGAATAATAGATTTAATGAATTTCATTTGTTGATATAGATAGGAGATTAATGATTTTTCAAAGAATTTTTTCTATTTTAGAAAGACAATTTTACGCAATAGTTATACAATCAACAAATAAATTATCTTTAAATAAATTTCGCTAATTCCCCATCCATGAGAAGAAGATCATTTTTGCAAACGGCAGGTTTACTCGGTGTTGCAAGCACAGTTAACATCCAAAATCCTGAACCGATCATCATCGCAACCTGGAAAAATGAAGCGGGAACAAAAGCGGGATATGACAAAATCTTACAAACAGGCAAAGCGCTGGATGGCGTTGAAGCTGGCGCTTGGGTTCCGGAAGCAAATCCGGAGGAAACAACGGTTGGCTACGGCGGTTACCCAGATCGGGACGGACACGTTACCTTAGATGCCTGCATCATGGATCATTTGGGAAATGCGGGTTCCGTTACTTTTCTAGAAGGGATCATGCACCCCATTTCAGTCGCTCGGGCGATCATGGAAAAAACACCCCATGTCATGCTCTCCGGTGAAGGAGCCTTACAATTTGCATTGGCACAAGGATTTAAGCAGCAAGATTTATTAACCGAGAAATCCCGTAAAGCATGGGAGGAATGGAAAAAAGTAGCGAAATACGAACCCAAAGTTAATATTGAACGTCACGACACCATCGGACTTCTCGCTCTGGGTAAAGCGGGGGAAATTGCGGGTGCCTGTTCTACCAGTGGCATGGCCTTTAAAATGCATGGCCGCGTAGGTGATTCACCGATAATCGGTGGAGCTGTTTTTTGCGACGATGAAGTCGGAGGAGCTTGTGCAACCGGACTAGGGGAATTCGTGATGAAAACCTTAGGGTCCTTTTTAATTGTCGAATTTATGCGTCAAGGGATGACCCCGCAGCAAGCATGCGAGGCGGCCATTATGCGAATCGTCAAGCGTTACAAATACCAAGAATTCCAAGTGGGGTATTTGGCAATCAATAAGAAAGGGGCCGTGGGAGCCTATTCCATTCAAAAAGGTTTTAGTTATACGATTACCAAAAACGGCAAGACTCAAGTCATTGAGAGTGCCTCATACATGTAGTTTATGGAGAAGAAAGTAGCCGAAAAGAAGAAGTTTTTAGTGGAAGTTGCCTGGGAAACCTGTAACCAAGTAGGCGGCATTTACACCGTTATTCGAACCAAAGTCCCTTCCATGGTGGAGAAATGGGGCGATGATTATTTGTTATTAGGCCCCTATTTTCCTCAAACGGCTGCCGCTGAATTTGAGGCCTTACCTGTAACGGATGATACGCCGGTCGGACGTGCCATTTTAACCATGCGCGCGATGGGCTACCAGGTTCATTATGGAAATTGGCTTATCACAGGAAAACCCAAAATCGTCTTATTCGACATTGCGTCCATCTATGATCAAGTAGATGAAATCAAAGGGAAAATATGGGATAACCACAAAATTTCAACCCTAGGGGTAGAAGAATTGGTCAACCAAACCATCGCGCTGGGTGAACTTATTCGCATCTTCTTGACGCAATTCGCGACAGAAAATAAATCAAAAAAAGACATCGTTGTTCATTTCCATGAATGGATGGCTTCGACGTGTTTACCAGATCTTAAAAAAGATAAGGTCAAAGTTTCTACCGTATTTACAACGCACGCGACCATGCTGGGCCGATACCTCGCAGGAAACGTTCCGAATTTTTATGACGTGCTGGACTCGTTCAATTGGCATAAAGAAGCCGTGCATTATGGCATCGAGGCTCAAGCGTCCTTCGAACGTGCCGCAGCGCAAAAAGCAGATGTATTAACCACGGTTTCCGATATCACCGCCAAAGAATGTGTTGCATTTTTAGGTCGCATTCCTGAATTGATTTTACCCAATGGCTTGAATATCCAACGATTCGCCGCCATGCATGAGCACCAAAATCTGCACTCGCTCTACAAAAAGCGTATTTCGGATTTTGTTATGGGGCATTTCTTTCAAAACCAGGCATTCGATTTAGACCAAACACTGTATTTATTCACCTCAGGCCGATTTGAATATTCGAACAAAGGATATGACATCACACTCGATGCTTTGGAAATACTGAATCGCAAAATGAAGGAATCCGGTTCTAAAAAAACCGTAATTATGTTCTTCATCACCAAGCAACCTTATCATTCCATTGACCCAGAAGTCTTGCACTCTCGTGCAGTTTTGGATGAGATTCGCGAGAACTGTCAAGCGATTCAGAAGGAAGTAGGCGATAAACTTTTCGAAGCTGCCGCTTCATCGAACGACTTGCAATTGCCCGATTTAAATCAATTTGTAGATGAATATTGGCGTTTACGATTACGCCGTACCGTACAAACTTGGAAAACGAATGCAAGACCGAAGGTAGTCACCCACTTGCTAAAACAGGAAGATGACATCATTCGTAATTTGCATCGCACGCAATTGTTAAATAATGCAGATGATAAGGTGAAAGTGGTTTATCACCCCGACTTCATTGTTTCGACGAACCCATTATTTGGTTTGGATTATGGTCAATTCGTGCGTGGTTGCCACTTGGGTGTCTTCCCTTCGTATTACGAGCCATGGGGCTATACGCCACTAGAATGTATGGCGCGTGGTGTACCTACGGTCACATCGGATCTTTCCGGTTTTGGAGATTACATGATGCAAATTATGCGCGACTATGAACAATGGGGAGTTAGTGTTGTGAATCGGAAGACACAGAATTATCAAGAAGCTGCTGAGCAATTAGCGAACATGTTATTCAAATTCACCCAACAAACGCAGCGCGATCGTATCACGCAACGTAATCGGGTAGAAAGTATTGCCGATACGTTTGATTGGTCTAATTTACGCGGCTATTACGATACGGCGCATGAATTGGCTGTATTAAAAAAGCGGAAATAGATTATCAGTTTTAGCTATTCGAAAAAGCTCCATTCTCCTTACCTTTGGCAATCCTCCAAGGTTTGCCAAAGGTACTTAGGAAATGTGCTTCAAAGCCTCCCGTTTCGGCAAAGGCATCAGTTTATGTTCTTCCACAAATGCGCGTACCCAATCGGCATCCGTCCGCGCATATTGTCGCAATGCCCAGCCAATCGCTTTCTGAATAAAAAATTCTTTGGACGTATTCAAGGCCAGAATGACCCGACTTAAGAAGACCAAATCCGTTTTGGCCTTATAATTCAATTGAAATAAAATGCAGAGCCGCTGATGCCAAAAAATGGGAGAAGCCATCCAACGAGCTACCCACATATCACGTTGCTCAGGAAACAGCATAAAATAATCACTCAACACTTTGGGAGCGAGTACATCCACAACATCCCACCACGTTTTTTCATCCACCCAACGGTCAATAAGTTCCGGTATACGTGAATCCCAGGATTTCTTAGCCTTCAACATATATTCCATGGCGACATACTGAAACTCGCGTTCCGGCATGGCAAACAATTCCGAACAGACCTCAAACCAATCTTCCCCGCGGCCATACTCCTTATAAATTGCTTTAAAAACAACAGCACGTTCAGGCTTTTTGATCCCTATAAAAGGATATTGATCACGCATATACCAGCGCATCCAATAGGCATTCTCCGGATTATCTAAGGCATAAAATGCCTCCTTGATTGCGAAAACAAAATTCATCGATTACTGAAATATAATTCCCCTGAAATCCCACTCGGCGTCACGGCCCATGTGGATGCATCAAAAGGTTTGTATTGAATATTCACAAAATTTATCTCGTAGAAGTTTTTCCAATTTAATTTCGCACGATCCAGTTGGCGAATTCGATTAGCTGATACATTCATAACTTCCAGCTCAATGTGATTTTTCTCCTGCAACACCCCGGAAGGAATAGTTAGTTGGTAAGGTAATGACCAAATCAGCCCTAAATCTTTCCCATTCATTTTCACACGAACCCAATCGCGAATTTGATCAACATGCAAAACCTTAGCATGTGGAATCTGCTCAGGCAATAAATCAAAATCAAACGCATAAGTTCCTTTTCCCCAGTAGTCCTGAGTCGTTGAATCTTCCGTCCAAAACTGCATGGATTCCATGGTTTGAGCAGGCAATATACGTTGAGGGAACGTCAATTGAATTTGGGTACTCGGAACCAAAGGCGTAAAAACCTTCGACGGTATTTCCGCAGGAATCGCTTTTTTCAGCACAGGAATCGAACGAACAAGTAAACTTTGGCCAGGAGCTAATTGCAAATAGAATTGCTTGTCCTTACGCAAAATTGGTTTCCGAATTTCGCCCGTGAGCGGATCCTCTAACTCAACTCTGGCATTGATTTTTGCCAATCTAACAAAACCATCCGAAAACTTATTGGAAAGATTTGCGATAAAATATTGTGCACCAGCGGCAGACTTTTTCCGTATAAAGGAAATCCCTTGATCCGCAATGGGCTCTCTCGTGACACGGTAGCGCTCAAGTACATTGATTGGATCAGAAACCCAATGCATTAACAAAGTCTCTTTGGCAACAGCCCATCGATTTTTCTCATCTGATGTCAAACCAAACGAATTGACCTGTAAAGGCAAGTGTTCGAGAAAATAAACAGGCATACCTTGTTTCACCCATTTGGCCCATAATTCCATGGTGGCCAACGAAACATAATGTGCAGCAGGGATTAACAGCACTTTGTATTCCGCACCAGATTTGGTTTTCCAGGTTCGATTAGCCGTAGGCTGTAGTTCAGCCATCAACTGATCGGATACGTAATCTACTTGGTAACCCTTGTTTTGCATGTGCTCCGACCAGTGACCAAAGGAAGTATTCTTCATCCAATCACGGCTATTCGCATGCAAATCCAATGGATGCGTTTTCCCCAAACCGTTTCGATCATGCCAAATATCCTCCATCGGAAAATACATCAGCACATCCGAATCCGTTCGATTGGCTTGCAACATTTTTTGACAGATATCAATGTACTGATTCAAGGAAGGCAGAGCTTCCCAAAAATGACTTTGGGGATTGAAGTTTGTACTTGCATAAAATAGCCAGCCTGGCCAGGCCACCTCAGGTGGTGAATATGTCGCGCCATGAAAAAATAAATGATTTACGCCACCAATAAATACTTGGTCGACCACCGGCTTTACTTGGGCCAGCGAGACTTTAAAATGATCTCCTAACCAGGTCGTTGTTTCTGAGGAAACCAATTTCTTTCCAGTCAAATTAGCAGCCGAAGAGGCTAATTTTAAATTGCGGACATCGGGTATGCCAAAACGAACACTATCATAATCTGGATCCATGGGATAGCCAGGAATATCGAAAGGTTTACTACCAAAAAACTCCGTTTCGGGGATATCTACCGCCGCATAT
Source organism: Cytophagaceae bacterium (assembly GCA_017984215.1). Lineage (GTDB taxonomy): Bacteria > Bacteroidota > Bacteroidia > Cytophagales > Spirosomataceae > Aquirufa > Aquirufa regiilacus. Next base: position 74,652 of record JAGOAA010000005.1, read on the forward strand.
AAATCCAATAAATTCCCAGGTGATCCGTGTGCTTGGTTCCGACTAACAAAGCCCATTTGCTTTATCCAAGCGGCAAAAGGCTGCGTAAAGTCAGTCATCAACAAAGACGATAAGGTCCTATGATAATCCGCCCAAATGGCATTTTCATCCTCGGTTTCCGCTTTTGGCTTAGCCAGGACATCCAAATGCTTCCGCAAATCGTAGTGATTCAATTGCTCAAATGTCTCAAACAATTCCGGAGTATAGTTTGCGCCATACACCTCATAGGAATCATTATATAAAGCCCGCAAAGGGGTTTGGGCTTGCTTAAGCAAGGGCACAAATTCGGTTCGATAATGTTCAAAAGCGGTTTTGGAAAAATGATCGATGACCAAACCTTCACCCCCTGGGGCCGCTCGCTTTACGTGTTGGCCCGTCCCCTGCTGCACAAGTACATAAATGGTAGCGCCCTTTGGCCCAGCAGTATAGTGGCTTACATGTGCCTGGATTAATTCTTTCTCAAAATGCCCATCGACAAACACCGAAACGGCCTGAACTTCGCCAGCAGGAATTTGAAAAGATTGATTAGGGGAAAGTGTAAGGGTTTCAAGTAGGTAACGTTTCGCGGCATCGGTTGCGCTCACATGGGCACCTCCTAGCGGCCAACCGGTACCCAAGGTCATGTCAATACCTAGATGTAATCGATGTGCTTCTTTGAGTACGAAAGAAAATTTCTGCTTCCAAGCTGGGCCTAGGTAGGTTAAAAAAGAAGATTCATAGCCTTTGGCACCATAAATGGGAATAATATGTAGGCCGCCAAAACCAGCCTTGGCAAAAGCCTCCAAATTATGCGTAATTCCTTTTTCGGTCACCGCGCTGCCGGGCCACCACCAATACGCCCAGGGCTTAGAAGTAGAAAAAGCAGCAGGAGTTTGAGCTCCAGCTGCTTTTCCGATAAAAAAGAAAATGATAAACAGGTATGCGAAACGTCTCATAACCCGAATGTCGTTTTTTTAGACAAAACGACCTAACAAATTCTCCAAATATTCTTGCTTTCCTGAGATCATAGCAGGCTCGCCAATCTCAACAGCAATTTGGTATAAATCTTCTAATTTAAGCTTCCCAGCCTCAAAATCAGCACCTTTACCCGCGTTAAAGCTTGCATAACGCGCAGCTTTCAAACGATCCATTTCACCATGATTCGCTAATTTGTCAGCAATAATCAAGGAACGAGCGATTGTGTCCATACCACCAATGTGTGCGTAGAATAAATCCGCTGCATCCGTTGAATTACGGCGACGTTTCGCATCGAAATTGATACCACCGCCAGCTAATCCACCTTGCTTCAAGATGATTGACATCGCTTCCGCCCATTCATAAATATCGGTAGGGAACTGATCTGTATCCCAACCATTTTGATAGTCACCTTTATTCGCATCGATGGAAGCCAACATGCCCGCATCCGAAGCCACTTGGCATTCATGTGCAAACGTATGACCAGCCAAAGTCGCATGGTTTACTTCTAGGTTTAATCCAAATTCAGATAATAAATCAAATTCACGTAAGAAACCAATAACCGTTGCAGCATCATAATCATATTGATGCTTCGTAGGCTCACAAGGCTTAGGCTCAATGAAGAACTTTCCTTTGAAACCATTGCGGCGTGCGTATTCAACACAGGTATGTAACATACGGGCAAAATGCTCACGCTCACGCTTCATATCCGTATTTAACAAGGTCATATAACCTTCACGACCTCCCCAGAACACATAACCATCTCCTCCTAATTTGATCGTTGCATCGATGGCACCTTTCAATTGAGCACCCGCATGCGCCACAACCTCGAAATTCGGATTTGTGGATGCACCATTCATGTAACGCTCATTGGAGAACAAATTAGCCGTTCCCCACAATAATTTCACACCACTTTCTGCTTGTTTTTTCTCGAAGATATCCGAGATGAATTTCACGCGATCCGTAAATTCTTTGGGATCATTATGTCCTTCAATCGCATCCACATCATGGAAACAATAAAAAGGTGCACCAATTTTCGTGATAAACTCAAATGCTGCATCAGCCTTATCAGCGGCACGTTGGCGAGCATCCGAAGCAACATCCCAAGGATAATGATGCGTACCTGGACCAAAAGGATCTGCGCCATCGCCACAGAAGGAATGCCAATAGGCAATCGCAAAACGCAAATGTTCCTTCATCGATTTCCCAGCAATGATACGGTTCTCGTCGTAATAGCGAAATGCTAAGGGGTTATCTGACTCTGGGCCTTCAAATTTGATTTGACCAATCCCTTTGAAATATTCTTTTTGTCCAATTAATACACTCATGTGATTCGAAAATTAGTATTATTTTTTGCTTGATAAGGTCCAAAACTACAAATTCTCCGAATGAATCCAAACGCTTTTGCTATTTTTTTAGCATAGTATAGCACAGTGCATTATATATATATGGTATGATTCTAATTTGTTTTTTCTATTTTTGAAAAAATACTACTTCATTATGCAAAGACTAGTCAAACTAAGTTTGTTGATAATCATCTCATTACCAACATTTGCTCAAACAGCATTTAATGCAAACGGACGATTTGAACAATTAGAATCGACCCTACCAACTCCTAATTCATACCGCACGGCGAGTGGATCACCCGGAAAAGATTATTGGCAACAACGCGCCGATTACGATATCAAGGTAGAATTAGATGACATCAACAAAAAAATCACAGGAACGGAAACGATTACCTATTTCAATAATTCGCCAGACGAACTTCCTTATTTGTGGATTCAACTCGATCAAAATGTTTTCGAAAAAAATGCTGCTAGTAAAACGGGCGATACCGGTGAGATAAAAACAGGCATAAGTTCTAGAACGTTTAACGATCTAACAGATACCCGTGATTATGGTTACAAAATCACCGCGGTGAAAGACGTTAAAGGAAACCCAATACGCCATACGATAAATCAAACGATGATGCGTATCGATTTACCTACCCCGGTAAAATCAGGAGGTTCTGTAAGCTTTAACATCGAATGGAATTACCTAATTACTGAATATTTGAGTCGCTCAGGGTATGAGTTTTTTGCCAAAGATGGCAATGCCAATTATTTCATTGCACATTGGTTCCCTCGCATGGCTGTTTACAACGATGTGTATGGCTGGCAGCACAAACAATTCCTAGGACAAGGTGAATTCACATTGAACTTCGGAAATTATAAAGTTGCAATCACGGCTCCAAACGATATGGTTGTAGGAGCTGGTGGCGAATTACTCAACCCGAATCAAGTGATGTCATCAACGCAACTAAAGCGTTGGGACAAAGCAAAAACGGCAACGCGCCCCGTGGAAATTGTTACGCAGGCAGAGGCTGAAGCGGCAGAAAAAGGAAAACCAACAGGTAAAAAAACTTGGGTATTTAAGGCCGACAATGTACGTGATTTCGCATTCACAGCTTCACGTAAATTTATTTGGGATGCCTTACAGGTGGATGTAGAAGGTAAGAAAGTATGGGCGATGTCATACTACTCGAAAGAAGGAAATCCACTTTGGGGAAAATATTCAACGATGGTCGTAGCGCATACACTACGCTCTTATTCGAAAAGAACCATAGCCTATCCATATCCCGTAGCGATTTCATGTCATGCGACCTTAGGCGGAGGCATGGAATATCCAATGATCTCCTTTAATGGCGGTCGGCCGGAAACGGATGGAACCTACACAGAGAATGTCAAAAACGGCATGATCGGTGTGATTATTCACGAAGTGGGACATAACTTTTTCCCAATGATTGTCAATTCAGATGAGCGTCAATGGTCGTGGATGGATGAAGGACTAAATACATTTTGTCAATTTATAGCAGAACAAGAATGGGATCGCAATTTCCCTGCGCGCCGCGGAGATCCACAAAATATCGTACCATACATGCGCTTAGATTCGAAGAATCAAGTCCCTATCATGGCGAATTCAGAGAACATCATGGATTTTGGAAATAATGCGTATGCTAAACCTGCAACGGCATTAAACATCTTACGTGAAACGGTGATGGGTCGCGAATTATTTGATTACGCATTTAAAGAATATGCGCGTCGTTGGGCGTTTAAGCAACCCTATCCAGCGGATTTCTTCCGTACCTTGGAAGATGCATCAGGCGTGGATTTGGATTGGTTTTGGCGCGGCTGGTTCTACGGAACAGAGCCGGTTAACCAAGCAATCGAAACAGTGGAATGGTTTGGGTTAGATAATATGGACCCTGTTGCGAAAAAAGAAACAGAAAAAGCGAAAGCCGTTGCGAAACAACAAACCATCACGAACATCCGTAACAAAACAGAAATAACTTCCACTTTTGTTGAAGAAAATCCTGATTTAACCGATTTCTACAATACGTATGATCGCTTTGCGACAACAGAAACGGAAAAGAAAAAGTACCAAGATTACCTAAGCGGCTTGTCGGCAGACGAGCGTAAGTCCATCACAGAAGGCAAAAATCTGTATGTAGTCAATTTCAAAAACAAAGGCGGATTGCCTATGCCAGTGATTGTCAAATTAAATTACGAGGATGGCACGGAAGAGGTTTTGCGTTTTCCTGCTGAAATTTGGCGATTAAACGATGTACAAGCTAAGAAAATCATTCCCACAACAAAGAAAGTGGTCAAGTGGACATTAGATCCATATTTTGAGATTGCTGATATTGATACGGAAGATAACGCATATCCGCGCGAACCAGCTCAACCGACGCGTGTACAATTATTTAAAGCACAGCCGAGAAGCTATAGCGGAGGCCAAAATCCAATGCAGGAGGCTCAAAATGCCAAAAAATCAGGAGCTGTCACCGGTTCGAAAAACTAGCAAGTGGGTAAACGCTGACGGGGTTAGAAACCCCGTCAGCGTTAGCAAAAATCAGTTTTTAGATGCAAAGCACCAAGTAAAAAACTGATTTTCCTGAACAAGAAACTGATAAAAATCGAATAGCCATCTATTCGATTTTTTTATTCTTGATCAATGAGGTTTAGTTTGGCTAAATCCAAATCTGTGCGCTTGGATTTGCTGAAATACATCGGCAAGAATTTAAATCCAAACTTAAAATCTTGTATGGCATAGGAAATACGTGCAACCACCATGGACGAATATACTTCATCAAAGCCCGTTAAGTAAGCCGAGATTTCAGGCTGAAGATTAACAATTTCTTTTTGAGACAAGTCATTAAAAGGACTATCCTCATCAATTGGATGCACAACCGTCCAATTCAAGACCAAACTATCTACGCGGCTTCGCTCCAATTTCAAATTGTAAAACCGGTAGGAATTATCTTCCATAACGATGCGCACATTAACTTTAATTTCAGCATTCGTTAAAAGATGGTCATCCTTGTAGCAAACCAGGCGAAACATCAATGCTTTTCCACCCTTGTAGTGCGTATAAACAATCAAATCTGAAAATCGAATGAACGCCCGAGGACGAGAAAATCGGCCATATAATAAACCCGTCGCAATGGCTAAGGACAAAAAGCCGATCAACGACTCAATAGCAGCAATCCAATTAGCCGTCTCACTTATTGGGTTAATACGACCATAACCCACCGTGGTTAAGGTCTGCGTTGAGAAAAAAAACAATTCTTTCAATTGCCCCCACGTGTCTTTTTGGTGGTGTATACCTTGCAAACCCTCGGTACCCGCGTACCAATAGAGTGCGGTAAAAAAACAATTAATCAGTAGATAGACGAAAAAGATGACGAGTAGAAATTGCCAACGAGGCATCGTCAACATATTTTGATAATTGCTAACCCGATGATGCACGCGAATACCGATCCTGCGGATATTGAAGGTGCCGTCCTTATTGACCATGCGACCACCCATATCGGTGCTACGTTCCCCGAAACCCGTATTTTGATTGATACTTTCGTTCATAACTGAATTAAACAAACCACAATTTAACGGAAGCAATGACAAGCACCAAAGCTAATATCCATTTTACTTTGGTATTGGAAGCAATTCCAGCGCCCCATCGCGCACCTAAAAACCCTCCGATTAGTGAAGCGATCAACCAATAGACCAGAGAAGACTGATCTAACGGAATCCAAGTTTTTAGCCCGGCCAAGCCCGAAACCGAATTCACAAATATAAATAACGCTGAAACCGCCGCCGCTTCTTTCAAACTTGCCCAGCGAAAGAGCAATAAGATGGGACTTAGAATAATTCCGCCACCAATCCCAATCATGCCTGAAAGCAAACCGATGGCTCCACCGGCAGAAAGCCCTGCCCAAAGCGGTAAAGGTTTAGATGCCGTTTCACGCAAAATAGAAATCATTCGGAGAACGGCAATGAAAAGACAAAAGCCTAAAATTTGCTTATAGGTAGCATCACTCAAGGGGATGCGAGCCCCGACAAAAGCAGCGGGAATCGAAGCCAGCGCAAAAGGCCAAAACAGCCGCCACTTAAAAAAACCTTGTCGGTAAAATGCGATAAATGACATGAAGGAAACACCTAAATTCAGCAAGAGCGCTGTTTGTTTCATAACTGCAGGTGCCACACTAAAAATAGCTAATACGGCCAGATAACCCGAGGCGCCTCCATGACCGACCGAAGCATATAAAAATGCCATGGTACCTAGCAAAAAGATTAGCAACCAAAATTCCATTATACGCGCAAATAAATTAATAATTTCTCCCAGTCAGGGACGCGGATACGTTCCGATTTTAAACGCTCAACAGGTACCTGCTTGATTTTTTCGAACAAACGAATGTAATACTCATAGGCAAGCAAAACCCCTTTTCTGGCCTTTTTAGGCAAGTTTTCGATTCCGCGTAAACCCGCATCGAAATCAAGCTGTATGTCGGCCTCTATTTCCTTTTTCTGCAAATCGGTCAATTGCTCGTAATCAATCCCAGGGAAATATACGCGGCCTCGGTCTTCAAAATCCGATTTAATATCACGCAAAAAATTAATCTTTTGAAAAGCTGAACCTAAGGCACATGCATCAGGTTTTAGTCGTTCATACTCAGCTAAATCCCCCGCACAGAAAACACGTAAACACATCAATCCAACTACTTCCGCAGAACCATAAATGTATTGTTTATACAATGCCACATCGTAATCACGATCTGTCAAATCCATTTCCATCGAATACAAAAATGCATCAATTAAATCCCGCTCCATATGGAAGGTATTCACAGCCCACTGAAACGAATGCAAAATGGGATTCAGACTAATTTTCTCCTCGATGGCCTGATAGGTATCCTGCCGAAAACGCGCTAATAAAGCTGCTTGATCTTGATCGTAAAAAGTATCCACAATCTCATCGGCTAAACGAACGAACCCATAGATCGCATAAATCGCCTCGTGGTATTCCTTGTCTAGCGTTCGAATTCCTGAAGAAAAAGAAGTGGAATAGGCTTGCGTTAACCGCTTACTGGCATCCAGTGAAACTTGTAAATATAAATCCATGCTACAATTATTTCAAAAGCTTATCTACTTCTTTGGCAACTACAATTCCCGAAATCAAAGATGGAGGAACTCCTGGCCCGGGAACTGTTAATTGGCCAGTATAAAACATATTTTTCAAATGCCGATTTTTTAAACTAGGCTTCAATATCGCCGTTTGCATCAAGGTATTCGCAAGGCCATAGGCATTCCCTTTAAAGGCATGGTAATCCCCAATAAAATCTTGATGCGCGTAAGAACGTTTGTAAACAATCGCATCACGAATCGACACACCACAATATAGCTCCAATCGGTCCATGAGTTGTTCAAAATATTGCTCACGAACGGCCTCCGTATCTTCCAAATTAGGAGCAACGGGAATTAATAAAAAAAGATTTTCACAACCATCAGGAGCCACGGAAGGATCCGTCACCGACGGCGCCGAAGCATAAAATAGGGGATCTGAGGGCCAAGAAGGATCCGTATAAATTTCATGGGAATGTATGGAAAAATCCCGATCAAAAAATAGGTTATGATGCTTCAAACGAGGTAAACGCTTGTTGATTCCTAAATAAAATAACAAGGAAGACGGAGCCATGACGCGCTTGTCCCAATAGGCCTCATCGTAATTTCGATGCGCCTCACCAAGCAAGGTTTCCACATGGTGATAATCTGCGCTAGCGACCACGGCATCGGCTTCAAAAACACCTTTCGATGTTTTAACACCCTTAACTTTCCCACCTTCAATCGCAAATCCGCTGACCTCAGCATGGTATTCAATTTGAACCCCTTTTGACAAGGCCAAATCCACCATGCCCTTGACAATTAAATGCATCCCTCCCATCGGATACCACGTGCCTAATTTAATTTCGGCATAATTCATCAAGCTGTACATCGCGGGGGTATTTTGTGAAATAGCACCCAAAAACAGAATCGGAAATTCCATTAATTTCAACAACGTATCCGATTTGAAAAACTTCCGCACATGGGAATAAAACGAAGAAAACACATCCATGCGAAGTGCATCTACCAGAATCCGTAAACTCAAAAACTCTGTAATTTTCACAGATGGCTTCCAAACAAATTCTTGAATGCCCACTTTATATTTATAGGCAGCTTGCTCCAAAAAACGATCTAGCGCATTCGCCGCACCCGGCTCAATCGATTCAAAAAGATTACGTAAAGCGTCATAATCGGCCGGCATATCCACCACTTCTGTATCAGATAAAATAACACTGTATGATGGATCTAGGCGCTTTAAGGTATAATAATCAGATGTTTTCTTTCCAAAACGAGCAAAATAATTGTCAAAGATATCCGGCATCCAGTACCAGCTGGGACCCATGTCAAATGTAAAACCTTGCTCCTTGAATACACGTGCACGACCTCCGGCCTGTTCATTCTTTTCAACAATCATCACCTCGTATCCTTTATCCGCTAATTCTGTAGCCGTGGACAAACCTGAGAATCCTGCTCCAATTACTATGACTTTTTTCTTTTTCATGCTAAACAAATATACTAAAAACTAAGAACCTTTTAACAAAAGAAAAAGCCAGATAAAATCTGACTTTTTACTACATCTTCTGTTAACCAAAAAACTAATTATTACAATATGAATAACTTATGCATACATGCTCAAATGACTTTTCAAGGTCTTTCTTGCAATGTGAATTCGATTCTTGACCGTACCAATGGGCAAGTCTAATTCCTCGGCAATCTCATGGTACTTAAATCCTTCAAAGTACATGAGAAAAGGAATACGGTACATTTCTTCTGTATTTCGCATAGCCAGCGAAATGTCCTCGTTCATGAATGAGCGCTCCGCACCATTCAACTGAATTGATTCCGAAGAATTGATGTAATGTAAATTATCCGTGGTATCGATAAACGTATTCCGACGAACCATCCGTTGGTATTGCGTAATGAACGTATTCTTCATGATCGTAAATAACCATGCTTTCAAATTTGTTCCATCCGAATATTTTTCACGATTCGTAAACGCTTTAACTAAGGTATCTTGAACTAGGTCGTTGGCGTCATCTCCATCACGTGTTAAACGTAATGCAAAGGGCTTCAAAAACTTCGAAAAAGTACCTACCTGATATGAAAACTCTAAAGCTGTCATGTTTTTGTGCTTAATTGTGTTTAACAAATTTACCAAAAGATTAAACAAAACAAATAATTGTTTAACATTTTTCAAAATAAATTAAACAAAATTTTATCGACATGATTTGCGAGTTCGTCGTCTTTCCTTCGAGATTAAGCCAACAGCCTATGCAAATCGCATAAATGGAGCTATATTTAACGTCTTTTAATACCCCATGCACCGGAACATACTTTTCCTTTTAGTCATTTTAACTGCGAGTCTACCTGCACGGTCACAAAGTTCATGTGGCTGTACATTGGAAGGAAATGTCACTTCAAAAGAGAATAAAGAATCGATTCCGGGGGCATATGTTTACATAAAAGGAACTAATAAATTCGCTCAGTCCGATAGCAAAGGCCATTTTAGAATATCGGCCTTATGTCCTGGCTCATATACATTAATATGCCAAATGAGTAGCTTCAATTCCGTTGAAATTCCCATCTTAATCAAGGATGAAGAAAACCACCATGAGAATTTTAGCTTAGCCGACCACGACGAACATTTACAAGAAGTCATCGTCAGTGGAAGAAAAACAGAAACAAGCGCCCAGTTACGTGGAAGCCTCAGCAAAGAAGAACGTGCGGAACGCGATGGACTCAGTTTAGGCGAGATGATGCGCGGGATCAGTGGCGTGCAAAGTTTACAAACGGGAAGTAGCATTTCAAAACCCGTCATTCATGGAATGCATTCGTCCCGTGTCATTATTTTAAACCAAGGTGTTCGGCAAGAAGGCCAGCAATGGGGTAGCGAACATGCTCCGGAAATTGACCCATTCATTTCAAAAAACATTCAAGTAATCAAAGGCCCAGGAGGACTTCGCTATGGTGGAGATGCCATTGGTGGAATCATCATGATGGAACCAGACGCCTTGCCCGATACGGCCGGCATAAGTGGTGAAATCCAATCGATTTATTTTACGAATGGCCGACAAGGCGTTATTTCTGGCCTTTTACAAGGAGGCATCAAAAATAATAACGGCTGGGGATGGCGCCTACAAGGCACCCTGAAAGATGGCGGAAATATTCAAACGGCCCATTACAACCTAGCCAATACGGGTATTCGGGAACAAAACTTTTCGGCTACACTGGGCTACAAAATGAATAAGTGGTCAAATGATGTATTTTTCAGCCATTTCCATTCCGTAATCGGGATATACCTTGGGTCACATATCGGCAACGTGAATGACCTCGAAAAATCCATCGCGCGAACAAGACCTTTTCCCATATTTACTCCACAAGAATTCAGCAGGAAAATTGACCGTCCTAATCAAGATGTCACACACAGCCTAGGAAAGCTAAAGTCGCAATATCAATTATCCAATGGCCGGGCGATTCGGACAATACTAGCCGTCCAAAATGACGAAAGACTGGAACTGGACGTACTTCGAGCCGGGAAAAATATCAACACCTTACAATTTCTACTACGAACATTTAACGGTGAAATTCTGCTCGATGAATCAAATTCAAGCCAACAATGGAAAGGTCAATTTGGTGTAAATTTTCAACTGCAAGGGAATATAACTTCGGGAAAAATTGTTACCAACCCGACGCTAACCACAAGCCTGTTACCTAATTATTTCCAAAATACTTTTGGCCTATTCGCCATCGAACGATTGGTCAAAGAAAAATACGAACTGGAAGTTGGCCTCCGCCTCGATGAAAAAACCATCGATGTTCACCGACCAAAATCCAATTACTCCAACATCATAAACCGGAAGGAAAACCGCTATCTAGGTATTTCGGGAAGTTTAGGACTTAAATACCGTTGGACTGACAAATTGGAAAACCATCTGATTCTGGCACGCGCTTTCCGTGCGCCAAGTGTGAATGAACTTTTTTCTTACGGTGTTCATCATGGGGCAGCTGCATTTGAGATTGGCGACCCGAGCCTGAAGGGTGAAACGGCCTACAACCTGAGTTTAAATACAATCTATGCACCTAAAAACCTGCAAATAGAAGTCGGCCTTTTTAACAATTACATCCAAAATTTCATTTACCTGCGACCGATGGTTGATAAAGGCAATGCTATCTATTTCACAACGGTAAGGGGGGCCTTCCCAGCATTCGCCTATGAACAAATCAATGCTGTTTTTCAAGGTATAGATGCCCAAATAAATTACCAGATAAGTCCTAAATTATCCGTCCAGCAAAAATCAAGTATTGTCCATGCGTTCGACGCAAGTCATAACTTTCATTACCTCGTCAACATCCCTGCCAATCGCTTTGAATATACCATCAGCTATCGATGGATGCAGGAAAAACAATATGTGAGCGTGGGCATCGTACAAGTGGGGAAACAAACCCGTGTAGAACCTGGATCTGATTATGCCGTGCCCCCTAAAGGCTACCAACTCGTTCAAGCAAATTGGGGCATACGTTTAAAGAAAATCGACCTCGGAGTTCGAATCAGCAATGCATTGAATACAGCATACCGCGATTATTTAAACCGCTTCCGATATTTTACGGATGACCAAGGTCGCAATATCAGCTTACGCGTTTTATATAAAATCTAGCGGCGCAACCAACTTTCTGGGTTCTGATGAACCGTATTTTTCCAAACTTGAAAATTGATTTCTGAGGTCCCATCTTCATCAGATGCAACAGATCCGATGCGCTGTCCCGTTTTTACCTTTTGACCCGTACTCACGGAAACATTCGCCAGTTTGCTATAGACCGTAAAATACTCTCCATGCTGTATCGCGACAACCATGTTTATACCGGGAATATTTTGAACCGTAGCAACGACTCCATCATAAACCGTATGTACCGGAGACCCAGCTGATGTCTGAATGTCTATTCCATTGTTATTCACCATGACCCCTTTCAAGACAGGATGTTTGTGTACACCAAAATGATCCGATATAAATCCCGAAGGAACTGGGAATGGCATCCGACCACGCAATGCGGCAAACGAACTAGCTAATTTAGCCTCATCCGCATTCATGTAATAGGTATTCGAATTCAATGCAGGCTCCTCAACTTTAGCAACAGGAGTGGCCACTTCTTTCTTCGGCTTAACAACTTCTTTCTTTTCAACACGTGCCTCTAATTTTGCTTCTTCTTTGGACTCCGCTCCCGTAGGCTTCTCATACTTTTTAACCATCCCCTCCTCTAATTTCGGTTTTGGTAAGGCAGGCTTATTTACCTCTAATTTGCGTGTTTGTGCAGCCATCCGTAATTTTCGCTCACGCTCCATCGACTTTTGAATCTCACGCTGTACGATTCCTGCAATCAAATTGTCCAACTTTCGAATGGCTAATTTCTTGCGCTCTAACTCCGTACGCAATTTCTTTTCTTGTTGGGTCAACACCGTCACCACCTTCGTTTCCTTTGTCTTCAACACTTCCAAGGTTGCTTTTTCCTTTTCTTTCTCCACCAATACCTTCTTCTCCTCATTCTTTTTAAACACGACTTGCTGCTTCTTAGTCATCAAATCCTGACGTGTTTCAAAAATTTTATGTGCTTGTTGCTTTCGGTTGGATGTAAAGTGACGGAGGTAATCGAAGCGACGGGTAAACTCGCCCAAGTCCTGCGACAATAATAAAAAACTGATTTTATTAGACACCGTTGAAACCTTGTGCGCCTCATACAACATCAAGGCATAGTTTTTCTTCAAGCGTTCTAATTTCGCTGCCAACACATCACTCTCCCGCGTTAATTTTGTCGCCTCCGCAGCAAGCATGGCTTGGTTCTCATTCAACACATTGATCTGCTTTTTCTGCACAACAATCTGCTCCTTTAAGACATTCAACTTCCCGATCGAAACATTCTTCTTCTTTGATGTACGTGAGATAATCGAATTCAATTCCTTGATCTTCGCTAAATTATCCTTCTTTTGTTGCTCTAATTGCGCCTTTTTATCCACCTGACCCCAAGCAGAAAACACACAAAACAAACTTATAATTAAACCGATATAACGCATTACTTCTTCAAAAATTTAGCTGGAATCCGAAAGGGAAACTCCAAAGGTGTTGCTAACAATTCTACTTTCGAATATTTAATTTGAATGACCGTCGTCACTCGTTTATCATCCTTGTTTTTTACGTCCAAGGTAATCTGACTCGAAAACGGAAATATAACCTGATTCAGATTTGTGAATTCCTCAAAATCCAAGGTCAATTTATTGCTTGATGGTTCATCGCGAACCAACAATTTCTTCAACTTCCGATTCGGACCCACCATATTATCAATCTTTATTCGACCTGAATCCTGCTTGATAATGATGTTTTCGTTCTCCCGAATTACGCGCGAATTATTCTTTTTAAAGGGTTGATTCCCAACAATCAAAGACTGTAACATCCGGTAATCAATCCGAAAACCCATCATCGTACTCAAACTGTCATAGGTCAGATTATAATATTCCCCACTAATCTTTTGGTAAAACTGAACGCGGTCCTGACTAAACAAACCTGTTGCGCCCGTTAAGCCCGACTGTGAAATATTTACCCAAATAATACTGTCTTTCTTAACGCGAATATCGACCGAATAATTGTCTGTATTGGTGCCCGACTTCCACGCGACCCGAGATTTGGCCTTCAAATAACTAAATGATAAATCATCTGCGGCTTCTTTGGAATCTCGCTCATCGGTCAAACTGGGTTTTGGCTCCTCGTGCTGAATCGTATCAATGGGTAAAACCACACGAACTGTATCTACCGGCATCTGCTGAGCAACCTGCACAACGGAACCATTTTTACAAGCCTGCAAAAGAACAAAAACCAAAAAGAGTGATACAAATCGACCCATAATACTATTGATATGCAAAATTATCTCAATTTTCGACAATTTGCCTCATCTTGATTTTTTTATCAAGAATTTGACTGGCATTTGGCAAAGCCTTTGCTTTTTCCCAACTACTTACGGCCTCCCGAATTCGCCCCAAACGAAATAATGCGTCGCCATGATGCTCCCAAACCGCTGAACTTTGAGATTCCTCATCCGCTACTGCCCTATCCAGGTAACGTAAAGCCTCAGCAAATTCCCCCTGCTGATACAAGACCCACGCATAGGTATCCAGATAGGTGCCTTCCTTCGGAAATTTATCAACCAACTGCTTCGACATCCCAGCCGCCTTCACCAATTGCTCTTTGCGTAAGGATAAATAATAACTGTAATTGTTTAACACATGTTCGTCGGTCGGATTCAATAATAACACTTTGTCAAATGCAGCATCCGAATCTTTGGATCTACCGACGGCATGATATACATCACCCAACATCGAAAATAACTGCATATTCCAATTATCCGAGGGCTTGATGATTCCACGAGCAATCTCCAGATACCGCAAAGCATCGGTATTATTCCCTTGCAGATACCGCGCGAAGCCCAATTGAAAATTCAAAAAACCTTGTCTAGGAAATGCCTTCAATGCCTCTAATGCGTGAACGGATGCACTATCGATTGCATTTAATTCAAAGTCCAACTGTATAATTCGTGCCCAAACTTCATATTTAGGATCACCCATGCGCGCCGCGCGCAAATAGAACCGCTGGCCATCCGCTATTTTGGAAGCACTCACAAATAAATCTCCTTGTATCGCCAAAAAACGAGGTTCCTCCGGGTAGATGGACAACCAATGCGTTGCCAATTGATTAGCCTGCTCCCATTTGATTGGATCATCTATCAACTCAAAAACTTTCATCGTGACTTGTGCCACCATGGAAGGCAACACTTCATGATCCTCCGCGGCACGACGCAACTGAATGATACAGGAATCAAAATTTTTCTGGTGCAGGTAACCGTTCGTCAGCAATAAAGCGAGTTGGCCTTGCGCAGGATATTGCGCTTGCAAATTCCGCAGATCTGCTTGCACCGAATCTGCCTGACTCAAGTCCCAAGCAACATCCATCTGATCCCAGGTGAACAACTGCTCTTCATCGTCCAACGCAAGTAATCGTTGGCCCGCCTTCAATGCACTTGTCAACTGCTTCTGCTTTAATAAGATAAATTCTTTCGTCCGGATAATAGCAGGATATTCGCCTACATAATGATCCGCGCGATCCAAAGCTTGCAAGGCAAGCGCTCCTTGCTCCGACCATAAATAGGCCTGGGCCAACAACAAATTAACTTCTGGGTGCGACTCATCATATTGGCTTAGCTTCGTCAAGCAGGTAATGGCTTCGGAAATCTGCTTATCGGCCAGCAACTGCTCTGCAAAGAACAAGCCATAATCGAGCGAATAGGGTGATAATTCATGAGCTTTACGCGCATGTACCAAAGCACTTTTGGGATTCTTTTCGGCCAAATAGGCTTTGGCTAAGTAAAACGACAAGGCAGGTTCATGGGAAACAACCGATGTCAAACTCTCCCAAACCAAGATAGCCTCCGAAAAATCCTCTTTGATGTAATGACGCATCCCCTCCTGAAAAAGGGCTTCCTGCCCCGCCTTCGACTGGATTAATCGTTTACCTTGCGCAGTCACAAAGGAAGAAAAACCAATAAAAAACAAAAGCAGCAGCCAGCGCCTACACAATCCCAAACAGATGTTTTGCTGCGTCATATTTCCCTATAGCTTAAGCAAATATTGATTCATTTGATTCAACCAGGCCTGAGCCCCTTGTTGGTTCCAATGCGAGTCCGATCGAAAGAAATAACTTTTACCCCCTATGTTTAACACCTGCATCGGGTCAACTAGGTGGAGTCGACCTTGATTTGCATGAGCCAAGCTAGGTATCAAGTGATTCGTAGGCTTAGATTCCGTATGTGTAATGGCAACGGGATTGGGTATGAAACTAAAAACGACTTCATCAAAACCTCTACTTTTCGCATATTGCTCGATTTTCGCCATGCTACCTAATAGATCTTGGATGTTTTGTGTACGAAGCGGATAAAAAGAACTCCCCTTTTGCGAAGAATCCATGGTTTCCTTCATGTAGAGATATTGTTGGTCCTCCGAAAGAACCACGTCGGCAGTCGTCCGATTAAACAAGCTTAAATTCCCTTGCGCTTTGAGTGATTTAATAAAACTTAAGGCCTGGAAATTAAACAGGGTAAAATCAATATTCTGCTCCAAATTGGGATCATAAAGCGCATCTGCCAAACACGCATTAAGTTTTTCATCCCACGTCAAAGGCGCGCGATAACCTTCCAAATGTGCCTTGACACGCATGATGTCAATAACATCCCAAATATTCCGCTCGACGCTCTCAATAAGCAATACCTTTTTATGACTGGAAGGTGTAATTGCGATTGGGGCACCGCCCCCATCCGCCCATTTACGGAAGTTAACCCGCTTAGCACGCGCAAAATTGGACGTATCCATCTGCATATAGCTATACAAATAACTATCCCCAATAATATACAAATCCGTATCGCGTAAGCCTGGGGAAGTATATTGATTCGAAATCAAGGACGTATCTTTTTCCAATCGAAAAGCAGGTAAATAGGCAATGCCATACAAATCCCCGAAGCGGTATTTATCGGAACCCAAATTCCCTTGCTGCTGATACCTTGCCCTGGAAATCCAACGCATCGCCTGATCTGAACTACTGATTCCGAGAACCCCAAGCAGAACGATCAACACCAAAAAGGCCAGCGCTTTTTTCATTAAAACTGAAAGTAAATAAACTGCTTCAAACTAAATACCCCTAAAAAATAAATCGCCAAGAGCATCAGCGGCAAAAGCCATGTCTTTGGACGCATTTTTTTACTTGATTGACGATCCCAAACCAATAATCCCACAATCAAAAATAAACTCAACATGATTTCATTCCGATGCATTCCCAAGGGTGAATCGACATTCCAAACCCCTAAACGATTAACAAATAAGTTTATTTCCGCGAAATGAGGCAACCGGAAAAATACCCAAGCAAGGGTTACCAATACAAATGTCCAGAGCTGTAAGAATCGCAAATAAACCCCTCGAGCATGTTCGGGTGACAAGATAGGAAATCGCCGACTCAGCGAAATACCGACCAATTGAAAAATCCCATGCAAGGCACCCCAAATCACAAAATTCCAACTCGCGCCATGCCAAAAACCTGAGATAATAAAGACCACCATGATATTGAAATACCATTGGGGAATGGAAACCCGATTGCCGCCAAGTGAAAAATATACATAATCTTTAAACCAGGTAGAAAGCGATATATGCCAGCGGCGCCAAAAGTCCGGGATGGATTTCGCTAAATAAGGTGCACGAAAGTTGGTCATCAAATCAAAGCCCATCACCTTCGCCGCGCCTATCGCCATGTCGGAATAGCCCGAAAAGTCACAATAAATTTGAAACGAATAAAACACAGCCGCTAAGATCAAATTCCCACCGGATTGAATCGCAATGTTGCCATAAACCGCATCAACCAATATCGCCAGGCGGTCGGCAATAACCACCTTCTTAAACAGGCCTTGCGCCATTTGAAACAGACCCGCTTTTACCCGTTCAGTATCCCAGACATGTTCTTCGTAAAACTGATGAATGAGGTTTTGGGGACGCTCGATAGGGCCAGCAACCAACTGTGGATAAAACATTACATATAGGCTGTAAATCCCAAAATTTCGTTCTGCCTTTTGGTGCCCTCGATAAACCTCAATGGTATAACTCATGGCTTGAAAAGTATGAAAGGATAGTCCAATGGGCAACAGGATCGACAATTGAGGAATCTGAACAGCGTATCCAAAATAATTTGCCGCGACCATGAAATTGCCCGTAAAGAAGGCATAATACTTGAATACCGCTAGAACACCCACATTGGCCAACAAACTTACCGCTAAAAATAGCTTCTTCGCATTGCCTTGAAAACGTTCCAAATAGATCCCGGCATAGTAATCCACCACAATGGTAAAGCCCAAAATACCTAAATAAATGGGCTGAAATGCCATGTAAAAGTAGCACGAGGCAAGCAACAATAGCATCCAACGAAAGCGGTGAGCCAATAAAAAATAGGCGGCGGTCACAATTCCAAAAAACACCAAAAACTGCAAGGAATTGAATACCATTGTCTGTTAGTTGATTACCTGAATTTGGGCAAATAAAGTTGCGTCATCCATCACAAGTTCTGATTTCTCACCCGTTAAGGCTGGCGAAATCGTAATGCTCAAAGCCTGAACCTCTTGCTGAATATAGCCACCAAAGACTTGAATACTTTCCATCCAAGCGGCAGAACCTTCTTCAACGACAATCGAAATCTTATCGACTACATCAAAACCGGAATCCTTTCGCAAATTCTGAATACGATTTACAAACTCCCGAGCCATACCCTCTTGAACCAATTCCGGCGTCAAGGTATTATCCAAGGCAATGGTCAATCCACCTTCTGAAGCAGTTAAATAACCTGGCATGTCTTCTGTAACAATTTCAATATCCGCTAATGAAATGTCAAAGCCTTGTAAATTCGCAGCTCCCGCAGTTTCAATCTGCGCCAAATCACCCGAGCTCATGCCCGTAATTACTTCGGCAACGGCCTTCATATCTTTCCCGAATTTCGGACCTAAGGCCTTGAAATTTGGTTTGACTTTCTTGCTTAATACGCCGGATGCATCGTCTAGGTAATTCACCAACTTCACATTCACCTCGGATTTAATCAAATCTTCCACTTGACGTATTTGCTCACGTGCGGATTCCTGTAACACAGGAACTAACACTTGTGCAAGCGGCTGGCGCACTTTTAATTTATGCACCTTCCGAATCGAGTGAACCAATGAACAAATGCGTTGTGCCATGTCCATCGAACCTTCCAAATCCGCATTTTGCCAAGCAGGATTCACCTGTACAAAATCAGTTAAATGTACCGAAGTCGCACCTGTTAAATTCTTATATAACCAATCCCCATAGAACGGAGCAATAGGTGACATTAATTGCGCAACCGTCGTCAAACAGGTATGCAAAGTCTGATAAGCCGCAGCTTTATCGGCCGAAATGCCTTGGTTCGTATCCTCCGGATTCCAGAAGCGTCGGCGTGACAAGCGAACATACCAGTTGGACAAATGATCACACACAAAATCCTGTACCGCGCGTCCCGCTTTGGTTGGCTCATAGGTTGCATAAGCCTCATCAACTTCCGCAACCAAGCTACTTAATTTTGAAAGGAGCCAGCGATCTAATTCCGTCAAATTGGCCATTTCAACCCCATTCGAATTAGGCGTAAACCCATCCAAATTCGCATACATGGCAAAGAAATTATAGGTATTTGTCAGCGTACCAAAGAACTTATTACGGACCTCGGTAATGCCTGCTAAATCAAATTTCAAGTTATCCCACGGTTGCGCATTGGTAATCATGTACCAGCGCGTAGGATCCGCCCCGTATTTCGAAAGCGTATCAAATGGGTCAATCGCATTGCCCAACCGTTTGGACATTTTATTGCCATTTTTGTCTAGGACTAAACCCGTCGAAACCACATTTTTAAACGCCACCGACTCTTCCACCATAGCCGAAATTGCATGGAGGGTAAAGAACCAGCCGCGCGTTTGATCCACCCCTTCCGAGATGAAATCCGCTGGATAGGACTGTTTGAAAATTTCTTGATTCTCAAATGGGTAATGCCATTGTGCGAAAGGCATCGCACCTGAATCAAACCAAACGTCGATCAAATCCGCCTCACGTGCCATAACAACACCCGATGGACTTAATACAAAAATATTATCCACATAAGGACGGTGTAAATCCGCCTCTCCTGCTTTGACAGCTGCAATAAATGCTTCGTTTCCATTGCGCTGTTCAGCACTCAATTTTCCAGAATCAATTGCCTTGGCTAATGCTTGCGTTAATTCTTCCACCGAACCAAAACACAATTCTTCTGAACCATCTTCTGCACGCCAAATGGGCAATGGCGTTCCCCAATACCGAGAACGAGACAAATTCCAATCAACGAGGTTCTCCAACCAGTTTCCGAAACGACCTGTACCCGTTGACTCGGGTTTCCAGTTGATTGTATTATTCAATTCGATCAATTTATCCTTCACTGCCGTGGTTTTGATAAACCAAGAATCCAATGGATAATATAAAACGGGTTTATCTGTACGCCAGCAATGTGGATACGGGTGATCAAATTTCTGAACATTAAATGCCTTGTTTTCCGTTTTTAATTGGATTGCAATGCGTTCGTCAACAGACAAATATTTATCACGGCCTTGCTTGATTTTGGCCGCTTCTTTTTCTTCTTCGCTTAAATAAGCCTCTTTTACTGGCTCTAAGGCATAATCCGTCACCTCTTGAACGAAACAACCTTGTCTGTTCACCAATGGCACATCCTTTCCGTTGGCATCTTGAACGAAGATTGCCGGAATGTTATTTTGTTGGGCTACCCGAAAGTCATCCGCACCGAAAGTAGGCGCTGTATGTACAATACCTGTTCCATCTTCTGTTGTCACAAAATCCCCTAAAATCACGCGGAAAGCTGGACTTGCCGGTTGGACATAGGGCATCAACTGCGTGTATTCCACGCCTTCGATATCGGAGCCTTTAAACGTATCAACAATCACATACGGAATAGCACTAGGCTTTTTCTCCGCCGAAACGTAGGCATCAAAATCGCCGTTTTCTGCCGCAGCTTGGAAATAATTCTTCACCAAATCCTTCGCTAAAACCACGTGAACGGGTAAATAGGTGTAAGGATTAAAGGTCTTCACCAAAACATATTGGATATTCTTCCCAGCCGTTAACGCCGAGTTAGACGGTAAAGTCCAAGGCGTCGTTGTCCAGGCCAACAAATACACAGGAGCGCCTCCCGATTTTTCAAATAAAAAGGCCGATTTCGCTGTATTTTTTGCCTCAAACTGAGCGGTCAACGACGTATCCTTTACATCGCGGTAACAACCCGGTTGGTTCAATTCATGTGATGATAAACCTGTACCAGCCGCGGGCGAGTACGGTTGAATCGTATAGCCTTTGTATAAAAGTCCTTTGTCGTACAAGCGTTTTAAGAGATTCCAAACGCTCTCAATGTAAGGGGTTTGATAAGTCACGTAAGGATTCTCTAAATCCACCCAATAACCCATTTTTTCCGTCAAATCATTCCACTGATCCGTGAATTTCATGACCGTCTCACGGCATTTTTGATTGTATTCTTCGACCGAAATCGATTTGCCGATATCCTCTTTGGTGATGCCTAATTCTTTCTCAACTTGCAATTCAACGGGTAGGCCGTGGGTATCCCAACCACCTTTACGCTTCACTTGCTTGCCCTTTAAGGTCTGGTAGCGACAGAAAATATCCTTAATCGTACGCGCCATCACGTGATGAATACCCGGTGTACCGTTTGCCGAGGGAGGACCCTCGAAAAAAGTAAAGCTCGGATTCCCCTCACGGGATGAAATCGATTGTTCGAAAATTTGATTCTCTCTCCAGAAATTTAGTACCTCGTCCGCTACAGCAGCATAATCTAAATTTTTGTATTCCTTAAAGGCCACAGTCTTGTTGTTTTTTATGAAATAATCGGCAAAATTGAAGCAAAAATAAGAAAAAATACCGAAAAATTAAGGCCAAAGCCATGAACAAATCTCGCCTCCGACAGCTTGCACTGGCCCGACGTAAAAATGTGTCGGCACGCATCTTTGCGTTGTTGAACGAGTCGGCCCAACAAGAATTCATGGATTTCATCACGAGCTTTCCACAGCCACGAATAATCATGAGCTTTCAGCCGATTGTCGAGCGGAAGGAAGTTCAAATGGAGACAATCCATCAAACCTTGTGGTCGCTTGGGCACAAACTTTGTTTTCCGCGTGTTGAAGGTGAAGATTCGATGTTGGCCTATCTCGTGCAAAAGGATGACACTTTCGTCACTTCGGCCTGGGGAATTCAGGAACCGAATCCCTTGACGCATACAAAAATACCCGCAACGGATATTGACCTGATCATCATTCCCCTATTGGCATTCGATTCCAAAGGCAACCGCGTGGGATACGGGAAGGGATTTTACGACCGATTTCTCATGGATTGTAGGCCAGATGCCATCAAAATTGGCATCTGCCTAGACGAAGCGGTTCAGCGGATCGATGACGTGGAAGCGCATGACATTCCATTGGACCTTTGCATTACCCCCACGGGCATCCACCTTTTTGATGGATTTTATCAAAAAAATCCTTTTGATTCAGAATTTAAGCCCTAATTTTGCAAGCTACATAACCCCGTTTGGTTCGTGAAAATCAAGCAATTACTCTTCTGGATACTTTGTTTTGCCTCCTTGGAATTGAGGGCCCAACAAACGACAACAGAAAAATTGTATCCGATTGAACAAATCCAGCAGGGGTTTAGTAATAAGTTCGTTTACAAGCGGCAGGTGATTGAAAATCCATTGGCGTTGCAGATTCCATTATTGGAAGCTAGAGACCCCGAAGTCAGTTTAGAATTCAACACCTATAAACGCCAACGTAAACTGATGACCTGGATATCGAGCATTGGACTAGGCGTATCCGCTTATTCTTTGTTGAAACCCGGTCAAGTAACAGACGGATTTTATTTGTCTACGATTGGTGCGGCGGCTCTTGTGAATGTTTATGTGGGAACCGTCAGTATGCGTCACTTAAAACGTGCTTTAACAAAGTACAATAGCTTGTTGGGAGAAGATCCCAAAATAAGCTTTGAAGTAAAAACCCATGGCGCGCAAGGAGCGTCTTTGGCATTACATTGGAAGTATAATTTTTAATTAATATAAACATGAAAGTTGCTGTTGTAGGCGCCACAGGATTGGTTGGCGGCGAAATCTTGAAAGTATTAGCGGAAAGAAATTTTCCTGTCACTGAAATTATCCCGGTAGCGTCTGAGCGCTCTATCGGTAAAAAGATTGCTTTCAAAGGAAAGGAGTTCGAAGTGGTAGGTTATGAAACAGCAATCTCGATGAAACCCAACGTAGCGATTTTCTCTGCGGGTGGGGGCACATCTTTGGAAATGGCACCTCAGTTTGCTGCAGCTGGAATTACCGTTGTCGATAACTCGTCTGCATGGCGCATGGACCCTACTAAAAAATTAGTTGTTCCCGAAATCAATGCAAGCACATTAACGCCGGCAGATAAAATCATCGCGAATCCAAACTGCTCAACCATTCAAATGGTTGTTGTGATGAATCCATTGCATAAGAAATACAAAATCAAGCGTGTGGTTGTTTCTACGTACCAATCGGTAACGGGAACAGGTAAGGCTGCCGTGGACCAATTGTTCGATGAGCGTGCAGGAAAAACCGATTACAACAAAGTGTACCCACACAAAATCGACTTGAACGTATTGCCACACATTGATTCATTCTTGGACAATGGCTATACAAAAGAAGAGATGAAGATGATCTTGGAAACCAAGAAAATCATGATGGATGATTCGATTCAGGTGACTGCGACAACGGTACGTATTCCAACGATCGGGGGTCACTCAGAATCTGTGAACATTGAATTCGAAAATGATTTCGATTTAGCAGAGGTTCGTGCCATTTTAGAAAAAGAAGAAGGCATCATCGTGCAAGACGATCCAAAGAACTTCGTTTATCCGATGCCGATCACCGCGCATGGAAAAGACGAGGTATTTGTGGGACGTATTCGTCGGGATGATACGCAAAAAAATACCTTGAACTTATGGATTGTCGCGGACAATTTGCGTAAAGGAGCTGCAACCAATGCAGTCCAAATTGCAGAATACCTCGCGGCTCACAACTTAATTTAATGAGAAGGCCGGTGATACCGGCCTTTTTTATGCCATGACAAGACTTAGTGTAAATATCAACAAGATTGCCACCTTACGTAATTCGCGTGGCGGCAATAATCCCGATGTCATTCAGGTGGCCTTGGATTGCGAGCGGTTTGGGGCGGAAGGCATTACGGTGCATCCGCGTCCGGATGAACGACACATTCGTTACGCAGATGTGCGCGCGCTGAAAGAAGTTGTTACGACAGAATTCAACATTGAGGGCAATCCGATGGAGCCCTCCTTCATCGAATTGGTGATGGAAGTCCGGCCCGAGCAAGTAACCTTGGTTCCCGATGCGTTAGGCCAAATTACCTCGAATCACGGTTGGGACACCATCCAGCACCAGGGATTATTACAGGCATTAATCGCCCAATTTAAGGAAGCTGGAATTCGCACATCGATATTTGTTGATCCAATGCTTGAAATGGTAGAAGCAGCTGCGACGACCGGTACCGATCGGATCGAGTTGTATACAGAACCTTATGCAGAACAGTTTTTTGAGAATCCGACTCAGGCAGTTTCGGCCTATCGGAAAGCAGCATTTCGTGCGAGCCAACTAGGCTTAGGCATTAATGCGGGACATGATTTGAGTTTGGAAAATTTGGCATTCTTTAAGGCGAATGTTGCCCCTTTGGATGAAGTATCGATTGGGCATGCCTTGATATGTGATGCTTTGTATTATGGATTAGAGAACACAATCCAGTTGTACAAAAGAGCATTAAATTAACAGCAAGGCCTGTATTTTGCACAAGCCTTGCCGTTCAATCCTTATTCGCGATCGCCTGTTAATACAACTTGGCCACCCGCAACAGATAATTTAATTGCGGTAATTTTTCCTTCTGCGCGTGAAAAAATCACATCTGCATCATATCCTTGAATCGTAGCAGAAAAGGTATCCTTTGCGTTGCTAGGTTTTAAGACAGCACCTTCCGCAGGATTTGCGTCAGAACTCAATGCCAATTGGCCATCTTTCATGGCAATGACAATTTTCTTCACGTATTCGTTGTCGGCCATTTTAAATGAAGCAACATAATCCGATAAGGTAGCACATTCTTTTTGGCCTGTTAACACCTGACCTTGAGCTTCGATTTTCACACCTTTCACAGCACCAGCCTCACGCGTGAATACAACAGTACCGCCCATGCTTTCTAACGCAAATTCATCTGCATTTTTTCCTGGAGCTAATTCCGCATCTGGGAAACCTTCAGCAGCCATGATGACTTTGCTGTCTTTCACAGAAATCGTAATCGACTTCACGTACGGATTTTCGGATAACTTAAACGTACCTGCATAATCGGCAGGATTGGATTGTGCAAGCAATTGAACAGCTGAAACGCAGATGACAAATGCTAAAGAGAATAATTTTTTCATAAGGGAGGTATTCGTTTAAAGATGAAACAAAGCTACGCAATTTGGTAAAACCACCTTTGATTAATCCCAAAAAAGATGATTTTTTTACCAGAATTTTGTCGCTCAAATAATTAAAACGATTTTGATTTAAAAAAGTTTTGGCTACATTTGGTACGTCATCAAGACAAAAATTAATCAATTCGCCCAGTAAATCGATAGGAGATACAATATGAGATAAACCTCTACGTTAACAATTTTGAAGTTTTATGATTAAAATTCAGGTTAGCGATGCGGCTTTATTATCAGCGTACATCCAAGGGGACGATAAAGCGTTTGAGACATTAGTCAAACGTAGTAAATCCAAAGTTTATACGACTATTTATTTGATCGTTAAGGACCGCTACATTGCGGAAGACTTAATGCAAGAAGCATATATTAAGGCCATCGACGTGATCAAGTCGGGCCGCTACAACGAAGAAGGGAAATTTTTACCCTGGATTCTGCGTATTTCGCATAATATGGCGATTGATCATTTTCGTAAGGAAAAACGTTATCCGACGATTGTATTAGAAGATGGCTCGAAGGTTTTCAACAGCTTTGATTTTGCAGAGGACTCGGTCGAGGAGCAGCAAATGAAGGCGGATCAAGTAGAGAACATTCGGGAAATGATAAAAAAATTACCTGATGAGCAACGTGAGGTATTGGTGATGCGACACTATGAAGACTTAAGTTTTCAGGAAATCGCTGACCAAACCGGCGTTAGCATCAATACTGCCTTGGGAAGAATGCGTTATGCGCTCATCAACCTGAGGAAAATGCTAAACAAACAAGAGATTGCCTATGACGCAAAGCTTTACCCCAAATGACCTTATTAAAAACTTGTACGAGCCCCAAACGGGCAAAAACGAATTAACAAACCCGGAAATACGCTCGGAGTTAGCGGCATTCCAACAGGTCCAAAACGCCCTAGACCAGGCTTATGTAGCCCCGTCAGCGCGAGTGATTGATCGCATCCTGGATTATTCCAAACACAAAGCGTCGATTCAATCTTAATCTTGAAATTGTTTCTTATTTTGCATCAAATTCCACACGATGCTGAAGAAGGAACGATTTCAAGCTTTTATTTCCCATTTCGAATCCTCATTTCCTGAGGCTGAAACGGAATTGCATTACAGCAATCCTTATGAATTGTTGGTGGCCGTTGTGTTATCTGCACAATGCACCGACAAACGCATCAATCAAGTCACTCCTGGCCTTTTCATGCGATTCCCGGATGCGAAAGCCTTAGCAGAATCGAGCGTTGAGGAAATTTTCAGTTACATCCGTTCCGTTTCCTATCCGAATAATAAGGCGAAACATCTCTTAGGTTTAGGCCAAAAAATCGTAGACCAATTTGCCGGTGAGGTACCTGAAACCTTGGAAGATTTACAGACACTTCCGGGCGTGGGTCGGAAAACGGCGAATGTCATCGCTTCGGTCATCTATAATCAACCGGCGATGGCGGTGGACACCCACGTATTTCGTGTTTCGAGACGATTAGGTTTAGTACCACAAACGGCGAAGACGCCTTTACTCGTAGAAAAAGCATTAATACGTCACTTACCCAATGACATTATTCCGGTCGCGCATCATTGGTTGATTTTGCATGGTCGCTATATCTGTTTGGCACGCACCCCCAAATGCAAGGAATGCTCCATCACGCATTTTTGTGCCTATTTCGCAAAAAACCAGGATAAATGATCGAGGCTGCCGGCATTATTGCTTCCATATTAGGGGTTTATTTTTCAGGCCAACGGAAATCAATGGCCTGGATTTGGAACATTTTGGCTTCCGGAATCTACATGTACGTTTTTTATGAGGCAGGTTTATACTCCGACATGGAATTACAGGGGGTATTTATTTTGATGGCTGTTTATGGTTTATACCAATGGCAGCGCGAAGATTCTGCGTGGAAGCCATCTAAAAGCAGTTTCCGTCAAATCATCATCGGATTATTACTAGCCTTGACTTATGGAATAGTCGCGGGTTATCTACACGAACGATTTGCCGTAGCGGTCAAATCTCCTTACTGGGATGCTACATTGGCGGGCCTTAGTATGTTGGGGACCTATTGGGCGGCCCAACGGAAAATTGAAAATTGGATTTTGTGGATACTTGTTGACCTCGCGTACATAGGTATGTATTTAGTTAACGGTTTATGGGGTACCGCGGCTTTGTACATCTTGTTTGTTTTCATGGCAATTTACGGTTGGATTTCTTGGCGCAACAAACTCAAAATCAAGTGATTAAAAATTTGTCAGAGAATTTATACGAATCAGCGCACAAAATTGTCCAATAAAATTATCTTTGTAGCATAGAACACGGCAAGATCAGTAAGGTGCTGAAATTCAAATAATTATACTTTTTCGTGTTCGAGTAAAATTAATAGCGTTTTTATTTATGGCTACGGAAGAGAAGAATCGTTACTCCGCTGAAGAATTAAAAGAATTCGAAGCAATCATTCAAGGTAAATTAGCGGAAACCAATGCAGAGTTAAAGTATTTAAGATCAGCATTAAGCAAAAAAAATGACCCAGGAACTGATGATACATCAGGCAATTCAAAGGTCATGGAAGATGGAGCGGAAACGCAAGAGAAAGAAAGTATGAATCAATTGGCCGTGCGCCAACAAAAATTCGCAAAAAGCTTAGAAAATGCGTTGATGCGCATTAAGAACGGTACATACGGTGTTTGTATCGATTCAGGAAAGTTGATTTCCAAAGAGCGTTTGCGCTTAGTTCCGCATACACAACATTCGATTGAGGCCAAATTAAAACAACGGTAGATGGGATTTTTCGACAATAATGGTTTGGTAGATTTATTGAAAAACTACCTCAAAACGCAATTTGAACTTGTCAAACTCGATATTCAAGAGCGTTTAGAAGCCTTATTGGAACGTATATTCAAATTCGTCATCTTGGCATTTGCGGTAGGCATCGGGGTATTATTCCTCTTGCATGGCATCGCCAATATGATCAATGCTTATTTAGGCAGCCCATTTTGGGGACATTTAATTGTTTCTGGTGCTTGCTTCATTGTAGGCGGAATCCTGGTGGCAAGCTTTCGCAAGCCAACAGATGATGTAGAATACGAGGTAGAAGAAATAGTAGAAGAAGACATTACAGCAGATGAGTCAGATACAGAATAAAAAAGCACAATTAGAGGCTGAGGCGGCTAATTACGAAGATAAAATAGGTGAGTCAATCGCCGATATTAAACAGGTTGCCAAAGAAAAAGGCACCCAAATCCTAGTGGCTGGAGCTGTAGTAGCCGGAGCCTATTTGTTGTATTCCTTGTTTTCAGGCAGTGACAATTCCGAGAAAAAATCCGAGAAAAAAGAATCCTCTTTTTTAGCCAATGCACTTACGTCTTATGCCGTAGGGATCGCATTATCCTTGGCAAAAGACCAACTAGTTGATTATTTAAGAAAGCTCGAGGAAGAATCAGTTAAGAAATAACGAATTCATTTTTTCAGCACTACCTTTGGCAAACCTTGAAGGATTGCCAAAGGTTAAGAGGAATTTTAGCTTAGTTTTCCATCAAGTAGGCCTTGATGAATTCATTGATTTCGCCATCCAACACCGCGTCGGTATTAGACGTTTGGTAATTCGTCCGGTGGTCTTTCACACGGCGATCGTCCAATACATAGGAACGAATCTGCGAACCCCATTCAATTTTCTTTTTGCCCGCTTCTACTTCGGCGCGCGCGGCGTTGCGCTTGTCGATTTCAATTTGGTATAATTTCGATTTCAACAATCGCAAGGCAACTTCTTTATTCATCAATTGCGAACGCTCCTGCTGGCATGCAATAATAATCCCAGAAGGTTTGTGCGTCAAACGAACAGCCGTCTCAACCTTATTGACATTCTGCCCTCCTGCTCCACCGGAACGGAATGTATCCCAGTCGATGTCGGCAGGATTGATTTCAATTTCGATGGTATCATCGGCCAAGGGACAAATGTACACAGAAGCGAACGAGGTATGTCGGCGAGCATTCGAGTCGAAAGGCGAAATCCGCACGAGGCGATGAACGCCATTCTCCGACTTCAAATTGCCATAGGCAAATTCACCCTCCACTTCGATGGTAACGGATTTGATTCCGGCCACATCACCTGCGTTTTCGTCGACTAGACGAACTTTGAACCCATTTTTTTCAGCCCACATGTGGTACATGCGTAGCAACATGGACGCCCAATCTTGGGATTCGGTTCCACCTGCACCGGCATTGATTTCGAGGACGGCACTCATGTTGTCCCCTTCCTCCGACATCATTTTACGGAATTCAAGCGATTCGAGGAGCGCTTCGAGTTTGGCACCTTCGGCATCCACTTCGGGCTCCGTGGCTTCACCCATTTCATAAAATTCCCAGATTGTTTCGAGATCGTCTTGCGAGCGCGCTAGTTGGTCGAAACCATCCGTCCAAAATTTCAGCCCACGCATTTCACGCATGGTGCTTTCAGCCTTATCGGGATTATTCCAAAACTCGGGATCGAGTGTGACCGTCTCCAGTTCGGAGATTAAATATTTCTTATGATCGTAGTCAAAGATACCTCCTTAAAGCCTCTATTCTGGCTTTCAGGTCATTGAACCTGTCTCTTGTCATGTGGATTTCTGCTAAATAAAGTACAAATATACCCGATTTTGTGCTAAATTGCGGCCTCATTCATTTAAATCAAGCAATAAAATGGCGCAACAATACGATTTGATCGTGGTAGGCTCAGGCCCAGGGGGTTATGTAGCAGCTATCCGAGCTTCTCAATTAGGTTTAAAATGTGCAGTCGTGGAGAAAGAATCTTTGGGAGGTATCTGCCTAAACTGGGGATGTATCCCAACCAAAGCCTTGTTAAAATCTGCGAATGTATTTGAATACATCAAACATGCATCGGATTACGGAATTACGGTAAAAGGAGCAGAAGCTGATTTCTCTGCTGTGATCGCACGTTCACGTGGGGTTGCCGATAGCATGAGTAAAGGCGTTCAGTTTTTGATGAAGAAAAACAAGATCGACGTGATCATGGGTTACGGAAAAATCCAACCAGGTAAAAAGGTGGAGGTAACGGATGCCGATGGAAAAGCGACGATTTACGAAGGAAAAAATATCATGATTGCGACGGGTGCACGTGCGCGTGCCTTGCCTAATATCCCAATCGACGGCGAAAAAGTAATCGAATACCGCAAGGCGATGAGCTTAGAAAAACGTCCAGATTCGATGGTTATCATCGGTTCAGGCGCGATCGGTGTGGAATTTGCTTATGTATACGCGGCGATGGGAACGAAAGTAACGATCGTAGAATTTATGCCAAACATCGTTCCGGTAGAGGATGAAGATGTATCGAAAGAATTGGCGAAGCAATACAAGAAAATGGGCATCGACATCTTGACTTCATCCAGTGTGGAGTCGGTAGATACCAAAGGAAAAGGTTGCAAGGTGAGTGTGAAAACGCCTACGGGCAATCAAGATATCCAATGTGACATCGTACTTTCTGCGGCGGGTGTGATTTGCAATTTGGAAAACATTGGTTTGGAAGAAGTAGGTATCATTGTGGACAAGGGACGCATTCCGGTGAACGCATGGTATGAAACGAATATGCCAGGTTATTATGCGATTGGTGATGTAACACCAGGTCCAGCATTGGCACACGTAGCTTCGGCAGAAGGTATTATTTGTGTAGAGAAAATCGCGGGTCACAAGACGGAGGCATTGGATTACACAAATATCCCGGGCTGTACGTATTGCTCACCTGAAATTTCTTCTGTGGGAATGACAGAGAAGAAAGCGATTGAGGCAGGTTATGATATCAAAGTAGGTAAATTCCCATTCGTGGCATCTGGAAAAGCAACAGCTGCTGGAGCACGTGATGGTTTTGTGAAGGTAATCTACGATGCCAAATACGGCGAATTGCTAGGTGCACACATGATCGGATATAACGTAACGGAACTTATCGCGGAAGCGGTGGTTGTTCGTAAGTTGGAAAGCACAGCTTACGAGATCATGAAAACGGTTCACCCACACCCAACCATTTCAGAAGCGTTCAAGGGCGCGACGGAAGCGGCATACGGCGAGGCAGTCGACTTATAAAATTTACAAAAAGGAAAGAGGAGCTTAGCTCCTCTTTTTTTATTGTCCAAAATAAGCATCCGTCCCCCCTTCAAGCCAGTCGGCCCCCGGTATCATCGCAGCCGCCTCTGCCGACCGACCGTCCCCTTTTCCACAAACGGTGATGATGGGTTTATTGGATGGCAATTCCTGTAGCCTTTTTGCGAGCGACTTCAAGGGAATGTGTTTCGCCCAGGGAATATGTCCCTCGTCAAAATCGTTTTGATTACGCACATCCAACACAAAAACTTTCCCGTGTTTTAAGAGTGGTTTGAAATCCGCTTGGGTCATCATTTAATTTCCCGGATTTGAATTTGTTTGTAAGCAACTTTGCTGTTTGGGTCATGCGCCTGGATGGCAACGGTACCCATTTGAATGCGTCTGGCATCGCTGCCTTTGGTTACCGATTCCGGTTCCGTAAACTCGATGATGGTTTTGCCATTGATTTTCGTGGTGATGTGGTTTCCTTGTACGATGACGTCCAGGTCGAACCATTCGCCATCTTTGACAAAGGTTTCTTTGGTATCTTGAATTCCATACACCGAAGCGGTGCGACGCCAGTCGGTATGCGAATTATTCACCTGAATCTCATAGCCTTGTTTCGGCCAATCATTTTCCAAGAATGCAGTACAAACGTATAGTCCCGAATTCGCTCCTGGGTAGGTTTTCACGCGTGCGTGTACCTCAAAATTCTTGGGTGTGTAGCCGTTGTAAAAGAGGTGACCACGATTTCCGTTGACGATGAGTTCACCGTTTTCAATGTGGAAGGAAGTGGGATTTTCACTGATTTTCCAATTGTTCAGGTCTTGGCCATTGAATAGGTCGATCCATTGGGCGTTTGAGGTGAAGCTTGCGAGAAGTAAGAGGAATAGGAGGTTTTTCATGGGGGAGGTTTATATAGTTATATTCATAAATTTATAAAAATAAACAAAAAAGGAGCCCAAATGGACTCCTTTTTCTAATGTAGAGGGGAAGGGATTCGAACCCTCGGTAAGCTTGAGACCTACACACGCTTTCCAAGCGTGCTCCTTAAACCACTCGGACACCCCTCTGAATGGACTGCAAAACTAGCAAATTATTTCGACGAATCGAAAAAGCCATCCATATCCTTTTTGAATTGGATTAAGGACGGTTTGTGGATGTAGTACATGTGGCCCGACTCATACATCTTGATGTCCACCCGGCTGCGTTGCTCCGGACGTAAAAACATGTGCTCAATGTCATACAAAGCCGTGAAATACGGCGTCGCAAAGTCATAATAGCCACAGCCCAAATACACCTTCAAAGCCGGATTCTTCGCCATCGCATCCCGCAAACTCTCCGCCACATTCAAATACTTATTCTGGACATTCTTGTACGACCACGGATAAACATCCCCAAACACATTATAACCCTTCTCCTCCTTAAATTTCAACTCCTTCTGCATATACGCATTAATCGTCGAGGTAAAAGGCCCATCAATGTTGGCAAAGGATGGATCAAAATCCACATACTCGCCAGCATCATCTAAATCCCGACCCGTAAAACGTGCATCCAAGCGACCCACGGATAAACCATCTGACCGACGTAAAGACTTATAAAAACGATTCTCATCTACACGCAAGTTGGCCTGCAAACACAGCTCTTTGGAAAGACCCGTCCAATAAGCCAATTTACCCGCGATAGCATCTTTCTCAGCCGCCGACATCCAGCCGCCCTTGATCAAAGCTGATGCATATTCACCGATAGCCCAAGCCTCAGACTCTTTTAAGATATCCGCCAAAGGTCTTGCCTGTAAAGCTGGAGCCAATTTCTTGTGATACCAGGCCGCAGCCGTATACGAAGGAACATACAAAGCGCGAGGTAAATCATTTCCAATCGCGTAATCATTCGTCCCAAAATTCAAGACAGCCGAAATTAAGATCACCCCATTGATGTAGATCCGGTGGCGATCCTGCAAATGCTTCGCCAATCCCGCCGCACGCGTCGTTCCATAACTCTCACCCGCTAGGAATTTGGGCGATGCCCAGCGCTCGTACCGACTCAAAAAGTTGCGCACAAACGCACCAATCGACTCAATATCCTCCACATATCCATGGTATTTGCTTGCATCCTGACCCACCGCACGGGAATAGCCCGTCGACACCGGATCGATGAAAACTAAATCCGTTTTGTCCAACCATCCATATTCATTATCCACATAAGTATACGGTGGCGCAGTGGCAGTTCCGTCATCCTTTAATAAGACACGCTTGGGTCCTACTCCACCCATGTGCAACCACAAAGAGGCAGATCCCGGTCCGCCATTAAACGTAAAAGTCACCGGACGTTTTGCCGCATCCTCACCATCTTTTTGATAATAGGTGAAAAACAGTTTGGCCAACACCTTCCCCGTATCTGCCTTCATGTGCATGTAACCGGTATAAGCCGTGTAATTCAAAGGCTTGCCGGCCAAGTTCAATACGTGTGACGTCTTCACAACTTCCACACCCTGAATGTCCATCGTAGGCTTTTGCGCAAATAAACCAAAGACACCCAAAAAGATAATTCCCGTTAAAATCGATTTCATGTTAAAAAAATTAGAAACGAATATAAAAATTCTTTGGCAATAAAAGTGTTTTGCCTTACTTTTGCCTAATACTCTATATATTATATAGACTTAATGACTTACTAAGATAACATTATGCAAAGTTTCCGCTCTGAGATAGAAAACCCCATCGTAGAAAAAGACATCCTGGATTTGGCCAAAAAGATTGCCCAATTCAAAGCTGGCGAGATTCACGAGGAGAAATTCCGTAGCCTTCGTTTGGCACGTGGGGTGTATGGTCAGCGCCAACAAGGCGTTCAGATGATTCGAATCAAATTGCCTTATGGCAAGATTCAATTCCATCAATGGAAGCGTATCGCGGATATCTCCGACGAATATTCAACTGGAAACTTGCATTTAACCACCCGTCAAGACATTCAAATTCACTTCGTTTCTTTGGACCGCACACCGGAACTTTGGGCGAAATTGGAACAAGACGATATTACCTTGCGTGAAGCCTGCGGAAATACGGTGCGTAACATCACCGCCTCCCCTACTTCTGGCATCGATCCCAAAGAACTTTTTGATGTAAGCCCGCATGCAGATGCGGCATTCCGTTATTTCCTACGCAATCCCATCTGCCAAGAAATGGGGCGTAAAATTAAGATGTCTTTCTCCAATACCGAAGAAGATACATCACTCGCGTATCTACATGACGTTGGTTTTATTCCCAAAATCCAAGACGGCACCCGCGGCTTTAAAGTCGTAGTGGGTGGTGGATTGGGGGCCCAACCGATGTTGGCACATACCGCCTACGAATTCCTTGCGGAAGACCAGGTCATCCCATTCATCGAGTCAGTCCTTCGTGTATTCGATCGCCACGGCGAGCGTAACTCACGCCACAAGGCCCGCATGAAGTTTTTGATTCAGAAAATTGGTTTTGAGGAATTCATGCATTTGGTGAATGCAGAGACCAAAGCCTTGAAAAATCACAGCTTCGCGATTGCAGATGCATCCGCTTGGGAGGTTTCAGAACCAAGCTTACAAGCAGACATCGCGGCACCTGATACAGCTGAATATCAAACTTGGATCGACACAAATACCTTCGAACAAAAGCAAAAAGGATTCCACGCGGTTTACGTGCGCATCCTGAATGGTAATATTTCCAGCGATACATCTCGTTCGCTAATCGAGGCGTTAAAAGGCTACATCGGCGACGATATCCGGATAACGATCAACCAAGGATTGATGTTGAAGTTTGTGCCGACGGCCAACTTGCCTTATGTATTCCAGGTATTAAACGCACATGGTTTGGCGGCACCTGGTGCGAATTCCATCGCCAACATCACGGCGTGTCCGGGAACGGATACCTGCAATTTGGCGATCTCAGATTCGACACATATTACATCGAAATTAGAGCAAGTGATCAACGAGGAATTCCCTTCCTTGATTCATGATTCTGCGATGAAAATCAAGATTTCGGGATGTATGAATGCATGTGGCCAACACAGCATGGCGTCCATCGGATTCCACGGTTCATCTTTGAAAGCTGCCGATAAGCGTGTGTTGCCAGCTTTACAGGTGTTGATCGGTGGAGCAACCTTAGGAAATGGCGACGGACGTATCGCGGATAAAGTGATTAAGGTTCCTTCCAAAAGAGGTCCCGAGGTATTACGCGTCTTATTGAACAACTTCGAAGAAAATGCCCAAGACGGCGAATACTTCCACGAATATTACGATCGTCAAGGCGAGAAATATTTCTACAACCTATTGAAACCGATTGCTGATTTGACAACGTTGGTAGATGCAGACTTCATCGATTGGGGCGCGACGGATACCTTCGCAACGGAAATCGGCGTAGGTGAATGTGCCGGTGTGATGATCGATTTGGTAGCGACCTTGTTATTTGAATCGGAGGAAAAATACGAATGGACAGCGGCGGCTTTGGAAGACAAGCGCTGGGCAGATGCCATCTACCATGCATATTCGGTCTTTATTTCAGCTGCCAAAGCCTTGTTATTGGACAAGTCGGTAACGGTTGCCAATCAAAACGCGGTCATCAACAAGTTTGAAGAGCATTTTGTAGCGACAGGTGAATTTGCAATTGAGGCTGCGAGCTTCCCGGAATTGGTCTTGCAGATCAACCAAAACGAACCCTCAGAAGCATTTGCGCGTCAATTTGCTTCACAGGCTAAAAACTTTTTAACAGCTGCCACTTCTTTCCGCCAAGCCATCGCATGAAAAACTTAGCACATTTCAGAAAATTAGAACCCCAACCCCGCTTAACAGTGGTGGGTGCGGGCCCTGGTGATCCGGAATTGATCACCTTGAAGGCGATTAAAGCGATTGCCTCGGCACAAGCGGTATTGTACGATGCTTTGGTGGATAAAAGTTTATTGGAGCATTGCTCGCCTACCTGCGAACAAATTTACGTGGGCAAAAAGCCAGGCGAGAGCCATTCGCAAGCAGCGATCAACGAATTAATCGTGGAAAAAGCATATGCCTTGGGACATGTCGTTCGCTTGAAAGGCGGTGACCCTTTTGTATTCGGCAGAGGTCAGGAAGAAATCGAATTCGCCAAATCCTACGGTCTAATTACAGGCTATATTCCCGGCATCAGTTCGTCCTATGCGGCAGCCGGCGCAGCGGATATTCCCTTGACCGTTCGCGGCGTGAATGAAAGTTTCTGGGTGATGACCGGTACCAAATCGGACGGTTCATTATCAGAAGACCTGAAACTCGGTTTACAATCCACAGCTACTTTGGTGATTTTGATGGGCATGAGCCAATTGGCCGAAATCGCCTCGTTATGCCAACAATACGGCAAGGGAGAAATTTCTACTGCCATCATCCAAAACGGCACGATGGCGAATCAGCGCATTGGTATATCGACCGCGGCGGAACTTGAAAATTTGGCAAAAAAAGAAGATCTTCGTAATCCTGCCATCATCGTGATCGGTGAAGTGGTCCGCCACGCGAAGCCGGAGATGTGGGAGAAAATTTTAAATATGAAGTAGATACGCCGATGGTTGTAGAGACGCGATACCTCGCGTCTATTTTAAATTAAGACGCAAAGTATTGCGTCTCTACAAAACAATAAGACGCAAAGTATTGCGTCTCTACAAAACAATAAGACGCAAAGTATTGCGTCTCTACAAAACAATAAGACGCAAAGTATTGCGTCTCTACAAAACAATAAGACGCAAAGTATTGCGTCTCTACAA
>JAGOAA010000005.1:112122-146072 GCA_017984215.1 Cytophagaceae bacterium
AAACAAAATGACGCAATGAATTGCGTCAAATAAAACCCCACCACCATGTCACAAAGACTCAACATCTCCTCCGGTTCCCCATTTGAAGATACATTCGGTTATTGCCGTGCGGTAAAAACAGGAAACTTATTAGAAATTTCAGGTACAGTAGCTATCATCGATGCGGAAAAAGTTACCGCGGATGATTTCTATGCCCAAACGTATAACATCATCGAGCGTATCGCGGTAGTCTTGGAAGAAGCAGGATCATCGATTAAAGATGTCGTGCGTACACGCATCTTCACCACGGATATGTCACAGCATTTAGAAATCGCCCGTGCCCATGCACACTTCTTTGGCGATGTAAAACCAACAACCGGTATCTACGAAATATCTGCCCTGATTGCTCCACAATACAAAGTGGAAATCGAATTCACGGCGTGGGTGGGATAATTTTCTTTGGCAAAGCTCCTGGCTTTGCCAAAGCTATAAGTATGCTAGTGCAAGAAAACTAACAAATACAATTTATAGGCCAAATTGTGTAAAGCGTCAAGCTTTGCCAATGAAAAAAAAGACGCAAGTATTGCGTCTCTACAATTCCAAGGTCCAACGTCTAAGGTCTAACGACTAACGTCTATTTTTGCCGCCTCCCTCTTCAACAAATTCACATCAATCGGCACCACGCCTAAAGACTCACACACCAAACCTCCGCCTAAGTTCGCGAGTTCAGCGATTTGCGCGGGACTAGCTCCCGCCGCCAACGCACATGCGGCAATCGAAATCACCGTATCCCCCGCGCCAGAAACATCGGCTATCTGACGAATATGCGCCGGAATAGCTACCTGCTCGGAACGGAAATCCATGTACACGCCACGCTCGGAAAGCGTCACAAATAAGCCTTCAAAACCTTGCGATTCTTTAAATTTTTTCACGGTTGCCGGCAAGGCCAAAGCACTTAAATCCGATGCATCCAAGCCCAAACCATCCCGCAACTCATGTAAATTCGGCTTAAACAAGGTCGCCCCTTGGTAAGCAAAAAAGTTCTTTTTCTTCGGATCCACGACGGTAGGAATTCCCGCCACACGAGCCAATCCCATCACTTCCTGAATCAAACCCTCGCTCAATACTCCTTTGTCGTAATCCTCAAAAATAATGACATCCACGTTTGAAATAGCTGCTTTAACCGCCGCTACCAGCGATGCTTCTGAAGCAGATGAAATCGCTTTCTCCGTCTCCGAGTCTACCCGAATTAATTGTTGGGACCCCGCAATCACACGCTCTTTGACGGTCGTAGGCCGACCAGCTTCTTGGATAATTCCATCCACCGATAAACCTGCTTCAGACAAAATCGAGATAAGAGACTGCCCCGTCGCATCATCCCCGATGACCGAGAAAACGATCGGTTTGGCACCCAAACTCGCGACATTCAACACCACATTACCTGCGCCACCTAATCGCGATTCACGCTTCACGACATTCACCACCGGCACGGGTGCCTCCGGCGAAATACGCGTTACCTTTCCCCACGTGTAGGCATCCACCATGAGATCCCCGATCACCATGACCCGCAGCTTCGAAAAGCCATCAATAATTTCAGCTAATACGCTCATAAATTAACCTCCTATAGTCGTCATCGATTCATTGATCACGCCCTTTCTATTTTTTTCAGCCTCAAAACCATCGAGAGGCCGCTTTTGGTATAATCCCAACAATACTTCCCGTAACTCCTCATCCGAAATTCCCTTGCGAAGATACGCTTTCAAATCAAAAACGCCATCATCGTATAAACAGGTTTTCACCTGCCCTTTGGCCGTTAAACGAACCCGATTACAGGTTCCACAGAACGTACGAGAAAATGCAGCAATAATCCCTACATCACCTAGATGACCCGGAATTTCGTAACGATTCGCCGTTTCGCCTCCGCGCATCAGCACCGATTTCATATCCGGATAGACCGATTTCAATTCCTTCAAAATTCGTTCATGGTTCCAAAACAAAGTCCCTTCCACCAAACCCGAACCATTAAATGGCATCTCCTCAATATACCGCACCGAAACAGGCAGGTCTTTGGTCAAAGCCGCCAAAGCCAAAATATCTTGCTCATTCTGACCCTTCATCACCACGGCATTGATTTTTACCTCAAATCCTTCAGCCACCAAGCGCAATAAGTTTTGGAAGACAATCTCGTAATCATCCCGACGGGTTATCTGCTTAAATCGATCGCGATCCAAAGCATCCAAACTCAAATTCACCGAGCGAATACCCAAGGACTTTAATTGATCGATATATTCCCCAATCAGCACCCCATTGCTCGTCAAACAAATCTCCAAACCCTCCAAAGCCGAAATTTCCGTCAGAAAATCCATCAATCCATTCCGAACAAAAGGCTCTCCTCCCGTTATCCGAACTTTGTTAATTCCCATGCCATACATCACCCGCACCACCCGCGACATCTCTGCCCAGGTCAACAATTCCCGCTCCGGCATGTAGACAATCCCCTCCGCTGGCATGCAATACGAACAACGTAAATTGCATCGGTCCGTCACCGCGAGACGTAAATACGTCATCGGCCGACCGTGATTATCCAAGAGTTGATTATCTTTATACATTAGTCTCGCAAATTACGAAAAATATGGCCACCTATACCCTGCTTCTGTTTGGCATTTGCCGCGATCTTCTAAAAAAAGATGAAATAAGCATCGAAACGCAGGAGCTCGTAGATGCCGAAACGCTTTTAAGCTTGACGAAAAACACCTTTCCCGAGCTCAGCAATTTGCCTTCCTTGCGCCTGGCGGCCGACCACCATTTCCCAAAACCCGATTTCATCATCGAGGAACGCATGGAAATCGCCTTGATTCCACCGGTTTCTGGCGGATAATTGCCCCTGATTCCCTACAAAATCAGTAGATTATTTTATCTTTGCTTCCTTAAACGCTTTTATGCCTGTACAAACGATTTTTTTAGCGCTGCTCATCTTGCCTTGGCTTTCCGCCGGCTTGATTGCGTTGCTCCCTAAAAAAGTCCAAGTCAATACCTCCATCGTATTGGCGGGAATATTTACCTACCTCGCATTCAAAGTGGGCCACATGCCCGAGAACATCACGAGCTACCCGTGGTTCGACCTGGGTGGCAAGGCAATTGCGGCTAGTTTTTGGGTAACAAAATCCGCACAATTATTGCTTTTATTGGTCAGTATTGTTGCCTTATTTGTCCAAATTTTCTCGAAATCTTACCTCGCTGAAGACGCCAACATAGGGCGATATTACAGCTATTTGCATGTATTCATCGGGTCCATGACACTCCTCGTGCTCACCGACCAAATCTATATCTTTTACGGTGCCTGGGAATTAGTAGGTGCTTGCTCCTATCTGTTAATTAGCTTTTGGCATCAAAAAGAAGCGCCAATCAAAGCAGCAAAAAAAGCATTTCTGTTGAACCGAATCGGGGACATTGCCTTGCTTTTTGGTTTAATTGGCCTAGCGAATTACTTCGGAACTTCTGTCTTTTCGGGTATGCATGGCAGCGCTCCTGCGCTTATTGGCATTGCGGTAATTATGGGAGGAATCGGTAAATCGGCCCAATTTCCCTTGATGTCCTGGTTGCCGGATGCGATGGAAGGTCCTACACCGGCCTCCGCATTAATTCACGCGGCAACGATGGTTGCGGCCGGGGTATTTGTGGGCATCCGCGTATTCCCATTCATCGGAGAAGAAGCGCATTTGTTCATGGGTGTGATTGGTGCGATTTCGCTCGTATCAGGTGCATTTTTTGCCCTATTTCAAAACGACATCAAAAAGGCTTTGGCCTATTCGACCATTTCGCAATTAGGCTTAATGTGGCTGGGCATGGGATCCAGCGCCTCGCTATTCCACCTTTACGCACACGGCATTTTCAAGGCAGGACTTTTCCTAACAGCTGGCTCGGTGATTCATTATTTGCACCATCAAAAAGCGACGCATCATACAGATGCACAAAGTCTTCTCAACATGGGAGGCTTGCGGAAACAATTGCCGCTGAGCTTTATTGCCTACCTGATTTTTGGTGCAGGAATGTTGGGTATTCCCTTCACGAGTGGATTTTACAGCAAGGAAAATATTGCGGGATTCTTGTGGGATTCGGCGCAGCATAGTGCCTATGCAAATTATTATTATGTGCTTTTAGGGGCTTTAGCGCTAGGCATGGTGTTGACGGCGACGTACATGTGCCGACAAATCTATTTGATTTTCTTAGGCCAAAACCGTGGCGGGCACACACTCGAAAAATCACATACGGAATGGTTGCAAGTTTTACCGATTAGCTTACTGATTTTCTTGAGCCTATTTTTCTGGATTTCGCTAAATCCAATGGACGCGCATCATTCGGTATTTCTAGCCTTTTTTCACATTAACAATTATCACATACCTGGATTTTGGTTGGGCATCACGGCAGGTTCTTGGATCCTCGGACTAGGAATTACCTACCTGACATGCCGCTGGGTTCCACAAACAAATTATCAATTCCTTGGATTTATGTGGCCATCAGCCTATAGGTTGGCTTGGTATATCGGCCAACAAATGCAGCGATTCGACGCGCGCATCGTCGACAGAATCGTCGTTAAATTCACGGAATTACAAGTAATCATCGCCCACCTGAGTGCCTGGGCCGACAAACACCTCGTAGATGGGTCTGTTAGTCTGATTGCATCCATCAGTCGTGGCTTAAGCGCACGTTTACGAACTTGGCAGTCGGCGCAATTGCACCGCTACTGGTTTTGGGTATTCTTCACATTGGTTTTCATCCTAATTTACCTTTTGTATTAATGGGAAACTTATCATACATCATTCTATTGCCGCTAATTGCCTCACTCGTGGTTGGGTTTGGGAAATTAGGCGCAAGCTATACAAGGCTAGTAGCCATCGCGGTCATCGGTATTCAATTGCTTGTCTTGGCGAAAATCGCTTTGGTTTTTGACCCAACACACAATGGGTTTCAACTAACGGAATCCTTCGATTGGATACATTTAAACTTGGGAAGCCTGGGACATTTTGTATCCAAATATTCCCTTGGCGTCGATGGACTAAGCATCGGGTTGATCTTACTAACGGGTCTAATAAGCTTCGTGGCTTTATGGAACTCCAAAGACATCCACGAGAAAATCGAGGGTTATTATGCCTTGGTCTTATTACTGAACGCATCCTTGATGGGTTGCTTTGTTGCGCGGGACATGTTATTGTTCTACGTCTTCTTTGAATTCATGTTATTGCCGATGTATTTCCTAATCGGAATATGGGGAGGCCCTCGACGGAATTATGCATCCTTGAAGTTTTTCATTTATACCTTAGTGGGCTCGCTTTTCATTCTGATCGTCATGTTGGGAATCGCGTTGGCCTACATGGATCCGTATGAAACGGCATTGTCTTTGCAGAAATTAGGCGTCAACCAAGGCTTTGGCATCGAGGCATTGCAATCCATGCAAACGGCTTTAGCTGCCCATGAAATTGCGCCTAACCAAATTGTGCACAGCTTTGATTTACAAGTGTTAAGTGATCCAAAAAACTGCCAACCGAATAACCTATTCAGTCCACAATCGGGGTTCTTATTAGGAGGATTATCGGGACGTGCCTGGGGATTCTGGTTATTGTTTATTGGCTTCGCCATCAAATTACCTTTGGTTCCTTTGCACACGTGGCTACCCGATGCACACGTGGAAGCACCCACGCCTATCTCTGTTTTATTGGCTGGGGTCTTGTTGAAAATAGGGGCTTATGGCTGGTTGCGCATGGCGATTCCGTTTTTCCCGACGGAGGCCGTTGACGCGGCAGGCATCATGGCCGGATTAGGAGTCCTGTCCATTATTTATGGAGCATACAATGCCTTGGCCATGACGGATTTGAAGAAATTGGTTGCCTATTCTTCCGTGTCCCACATGGGATTTGTTTTGGTCGGAATCGCGTCCTTCACCCCAGAAGGTTGGCAGGGAGCAATCTTTCAGTTATTATCCCATGGAATTTTATCATCCCTATTATTCTTGATGGTGGGTGTGTTATACAGTCGGACAGGCAATCGCCAAATCGATAATTTCGCTGGCCTTGCCACGAAAATGCCTTGGTTTACGGTGGTATCCGGTATTGCGATTTTCGCATCCTTGGGTCTACCAGGATTCTCTGGATTCATCGGCGAATTCTTCAGTTTGATGGGAGCCTTCACAAGTACACATTTAACACCGATCTATGCGATTCTCGGTGCACTGGGAATTTTATTGGGTGCCGGTTATTTATTATGGACCTTCCAAAAGATCTATTTGGGTAGCTATTTTGTTCGCGAAAGCACCTGGGAATTGCCCGACTTAACGATCCTTGAAAAGTTCAGTCTTTTCGGTCTAGGCATCTTGAGCATCATTTTCGGAATTTTCCCGGGAATCATTTTTGAGCTAAGTGAAATTTTCGTAACTAACAGTTTGAATTTACTATTTCACTGATGAACTCGAACATACTT
The DNA here is from genome assembly GCA_017984215.1 of Cytophagaceae bacterium. GTDB lineage: Bacteria > Bacteroidota > Bacteroidia > Cytophagales > Spirosomataceae > Aquirufa > Aquirufa regiilacus. The sequence continues at coordinate 118,576 of JAGOAA010000005.1, forward strand.
CCCCAATTGGCTAGTTTAGATTTGGCAGAAGCCAATGCCCTCACGCCGATTCTACAGGGGATGTCGGAGAACCAACAAACCCAGTTCATGTCGATTTACTTGAGCAAGCGCCGGGATCCGGTATTGATTCTTGTGTGTACCTTGGCGGGCTTTGTTTGCTTTGCTGGCTTACAACGCTTCATCACGGATCGAATCGGTTTGGGATTGCTCTATTTTTTTACGGGTGGATTTTTATTGGTCGGTACGATTATTGACCTATTTCGATATAAATCGATTGCAGAAGCATACAATGCAAAAATTGCTTACCAAACGGCGAGCATGCTTGCTAATTTCAATTAAACCTATCAAACAAAGACTATGAAAAACAATTTGAGTCGGAGAGAAATTCTAAAAAGCTCGGCAGGATTAGCCGGTTTGGGATTATTCGGTTCATCCATGGAGGACCGTTTCAAGAAAGCGGACATCGCCGTGGGTGCAGACCTAAAAGGAAAAGTACAGCATTCGGCATGTCGCTGGTGTTATGATAAAATTCCGTTTGAGGAATTAATCGTGAATGCCAAACGTATCGGTTTGTCTTCTATTGAGCTAACGGGTCCTGAAGAATGGGACATCCTGAAAAAATACGACATGACCGCGGCAATCGGTTGGGGTAAATACCCAGCGGGCATGAACATCCCGAACTTCTTTAACAAAGTCAAAAACCACGATGCCTTGGTCGGTTTCTATGAAGACATCATTCCAAAAGCGGCGAAAGCCGGTGTTAAGAACATCATCACCTTCTCGGGCAACCGCGATGGCATGAGCGATGAGGATGGCTTGATCAACTGCAAAAAAGGTTTACAGCGCATCATGAAGACCGCGGAGCGTTACGATGTGACGATTTCGATGGAATTATTAAACTCCAAAGTAAACCACAAAGATTACCAAGCGGATACCACAGAATGGGGCGCGGCACTTTGTGAGATGGTCGGTTCCGATAAATTCAAATTGCTATACGACATCTACCACATGCAAATCATGGAAGGGGACGTAATTGCAACGATTAAGAAATACTATCCATATATCTCGCACTATCACACAGGTGGTGTTCCGGGACGTAATGAGATTGATGATACGCAAGAGTTGAATTACCGCGCAATTATCAAAGCAATTTATGATACTGGATATAAAGGATACATTGGGCAGGAATTCATTCCGGCTCGCGAAGACAAAATGGCTTCCCTAGCACAGGCCGTTGGCATCTGCGATATCTAAAATTATCATCTTATTGATTTTCTTGCCAGCCTCCGTCGAACGGGGGCTGGCTTTTTTTTATCATTAAGCTGATAATCGGAGGGGGGATTCCATTTTCGAATCATGAATTATGCCTTATTCTTATACCTTGGGCGTATTGAATACTAACCACCTGACCACAGTTCACTGACCACTGTCTACTGACAACTGACAACCGACAACTGACCACAGACCCACCGACCACTGCCTACTGAGCTACCTACCACCGACTACTGACCCACTGACCACCGACCACTGACTGCTGTTACCTATGAAACTTCTCCTCTTTTTCCTTCTCCTCCTCCCCTTCCTCGCATTCCCACAATGTCCGGTCATTACGCAACAGCCACAGTCGCAGGCCGACTGCGATGGCAACTCCATCCGAATGATTGTCGTAAGCAATGGAACTACTTTTCAGTGGGAGAAGAAAAGGCCACAAGACGCCAACTTCGTTAATATTACAGGTGCAACACAGGCCAATTACCAAATCATGCCTACTGGAAATACGGCTAATCCCACGGGGACACAATACCGTGTTAAAGTTGGCTTAGGTAGCTGCAATCTCTATTCTGATCCTGCGAGCATCCAACTGCGAAAAATCAATTCCATCCTCAACCCAGCTATTTGCGAACGAGGAAATGGGATATTGGAATCCATCCAAACCGAAGGAGCGACCCATTACCAATGGTTGCGCTCGATCAATGGAGGTCCTTTTGTGGATATGATGGATGATAATCAATTCCAAGGGACCCTACAAAATCAATTGCGCATTACACAATCCACGGCAAATCTTGACGGGCAAAAATTCAAAATCCGGATCGATTTCAACGTAAGTCCGAATAATGACAACGAAGGTTCCACCCAAAATCTGAATCAAACCTTGACATGCCCGCGAACCTCGGCTGAAATCACCTTACAAATCAAAACGAGTCCAACGCCCCGACACGCCGCAAATGTATATTCCGGCTGTCTCAATCAAGCCTTTCCGGTTAATGCAACGGGCTGCTCCCCCTATACAACGCAATGGTACGATGAACAACAAAATCCTGTGGGAACCGGCGCAAGATTACTCGTGACGTTCTCAGATGAAAGCCCGCATACCTATTTTGCGACATGTATCAACGCGGGATGCGAAAGTCTTCGATCAACAGGTGTTCAAGCTCAAGCATTCCCTAAACCTAATCCCCCTCAAAATGCAGGCACACTCTCCGAAATATGTCCAGGACGTTCCATTACATTCAAGGCATCCGGGGGAACTAATAACATTTGGTATCTGAATGCATCAAGTACAAGTCCATTGAGTACGGCAACAAGTTACACGATAGTGGCTAACCCGGCCAACAGTCTTTTAACCCGATATGTTTCCCAAAAAATCAATGGCTGTGAAAGCGATCGAACAGCTCTCAATGTTCAAGTGCTTTCCTCCGCAACTTGCAGCCCTTCTGACAGCACAAATACGCCACCTCCTGACGATAATCCTCCTCCAACCGACACAACAGAGCAAACCTTCCCACATGTTCGACTAAGTTACCAACTGCGCCAAAACTGCGAGTCGGGGACCTATGCATTAAACATCCATGGATGCCATCTCGCTACACAAATCTTAATTAACAGACAGGCAACCCAATTAAGCAATTATTTTGAAAGCTATGTTCCGGAAAACACGGAATTGCATATTACCTGCCCGGAAAGCATCAGCGAACCACTTGACATATTACTTCCAGGCCTAACACCACCCGAAATTCCGATTCAAACCAATTACCAAAACTTTGTTTGTGAGGGCGAGAAAACGAGTCTGAGCATACAATTACCAATCGGAGCCTACATGGTCGGTTGGGAATACAATGGACATATCTTCGATCGGGCAAATACGATTAATGCAGTACTAAACACGGGAAATTATCAAGCCATAATTCAACGTAATTCGTGTTCCTACCGAAGTGAATCTATTTACATCGATGTCCGACCCAAACCCGGAATGCCGTCCTTGATCACGCCTACCTCAGACTTGTGCGAAGGCGACTCAATTAGTATTCATACCTTAGAAACATATCCTTTCTGCTTATGGAATGGACAAGAAAACACGCAGGAATTCATCGCAAAAGCTAATGAAGCAGGAAAGATACAGGTTTATGCGCAGGTATCTGAAGATGGCATTTGCTGGTCGAGTCCATCAAAACCACTAGATCTTCTTATTAACCCCACGCCCGCAAGACCTCAGATACGAGTAGAAAACAACGGCGGATTCTGTCGGGGAGATTCAATTTTACTCGCACTAGACAAAACGGGAATTGGGTATAAATGGTCTCCGCACGAAACCAATCAATTTGTTTATTCTCACCTACCAGCAAGCTACGAAGCTATTTGGCAAGATTCGATGGGCTGTTGGTCTCTACCCAGTGAAACGATACAAACCTATTATTACCCAGACGAACCACGGCCATACATTCATGTACTAAATAGGCAGTTTTGTCAAGGACAATCCGTGACGGTATATGCTACTCCGGCCTTCGAGTTCCGTTGGAGTACGCATGCAAAAAGCGATTCCATCGTGGTAAACACCACTGATACGATCTACCTAAAAACACAAAATGAATATGGGTGTTGGTCCCCACCGAGCCTTCCCTTGCATATCATTGCCCGGGAAAACCCATGGATGCCACTACTCAAACGATCCGGCATGTATTTCATACAGGCTAGTAATTTAGAACCCATTTCAACCTATGAATGGAAATTAGATGGCCAAAGGTTAAGCGACACCACAGCACAAATCAAAATCAGGCAATCGGGGTTTTTCCAAGTTCGGGCGATTAAAAAATATTTACTAGCAGATGCCAGTCCCGTTCAGTGTTATTCTCCCTATCAGGTGTCAAGTTTTGGGATATCGGAGGATGATCCTGGGATTCGACTTTATCCAAATCCGAATAAAGGAGAGCAGATTCAAGTGGAAATACAAGACGACATAACAGACGTACATGTAGCGCTTTATAGTCTTCAAGGGAAAATGCTTAAACAATGGCAAATGGTGGACACGCAGGATGTGCGTTCGCTAAACCTCCAACAAATCCCCACGGGCAGTTACCTGTTGCAGTTTTATGCCCAACAATGGGCGCGAGAAAAACGAATTTTTATTGTCTCCGATTGAACCAAAAACTTCGGATAATTAACTTTGTAAAATCGGGATGTAGCGCAGTCCGGTAGCGTACACGTCTGGGGGGCGTGTGGTCGCAGGTTCAAATCCTGTCATCCCGACAAAGAAAAAGGCCAGTAAAACTGGCCTTTCTTATTTATTCATAAATACCTTTGGCGATCTTTTCGCTGATGGCTTTCGGTGCCACCCAAGCGAGAAAAGCTCCCAGTTTATTAACCATTCCCGTAATTACCTCTATTTTCTTCGCGAACATTCCATCTACGGCAAGTTTAGCTACAGTTGCAGGCGTCATAGTAACCTTCTCCGCTGCTTTACGAGCCTTCTCCTGAAGGTTCGCACGATCATTGAAGTTGGTCGTTGTAGCACCCGGACTCACCACCGTCACCGAAATTCCTTTAGCCTTCCATTCATGGTATAGGCCACGTGAGAAGTTCAATACAAATACTTTCGTAGCAGCATATAAACTCATGTTCGGAATAGCCTGATAGGCCGTTGAGCTCGCGATGTTCAATACATAGGCTTGTCCTTTGCCTACTAAATAAGGATAGAATTTTTGGCACATTTCAACCAAAGCATGCATATTAACCTGCATCATCTTTTGATTATCCTCGAAGCTATATTGCTCGAATTGGCCCACTAAACCATAACCTGCGTTATTGACCAAGATTCGTAAATCAACTTGTTTCTCTTCTACCCAAGCAACGATTCGGTCAACTGAACCGATCTCGGATAAATCTGCTACGAGGTAATCTACTTTCAAGCCATATTTCTTTTCAAATTCCTCCTTGACCATTTGAAGTTCATAGGAGTTGCGCGCGATGAGCAATAAATCATAACCTTTAATAGCCAGCTCATTCGCTATCTCTTTCCCGATGCCTTTACTTGCTCCTGTAATTAATGCGTAAGCCATAATGTAGGTGTTTAAAAAAAAGAAGCCCATTGCTGGGCTTCTTCAATCACTTATTTCTTCGGTGCTGCAGGCGCAGCAGCTGGTGTCGGATTAAAGTAAGCTTTGATGTCGACATCATCCGGTTTAATTTCTTGTGCTTTGGTGAAAAGTTCTTTCACTTTGGCTTCATCCTTCGTTACAGATAGATGATAACCACCCAAGAATTTATATGCTTCAAACAATTGATTCTTATCTTCTTTGTATTGACCCTTCTCTGCACGTTGCGTTTCTACTGCAGCTAAGAATTTCTCATAGAAAGGAGCACCTAACCATTTCGTTCCCGTGTAATCAATCAAGTTATTTGTACGAGCACGGTTAATGTAGAATGGAGGCCATTTGTCATTAATTTCAATTGCTTTAGCAAACATAGAATCTGCACGCATCGCCATTGCTGGACGAGCAATCGTATCTGATTTGCTAATGAATGCAGAAGTCAAATAGTAATCCATAGCAACCTTAAAGTAATCACCAGAACCTACTGTTTGCGCTTTCTTCACTTTCCATTGAATCGAATTCAATCCGGCAGTAGCTGCGTCTGAATAGCGCTTTTGCTTGTAACGAACATCGTGAATGATTGAATAAACATTGTTGTTCGTATCCAAAGGAGCAGCACGCTCTAAATAAAGCAATGCCAATGAATCTTTTCCTAAACCTTGGTATCCCTTACCGAAATACAAATCATCCATGAAGTATGGCTTCACACCGCGCTTCACCATACCATCTAAGTTGTCAATACCTTGTTGGAAATTACCCATCTCAACATTTGAATAACCACGCATACGGAAGATGTCATTATCTTGAACACCTTTCTTATCTGCCTCATCTGTGTATTTCATTGCTCCATCGTAATCTTTTGATAAGAACAACAACTTAGCCGTTTCTAAAGTCACCTGAGGTGTAGCCTCAGCCTGCTCCAAATAACGACGGAAATAACGTGATGCATTTTTGTATTGACTACCTACGATCAAGTACTCACCATATTTACGTAGTGCAGGCGCATAATTTGAATCCAAATCGATTGCCTCCTTGTAACGAGATTGTGTCTCTTTGTAGTTTTTACCACGTAAGTAAACCGTTCCAATTTTAACTTTCGCTTTAATGTTACGAGGCTCTTGCGCGATTGCATTTTCATAAGCAGTTACGGCATTACCACCGTCATTCTTAATCAAATATGCATCGCCTTTCACGATGTAATGTTCTGCAGTTGGCAATTTCTTATCCTTCATCATACGATCTTGAATCGCATCAATCAAACGAATTGATTCAGCAGGATCATTATTAGAAGCATTGAATGCATCTTCTTTTCCTAAAATATAGTACATCGAATAGGCTTCCGCGATACGGAACATGACATCGATGTTTTTATTTTTTGTATCAGCAAGAATGCGATCAAACTCTGGCTTAGCCTCGTTAACCTTATTTTGACCTACTAGAATCGAAGCCAAACCTACTTGATTTAAATAATTTTTTGGATCAGCAGCTTTCCCTGCTTCAAATGCCTTACGAGCATTATCCCAATCACGTTGATTCAAGAAATAATATCCCAAATAAAAATAATTCTCACCCGTCGGCTGAGCAGCTACTAAACCCTCAAAAACTTGTTTAGCACGACTAGGCTGATGGCGATCCATCATATGCAAGCCATCTTGAATTGTTTGCCCGAAAGCCAAATTGGTCAACAACAAACCAACTCCCAAAAGCCACGATTTCATTTTCATCATTGTAAGTTAATATTTTGTTTAAATAGTATTTTTCTTAGGCGTAAACATTGAAATAGTTCAACTAATTACTTTAAAAGTTTAAAAAAATCTGAATGACAAATATACTACTATTTCTGCAAAAAAGTCAAGCATATAAGGCACAAATTAGCCTTTATTGACTGATTTGATACTGCCTAATCGTGATAGGGCGGGTCAACGGAATCAAGCCAGATTTCAAAACAATCAGCTGTCCCATGTCTCCACAGACATAATTCACAAATCCCGTACCTAATCCGAGGTAAGATTCTTTTAAAATTATCTTCACCTCCCGACGAAGCGGATACTTTTTCAAAGCTAAATTATAGCCAAACGGTTGGTAAAATTCTGCCTTAGCTAAACCCGACTCTTTAGCCACCGACAACACATTAACCGAACGGATAAATCCGAGAGAAGTTGGATTATCCCCATCACTAATCCAATTGGACCCAATGATTCCCATGGCATTCGGATGCGATTTAACGTATTCAATTACTTCCTTATTTGACCCCGCGGCTGAAACAGCTAAGCCGCTATTTCCTAATCCAAATAAGTCGACAAGAAATTTAATGTTGCTCGAATTAGCCTTATCGACAACCAGTTCCACATCACCTGACCGCGATGACCCGATTGATTTCCAAGATTTCTGTTTACCTGCTAACAAAGCCTTCAATTGGTCTAAACCAATCAATGTATCCTTATTGCTAGGATGAACAAGCAATGCAATTCCATCCGCCGCAAACTTAAAGCTACGATACGAAATTTTTTCACGTGTGAAAACGGCTTTCTCTGATGCTGTTAATTCACGTGTAACGACTGCGCCCCGAACTTTGTCATTCAGCAAATCAGCAATTGCCTCATTCTCAGGCTTGAATTGCAAATTGATATTCGCGAAATGGTAATTATCACGAAAGGCTACTTTTTCAGCTTCCACAACACGCTGAAAAGATTCATCTACTGCAAGACTAATTGTCCCGGTGGTTGGACCATCTTTTACCTCCCCTTTTTTAGAGCCACAGCTCATAGCAATCACGCCCATGAACAAATAGGCAAATACATTAGTCTTCATATTCAGCATAATTAGATGATTCATCCGCTTCTCGAAAATACAAATATGCGCGCCAAATCCGAAACAATCCATAAAGGATGAATAGGATTCCGAGTAACAGAACAATGGAAACCCCATTCCAAGTTCCTAAGTCAAAAGAAGACCAAAAAGCCACATAAGCACCTAATAAAGTATAGGCGAATGCCACAAAAACACGAAAATAAATATTTACCCAAAGGGCCAAGGATTGTTTCATAATGGAGTTTAAACAATCAGACCTGCCAAATAACATTTAGCAGGTCTGACATGAATCTTCAAATAAAAATTACTCAGATAACACGAACGTGATCGGCTGTGTAAAGCGAGAACGCACTGGGCGACCCGATTGCTTACCAGGAGTCCATCTTGGTACCGATTTAATTACACGTACGGCTTCTTCGTCGCAACCGAAACCTACAGATTTCAAAACTTGAACGTCTTGGATTGTACCGTCAGTGTTCACAACGAACTGAACGTATACTTTACCTCCCACGTTTGCACGTTGTGCAGCAGATGGGTAACGTAAGTTTTTCTGCAAGAAGGATCCGAATGCACGGGGTCCTCCAGGGAATTCTGCTTGCTGCTCAACCGCTGTAAAGATTTCATCTTCAGCTGGTTTAGGCGGCTCTACTGGCTCAGCGCCTTTTGCATCTGGATCTACTGGTGGCTCATACGTTTCCGATTCACCTTTAACAGATTCAGCTGCTGTATTACCCTTTACCTCTTCAGGTGGCGGCTCAGGCTTCGTTACTTCCTCATCATGCTTGATTTCTGGAGGTAAGAATTTCGTCGTAGTCACCTTAGGAATTTCTTTGGGTGGTGGCGGCGGTGGCGGTGGAGGCAACTCAACCTTCTTGGTTGGAGCTGGCTTATCCAGTTTCATTACTTCAGCAGTCACCTCAGTCTTTTCTTCTGATTCTGCAGTCAACTGTTTCCAGAAAGCTGCAATCAAAAGAGCACCGACAAAGAGTGCAGAGCCTAGTAATACCGACCGCTTCATTACTTTAGGATACGTCTTCCGAAGAACAAAAGCACCGAATTCACGGTTTTTGTCTTTGAAGATAATATCGTCCAAAGTAGCATCTTGGCTTATTACTTGTGACATAATATTCGTTTAATTTAAAATTAATTTAATAGGTCTATTTACCTGATCGTTTAATCAAAGCTTCCGTATCCGGATCAATTTCCAACAAAGCATAACGCTTATTGTTAGTAATTGCACACTCATCAAGCATATCAATCATATTACGATATTTTGCTTTTTTCGTAGGCTTAATTACGATGGTAAAATTAGAACCAACTTTCGCCTTAAGATCCGCAATAACCTTGCGAATGCCTGTTTCAGAATAGTTGGTCACCTGCATTACTGTACCTGCTTCAGTAGGAATACCTTGATAATAATACACCTTCGTTTCGTCTGGGCACACGGTTAGTGTTTCAGACAATTTAACTGGTGAAGTTTCCTTCGTATCCGTTTTATCAGGCATGTTTAATTGCATGGTAACGGGTTTTGCTAACGTAGTCGTTAACATAAAGAAAGTGATCAACAAGAAGCCTAAGTCCACCATAGGTGTCATGTCGATTTTGGTCGACATTTTTTTACTACGCTTCTTCCCGCCTTTCTTCCCGCCGCCGGAGCTATCTATTTCTGCCATTTCTGTTTGTAATTAAAAATGAAAACTTATTTCGGTTTATTTTCCGGACCAGTTACCAATTGGAAGATATTGATGTTCTGAGCTTGCAAAGTACCGATGATATCAGCAAACACTTTGTAATTAGACTCTTTATCTCCTTTAATAGCAACCTTTAACTCTGGATTAGACAATTTCGCATAACCCACCCAATACGACAACTCGTTATTTGATGAATCAATTGGAATTCCCTTGCTTAGCTTTTTAGCTTCTGAAGGTTTCATATTCAACACCTGACGCATAGCTCCAAGAGGATAGCCTACAATTTCCGAAGCCATAAAGTTCTTCTTCATTTCAGCCGTTACAGCGATTCCATAGCGATTAGCCATACGCTCTAACATAAACTCTCTTGCCATTTGATCATCAGTTGCCAAATAAACGCCTCCTTCTGGTGAAACACTAACCATTAGCATACCATCTTTCGTATTCAAAGGTTTCTCTGAGATAGATGATGGTGGCGTGATTGTAACTGCCTCTTCTGGACGGAACTTCGCGGTTAACATGAAGAACGTCAAAAGAAGGAAAGCCACATCACACATCGCTGTCATGTCGAGTGAGACACTATGTCGTTTAGCTTTAACTTTTGGCATAACAATTATTTTTTTGAACAGTGAATAAAATTGAATGAAAGGGCAAAGCCCCTAAATCAGTTCAAATATTAATTGTGATGCGTAGCGTAGTTTTGGTTAACACTTAAGCCGATCTCATCAATGCTGTAAGTTAACTCATCAATTTTCGCTGTAAATACGTTGTATGCAATGATACAGATCGCTGAAGTACCGATACCTAATGCAGTATTGATAAGGGCCTCAGAGATACCATTTGCTAACGCTGATGAATCTGTAGATCCACCTGAGTTACCTAATGAAGCAAAGGCCTTGATCATACCAACTACCGTTCCTAAAAGACCGATCAAAGTAGATACTGATGCCAATGTTGCAATGATAGTCAAGTTTTTCTCCAACATTGGTAATTCCAATGAAGTAGCTTCTTCAACTTCTTTGCTCAATGCAGCTAATTTTTGCTCCTTGTCTAAAGAAGTTTCAGAAATTAACGCTTTGTATTTTTTGATAGCAGATAATGTAACGTTACCTACTGAACCTTTTTGCTTATCACAAGCTTTCAAAGCTGCTTCAACATCATCTTTGTCTAAAGCTGCTTGTACCGAACGTACGAATGCGTTCACATCACCAGTACCTTTTGCTTTACCGATTGTGAATAAACGCTCAATTGAGAATGTTAATGCAGTTAAGAAACAAGTCATCAAAACTGGCACGATAACTCCACCTTTGTAAACGACACCAAAGTAATCGCCTGGTAGTGGGTGTCCTTCTGTTGTTCCGCCTTCAAAGTGAGATGGATCTCCCATTACAAAGTTGTAAATAGCTAATGCAATGGCAAAAAGAACAATTAGAATTAAACCGGCAGAAATTCCACCTGATTTTTTTTCAGTTGCAGCTGGCTTAGCAGCTGGCTTTGGTTGTTGTGTACTCATTAGTTTGGTAATTTGGGGTTAAAGAATTATTTTTTTGTTAATAAAACTTGTTGAAAAATGCGGGAGTAGTTTTCATAGTTTATACATCCTTAGCTTTTTTCGGTGAAAGCAAAAGTAATAGAATTCTCAATTAATTTGCACAAGTCCATTTCTCTTGACTACCCAAAATACTTTCACATCCCACAACGCTATTGTATTATCTTGATATTTTATCGGAAAATCCCCCCTTTATTAGGTACTTTTTTGAGAATTATTTTTTTAAAAAAATTTCAAAAAAAATTAATTTAAACCTATTTACACGCCTTAAAGTACCAAAATACCGTACATTTGTATCCAATAATTTCAACCCATGGACTCCCCTTTTAGCCCCAAAGGACCTCGCGCTGCAACCCGTAAAAACGATAGCCAACCGCTTAAAGAGGCGATTGAATCACTTTTACGTGTCTATAAACTGCAAAACCAGTTCGATGAAACTTCGATTGCAGCGAATTGGGCAGAAATCATGGGAAAACCTATTGCTGCACGAACCACAAAAGTTTATGCCAAAAACTTGAAATTATACCTTCAAATTGATTCAGCGCCCCTAAAAAAGGAACTCATCATGGCAAAACAAAAAATGATTGAATTAATTAATAAGCACGCAGGCAAAACCGTGATTCAAGAAGTGATCTTCCTGTAAATTGCCGAAGGTCCTATGTGTCAGTCATTTAAACTAAACCTGATACATATATATAGTAGCATAAGTTCAATCAAACCCCTTCGCATCCCAGAAAAATAAAACATATTTGTAGTCCATTTTCCCCTTAGCAAATGATTACCCCCAAACTTCTACAACCAGGTGACCGCGTAGCCATTGTTTCTCCAGCTTCTCCTCCGAGTTCCGACCAATGGAAAAAAGGAATTGATGTATTGGAATCCTGGGGCTTAGAAGTTGTATTTGCCGAAAATTTTCTTGCCAAACACTTTGGACTAGCGGGAACTGACGAACAACGTCGGGCAGATTTTCAAAGCATGCTTGACGATAAAAGCATAAAGGCTATCTTCCCCTTGCGCGGTGGTTATGGCAGTAGTCGATTTTTAGACGCTTTGGACTTTTCCGATTTTAACGAGAACCCCAAGTGGATTATTGGATTTTCAGACATCACAGCCATTTTATGCCAAATGGATCAACTCGGTGCTTCGAGTATCCACGGGCCAATGCCCAATAATTTCTGCCAAAAGGGAGGCGAAAAGGCGTTGCTTTCCTTGCACCAACTATTATTTAAAGGTGAAACGAATATTCAAATCCCATCACACCTCTCCAATCGACTAGGCGAAACGGAAAGTACATTAGTTGGCGGAAATTTATCTCTTCTAGCTCACCTGATCGGTTCTGAAAGCTTCCCTAACCCCGCAGGGAAAATCTTGTTTATCGAAGAAATAGGAGAACGTTTGTACCATGTTGACAGAATGTTGGTCCAACTCAAACGTGCAGGTTATTTGTCTCAATTATCAGGTTTAATCATCGGTGGATTTACCGATTGCGAAGAGGCTAAATTGGAAATCGGAAAAACAGTCGAAGAACTTGTCCTCGAACATTGTGCCGGCACAAACTATCCCATTGCCTTTAATTTCCCAGCAGGTCATATTCCAAACAATTTCGCATTGCCTTTTGGAACAAAAATCAATTTCTTGGTAAATAATGAAAATGTCCAACTAACTGGACAGCTTTAAGCGGTAGGCCATCGTTTAAACGCTAGTTTTGATAAAAAAAAATCATGCTAGCAAAAACCTTTGGCTGTTCCGTTTTTGGTGTGAACGCGGCACTAATCACCATTGAAACCCACGTAGGACAAGGAAGCAAATGTCATTTGGTTGGTCTCCCCGACTCCACGATCAAAGAGGCTATTCTGCGTGTTGAATCCGCCATCAAACAAATGGGTTGCTTTTTTCCCCGCCGGAAGGTGGTGATTAACCTTGCGCCCGCCAACGTTAGAAAAGAGGGGTCGGCCTATGATTTAGCGATTGCCCTTTCTGTGATCCAGGCATCTGAACAAATCGATTTGCTCGCTTTAGACCAATATGTCATCATGGGCGAACTAGCGCTCGATGGCATCATTCGACCAATCAAAGGCGCCTTACCCATCGCAATGGAGGCCCGTAAAAATGGAATACGAAAAATCATTGTACCACTGGAAAATGCACACGAAGCTGCTTATGTGCAAGAGATGGAGGTTTTTGGGATGGAAACGTTGCAAGAAACAGTCCAATTTCTTCGCGGCAAAACCTTTCACAAACCCGCCCAAATTAAACCACAAGTCCGAAAAACTTCCACACATGCCATTGATTTTTCACAAGTTCACGGACAAGAAATGGCAAAACGAGCCATCGAAATCGCTGCCGCAGGAGGCCACAACCTACTACTCATCGGTCCACCTGGCGCGGGCAAAACCATGCTTGCCAAACGCATACCAAGTATTCTCCCGCCATTAAGTCTGCAAGAAGCGATGGAAACAACAATCATCCATTCTATTGCTGGCAAGTTGGGGGTCCAACAATCTTTACTAACCGAGCGCCCATTTCGTTCTCCACATCATAGTATTTCTGCTACGGCCTTGATAGGGGGAGGATCAAACCCGCAACCTGGCGAAATCACCTTAGCGCACCATGGCGTCCTCTTCCTCGACGAACTGCCTGAATTTTCTAAACATGCCTTAGAGGTAATGCGCCAACCCCTAGAAGATCGCATTGTCAATATTTCACGCGCACGATATGCCCTTGAATTTCCCGCCAATTTTATGCTCATCGCGAGTATGAACCCTTGCCCCTGTGGATATTACAATCATCCAACGAAGGATTGCACTTGCGGCCCTGAAGTGGTGCAGCGATATTTGAATAAAATCTCAGGGCCCCTATTAGATCGTATCGATTTACATATCGAAATATTACCCATACAATTTGAGGAAATGCGAAAGCATTCCATGCATGAATCAAGCCACAACATTTTCGAACGGGTTGTTCGTGCGCGCCATATTCAAGAAAACCGATTTGCCCAATTTCCGCACATTAGCACCAATGCGATGATGGATGGAGCTATGACCCGTCAACTGTGTGCGCTAGACGCACAATCTGAAAGTCGACTGAAGGCAGCCATGAACCAATTATCACTCTCAGCTCGCGCCTATGATCGCATTATCAAAGTTGCCCGCACCATCGCAGATTTAGCCGAAAGTGAATGCATCTTACCAGAACATTTATCCGAAGCCATCGCCTACCGAAGTTTAGATAGGGAAAATTGGGGAGGATAGTGTATTTTTGAAAAAAAGAATCCGCATGAGAATCCTATTAATCTGTATCCTAAGCACATTCATTTTCAGCAACAGTTTTGCTCAAAACCCATCGTTTAAACCCCTGGAAAGTTTTGATGCCATTTTTGCGCGGGCAAAAAAAGAAAATAAACCCATATTCTTTGAGGCTTATCTACCCAACTGCTCGCATTGCATGGCGTATGATGTCACCTTAAAAAACCCAAAAATAAAGCAGTTCCTAGATAAAAACGTTCTCGCCTATCAACTCGATATCAGCAAACGTGAAAATGGACTCTTTTTGCGTAAACAGAAAGTATATGTTCCTTCCACGCCGAGCTTCGTCATGTTGGGCCCGGATGGAAAACCATGGGATGTTCAAACGATGGGCGATGAGTTAAACACCGTCGACGGAATCTTAACAAGCCTTCGAAAAGCGATCGATCCACAAAAACGCGATGAGGCGACCTTAAAAAAATACCAACAAGGCGCACGTGAATTCGAAGAAATGCTCGGTTTGGCGAATTTCACTCGGATGACCTTGGATACCGTACAGAATATTGAAATCGTCCAACAAATCACAGAGGCATTGCCAAAAGACAAATATGAAACCGAATTAGGATTTCTATTAATCAGGAAAGTGATGCTTGACAACAACAATCCCTTGTTCAATCATTTTATCAACAACCTAGCTGTTTATCGAAAAACAAATGACTCGATCACGGTGAGGCAAGTGGCTGAAAATACATTAATGTCCACCTTATTTTCGAGTAGATCACGAAAATTCAGCCCTGAACGCATTGCGGGCATCAAATTTGGCTTAAAGCAAATTGGGCTCACGGATGCACAAATTGCCAATCGTTGCATTGTCCTCGAAGTGCTCATTGATCTAGACAAGGATCAGCTTGCTACCGCGACAGATCGAATCAAATCCCATTATCAAGGTAAGGAAATCCCGGCAAAAGAAAAGGATTTTTGGTGTAAATGGTTGACCCGAAAAGCTGACCCGAAAAATCCTTGTCCGCTACCCTAATACTTCTTGTTTAATTCTGCAAAATCGAGTAATTTTCAGGATAACATACGCTGTTTAACCAACCTACTATGAAAAAAACCTTACTATTCTGTTTAACCGCATTATCACTGATTGGATTTACAAGTGCCATCCCGCTCGTTGGCGAGGAATCATTCGAATCCGTCTTCAAGCGCATCAAAGAAGAAGTAGATACAAACTCGCAGGCATATTCAAGTTTGGGGACAGCATGTGCCACGATTGGGCATCGGTTAACGGGTAGTGAAAACGGAAAAAAAGCAGAGGAGTTCGCCTTTCAATTATTCAAGAAATACGGATTTCGAGATACAAAATACCAAGGTTTTCAAGTAGAAGCATGGGCGCGAGATACGGTGACCTTATCCGTCGCTCCACCCAAATCAGATGATTTCCGTGAAATCCCCGTGGTTTCGTTAGCATTAACGCCCGTTGAATCTAAAATTCAAGGCCAAATTATTGACTGCGGAAATGGCTTGGATGCCGATTTTGCAGCGAAAAAAGATTTAGTTAAGGGGAAAATTGCCTTGGCAAACATTGGTTTAATCGATGCCCCCGAAGGTAGTAAAAACCTACACCGCTCTGAAAAAACAGCTTTAGCCATCAAATACGGAGCAGCAGGTGTTATTTTTGTCAATACTGTAAAAGGCCAAGTATTATTGACAGGAACTGCCTCTGTAACGGGCAATTTAATTACCATCCCAGCGGTTTGCATCTCCTTAGAAAGTGGAACTGAGATAAGAAAATGGTTAGTAGATCAACCCGGTTTATTGAGCATGATCGAAATGCATAACGTTAGCCAACCGATTAAAGCGCGAAATGTGGTAGCAACCTTAAAAGGAGAAAGTAGACATCTACGCCATGAAAAAATCATCATCGGTGGACACTTGGATTCTTGGGATTTAGCAACGGGTGCAATCGATAATGGGATCGGTTCCTTCTCGGTTATCGACATTGCTCGCACCTTTAAGGCATTGGGCTTAAAGAGTAAACGCACCATCGAATTTGTCGCATTCATGGGAGAGGAAGAAGGCCTACTCGGATCAAAAGCCTACATGGAACGCGCAAAAAAAACGGGCGAAGTCAATGAAATCGTCTACATGATTAATCTAGACATGGTGAATGATGTACGTGGATTTAATGCGGGTGGCAGAGACGAAATGATGGGCCTATTAAAAGAAATTGGGAATAAAATAAAATCCATCGACCCTAGCTTTGCGAATGAAATCCATAATTCTGCCGGGCTGCATTCTGACCATCAAGTCTTCTTAATGGAAGGAATTCCCGCAGCTGACCCGGTAGGCAACCTAAGCAAGTCGGTATTAGATTGCTACCATGCAAATTGCGATGCCTTTAACTTGGTGAACAAAAAAGAAATGGAAAACAATGTCAAATATACTTCGATGCTTTTGTACGCATTAGGAAACTCAAACACGATTCCTGCGAAGAAATTAGACTTTTATTCCACACGTGATTTCTTCATTAAACATAACTTACGGCACGAATTAGAATTAGGTAATGAATGGCGTTGGGGAAATAATTAATTTCTCGCCATTTTGATTATTTTTGCATCAAATTGATTTTTTCTATACCCTTATGAATACGACTAATCCTTCATTTTACGATCACGACATGGAAATGATTCCCGAAAATACCTTCAAATCAATTATTAAAGTAGTAGGTATCGGAGGGGGTGGCTCCAACGCGGTGAAGCACATGCAGGAGATGGATATCAAAGGGGCTGATTTAGTCATTTGCAACACAGACTCACAGGCTTTAGCGTCCAACCCAGTTCAAACAAAAATTAAGTTGGGCCAACAAGGCTTAGGAGCTGGAACAGATCCAGAGGTAGGACGTTTGGCAGCCTTGGAAAGTCGGGAAAAAATCCAACACATGTTATCCAATGAAACCCAAATGGTTTTCATTACGGCTGGAATGGGTGGAGGAACCGGTACAGGAGCAGCGCCCGTGATTGCAGAAATTGCACGTGAACGTAATTTATTGACGGTAGCTGTTGTAACAGCACCTTATAATTGGGAAGGTCGAGACAAGATTCAATACGCATTAAACGGCGTTGAAGCATTAAAAAAATATTGTGACACGGTAATCGTGGTCATGAATGATAAGTTGGCAGAGCATTACGAAAACCTACCCATGTCGGAAGCTTTCTCAAAAGCAGACGACGTTTTGGCCAAAGCCGTTAAGTCGGTCGTAGACGTGATTGCAAAACCAGGTGATATCAATACCGACTTCATGGATGTGAAGAAAGTATTAACAAACGCCGGTAAAGCGATGATGAGTTCAGCGTACGGTAGTGGCGAGAATCGTGCATTTGATGCGATTGCAGAGGCATTGACATCTCCTCTTTTGAATTCACAACAAATCAAAGGCGCTAAACGCATCTTGGTAACTGTTTCCACAGGAAGCAGCAATCAGTTGAAGATGAAAGAACAAAACATCATCATCAATTATTTAAATGAGCGAATTTATTTACAAGCTGATATGGTCAAATTCGGATTCTCTACAGATGAAGAATTAGGCGACAGCTTATACCTAACTGTCATCGCAGCAGGATTTGAACATGAAGGAGACGAGTTTGGTGGCTATTTTGAAACATCAGACGGAACTTACGAAGCAGCGGATGAATTAGGCCAACGTGAATTCACCCCAGGAAGTACCATTACATTGGATACGGAATCAGCAAGTAATCCGATGAACGATGAAGAACGCTTCCATTATATGGTGGACGTTTATGCAAATGGAGGTCTTAGCGAAACTGAATTCGATGTACCAACTTACCGCCGAAATTCTGTAAAGCTTTACGCATTAAACAGACTTCCGGAAGAAGAGTGGGTAACCACGGATCTATACTAATCCAATTGTACTTGTTGTATGGTTGCGCGAATTAGTTCTTCGCTCGCAACCGCTATTTCAAATTCAGACACTTCGGTTAATCCTCCCATGGAAATGCCTGGTCGGCGATAATCCATTGCTGAATCGCGAACAGTCCGAGCACTTGTATGTACCGCGTCTACCCCTACATCGATAAATTGGCGACAGTTTTGTGGATTCACGCCACTTCCCGCCATGATTTGAATACGACCGGCTGCGCGAACCACCATTTGGGCGATGTTCTCAATCCCCTCGAGCGCTTTATTCTTTTGACCAGAAGTCAAAATACGCTGAAAATTCAATTCAATTAATTGTTCAATAGCCTGCTCTGGATCCCGACTCACGTCTATCGCGCGATGGCAAGTCAACGGGATATCGCCAACCAACTGCCGTAAGGCAAAAAGAAACTCCACGTCCAGGTCGCCATTAGGCAAGAGTGCGCCTACCACCAAGCCATGAACGCCAGCTTGAACGAGATTAACAGCCTCCGCCAACAAAGTTTGTTTCTCAAAAGTATCGTAGCAGAAATCACCACCCCTTGGGCGCAACATCACATGGACTTCCAAGGAAGTCGCCGCTAACACCGCATGGACAAGACCTGTGGATGGAGTACATCCGCCATCATGCGGCGATGCACACAACTCGACGCGATCCGCGCCTGCACGATCAGCCGCAATACAAGATTCCAAGGAATAGGCACAAACTTCAACGGCAAGGCTCGATTTTCTTTTCATAAAAATAGGCCTAATCAGGCCGTTAAATAGCTTTTTTGATAATTAACGAAAATTTAAGAAATAAATCTTTTATAAATATTTTTTTATTTTACTTTTGCACACAGATCAAAATGAAATAATAAAATTCCTAAAATATGTATTGGACATTAGAACTTGCTTCCTATCTAGAAGATGCGCCTTGGCCAGCTTCCAAAGATGAATTAATTGACTTCGCGATTCGTACCGGATCCCCTTTAGAAGTTGTTGAAAACTTACAAGAGTTAGAAGACGATGGACAACCCTTCGAAAGCATCGAAGAGATTTGGCCAGATTATCCAACAAAGGATGATTTCTTCTTCAACGAAGACGAGTATTAATTAAGAGGCGAAAGCCTCTTTTTTTATGCCCTGAATTTCCTCACATAGCCGTTGATTTCTCAAACCAAGCCCCCAGCGACGCATCAGTACGTCATCCCAACACGTTGCCATTTCATGTTGTTTCAAATATTCAATTTCTGAATTAATATAAGGCAAGTCGGGATGTACCAATTGCAAATCACCTTTTAACAAGGCAAAACCATGAGATCCATAAGTCTCCCACAAATGTTGTTGTGTAGCCTCACCTAAATCTAAGGCTTTCATTGCGACCGAAAATTGCTCACGCATCGATTCATCGCCTCCCGAAAGAGGATAGTTCGCTGTGATACAAGCACGAGGGGACCGACTGAAAACTTCACGTTCTAACACATCGAGCGTATCGGATGCCATAACCCGGTAAGTGGTCCATTTACCACCCATAATGCTAAGTAATTTACTGCGACCATCCACTTCAACCTCATGATCTCGAACTAAGGATTTCGTATCAGATGCCATCGCTTCATCCAAAGCCGCTTGCAGCAAAGGGCGCTGACCCACAAAGGTCGCGGACACATCAGAACGAGACGCCTTTCCGGTCGCATAGCGATTAAAATAATCGAGTAGGTAATCGATTTCTTCGGATAATATAGGTGGATTTTCACGCAAGACATCAGGCTCATCTGTGGTACCTACCAATACATAGTCTCGCCAAGGGATCACAAAAATCACACGACCGTCGTCTGTTTTGGGAATCAACAAAGCTGTTTCTCCGGGCCAAAAGGAAGCTGGAAGAACGATATGCGCTCCCCTACTGACCTTCATGCGCGGCCGTAATTTTGGATTGGCCATGGAACGAATGGCGTCGGTAAATGGTCCAGTCGCATTAACGACAGCCTTCACGGCAACTTGATAAGACTCCCCTGAAATGACATCTTGAAAGCAAACCTCTTTGACTTTTAAACTCTTTGGTGAATGTATAAAACTGGTAAGCGCTGCATAATTCAAAACACAAGCTCCAGCGGCTTCAGCAGACTGCAATATTGCTAATGCGTAACGGGCATCGTTCAACTGGCCATCAAAATATAAAACCCCACCTCTAACATGCTCCAATGATAATGCTGGACTCAACGCCCGCATTTGCTTGGGTCCCAAACCACGACTAGGTTCTAAATTCGTGTGTCCGGCGATGCGATCATATACCCACATGCCAATGCGGTAATAAATGCGATCAAACCAGGTATAACAAGGAGTCAATAATGCTAAGGGATGTGCCAAATGCGGCGCATTTTGCAACAAAATTCTACGTTCATGCAAGGCCTTGTAAACCATCTTGAATTGTTGCCAATCCAATTTCTTGAATGCCTGCTCCAAATACCGAACACCGCCATGAACTAATTTAGTGGACTTAGATGAGGTTTGAGATGCAAAGTCCCCTTTCTCAATTAATAAAACACGATAACCCCGAAGCGAAGCATCCAATGCCACCCCAGCTCCCGTCGCACCACCCCCGATGATACACAAATCAAAAGGTTCACTCAATTTCGTTAATTGATCCGCACGGTTAAAGGCCATCTGTTTACGAGGTTTACAAAGGATAAAGTACGATTTACTTCTATTTACTCAACAAATACTAAAATAAAACGCAAAAGATTCATTTAAAATTGATAAAAATAGAAGAGATTTTATAATTTTGCAGTCCTTTGGCTAGTAACATAAACTAGCTCGAGTAACAAAGCATTATAATTTTATGGCAAAGAAGAAAGACGTTAACGAATCCATTGAAATCATTGAGAGCCCTGAGGCGCTTCAACACGAAGTAGAAAAGGTCACTGGATTTTTCGAACAAAATAAATCAGCAATCGTAGGTGCTGCTGCCGTTGCAGTTGTAATCATCGTAGGTTACTTCGGTTTCCAATGGTACCAAAATACCCAAGATGCTGAAGGTGAAAAGAAATTATACAAAGCGGTTTACGCGTTTGAATCTGATTCCTTAGCTTCTGCGTCGAAAGATTTAGCAAAAGTTTCAGATGAGTTTGGTGGCAACACACAAAACCTTGCAGACTTATACTTAGGCATCACCTTGTTGAAACAAGGTAAATACGATAACGCAATTGAGAAATTGAAAAATTTCAGCAGTGGCGATTTATTAGTACAAGCACGTGCATATTCATTGATCGGAGATGCTTATTCAGAAAAGAAAGCATACTCGGAAGCCATCGAATATTACACGAAAGCCGCAGATTACAAATCGAATAAATTCTTCTCTCCAGGTTATTTGTTGAAACTTGCAAACGCATACGAAGCAAATAAACAATCGAAAGAAGCGTTGGATACCTACACAGCGATTACGGAAAAATATCCAGAAGCTGCAGAAGCAATTCCAGCTAAGAAATACAAGGCGCTTTTAGAAAGCTCTATCTCTGAATAATATAGTTTACGAAATTGTCAAGAGGGGATAAGAGCATCAGCTTTTATCCCCTCTTGTTTTAGCCCCATTGCCATGTCATCTGCCTTAAAAAACTTAAGTGATTTTAGTACTGCCAACTTACCTGATGTCTCACAGAAGCGTTTTGCAATTGTGGTCGCAGAATGGAACACAGAAGTAACAGGTGCCCTGTATACAGGCGCATATGATACCTTATTGAAATATGGTGTTCAAGAATCCCATATCAGCAGTGTGCAAGTTCCTGGCAGCTTTGAATTAAGCTTAGGGGCGCAAAAGATGGCAGAGAAAGCAGACGTCGATGCGGTGATTTGCTTAGGATGTGTCATTCAAGGGGAAACACGCCACTTCGACTTTATTTGCCAAGCCGTGGCGGATGGAGTCACGAATGTCAGCTTGAAATACAATAAACCTGTCATTTTTGGCGTATTAACCCCAAACAATCAAGAACAAGCCATGGATCGCGCAGGCGGGAAACATGGCAACAAAGGAGATGAGGCTGCCATTACAGCCATTAAAATGTTAGCAATTAATTAAGATATACAATTATGCAAGTTTGGAAATTTGGCGGTACATCCGTAGGAAAACCAGAAAGAATGCAATCGATTCGTCAACTCATTACCGAGGACGGAAAACCTAAAATCGTTGTTTTATCAGCATTATCAGGTAGCACGAATGCATTGTTATCGATATCAGAGTCGTTAATCGCACAAAATCAAACGGAGGCCAAAGCCAAAGCATCTGATTTGCGCGCACATTACGATACGTTTTTAACGGAACTTTATCAAACGCCAGCAGGCTTAGCGAAAGGTCAAGCAATTGTTGAGAAAGAATTTACGTTCATCGATGGTTTAATTGCAACGCTTCCCTATACCGTTAAACAGGAAAAGGAAATGGTCGCTTTGGGCGAATTACTTTCTACCCAAATTTTCGAAGCCTATCTACAGGAAGAAGGGGTCAATTCTGCCTTGTTACCTGCCTTAGACTTTATGGTGATTGATGCCGACAATGAGCCCATCATGTCGGAAATCTCAACCAAATTAGCGGCAACCCTAGCGCCTGTTAAAGACAAGCAAATATTCATTACACAAGGTTTCATTTGCCGTAACCCAGCAGGCGAAGTGGACAATTTGAAGCGTGGTGGTTCGGACTATACAGCATCTTTAATCGGTGGTGCAGTGCAAGCGGAAGAAATTCAGATCTGGACGGACATCGACGGCATGCACAACAACGATCCACGCATTGTGAAAAACACCTTCCCTATTCGGGAATTGTCTTTCGCAGAAGCGGCAGAGCTAGCCTACTTTGGGGCAAAAATCTTGCACCCAAGCACGATTACTCCCGCGAAAATCAAAGGCGTTCCCGTGCGTTTGAAAAATACGATGGAGCCCATTGCTTTTGGCACCTTGATTTCAGAAAAGTCGACCGACGTAGAAATCAAAGCCATCGCTGCCAAAGACAACATTACAGCCATCTACATTCATTCAACGCGTATGTTGAATGCCTATGGTTTCTTAAAGCGTGTATTTGAGATTTTCGAAAAATACAAAACACCCGTGGACATGATTACCACATCCGAAGTTTCGGTTTCGGTAACCATCGATCAAACGGCCAACCTAGATGCCATCATGCGCGAATTGCGTGAGTTTGCTGAACTAGAAGATCCCGATAAGGACCAAGTTATTATCTGTATTGTGGGTAATTTCTGGGCGGATAAAGAAGGAATTGCCATCAAGGTATTGGATGCCATCAAAAACATCCCGATTCGCATGATTTCTTACGGAGCATCTGAACATAACATCTCCCTTTTGGTCGATGCCAAACATAAAAATGATGCCTTAAACGCATTAAACGAAGGACTTTTCTAAATAAACGCCATGTTAACGATTCCATTTATCCGGACAAACACGGAACTTACGATTGCCGGTTTAACGAAAAAACATGTGGCAAATGCCGCTGATATCGTAGGCCAACTCATCGCAATGGATGACAAGCGGAAATCCTTGCTCCAACAAGCTGAACAAGCATTGGAAAAATCAAATGCCGCTGCGAAGGAAATTGGAGCATTGATGCAATCAGGCCAGAAAGAGTTAGCAGAGGGCAAACGCGCCGAGACGGCAGCACTTAAAGGTGATATCAAGGTTATGGAAGAAGCTGCGCGTGTCGCAGAAAAAGAATTAACCGACCTATTAGTCACACTTCCAAACTTACCTCACAGTTCTGTTCCGGAAGGAAAAGTGGCTGAAGATAATGAAGTCGTATTAAACTGGGGAACAATTCCTACGTTAACTGAATCCGCGAAACCACATTGGGATTTAATCAAGGATTATGACATCATCGACTTTGATTTAGGCAATAAAATTACAGGTGCAGGTTTTCCGGTTTACAAAGGAAAAGGTGCTCGCTTACAACGGGCATTGATCAACTTCTTCTTAGATGAAGCCATCAAGGCGGGTTACTATGAGATTCAGCCTCCTATCTTAATCAATGAAGATTCTGGATTTGGTACGGGACAATTACCTGACAAAGAAGGCCAAATGTATGTCACGCAAGCAGAAGGATTGTATTTAATCCCAACAGCTGAGGTACCCATTACGAATTTATACCGTGACGTGATTGTTAATGAGAAAGAGTTACCAATCAAAAACGTAGGCCATACGCCATGTTTCCGTCGGGAAGCAGGTTCATGGGGTGCGCACGTTCGTGGCTTAAACCGCTTGCATCAATTCGATAAAATCGAAATTGTGCAAATTCAAAAACCGGAAAATTCATACGCAGCATTAGAGGAAATGTCCTTACACGTTCAAAGCATCTTGCAGAAATTAGAACTACCGTATCGCGTATTACGTCTATGCGGAGGTGATATGGGCTTTACATCTGCTTTGACCTATGACATGGAAGTTTGGTCGGCGGCACAAGGCCGCTGGTTAGAAGTGAGTTCCGTTTCCAACTTTGAAACCTACCAGGCAAATCGCTTAAAATTACGCACGAAAATAGATGGAAAATCAATCTTGTGCCATACCCTAAACGGTTCAGCATTAGCATTGCCACGAATCGTAGCTGCGATTTTAGAGAATAATCAAGGACCGGATGGAATTAAGATTCCAGCTGTATTGGTGCCATATACCGGCTATACGCATATCAGCTAGTCGACACTCAATCGGAAACCCTCGCCGTGCAAATTCATTAATTGTACGCGAGGGTCTTCTTTTAAAAGCTTTCGTAATTTCGTCATGTAGACATCCATGCTGCGCGCATTAAAGTAGGTGTCATCTCCCCAAATTAATTTCAAAGCATAAGAGCGACTAACCGGTCGGCCCAAGTTTTCACACAACAACTTCATGAGCTCGTTTTCCTTTGGGGTAAACTTTTGTTCGTTCCCTTGAAAAACCAGACGCATTTTCGCGGGATAATACATAAAGTCCCCCAATGGAATTTCATCCGCTAAGGCAGGCAAGGATTTATCTGAATGCGTACGACGCAATACGGCCTCCATACGAGCGACAAGAACATCCATCGAAAATGGTTTCGTCAGGTAATCATCAGCCCCTACTTTAAAGCCTTGTAGGGTATCTTCCTCCATCGACTTTGCAGTTAAAAAAATGATAGGCACGTCTAAATGTGTTGCGCGAATGTCTTTGGCTAAGGAGAACCCATCCTTCTTAGGCATCATGACGTCAAAAACACAGAGGTCAAAATGGCCTTTCACGAATAGGTCAAGTGCTTGATCCCCATCATGCGCCCAAGCGACTTCGTACCCTTTTTTCTTCAAAAATTCCGCAAGCAATAAACCTAAATTAGGATCATCCTCCGCCAATAAAATACTTGGATTAGTTGCCATAAGGTATCGTCATTTCAAATGTACTTCCTTTGCCTAATTGGCTTTTTACATGAACGTTTCCGCCATGCGCCTCAACAATTTTCTTCACATAACTCAAGCCCAACCCAAAGCCCTTAACATTATGGACATTCCCCGTAGGCACCCGGTAAAAGGGTTCAAAAACTTGAGTTAACACTTCTTTTTGCATCCCGATTCCTTGATCAGTCACGCGAATTTTAAATCCAGCATCTTCAATGAAAGTTGCAATATTTATCTCCGGTGACTCTACGCTATACTTAACAGCGTTGTCAATTAAATTATTCATCACATTACTCATGTGTACTTCATCGATCAATAGGTTCGCCGACTCCGTGGTAAGCGACGTGTGAATTGCCCCATTATTAGCCATCAACATCGGTTGGTTCATCTCAATAACCTGCTGAATCAGCGCGTTCACATCCACATTTTTCTTCTTGAGTACAATCTCTTCGCGTTCCATTTGAGCGGTCTGTAGAACACGCTCAACCTGCTGGCCTAAGCGTACATTTTCATCCTTGATAATTCCAAGATACCGCTGAACCGTCCCATTTTCCAGCACGCTCGTATCTTCCTGAATCAATTGCGTCGCCAATGAAATCGTCGATATAGGCGTCTTGAATTCATGCGTCATGTTATTGATAAAATCATTTTTGATTTCAGCCAATTTCTTTTGCTTGAGAATGGTCATCATGGCGATATAAAAACAGCCAATCATAATCAATAGCAAAATGGCCGAACCCAATAGATTCACTCCCATGGTTTGCCAAATAAAGCCCAAAGAATCCGGAAAATACACATGCAAAAACTGACCAGAGGCATGTAAATCATTCGGATATAATGATGCCATAAACTGTGGTGCGTGTTTTTTAATGTTGGCATGCGAGGCAAAAATCCAATCCTTGGCCAGCTTCGGAGCTTGAGGTGCGATACCAAAGGAATAAGCCAAATGAATGTTTTTAGCCGTTAATTCTTGCCGCAGTAGGCTATCGATGTAATGCGGTTCCACGCGTTGGGCAATCGGCCTTTCTTTAAACAAAAAATCCGAAAAAACTTCTTTCGCCATAGCCGTCTTTTGAATGACCTTGTCGACTTCCGTTTTCGCAACTTGGTTAATAGCTTTTCCGATAGCACGGCGATTCTTTTTGGATAATCCCTCCCGCCTCCGCAGGGATTTTTTCGCGCGCGCGATCCGCTGCTTATGAATATTGATGCTTTTATTTTTGGCAGGCACTCCGCTCAACATATCCGATAACTGTTGTTCTTCTTGCAACCTGCGCTGAATATCTTGTTCGGGATCTACATTAACCTGATATTCTTCTGTTATTTCAGCAATCTGTCCATTGGGCAGCATAAATGATTTGCGAACAAACATAATATCCGATCGGACCTCATTGTGTATTGCTCCTAATTCATTTCGATGAGAAGGGTCTGGTCCGATGAATGATTCTGCAATTTTGTTTTCTGCAGGTGGAGGGGGAACAAACTCAGGATTTTTCTCAGAGGCTAATTTGGCCGATAATTCTT
>JAGOAA010000062.1 GCA_017984215.1 Cytophagaceae bacterium
GCGAAGTTAATTCGATTGAAACCGCTTCAGGAAGTGCATCTGGCGAATTTTTATAAATAGGTAAACGCTCAAAGGTTGAATTAAAGATTTGCTGCGTGCGTACATTATCCAATCCCAAATGATCCCGCAAAACCGTGCTATAAACTTGGCGATAGTCATAATTAAACTTCAAATCGCCATTGTTATCTAATGCCTTCAAATTAGGATTTGCTCCGATCAAGCCTCCGCGCACCGTTTTGCCGATAAAAAACATCGGAGCGGCTGTACCATGATCGGTTCCCGCGGTACCGTTTTGATTAACACGCCGACCGAATTCCGAGAAGGTCATGATATTGATTCGGTCCGATAAATTTTGATTATCCATGTCCACCTGAAAGGTTTTCACGGCTTCCGATATTGTCTTCCACAAGTTGGCATGCTGCGTCAATTGATTGGCATGCGTATCAAAACCACCGATATTCAATAAATAAACAGGGGTCTCTAAACCACCTGAAATTAATTTTGAAACGATGCTGAATTGCCGACCTAAATTTGTCGTCGGATAGGAAAGTGAATTCTTCCCTTTCGTTGCCCCATCCCGAATAACACCCGCGTATTGAACGGAAGCCGCAGCGATCTGCTTCAAGAACCCGAGTTCGTCCCCAGCCAATGTTGCCGGTGGAATATCCGTATCAGCAGAGGTACCACTGACTAATTGGTAAAATAAATTTGGATCTTCAAAAACAGTACTAAATCCTCCTTGATCTGATTGAAACAAAAGCGATTCGACGGAACCCAATTGAATGGCCATCGGATGTTTAGCCAATGAAATCGGAAACTCTGGGTAACGCGTCTTTAAATAACGACCCGCCCAGCCCTCATCCCAAAGGGTGCCTGCATCCGACCCGGTGTTCCAAATATCCGTCGCCCGGAAATGCGAACGATTAGGATTCGGATAACCAATATTTTGAGCAATACTGACTTGCCCTTCGTCGTACAATTTCTTTAAACCCACCGCGGATGGATGCAAATACATCCCCTGATCGAGTTTTAAAGCCGCATCTTTTTTAATTGAAATATTCGGACGCGCCGCGTGGTATAAATCGTCTTCTGCCGGTATGACGGTGTTCAAACCATCATTTCCACCGCCCAACTGTATAATAACAAGTACTTTGCCTGCTTCTGCATTACCGGCATAAGCAGCAGGTATTTGACCAAAGGCTTTTCCTGTCACAGTCCCTAAACCGATACCTACACCACCAGATAAGATGGCCATTTGCTGTAAAAATGCTTTACGATTCATTTGCTTCTTCATGGCCTAATTCAGTTGATATTCAGGTAATCGCATAATCGCTTTCAACAGTCGGACAATCCGAGCATCCGCCTGCGGTGTATAAGTAGACCAGTTGGCAGCAATGGTTCCATCCAACAATGTATTCAACAAAAACTGACGTTTTGTTTCTGAAATCGGAAATAAGACCAACGAATCAATGACATCATTCACGAATAAGGCTGCTTTTTCGCTGTTGGGAAAACTCCTTGCATAAGCCAACACATCTAACTTCCCGGAAACAGTCGTTCCATTAAAGCGCTTACCTGTTAACAATGAATCCGTGAAGCCTCCGCGATAGGAATAGGTTGTTGAGCTAATCCAATCACGCTGACCCGGCCAACCGGCAACATCGGGTGGTTGCAACAATTGCATTTGCATCAGCTTTGCCATGTCATATAAGTTGACAATGTCTGGCACCTTAATTTGCAAGGCTTTTAACGACCCGACCATTAATTCCTGAGGATCTTTGATGCGTGTTGCCTGAAAACTTGTTTGATAGAAATGATCAGACAAAAATATGAAACGCAACAAGGGTTTCATCTCGAAATTATTCGAGCGAAAAACAGTCGCCATTTGAGACACAAATGCCTCATCAGGCTTATAATAAATGAAGGCTTTGTAAAGTTTCCGACAAATAAATTCAGCACACGCTTTTTGCTCAAAGATTAAATCAACCAAGGTATCAACTTTGAATGCAGCCGTTTTTCCAAAAATCGTCAGATTCGCCTCTTTGTGCCATCGGTTCGGATCAAAAACAGCCGTTAGACCTTTAACTTGCCAACCCGAAAGCACTTTTGCTGCTTGCTTGATATCATTTTCGGTGTAATTCCCGATTCCGAGCGTAAAAAGCTCCATGAGTTCCCGACCGTAATTTTCGTTGGGACCCGTTCCCCGACTATTATTTCCATCCAAATAAATGAGCATGGTGGGATCGCTGCTTATTTCCTTGACCAATTGTTTAAAATTGCCAAAAGCGAATTTCCGAAACAATTGATTTTGTTGGTACATGTGTTGCGGATAATTCACTTTGTCCCGCTCACATGAAAAGTGATTATGCAAAAATAAAACCATCTTTTCCTGCATCGATAAACCTTCGGAGAACATGCGATTATACCACCAATAGGTCAACTCTCGATACCATTTTGCGGCATCACCTGAATCTTGTTGTACCTGTGCCGGGACCGTATTCACCCAAGTGTCAGGCGCTGCTGGTATTTTTACATTTGCCAACAATGCTTTGTCCACCAGATCTTCCATGGTGCCATACCCCATGGCTTGTTGCAGCTGCTCTTTGGAAAAACCAAATAAGGTTCTGGCCAACAAATGTTTAGCATTGGGTACGGAAAGGATGGGCATTTATAGTAGAATTTTGCCCTAAGGTAAATTGAATAAGTAGATTATCAAAAAACTGATAATACTTATTTCTTAAATCGTATTTCCAAGGTCGTATCAGGCTTTGAATAGCGAGTAACACGAACTTTCAAACTCCCTGCCTCTTTTTTAATACGCTGAGGAACAGCCACTTGTTCAAAAAATAAGGAATCTGCACGATACAGGTCGAGTTTCTTACGCTTTCCCTCCTTTTCAACGACGACAAGCAAGTAGTGAATCTCACTTCGATCACTCGCATCTGCATACTTTTTACGTAAGACGCCATCGATTTCCATCTCGCGAACCTCGGATTCAGAATCATAGACTTTTTCGGCCCACAATTGCGGCAAAAGGAGTTGGCCAATCATCCCCAAACCTACCAACACAAATAAATACGTTGTGAAATTTTTCGAACCTCCTTGACCTGAAGAACCACTCATCATATCGCCAAAAAGTGGCATCTTGAGTTTTTTCCGGGGTGCGCGACGTGGAGGAATTGGATTATCAGCCATAAGGATTCAACATTGAGCTACAAAACAAATGATTTTCGAATTGAAATCCGTAAAAATTTCGGATTAATTGTCGGAACATAGCGAGGATAAAAATTCAAATTGGTAAATTGCAAATTAAATTATCACCAAGCCTAGGTAGGCCCTATATTACCATGTTTTCAATACTAAGCAAAAGCGTTACAAAAATATTTGGCACGAAATCTGAACGTGACATCAAAGCAATCATGCCGATTGTGGATAAAATCAAGGAGGAATATGCTCGTTTGCATGAGCTTTCCGATGATGCACTTCGTGGAAAGTCTTACGAATTCAAACAACGCATTCAGGAATTCTTAGCGGATATCGATGCACAAATTGTCGCTTTGCGCGAACAAGGAAATGCGACTGAGGATATCGATGAGAAGGAAACTTTCTTTCTTCAAATCGA
>JAGOAA010000042.1 GCA_017984215.1 Cytophagaceae bacterium
AAATGGTCCAAAAGGGTTCTTATTTGTATTGCCCGAACGGAAGCCATTTGGCGATGTGGGATGACCAAAAAGTCTATATGAAAGGAGTAATTGAATTTATCCATCAAGTTGACCAAAATGAAAAATAGCTATTTACTTATCCTGGGGTTTTTGCTGAGCTTCAACCTGCATGCACAAACCTGGAAACCCTTGTTCAACGGCAAAGATTTGACCGGTTGGAAACACGTAGGCGGAGGCTCCCGTTTCGTTGAGAATGGCTTATTGGCCAGCAAAGGTGGCATGGGACTCTTATATTGGACCGGCGGGAAATTAGGCAATTGCCAAATCCGTGTCGTCTACAAAATGCAAAATTTCAATAGCAATTCAGGCGTATTCATTCGCGTTCCCGCGGAACCTAAAGAAGAATGGATGCCCGTATTTTATGGCTATGAGGTGCAAATCGATAACCATCCGGAAACGTCCAACGAAGACGAATACCACATCAGCGGTACGCTCTATGCATTTACAAAACCCAAAAGCAAGCCGGGAAAACCGGGTCCTGAATGGAATACCTTATTGATCACCTTGGATGGTCCGCGTACGATTGTGTACTTGAACGATCAGCTCGTGACAGATTACCGCGAAGGCGAACCCGTTCCGGCGCGTAAATTTGATTTTGAACCTTACCCAGGTCGCCGACCGAATTCCGGGTATTTTGGTTTACAAAACCACGGCGATGAAGATGTGGTGTATTTTAAAGAAGTTTCTGTTAGACCCTTGAAAAAATGAAACGTTCCGAATTTATAAAGAAAAGTACCTTCGCTTCGGCGGGGTTTTTTATCGTTCCCCGACATGTTTTAGGGGGTAAAGGATTTGTCGCACCTAGTGATAAGTTGGTCATCGCGGCCATCGGCTGTGGAGGCGAGGGGGATAATGACATCCAGCATTTGGCGAAGACACCCAATAACAATTCGACCATCGGTTTTTTATGTGATGTGGATCAGCGACAAGCCGCTCCGAAACGTAAACAATTTCCGAAGGCGAAGTTTTACGAAGATTGGCGGGAGCTTTTCGACAAAGAAGGCGAACATTTCGATGCGGTAACCGTAGCGATTCCGGATCATAACCATGCCTTGGTGGGACTGCGTGCCATGCAGATGAAAAAGCATTTGTATTTGCAGAAGCCTTTGACCCATGACATTCACGAGGCGCGTATTATCACGCAAGCCGCTTCAAAATACAAGGTCGTTACCCAAATGGGTGATCAAGGCGCTTCTTGTGAAGGCATGCAAACCATGCGTGAATGGATCGAAGCGGATTTGATTGGAGAGATTTCCAAAGTCTATTGCTGGACCGACCGTCCCGTTTGGCCACAAGGCATTGCCTGGCCGAAAACCCCGAGTCGGATTCCGAAAGAATTGAACTGGGATTTATGGTTGGGAACCGCCCCCAAAACCAATTACATTGAGAATCTTGTGCCCTTCAACTGGCGTGGCTGGTGGGAATTCGGTACGGGAGCTTTGGGTGATATGGGATGTCACATCATGGGGCCACCGTTTAAATTGTTGAATTTGGGTTATCCGCATGAGGTTTCCGGAAGTGCTTCCACGACCTACAGTGGCGTATTTAAGGAGTCGGCCTATCCGGAAGGTGGACCTATTTCGAGTTCCTTGAAATATCGGTTTACGATGAACAATGGCAAGGATTTGGATTTGTATTGGATGGATGGCGGGATTACGCCGGAGCGTTTACAGGCTTTGGCACCCGACGTGAATATGAATGATGCGCTAGGGGATTATCCGGGCGAAAATGATTTTGAGGGTTCTACCTTATTTGTGGGGACCAAAGGCGTCATTGCCTGTGGCTGGGGTGGTTCACATCCCCGCTTGTTTTCGAAGGAATTGCAAGAAGCGGCGAGTCACATCCCACAAAAATATGCCCGCGTGAAAGGCGGCATGGATGGACACTGGTGGCAGTGGATTGATGCGAGTATCGCGGGTTATGGAAATATGGAGGTGAGTTCTCCTTTTGAAGGCTATGGCGGACCCTTGACGGAAACCGTGTTATTGGGTAATTTATTGTTGAGGAGTTTCAACATCCGCGAAAAGGTCAAAAAGATGGATCCCGTATACGGTGCCATGGAAGGCTATTCCTATAGCGGACGCTACAAGGCGTTGAAATGGGATGGGGCCAACATGCGTGTCACCAATTACGAACCGGCGAATCAGTTTCTGCGGAGAACCTACCGACAAGGATGGGGTGATTTGGTACTTTAATCGAAGATACGCTTATTGGAAACCAAAGGTTTGGCCCAAAAACCAATACTAAAAATATAGCCCATGCTTAAAAACAGGATGCTCATGCCTGTTTTTAGGCCAAAAATATCGCCAATTCCACCGACGATGAAGGGAAAAATGGCGCCACCCACGATGCCGGTGACGATGATGCCGGCAAAAGAGCCGTGGTGTTCGGAGACTGAATTTAGGGCCAATGAGAAGATAATCGGGTACATAACGGAGGCAAAAAATCCAATCAGCGGGAATGCGATTAGCGCCATGGTGGCGTTGCCGTAGAGCGCAAAAGCGAGCGCTATCATAGCTAGAAACGTGAATGCTACCAGTACAATTCGGCTGTCCAATAATTTCAATAAAACAATGCCTAAGATACCTCCGGCGGTCATCAGACCCCAGTAATAGGCGATCGTATTGGCGCCATCAATCTGAGGATTTAATCCATGGTAGGTTTGGAGAAATTGCGATATCCATGTCGCGATTCCCTGTTCGGTACCTACATAGCAGAGCATGGCTAAGAAGTACAAAATCACTTGTTTATTTTTGAAGAGTTCGAGGTGGATGGCAATGGCGCCCGGTTTCTCGTCGTTGGCTAATTCGACTTTGGGAAATGGGGTGCTAACTGTTACGAGCATCATGATCGCCGAAATGCCAATAAAAAGAATGTATAAGCTAAGCCAGGGCAGGTTTATGCCAATGAAATATTGATAGACCATCGGGCTTAAAAACGAGGCGAAGCCAAAGATTAACTGCGCCCAAACCGAATAATTTGCATAGTTTTCTTCGCCACCTGCGGTTCTTAGCAGCGGATTGATCACAACTTGTAACATCGCCATGCCACTGCCGATGAGGAAAAGAGATATTAAGGCAGTTAGGTAATGCGGCGACAAAACGATGAGCAGGGATCCTAAAGTTGCTAGGCTAAAAGCCATCAACATCACTTTTTTCTCATGGAATGTTTCGAGCAAAATTCCTGCCGGGATGGACGTCACGCCATAGGCAATGAAGAAGGCAAAGGGGAGGAGTGAAACTAAAGTAAGACTCAGATGAAAGGTTCGAATCAAGTCGGGGATAATAGGTCCGATAATATTCGAAATGAACGAGATGACGAAAAAAGTCAATAAGATAATCGATACGAGGTATATGTTTTTCATAGCTTAACCTTTGGCAATCCTCCAAGGTTTGCCAAAGGTAGTGCGGGAGAATGACATTTTTAATCTGTTTAATGATAATCTTTTTTAAGCCTTTTTACCGTTTAAAAAATGTGTGAATTTAGAATTCACACATTTTTATATGATTAATCGCCAGGCTCTGATTAGGTTTGTATGTTGACAAAACTATGGCATGGGTATACGCATACGATTGGGCATTTTGATTTTAAGTTTGTTATGTTTTAACACATATCATGCCTTAGCCAGCGGCCAAGTTTTAACCTGGTTTGATGTTCAATCAAAGACACGTATACGGATCGATTTACTTGAGCAAACCCTGCAGATTGAACAAGCTCCTGGAGTTTGGGTATTTCAATCACGCATTCAGGTTGATCCCAATCTTGTCAATCATTTACCTCCGCGTATTGCACCGCATCAATTTTTGCAAGCCGATGGAAGCATACAGTTTAGCTTAGCCGGTACGGGACAGGTCTTAGCATTTGACGGTCAGACGAAACGCTTGCAGCGCATCGATCAGACCTTTTATGCCGGATATAATTTTGGTGCTTCGGTATTCCAGCGGAAAGATGTCTTGTATAGTTTTGGTGGAAGTGGCTTTTGGAATTTTAGCAAAGCCTTGACCTATTATGCGGATAAGGAAAATGAGTGGGAAAATATTAAATCCAATAATTTAGGTCCCAAGGCAATTTTTAATGGTTTTCAGGGCTATTCTGAATCAAGTGATTTGTTTTATGCGGGCGGGTCGGAATACCATGATTTTTTGAATAATCAGGCGACAGCTTTGGAGTCCAATATTTATTCGTTTGATTTTAATCAACATACCTGGACCTTATTGGGGGAAATTAATCCCCGAATTTTACAAGCCAAAACGCGGGAAATCGTTTGGACAGGTCGTTATTTTGTTCAGTTTTCAGATCAAGTGCTTTATATCATTGACCCTGTTAAGAATGAGGTTTTTGAGGTGCAGCGCGCGGAAGCGAATTTTCAGTCGGCCCCCGACATGTTCGTCGACCCGTACACTATTTATGCCTTTTGGGATGCGGAAGGCGGGAAACGGAAAGTCTATTCCATTCCTGAATTATTGAAAGTAGCCAAGCCGATCGGTGCATTTTATGACGCACCTAGTCAAATTAACCTCTACCTTTTGTTGGCTTTATTAGCCTTGAGTATAGGGATTGGATATTTTGTAATAGTTCGAAACAAGAAGCCCAACTTGGATTTGGATGAAGCTGAGTTTAATTTGGTCAAGTCATTAATGGATGCATCCGAGGGATTGTCAACCGTACAGGTAAATGAAATTTTGGGTATTTCTACGAAGAATATTGACAATCAACGGAAGTTGCGTTTACAAGTGATTTCGAATATCAATCATAAGTTTCAGGTTAAATACAACATAGGGAATGTGATTATACGGAATCCGTCTTCGGTGGATAAACGGCAGAGTTTATATTCAATAAAGCCCGAAGGGCAAAAACGGGTTTCAAAGGATTTGAACCTATAATATTTATAACCGGCGAAAGCCACAACACAAAATCGATGCGGAGAATTACTCTTTATTTAAGTGCTTTTGCCTTCTTGTTATCTTGTTCGAAGGACGATGCGATACCATCTTATCAATTATTTGTAGACGTTACTCCGGTTACTGGGGGATCCGTTACACCAAATTCAGGCACTTTTATGAAGGGGGAATCGGTTCAATTGTTGGCCAAACCTTCGGCAGAGTACTTATTCAAAGAATGGAAAGGAGCCTTTACTAGTACCTCAAATCCAGGGAATTTGGTGATGGATACCGATAAGCGCGTTACGGGGGTGTTTGAGAAGCGTCAATATCCACTTAATCTGACGATTGAGGGGAATGGTACGGTCAAGGAAGAAATTGTAGCGGTGGCTTCGCAAGCCCAATACCCTTCGGGGACAACAGTAAAATTAACGGCGATTCCTGCTGCGGGAGCGATGTTTAGTGAGTGGAAGGGGGATATCACAAGTAAGGACTCGGTGATCACGACCGTTGTGAATAAGGCAATTACTTTACAGGCTATTTTTCAAGCTAAAGGACCTGATTATTCGACTAAATATTCGGGTGCTCGAGCAGCGAATATGGCCAAAGCATTGGTTAATGTGAATGTTCACCCTGAATCAATTAAAATAATCAAAGTAAAAGGGAAATATCACTTAATTACGGCACATGCTGAACTTTTTGAAACCTCCTATGATTCGTTTCGCTCCTTTGAAATTGATAGTTTGACGGGCCAAATGACTGAAAATACGAGTACATTTTTAGGTGGGTATTACAATGTAGGATTCCCCAAATCACCTTTCTTCTATGAAGATTTGAATGGAGATGGAATTAAAGATCTTTTTGAAGTCGATCATGGAAAAGAAACGGCGTCACTTATTGTGGACGGGAAATTTCCTGGCTTTATCAATCACCTTTTTTTAGGTACAGCGGATGGCAAATTTAACTATGCGACAGTCGCTGGTTTAACAGATAAGAAACGTTTTCATCATAATGCTTCTGTGGGAGATCTAGATGGGGATGGGGACAATGATTTGTTGTTGCAATATTTTGGGATGGATGAAATGATTTACTTTAAAAACACAAATGGTTTAAAGCAATCGATATCCATTACGCCTAATAATGCGACTGGTTCTGTATTAATTACGGATATCGATTCAGATGGGAAAAATGATATCGTATCGGCTCCCTACATTGATAAATCAACTGTTCCATTCACGTATGTGTTGAAAATGAATTTGGAAGGTGACTCATACACAAGTAGCAAAATTTCAAATGTTACGCCGTTTGGAAATGGCTATGGCTGTTTTAAGTTATTTGCTCTGAAAAATCCGAAAAATCCGGCCAAGAAGAATATTATTTACTT
Source organism: Cytophagaceae bacterium (assembly GCA_017984215.1). Lineage (GTDB taxonomy): Bacteria > Bacteroidota > Bacteroidia > Cytophagales > Spirosomataceae > Aquirufa > Aquirufa regiilacus. The sequence goes on from JAGOAA010000042.1 coordinate 6,325, forward strand.
AGTGGAAGGGGGAATAGGTGATCAAAAAATATTTAGAAGTGACGAAAATGATCAGGCTAAAATTCAAGAAATTTCAACGGTACAGTCAACATTTCAGACAAATGGTGTTCGCGATTATATCATTGCCGACTTGAATTATGACGGATTTGATGATGTTTTCTTTATTACGAATTCTGGTGAAAATTTAAACCAACGTGTTTGGATTAATAAAGGGAATAATACCTTTGAAAATTCGCAATGGGATATAAATACCAAATTAGGAGGTCATTTTATTCCGTTTAGTTTTGATGAGAAAAGCAAGCGAGTGAAATTCCTTTATTATGAAAATTTCGCGTCGCCTAAAACACAAGTGGTTGATATTTACACGGGTAAGCGCTAGTAATCCTTAGATTATCAATAGGCTGATTTTCTTTATCAGTTAGTAGTTCAAATCTCTCATTTCACCCCACTACCTTTGGCAAACCTTGGAGGATTGCCAAAGGTTAAGCGGGGTGATTTTTTTATTTTCACTTATTTAAAATAATTCTAAATAAGCTTGCAATTGCGGCGTGTGCGATTTAGTTTTGGACTCTATTTATAATTAGTCTAAACAAATATAAGTATATGCTACGCCTAATAATTCTTTTAATTTCTTCATTTACAGTGGTTTATGGGCAGCAGGCTTCTATGGAAGGTGTTGTTCGAGATGCAAAACAGCAGGTTGTGCCAGGTGTTTCTGTACGTTTAACCGAGTTAAAGCGCGGAAAACCATCGGATGCCGAAGGAAAATTCACTTTTCAAGGTTTGAAGCCGGGTATTTACACTTTACAAGCATCTTTTGTCGGCTACAAAACCTTGCAAGAAAAAGTGAATCTTGTCTCAGATAAAACGCTTCATTTGGATTTGGAATTGGTTGAGGCCAGCAATGATTTGAAAGAAATTGTTGTCGTAGGCTATGTAAGTCAGAACGAGAAGCCGATCACCATCGGGAAATTGCCTATTAAACCCATGGATTTGCCGCAAAGTGTCGTGACGCTGGATAAAAGTTTGTTGGAGGCCCAACAAGTAAACCGCATGAGTGATGTGTTGATGAACACGAATGGGGTTTATATTTTCGGTGCTACGGGTGGCTACCAAGAGGAGATTGCTGCACGTGGTTTTTCGATGGCTAGCTCAAATACCTTTAAGAATGGAATGCGTTACGCGAATGGTATGATTTCGGAACTGAGTGGTGTGGAGAAAGTGGAGATTCTGAAAGGTAGTGCTGCAATTCTGTATGGCAATGTGGCCGCTGGGGGGGTGCTAAATTTGGTGACCAAGAAACCTAAATTCACTTTCGGCGGTGAGATAAGTCTTCGTACGGGTTCATGGGGCATGTACAAGCCTTCGGTCGACGTATATGGCGGTCTTTCCAAAAACATCGCCGTCCGCTTGAACGCGAGTGCCGAGCAGGCCAATAGTTTTCGGGTAGGAGTTTCTTCAGAACGCGTTTATGTGAATCCATCGATCTTGTTTAAGCTAGGTAAAAAGACGGAATTGATTGTGGAAGGGGATTATTTGGCCGACCAAAGAACGCCTGATTTCGGTGCGGGAATTATTAATTACCAAATTGTTGATATCCCTCGTGAGCGATTTTTGGGTGTTGCTTGGTCAAACATCAAGTCGGCGCAAAGTAGCCTGAACGCCACATTGACTCATCAAATAAACGAGCGATGGACGGTTAAATGGATGAGCGGCCTGCGCCAAAACAGCAGTAATTTATTTTCAAACACGCGTCCCAATGCAGGTTCCTTAATCACGTCGGATGGGCAATGGATTCGCAATTTACAGAAGTCGGAAGTCGAGGAGCGCTATGGGATTAGCCAATTGGATTTCATTGGATCGTTGAACCTTGCGGGCATGAAGCATCAAGTCTTGCTTGGCGCAGATTTCGATTTTTACAACACGGATACCTATGCCTATAATCAGTTTAATCGCTACGATACGGTCAACGTATATAGTAATACGTTGTCGTCAGCTCGTAGTGACCAACCGGCCATGACAGCTCTGACGAAAACCATGGCCCCGATTCGCCGCTTTGGTATATATGCGCAGGATTTGATACATCTCAATGAGCAGTGGAAGGTGTTGGCGGGAATTCGCTATTCTTACCAACAAACACTCAGTGACGTTTATAACTATACGACAAAGAAAACGACATCCTCATCTAATTTTGATGGCGCATTTTCACCCCGTTTGGGAATCGTATATAAGCCTAGCTTAAATCATGCGTTTTTTGCGAGTTACTCGAATTCATTTACCTTGAATACGGGTGTGGATATCAACAACCAGGCCTTGCCACCCTCGTTGATCGATCAATACGAAGTAGGGGTGAAGAATGACATTTGGGATGGTTTAGTTTCGGTGAATGTGACGGCCTATCGGATTTTGAATAATAATTTGGCACAAAATTCATTGGTCAATGCCACGACCTATTCTTATGTCAAAGAAATGGCAGGTTCCGTCCAGAGTGAGGGGATTGAATTGGATTTGATGTCGAAGCCCGTGGCTGGATTTAGTTTTTCGGGTGGCTATAGTTTCAATGAGACGAAGTATGTCAAAAGCAATACCTACATCGAAGGCAGTTTGCTGAAATATAACCCGCGCCACACGGCAAATGTCGGAATTCAATATCGGCATCAAGGATTACAGGTGGGGCTGACAACGGTTTACATCGGGGAGCGATTTGCCGGTCGGTCGACGCGCGTGTTGGTGGCCAACGACGCCTATCGACTCATTGCATTGCCTGCCTATTTACAGGCGGACTTAACTGCCGGGTATACCTATAAAAAGATGTCTTTGCGCGCTAGAATTGCTAACCTGGGCGATGTGATTAATTACAATGTGCACGATGATAATTCCGTAAATCCGATCACGCCTCGAAATTATAGCCTTACCTTGACGTATGGCTGGTAAGCTCCCTTAACCTTTGGCAATCCTCCTCAGGTTTGCCAAAGGTAGTTGGTAAAAGCTTAATCGAAGAAGGTAAAACTGATAATCAAATTCAGTTTATTGATAATCAGCATTACATGCCATTTTATTCCCCATTTCAGAACTACCTTTGGCAAACCTGAGGAGGATTGCCAAAGGTTAAGTGGGGTTATTTTTTTCGCGGTCTGGCATACAAATACCGCATGGACCGACTGATCATCGCTGATGCGACCGAGGCGTGTGTTTCGTTTTCGAAAACAACATAATTAGTGACAATGTCCGTATAATGGGCTTTCATTAAGCGCTCAATTTCGCGCAAGTTTTCAATATTGTCAGCACCTTCTAAGCCACCAAAAGATAAGAATACCTTAACCGGTAGGCTCTTGTGTGTCTCTGAAAACTTCTTTTCCGCGAGGAGAATGTCGTTCTTGTTCCAATCAAGAAAGGAAGGGCTGTTGATGCCATAACGATCAAATAACTCCGGCGAGTGAAATAATACATTGCCCGTAAATAATCCCCCCAAAGAATGGCCCGAAATCCCACGATGTCCATTCGTGGAATAGCGCTGTTCGATAAACGGAAATATCTCCTTCGTCAACACCTGTAAGAAACGTTCGCCGCCTCCTGATTTTAAACCAGGTGCTGGAATTTTCCACGAAATAGCTGCCGAACTGTCGTCGGAAGGGTTGGGAGAGAATGTTAAATCAGGCCAACGGTTTGCAAACCAAGCCGTGGTATTGTTTTGTTCATTCCCTGCAATGGTTACGACAATAATATCTTCGATTTCGTTGTAAAATTTCAATGTTTTGTGTGCCCCATGCGCAATTTCAGCTGAATAAAAACCATCCAAAACATAATAAACGGGATATTGTTTTTTGGTGTCGTAATTATTGGGAAGCGACACACCCAAATGATACGACATTGGATTAATCTTCGATTTGACCACATATCCCGTGGCGTTTGGGTTTGTTAACGGTTCTTGTGCAGAAGCTCCTAGGCTCAATAGACACAAAAGGCATATAATTTTTTTCATTGTCTCAATATCGGGTTTTATGGCATATTTCGCATGATTTTAGCGAACGAATTGTTCCTAAATACGCTTTTTGGAACATGTTGTATTCCAGAAAATTGGTTAATTTACTTTCAAATGACCTATTTGACTATATGAAATTATTAACCTGTTTTTTACTACTCGCAACTTCTGTTTTAGCCCAAAAACCTTTTGGCCAAAATTCCCAAGTTGGGAAATATGCTTCCATTCGTGGCTTCAACATGTATTATGAGTCCTATGGCTCCGGCGAGCCGTTGTTGTTGATTCATGGGAATAGTGGTTCGATCGCCGACTTTACGAATCAAATTCCCTTTTTTAGTCAGCATTACCGCGTAATCATTGCCGATAACCGTTCGCACGGGAAATCAATTGACACGAAAGATTCACTGAGCTATGAAATGATGGCGGATGATTTTGCGGGATTATTAGACCATTTAAAAATTGACTCCGCCCAGGTGATTGGTTGGAGTGATGGAGGTATCAATGGACTGTTATTAGCGAGTCGGCATCCGAAAAAGGTTAAAAAGCTTGCGGTAACGGGCGCAAATTTAACGCCAGATGCCGGTGTTAGTGTAGATCCTTGGGTGGTTGAAAACGAAAATCATTACATTGATAGTTTGTCGCATTTACCAGCGAGTTTGGAAAACAAACGATTGATTAAGCTACATCACATGATGCAAGTTCAACCGCAAATCCGACCTTCTGTTTTAGCTAAAATTCAATGCCCAACGCTCGTGATTGGAGGTGATCATGATGTGATCGTTCCCCGACATACCCTTGAAATTGCGGAGCTTATTCCGAAATCCTATCTTTGGATTTTGCCAAATTCGGGTCATTCCACACCCATATTTTACAAAGATATTTTCAATTCCATCGTGCTAGATTTCTTGAAATCCCCTTATCGGAAAATAGAGAAACATGCCAAATTCTTCTAAACCATGCTTAAAAAACTAATTTTTGTGCTTGCAATGGCGGTTGCTTTGACTGGATGTCAAAAAAAGGATGCTCCCAAAGGTTCTGAAGCTCACATTGACGATGTGACCTCGGCGATCGATGACGATGCATTAACGAATGCACAAGATGCTCCGGGTGACTGGACATCGTATGGATTGAATTATAAGGAAGATCGTTTTAGTCCGTTGACGCAGATCAACAAGGATAATGTGAGTCAATTGTCTTTGGCGTGGTCTACCGACTTAGGAACTAATCGGGGAATTGAGGCAACTCCGCTTGTTGTGGATGGTATCATGTTTTTGAGTGGACCGT
>JAGOAA010000020.1:0-10639 GCA_017984215.1 Cytophagaceae bacterium
GCACAACGAAAAAAATGCGTATCAAAGAACTTCAAGTATTTGAAGGCCTTGGTAAGGTAAAAGTAGAAAAAGTAGAATGTGGTGAGATTTGTGCAGTAACAGGTATCGAAGATTTCGAAATCGGTGATACAATCGCTGATGCAGAAAATCCAGAGGCGTTGGAGCGTATTGCGATCGATGAGCCTACGATGAACATGTTGTTCACGATTAACAACTCGCCATTCTTTGGTAAAGAAGGTAAATTAGTGACATCTCGTCACATCCGTGATCGTCTGTTCAAAGAGACTGAGAAGAACTTAGCCTTGAAAGTTGTTACAACAGAAAGCGAAGATAAATTCTTGGTATTTGGACGTGGTATTCTTCACTTGTCGGTATTGATCGAGACCATGCGTCGCGAAGGATACGAATTACAAGTAGGTCAACCACAAGTAATCTTCAAAGAAGGTCCAAACGGCGAACGTTTAGAGCCAATTGAATCTTTAGTTGTAGACGTTCCTGCTGAAGTTGCTGGTAAAGTAATTGAATTAGCAACACAAGGAAAAGGTGAATTATTAATCATGGAACCGAAAGGTGACTTGCAACACTTAGAATTCAACATTCCATCACGTGGATTGATTGGTTTACGTTCGAAAGTGTTAACGGCTACATTTGGTGAGGCAATCATGGCACACCGTTTCATTGCTTACGAAGAATTCAAAGGAGCTATTCCAGGTCGTATCAACGGATCATTGATCTCGATGAATACAGGACCTGCGATTCCTTATGCAATCGATAAATTACAAGACAGAGGGGTGTTCTTCATCGATCCAGGTGAAGAAGTATACACAGGGATGGTTGTAGGTGAGCACAATCGCCAAAACGACATCGAAGTGAACCTTCAAGCTGCGAAGCAATTAACGAATATGCGTGCGTCAGGTACGGATTCGAATACCAAAATTGCTCCAAAATTAAACTTCTCATTAGAAGAGTGTATGGAATTTATCCAAAAGGATGAATACTTAGAAATCACTCCAAAATCATTGCGTATGCGTAAAATTTGGTTAGATCCAAACGAGCGTAAGCGTAACGAGAAGAAACCAAGCTAATTCTAGAAGGCTGCCTCAACGGGCAGCCTTTTTTTATGGAAAATGAACTGCGGCCTGCTCTGCTAAATAATATACTTTTTTAGGCCAATAAGGCTTTAATTTACTCAATCGATACACACTCGGCTTACGAATAAAATACCAGGTTGAACCCTGCCAAGATTTCAAAAAACGCGGATCTCGCAAGTCTAATTCTGCGCTTAGTATTAGATGACTATTGTTGGCATTTCGATGAACACTCGGCTTTGTTAGGTATACAAATTCCATTCCTTGATATTCCCACTGAAAACTACCGTTCGGCCATTTACGTGTCATGGTGTCAACTACCTGATTATTTGCCCACCAGGCCCCTGCATTGGACTGCAGCCATGCTTGACTTGCGCCTCCATAGCTTTGTCCACGAAGCCCTCGCGTAGAGAGAAAGACCAATTGTTTGTCTGCGATGCTTAAATAGGCCTCAGGATGCAAGGGTTCTCCCATCCGATGGATCAAAATTCCTGCTAAGAGAAAGGCCGCTAGATACAATCCCCAGACTTTCCGACAGGCCCACCAGTGCCATAACAATCCAAGGCCCACATAATAGGCCATTAGCTCAACGAGATTAAGCCGAATGAATGAAACAACCGTCTGAAAATGATTCGTTGTGGCAAACATCAAGCCGTGCAAGAGTTCGAAACTGAGTAAAACCAGATGTCCCAGCGACGAAAAAGCCATCGGGAAATAGCTCATCATGGGAGCTAAAATCAGAAAGATAAAACCAACGCCTAAGGTGAGTGTAGAAAGCAAAACCAACAAAGGATTAAGCAAAAAGAAATACAGCGGATTAGGAAACTGATGAAAATAATAGATGATGAGAGGCCAAGTTAACACTTGAGCACTAATAGCAACACAGGTCAGTTCCCAGCTTTGCTTGAGGAGCCAATATTTTGGCGACCAAAAATTTAGGATGGGCCTTTGGAATAAGATAAGTCCCAGCACCGCCGCATAAGACAACTGAAAGCCAACCTGAAAAAAATCCATCGGCTGAATCACGAGCAACACAAAACCCGAAAATGCCCAAACATTCACGGGGTGCGTTCGGAGTCGGAAAATTTGTGCAAACAACAACACCGAAAACATCCAAGCGGATCGCAATACCGGAGCAGAAAATCCAGATAGGGCGGCATAAGACCATAGCACCAGCATGATGAGCCCAAAATAAAATCGAGGACCCCAAGGTCGGAATCGAAGTAAAAAACCCAATAGAAATTGTAAGCCCAAATAAAGTAAGCCAACGTGCATGCCAGATACCGACAAAATATGAATAGCCCCTAAGGCCGCATAAGATTGGCGTGTCTCAAAATCGATGGTACTTCCCATACCCAAAAACATCGCATCAGCAACGTTCCGATGAACACCATTAGGTAATGCTTGGTGCAAATAGCTACTTGCTTGCGCCCGCATGCGCTCAAATACCGATGGAGTCGAACTTGCATCTTTCTGCAACTTCAAGCCCTGGATTGGCACAAACGCAGCGGAGTAAATTCCTTGCAAAGCATAATAATGTCTCCAGTCAAAGGCACCCGGCAACAGGGGTTCACGAATAGGCTTTAATGATTCATAGACTTGAAATACCTGACCAAAGCGAGGCGCTGCAGCACCCTTGACAGGGATAAATAAATTAGCTAATGCATGAACACGCTCCCACTGTTTCCCATGACGCACGGCGATGATTCTAGCTTGTATTTTCCAAGCCAACAGACCGTGAACCGGTGTTTGATTCACTTGAAATACAAACGCATCGTGTTTGGGCAAATGATGAGCGAATTCAGCGGATAGTTGCGAAATACGCGCAACTGCTAAACCGATGAGCAGAAGTCCGCAGATCCATCTGCGGGTAGGTGACGAAAGCCATAAAACAGGTGCCAACAGAATTAAACCGAGCGGCGAGATCAATAGTCCGATGACCCAGAGACCTAAAATACGTAAAAATGGGAAAGGGCTAAAAAAGGAAAACACATGTTAGGCGATAAGGCCTAAATGTAGAATTTTTTCGATTGGATTCGTTCCTCTACACTATCAGGAACTAGATATTTTATCGATTGCCCAAGTTGGACACATTGACGAATATAGGTGGCTGAGATCTGCAATAACGGCGCCTCAATGCGGGTAACCTTTGGATGTTGCCACAAATCGCTTTGGGTTAGTTCGCCACGCGGATAAACATAGAGCCCAAAATAATCAAGAATCTGATTATAATTCTTCCAACTTTTGAACTGTTCGAGGTTGTCTCCACCTAAGATTAATCGGAAAGAATCATTTGGAAATTTCTCCGTCAGATGGGTAAGCGTATGAATTGTATAAGACGGTTTACTTAGATGAAACTCAATGTCCGAACTTTTGAATTGATAATTATCGGCAATGGCACGATCCACCAAATCCAATCGGTCGAATTCGTGCAAGAGCGTTTTACTCTGTTTATGCGGATTTTGAGGAGAAACGACAAACCAAATTTGGTCAACGTCCGTTTGATTTAATACCGCTTGAGCAATCATGAGGTGGCCATGATGAATAGGATTAAAAGATCCGAAAAACAGGCCTATTTTCATGTTAGTGCGTAAAATTCTCAAATAAGTCTTGCGCCTCTTTAACCGCAACTTCCAATTGGTCATTCACAAGAATCACATCAAATTTATCTTGGAATGCCCATTCAAATTTCATTTTGAAGATACGTTTTGAAAGGGATTCTTCCGTCTCGGTGCCGCGCGCACGAAGACGATCCTCGAGCATTTCGAGCGTAGGTACTTTAACAAAAATGGCTAAGGCGCGCTCCTTGTAATAGTTTTTTAAAGCTAGGCCACCTTTGACATCCACATCAAAAATGACATGTTTGCCAGATGCCCAAATACGTTCAATTTCAGATTTTAAGGTACCATAATAAGCGCCCGGATAAACTTCCTCCCACTCGACAAAAGCATCCTCATCTATTTTGGCACGAAACTCATCAGGCGTCATGAAATAATAATCTTGTCCATTTGCCTCTGCGCGACCGCGTTTGTCGCGTGTGCAAGCAGATATTGAAAAACCCAAATTCGGGTTATTCGCCAATAATTCTTTTACGATAGTTGTTTTGCCGGATCCGGATGGAGCAGAAAAAATAATGAGTTTACCTTCCAAGTGCTGCTTGATTTAATTAGCTAGCAAAATAACGGAATAAGAATGGAAATAAGGATTAAAACGACAAAAAGTTTTGCTTTGATACGTGCAAAAAGTGCTTCTGGACACTTAGTCGAACAGTTCGATTTAATCGCGTTGCGCAAAGACTGCTCGAGCTCAAAGCCTTCTTGGCAAGGCAGGCACTGATCTTTATTTGCCAGAAATGTTGCTTCCTCTTCAGGTGTAGCTTCGCGGTCAATGATACGTTGAATTAACTTTAAACAATCAGGCTGATGGGTACAAGTCTTTTTCATGAGTTTACATGCTTAATGCACTAATTTTTTAACAACGAAGAAAGGGGAAAAAGTTCATTTTCAAGAAGTGACACATTGTCAGTGATACCCCTTACTTTTCGCGTAGGTGGCTAAGCTCTCTTTTAAGATCGCACGTGCACGATGCAGTCGTGAACGCACTGTCCCAATCGGGATATCTAAAATACGAGCCATCTCCTCGTAACTAAATTCTTCCAAATCACAGAGAATAATGATCATACGAAAGTCGACGGGCAAAGCTTGAATCGCTGCCGTAATTTCATCCCCGAGCATCTCGTTGACCGTTTCCGCATGCAAATCTGCGTGCGAGGCAGGCTCCTGATCTTCATCACCCGAAAACGACTGCTCGACCCATTCGAACTCCACTTTCGCGGGTCCGCGGGATTTTTTCCGGTAATCATTAATGAAATTATTTTTCAGAATTCGAAATAACCAGGCTTTGGCATAGGTTCCGGGCTCGAAAGAATCAATGAAACGAAATGCTTTCATGCACGTATCTTGAACAAGATCCTGTGCATCATCCTCATCATTCGTTAAACGGAGTGCGAAATTATACATCGCATCGAGGTGCGGCATAAATTCTTTCTCAAATAGTGCTTGCGCATTAGCTTGAGGCGACGAAACCGATTGTGTAGGTATTTCCATGTTAGGCAATTAAGCACATCGCATATGATATGTGCGAGCTACTGCCTACAAATCTAAGACCAAAAATAAATCTGCCAAAAAGACCTATTCAGGTCGGTTGAAAAACTCTAGAATGCCAAATACAGCCATTCCTAATAATGTTGAAGACAATGCTTTCAAAACACTGTAGCCGATCAATGTCCAATCCCCTGCTTCTAGGGTAAAAAGCAGCAAATGGTGTGACATCAACACAAGGAACAAATACGGAAAGAACCAAAGCCATTTCATTTCAGCTAATGAAATACTTGAACGTTCATCATAGCCGTTAGCCGGCGTAAGAATTCGAAAAAATACAGGACGGAGCCATGCAACAAGAACACAGGCAAAGGCATGCATCCCGTGTGTATTATAAAAAATATCAATTAACCAACCGACCGACATTGAGCCTAAAAGCAGCAACAGCGGATTTGTATGCATGGGAGCTTTTACCAAAAACCACGTGTATATAAAGCAAAATGCCACGTTGGCAATAGCAATATCACGCAAAAACAACACCTGAATGGCGATGGCAAAACCGACCGAGAAAAACCATTTATAATTAAATGTGAAGTTCATCTTATTCTGATTTCGGTTTAGTCGTTTCTAATTGTGCCTGCTGGCCTGCCAAACGATTCTTAATCACATACACATATTGCAAAGTAGCAAACTGCGTGAACAGCATGACTTTAATATCATGGAAGGTATCATCCTTTTCGAGGCCCACTTTGGCAACTATTCCAATCGGGATATTTGGCGGAAAAACGGCATTATAATCCGAGGTAACGACCGTATCGCCCTTGACAACCTTTTTATATTTGGACACATCCATCATGTCGGCAACTTCGCTTTGATAACCCGGCCACTTGATGTAACCTAACTCACCGCTGCGCTTTAATTTGGCAGAAACCGAATTACTTGTATGTAATACCGAAACGACCAAAGCCAAATTATCCGTACATGACATGACCTTCCCCACAATACCTGTCGAGGAAATCACGGCCATCCCAGGCAAAATTCCATCAGACCGACCCTTGTCGATCGTCAAATAATTCTGCGACATGCGTGTGGATTGATCAATTACCCGACTGGCTACGGCTTGATAGCGATTCAACATCGCCTCACTTACGTAATAGGGAAGTTTTGTAAGGGGTTGTTGCTGACTCTTTAAACGCAACAATTCCGAACGTAGTTGCGCATTTTCTTGTGCCAGCGTACCATTCACGATACGGAGCTGATGATAGGTTTTTACTTCTTGCGTGGTAGCCAAAATGGAGGCCGCCCACTGATTGGTCGTATTAAAATAGAGGGAATGCTGATACGCATTGTATTTAAACACAGCCCAAATATTGACCAATTCTAGCAACAAAAGCAAAAGGATAACCCTTTGACGCGCTAAAAATTGGAACAATTGAATCATGAGTTATCTCGATTGAAAACTAGGTAATTAAAACAGGCTTGTATTTCTCTAGGTTTTTCAAGATTTCACCTGTACCACGAACCACAGCTTTCAATGGATCATCTGCCACGTGAACTTTCAATTGCGTTTTCTTCTCAATACGCTTATCTAGACCATGCAACATCGCACCACCACCGGCTAAATGAATACCGTTGTGGAAAATATCCCCGGAAAGTTCGGCCGGAGCACGTTGAAGAGTTTCCATAATAGCAACCTCAATCTTCGTGATGGACGAGTCCAATGCGTATGCGATTTCAGAATAATTAATCAAGATTTCTTTCGGGATACCCGTCATTTGATCACGACCACGAATTTCAAAATCTGCTGGTGGATTTTCTAGTTCTGGCAAGGCAGCACCTACTTGGATTTTAATTTGCTCTGCTGAGCGCTCCCCGATCACCAATTTGTGTTCGCGTAATAAATAATCTTTGATGTCGCGTGTAAATTCATCTCCTGCAACACGAATCGAGTTTTCAACGACGATACCGCTTAATGAGATAATAGCCACCTCAGTTGTACCTCCTCCAATATCAACAACTAATGAACCATTCGGTTGCTCAATGTCGATACCAATACCAATCGCTGCTGCGATAGGCTCATGCACCATGTAAACCTCACGAGCACCTGCGTGCTCAGCTGAATCCTTTACCGCACGCTTCTCAACCTCCGTAATCCCAGAAGGAATACAAATCACCATGCGAAGTGCTGGAGAGAAAAATGAATTTCCGCGATCCAACATTTTGATTAATCCGCGCAACATTAATTCGGCAGCGGTAAAGTCGGCGATTACACCGTCTTTCAAAGGACGAATTGTCTTGATATTATCATTTGTCTTCTCATGCATCATCATGGCTTGTCGACCCACAGCTAACACTTTATTTGTGTTACGGTCTAAAGCAATAATCGACGGCTCGTCGACAACAACTTGATTTTTGTGAATAATTAAGGTATTCGCTGTACCTAAATCAATGGCGATGTCCTTGGTCAGGAAGTTAAATAGTCCCATGGTGTTTCAAATAGGGGAAATGATAAAGCTATACATGCTCTAGAAAACAAATTTACAGATAAAAAATGACCTAATTATTTATTTTATATCAAATTTCTGTTCCCCCTAAAAATAATTATAAAAAACAGAATAGCACAGAAATTCAATCCGACACCACCCCGCCAGCGGGATATATAGGTATATTACAATTAATGCTGGTCGACACATTTAAACAAATGGACAAAAATTAATATAAAATAATTTGGAATTATTATCTGATTTATTAGTTTTGTCCAAATTAAAAAGTTAAAACCGTGTTTGTCGGTGGATAATCAGCAATAAAATGGAAGATTACAACAAGATCATTGAATCCCTTGGGGTCAAATTCATCAAAGCACGAAACATAAGAATATTACAACCTATTCGTATTAAGAATTATTACGATGTGGAAAATTCGCTCTTGATATTGTACAAAGGCGAAGTTTCTTTTGGCGAAGAAGATACTCCGGTAGAAGAAGGTGATATGCTTTTTATCCCTGGCGGTAAAATGGTGAGCGTAACTTACGGAAACGCAGAAAAACCAAAAGCTGTCAACAACGAAGAGTTCATGACGCATCGCGAATTGTACTTCGACTTGAACATGGATTCGCAAAACATTGGTAGCCATGACAATTCGTTCGGCATGGTGGCTTTTGAGGCGAAAGTCTTTGACTCGGTTAACTTCTTTACTTCCCTAGATATTCCTCCTTTCCTTATTAAAAAGGACGAAAAACTAGCGCAGACGATCAAAGAAATTTTATTGGAAGACATGTCGGATGAGATTGGCAAAGGCCGTATCATCAAGATCAAAACGGAAGAAATCGTTATCGAAGTCATTCGTTACATCATCCAAAACCGTTTATTCGTTGAGCAATTAGCGACCAATAGCACCTATTTCAAAGACCCACGTTTAATTGATATTTTCGCTTACATCAAAGACCATATCGGTGGCGATTTATCAAACAAAGTGCTTGCCAACGTGGCGAATGTATCCGAAGATTACGTAGGTCAATACTTCAAAATGTTGACAGGTATTAATCCACAAGATTACATCGAATACCAACGGATGGAAGCAGCCGTAGGTTTATTACGTACAACGAAGAAATCGATTCGCGCAATCGGTTCGGAAGTTGGGTACAAAGACACCGCTTATTTCTGCCGTCGTTTTAAAATGATGTTTGGTATACCAGCGGGTAAAATGAGACGTCGCGAATCCTTGATGAATATCTAAGTCATTTCGCTTAATACATAAAAAAGGCCCAGTTTTCACTGGGCCTTTTCTTTTGCTAATCGTTACAACAAGTATTTCAACTTGACTAACTCGCGCTCCGTTAGGTAACGCCAACTTCCACGTGGTAAATCTTTTTTGGTCAAACCGGCAAAGGTTGTACGATCCAATTTAGTCACCTCATAACCTAAGTGCTCAAATATACGACGCACGATGCGGTTTTTACCCGAGTGAATTTTAACACCGATTACATAACCATCTGGCGTAACTTTAGCCAAATCATCTACTTTAATTTCACCATCTTCCAACTTTAAGCCCGCAACGATCTTTTCAAAGTCCTCGTCGGTCAATGGCTTATCCAATTCCGCTTGATAGATTTTCTCAATTTCATTCGATGGGTGCGTCAACTTATCAGCTAATTCGCCATCGTTTGTCAATAAAATTAAGCCCGTAGTATTTCGGTCTAAACGTCCAACGGGATAAATACGAGATTCGCCCGCATTTTTCACTAATTCCATGACAGTTTTACGATCTTGAGGATCTTCCGTTGTTGTTAAGAAATCTTTAGGCTTATTTAATAAGACATAGGCAGGTTTCTCGCGATTCAAACGGCGATTACCATATTTAACAACATCTGTAGGACCAACTTGGTAACCCATTTCTGTCACAACTTTGTTATTTACTTTAATTTCTCCGGCTTCAATTAATTTATCCGCATCTCGGCGCGAGCAGATACCCGCATTCGCGATGAAACGATTTAAGCGAACATCATCTCCACGACGCTCAATCTGTGCAATTTTCTTTTGAATTTTGGCAGGCGCTGTTTCCTTGTAACGATCTAATTTATACGCAGGAGTAAAGGCAGGTGCCTGATCATGTCGGTTACGCGGTTTAAATGTATCGCGTTTCGAAAATTTCGATGAATTTCCACGGTCATCATCTCTTGGTGTAAACTTACGTTCTTCACGAGGCTCAAAATTGCGAGGAGATTCTTCGCGCGCAGGGCGAGGTGTAAAATCACCGCCCGCTCTTCTAAAAGGTGCGCGAGGCGCTTCACCATCTTCACGAGGTTCACGCGGCGTGTAAGGACGATCACTCGATCCTTCACGGTTATAAGGACGACGCTCACCATCTTCACGAGGAGCACGTGGCGTGTAAGGACGATCACTCGATCCCTCACGGTTGTACGGACGACGCTCACCATCTTCACGAGGAGCACGTGGCGTGTAAGGACGATTACTCGATCCCTCACGGTTGTACGGACGACGCTCACCATCTTCACGAGGCGAACGCGGCGTGTAAGGACGATCACCCGATCCTTCACGGTTGTATGGACGGCGTTCACCATCTTCACGAGGTGCACGCGGTGTATATGGACGATCACTTGATCCCTCACGGTTATACGGACGACGCTCGCCACCTTCACGAGGTGCACGTGGCGTGTAAGGACGATCACTTGATCCTTCACGGTTGTACGGACGGCGCTCACCATCTTCACGAGGCGCGCGCGGCGTATATGGACGATCACTTGATCCCTCACGGTTATACGGACGACGCTCGCCACCTTCACGAGGTGCACGTGGTGTATAGGAACGATCACCGCCTTCATAAGGCTTACGGTCTCCTGCAGAAGCCCGGTTAGGCCCTGAAGAACGATCACTAAAATTTCTTGCTGTTGAGCGACCACCTGAATTACTACGGGGCGCATCTGAACGACGA
>JAGOAA010000020.1:10739-38235 GCA_017984215.1 Cytophagaceae bacterium
ACGATCACCGCCTTCATAAGGCTTACGGTCTCCTGCAGAAGCCCGGTTAGGCCCTGAAGAACGATCACTAAAATTTCTTGCTGTTGAGCGACCACCTGAATTACTACGGGGCGCATCTGAACGACGATTGTCGTCTTTCTGAATTCTTTTTCTCATAAAATATGCAACATCACTGCTGGATTTGTCAAAGATTTATTTCCTTGACTGATTGATAATTTATGCAAAGGTACATCAAAAAAACGAGCATAGCTTATTACATTTGAAAGATCTTTAAGGACCATGCTAGCAAAATCCACTCAATTCGCCCGTTTACTCGCTTTTTTCATCGTAATCGTTACGGTATTTGGCTGCAATCCTACACGCCAAACAAGCAAAAAAGGCTTGAAATATTTTGAACGAGGCGAATACGAATGGGCCATTCAGGCGCTGAAGCCTTTGGCAGACCAGCAACTTGCTGGCGACAAAAGCGCCTATTATGTGGCGGAATCTTACCGACTCTCCAACCGAATAGGTTTAGCCCTCCCCTATTATCAAAAAGCCCAAACGCAAGGTGTGGAGGATGTATTAATCAACTATCACATCGCACTAGCCGCAAAGTCCTTAGGCGATTATCCCCAATGCAAAGCAGCATTGACCAAATTTTTGCAAAGCAAACCCAATCGTTTTTACCAAATCAGGGCTGAAATTGAATTAGAGAATTTGGATAAAATCCCAACACTCGTTCAAAAACAAAGTCCAGTTGCCCTTTTTCCCTTAATGGGCAATACGCCCAAAACGGAATTTGCCGCGCAAAAAATTGGGAATGAATTGCTCTTCACTAGTTCAAGCAAACCCTTAATCTACAAAAATAATGGACTTCCATTTTTAGGACTTTACAGTGCTCCATTGTTGAAAGAAAACGAAATCACCACGCCGCATTTATTTAGTACACAACTCTATAAAGAGAACGCGAACGATGGTACACCGGCTTTTTCGCATGACGGCACAACGGTCGTTTTTGCACGCGGCAATACCGGAAAAAGCAAGGACCCTTCGCCAGATGTAGATTTATACATTTCGAAAAAAAATGGAAATGATTGGTCGGAACCAGAGCGCCTGGCCATTTCCGACTCCATCGCCTGGGACGGCAGTCCTAGCTTTTCCTATGACGATCGCACTCTCTATTTTAGCTCGAATCGCCGAGGCGGAAAAGGTGGACTCGATTTATACCGCGTGCCTATAGACAATTCGGGGCGCTTCGGGAGGCCGATAAATCTCGGATCCATCATCAATACACCGGGTGATGAAATTTTCCCTTTCGTGAGCGAAAATGGGAAACTCTATTTTTCTTCTGACGGGCATCCGAGCATTGGAGGACTAGACCTGTACGTAGCTAGTCGAAACGACAATGAAATCAGCATCGAGCACTTAGGCATTCCCATGAATTCCATTGGCGATGATTTTGCCATCAACTTATCCGATCCACTTTCGGGCTACATCAGCTCTAACCGACCAGGTGGCAAAGGGGATGATGACATTTACTTTTTCAAATCCAGCGGAGCTGAAGAGCATTGGTGGTCAAACGACAGTACCAATACCACAACAAACCAGGTTTTAAAAACAGTTAATTATGCCCTAGCCGTACAAGTTGTACAGCCCGACGGCAAAGCTATTCCTGGCGTACAAGTAAGCACACGAAGAAATGGCGAGACCAGCGAGGTTTTCACCAGTGACAAATTGGGTAAAATAGACGCATTGAGTCTAAACTCCGGCGATGAAATTCAATTTAAACTTGAAAAGGACGGATATATTTCGGCGCGCTCAAGCTTCTCCCTAGAGGGCCGAGAAATACCACAAGCCTTGTTAAAGAAGGAACTCACGGATACGACATTTGCGTTTAAAATCGTGATGGACCAGCCAGAGATCGGGAAAGAGATTAGTCAGTTCTACCAATTAAACTCCATTTACTACGATTTGGACAAAGCAGATATTCGTCAAGACGCGACGATTGAATTAGATAAAATTGTCAATTTCTTGCAAGATAATCCACAGGTAAATTTAGAGTTGGGAGCGCATACGGATGCCCGTGCAACGGCAGCCTACAACCAAAAGCTTTCGCAACGCAGGGCTGAATCTGCGGTAAAATACATCATCCAACGCGGTATTGCGAAAGACCGAATTAAGCCAAAAGGCTATGGTGAAAGCCAATTAATCAACGAATGTTCAGACGGCGTGGATTGCCCAGAGGAAATGCATCAGCAGAATCGTCGGACCGAGTTCAAAATCATACAAATAAATCAGGAATAATATGTCGGCATATTTATTGAAAAATGGTCAAATCGTCAATGAAGGCACAATCACTTCAGGGGATATTCGCATAAAAAACGGGCGTATTGAAAAAATTGGCACGAGCATAAGCCCTGAAGGAAATGAGCAGGTGATCGACTTAGGGGGCAAACATGTTTTTCCAGGTATGATTGATGATCAAGTCCATTTTAGAGAACCTGGATTAACCCATAAGGCAACGATTGCTAGCGAAGCGCGGGCGGCTGTTGCCGGCGGTGTCACAAGTTTCATGGAAATGCCAAATACGGTACCCAATGCGCTGACACAAGATTTACTTTCCGACAAGTACCACATTGCCCACGAAAACTCCTTAGCCAATTATTCCTTTTTCATGGGAGCGGCGAATGATAATTTAGAAGAGGTCTTGAAGACGAATAAAAACAATGTCTGCGGGATTAAAATCTTCATGGGCTCCAGCACAGGAAACATGTTGGTCGACAACACCAAAACCCTAGAAACACTTTTCAGTTCTAGCGAATTATTAATTGCAACGCATTGTGAAGACGAGGCAACAGTTCGTGCGCGTTTGGAATTATTTAGAGAAAAATACCCAACAGAAGATGCGCCAGCTTTTATTCATCCGTTGATTCGCAATGAAGAGGCTTGTTATTTGTCATCCTCGATGGCGATTGATTTGGCGAAAAAATCAAACACGCGTTTGCATATTTTACACATCAGCACCGAAGAGGAATTAGCCTTATTCGAAACAGGAAAGGCCGTAAAAGATAAACGCATTACGGCTGAGGCCTGCGTGCACCATTTGTGGTTTGATGCGTCGAGCTATGAAAATTTAGGCAATCAAATCAAATGCAATCCTGCAATCAAAGACGCAAGACATCGAACTGCGATTCGACAAGCGCTTCAAACAGGAGCGATTGATGTCATTGCTACAGATCATGCGCCGCATACGTGGGAGGAAAAACAACAAGGCTATTGGAAATCACCATCTGGCCTTCCGTTGGTACAGCATCCTATGTTGATGTTATTAGAAATGAGCCTCGAAGGCGTTTTAAGCTTGACCCAAATCGCCGAAAAAACGGCGCACAACCTTGCGGAATGTTTTCAAATTCAGGACCGTGGATACATCCGTGAAGGATATTGGGCTGACTTGGCCATTGTGGATTTAAAGCAATCCCATGAGGTAACAAAATCGTCCTTGCAATATCAATGTGCATGGTCACCTTTGGAAGGCCACACTTTTCCGCATAGCATCACACACACCTTCGTTTCGGGGCATTTAGCTTATGCGAATGGACAATTTGATCTGAGCAAAAAGGGAGAACGATTGCTATTTAACCGATAAATTAGAGGACATCGTCAAAGAACACACGCATGTAAAATCCAAGTGATTGATTATACAATGACTTGGAATTTGTTGCAATATTCATGAGACCGGCCTGATAAGTCAAGCCCACGGAAACAAAATTTTGGGAAACAATGCCGATCCCCACTTTAAAGCCCATGTCCAGTCGGCGAATATCGCGCGAAAAACTTTCACCTTCTGTCGAGGTCAAAACATATGTTCCTGGCTTTACTGAATTTGCTGTACGGATATCATAAGTCGCATTGTCCCATAATCCGATTCCCATGTAGGGACCTCCCCAAACAGAAAAGCCATTGGCATATTCCGAAACAGAACCCAGCTTCAATTCAAAATTGGGGCTAATATCCAAGTAGTTTAAGGACAAATTCCGTTCTGTATAAGTTGAATCTGAGTAATTCGTTTTTCCGTGAAAACCTTTTTGAGCCAAGGTTAATTCTGGATTGAAACTAACCCGCGAAGTCAGAGGATACTTCAACCCAAAACCTATTTCAAAGGCCGGTTTGAAAAAATAGGTTTCTCCACCAACGCCGTCTCCATTGAATCTTGCCGACTTAGCTTCGAAATGGAAGATCTTTTTCGAACGATTTTTTTGAGCAGACACAGAGTTTGCCAAAAGGCAAAGACACAAAAAAGTGAAAACGAGGTGCTTGTTCATAGGTGGAATCTTTGAAAATAATTAGCAATTTTAAGCCATATTTGTGGAAACACCAACAAATTTTATCGTTCGGCCCTAATTAT
Source organism: Cytophagaceae bacterium (assembly GCA_017984215.1). Lineage (GTDB taxonomy): Bacteria > Bacteroidota > Bacteroidia > Cytophagales > Spirosomataceae > Aquirufa > Aquirufa regiilacus. Next base: position 15,127 of record JAGOAA010000020.1, read on the forward strand.
GTCACTTATCAAATCTGCATTGTTACCTTATTTCCAATCCGAGGGGATTGAAGCAGGCCTTGATGAAGCAGGACGTGGTTGTTTAGCGGGTCCCGTAGTTGCCGCAGCCGTTATTTTACCAAAAGATTTTCACGATAAATTATTGACGGATTCGAAGCAATTGAATGCAAAGCAACGCAAACAACTCATCGATGTCGTGAAAAATTATGCGATCGACTATGCGATTGCCGAAGTGGATCATGCGACCATTGATCAAATAAACATTTACAAGGCGAGCGTAATGGCAATGCATCAAGCTGTCGACAAACTCCGCACCCCTCCAGATCATTTATTGGTTGATGGAAATCGCTTTATTAGCTACCCATTCATCCAACATACCTGTATCGTCAAAGGGGATTCCAAATATTTTTCGATTGCCGCTGCCTCTATTTTAGCAAAAACCTTTCGAGATGAATGGATGCAAAAAGCAGCGGAACAATACCCTGGCTATGGTTGGGAGCGAAATGCAGGCTATCCAACCTTAGAACATCGAAAGGCGGTCCTGAGCTTGGGGCCTACCGAAATCCACCGAAAAACCTTTCGTGTGGAATTAAAGGAAAAAGATTAAATTAGTGCTTTCCATTCTTAGGCATGCGTCATTATTCCCTTTTTTTGACATTACTTTTCGTTTGGGCATTCGCTCCAAACATGCATGCACAGCGAGAAATTTATCGACAAGAAGCCAAAAGTCAAATCCAGGAAAAGGCCACCCAATTTAGCCTTCAAGAAGGCATGAGGCACTCCAAAAGCATTACACTTGCCGAGGAAAAAGGGATCAAGCGCATCGATCAAATAGGCGAGAAAAAAATCTATTTACAATACATCAATGAGCTCGGGGAACCCTTGTATTTAGGAACGGAATCCAATCGGCGATCAGGCCAAATAACCCGTACCGATCAATTGTACAGCGGTGGAAATCTAGGTATTTCGCTCAACGGAAAATCAGATACACTTGCGGGAAAGCTAGCCATTTGGGATGGAGGCGGTGTCATGGCTACCCACCAAGAATTCTCAGGAAGGGTTAAATTACAAGAAACATCGCTTTCTCCCGACCTGCATGCAACGCATGTGGCGGGAACGATGGTTGCCAGTGGCGTCATTGCGACGGCTCGCGGGATGGCATTTGGCGCGGATTTAAAGGTTTGGGATTACAACAATGACAACTCCGAAATAAGCGCCGCATCGCCCAATCTACTTGTTAGTAACCACTCTTATGGTTACCAGGCAGGTTGGGTCTATGATTCCACGAAACGCAAATGGCAATGGTGGGGCAACGATGCCATTAGTCCACTCGAAGACTACAAATTTGGCTATTATGACAGCAATGCGCAGTCCCTTGACCGAATTGCCTATAACGCCCCTTACTATTTAATCACAAAGTCGGCTGGAAATAGTCGCTCTGAAAATGGGCCCGACTTCGTCAAAGGCGAATATTATTTATTGAAAAATACCAAAGACTCCAGTAACATTATCCGGACAACAAACGACGCATACGATATCATTTCGACTACAGGAACGGCTAAAAATATCCTAACCGTAGGGGCAATTGAATCCATCCAACAAACACCGAACCTTCCATCTGAGATCCGAGTGAGCGATTTCTCTAGTTGGGGCCCCACCGACGACGGCCGAATTAAACCCGACATCATGGGCGTAGGAACAGATATCCTTTCCACCAGCAACGCATCGAATGGATCCTACACAAGCTTGAATGGAACATCCATGTCCTCGCCACAAGTAGCGGGTTCCTTATTTTTACTACAGCAATTGTATAGTCGACTCAATGCGGGAAAATTCATGCGCGCGGCTACACTTAAGGGTTTGGTCATTCATAGCGCGATGGATTTTGGACCCGTTGGCCCCGATTATCAAAGTGGCTGGGGCCTGTTAAACGCAGAAAATGCGGCTTCAATCATTCAAAACAAAGATAAAACGCAGGCCATTCGCGAGTTGAGTCTTAGCAGCGGGGCCTTTTACACAGAAAAAATCGTTGCGTCAGGTGCCGCGAATGTAAGTGCGACAATATGCTGGACAGACCCAGAAGGTAATGTTTTACCACTGATAGCCAGCAGTTTAAATAGCAGAAGCCCTCGACTCATCAACGATTTAGACATCAAAATACAGGATAGCAAAGGGATATTTCTTCCTTTTACCCTGGACCCTGAGAACCCAAGTTCCCTCGCACAAACAGGGGTAAACATGCTTGATAATGTTGAAAAAATAAGCATCCCGAATACCGTACCCGGCGAAACCTATACGCTAACGGTTAACCACAAAGGCACATTAAAAAATGGCCAACAAGACTTTTCGCTCATTCTTTCCGGGATCGGCGGAACAAGTTATTGCAATGTAAGCCCAACAAGCAAAATCGCTTTAATTACAAAATTACAAGCCGACAATAAATCCATCGCGAATACATCAGATAGCAGTGGCGTTGCGCTACCTATCGAAATTGGAGAAAGGAAAAACATCAGCGTTGATTTCAGCAATGCAAATGCCAAAAACATCCGTACCGTGGTTGACTGGAATCAAGATGGAGATTTCGAGGATGCCGACGAACTAATTAACGCATCCACCAATATTACGGGCAACACCTACAGCTTACAAATAACACCACCGGCGAGTACAAAAATAGGCAATCGGTATAAATTGCGCGTCATTTCTTCCTACGAACCCATCAATTCTACTTGCGGAATCTTTCCGAGCGGCAACAGCTTGGACGCAACAATTCTCCTATTGCAAGCATCAAATGACATTGCAGCCATCGGGGTCAACACAACAACGGGGAATTTCTGTCAGCAAACTGGCAATGTAACCTTATTAGCGCGATTGAAAAATGTGGGGAGTAAAACCCAATCAAAACTTCCTGTAAAGGTCGATATCTTTGCTAATGCTCAATTTGTCACTCAACTGACTGCTACGATGGAGAAAATCAATCCTGGCAGTGAACAAGAAGTTGCTTTACAAGGGAATTTGAACATTGAGGCAGGAAAAACCTACACATTCGAACTTAGCCACCAACTAGCCGGCGACCAATTTGGTCTAAACAATCGGATAGTGGTTGAAAAATTTATTGAAACACCCAAAGCACCTTTAGCGACGGGTACCCAATGCGTTCCTGGCACATTGGTTAATTTAAGTTCTTCAAATGACGCCTCCTTGTGGTATACAAATAATACGCTGGTTGGGGCTGGCGCACGCATTAGCCTTCCTGCTTCCGACAAATACAGCATCGCACAAGCTGATTTTTCTGGCAACTTAAAACCAAGTAGTAAGTCGGAATTTGGCACAGGGACATATTACAACAATTTCGGTCCTGAACCCATTATTGAAGTTAAAAGCCCCATCGTTTTGGAGAGTGCACGTATTTATGTGGGCACGTCGGGAACAATAACCTTCAGTGTATTTAACAAAGATACAGGGGAGCTCATAGGTACAGTCACAAAAGATGTCGTTGCTACTCGGACGCAAAGTAATTTAACTCGAACAGAAGCTGGCCAACTGACGGATGACAAAGATGACCCGGGTCAAGTTGTTTATTTGAACCTTTCCTTTCCGAAGGCTGGGAGCTATCTTTTGTCTCAATCCTGTTCGAATGGGGCAAGTATTTTCCGGAGCAATAAGAGTCTTGCTGATACGATAAATGCTCCTACAAACATTGGCTATCCTTATACCATACCGAACATACTCACGTTAACCGGCGCAAAATTTAATGGCTCGCCGATAACAAGCGGCTACTATTATTTTTATGATATGAAGTTTCGATCGATTGGATGTCCTACACCAAGAAATCAAGTTGTCGTATCCACAACTCCAAATCCGAGTATTAATATAAATCCTATAGGTACCCTTACGATTTGCCCAAATGAGGTAAAAGACCTTACAGCCGAAGCAAGTGAAAATACGAGTATTCAGTGGTTACTGAATGGGACCCCCATTTCCGGAGCTACTCAGGCAAGCTTTAGGGCGAACAAAACGGGGCAATATCAAGCACAGGCGAGTAATTTGAGTAACTGCACGAGTGTAAGCACAACATTCAATCTGATTTATTCAAAGCCCGTCGCACCTTCCTTAACCTTCTCAAATGGTATTTTAAAAACGATTGGAGGGACAAATCCACAATGGTATTTGAATGGGGTAAGTATTCCCGGGGCGACTACAGCCGACTTTTCCCCTAAGGAATCGGGCAGCTATACCATTAAAGTAATCGATATAAACGGTTGCCCGGTGGAATCTGACAATTACAATGTAAGTATTTTGGCTTCCGACGAGCAGAATCCCTTCACCCAAATGACTGCTTTCCCTAACCCAGCGCAAAATGAAATTGTCATAGGACTACCTGAACATCTCCTACCTACAAAAGAAATTACAATCCAATTGTATACGAATTCAGGACAGCTTATTCGAGAAGTAAGCCTTGGGAGCGAGAACAATAAAGTCAGGGTTGATATTCGTGACTTAGCGCTTGGAAATTACCTCATCGCATTTCCGGAATTAACGAATCAAAAAGGCATCAAATTTGTCAAATTTTAACAAGATAACGACCGCTACTTGTCCCTGCTAGCATGGACGACAATACACTAGGAGCCTTATCAAGCGTTATTTCTTGACAAAAATCCGCCAAGTTCAATGACCAATCTTCTGCTATTTTAGCCCACAATTGTTGTTTATAGTCGAGTGGGGAGTCTGCCGAATAAATTCCTAGCATCCGAGCTCCGCGCAAAATAAAGGGGTACACTTGCATAGGCAATTCAACGCCCGACGCCATTCCACAAACAGCAACAGCACCACCGAATTTCAATCGCTTGACTACTTGCACAAGGTAATCCCCTCCAAGTGTGTCAATCGCCCCCGCATATTCCATCGCATATAATGCACGAACAGGTTCCTCAGCAAATTCCTGTCGAGCAATCACTTGGGAGGCCCCTAATGCCTTCAACGTTTCCGCTAGCTCAGGCTTGCCGCTCAGTGCAACGACCGAATAGCCTAAATGACTCAGCAAGCTAATCCCAATCATTCCTACGCCTCCGCTTGCACCTGTCACGAATACCTCACCCTTATCGGGAGTAACTTGATTAGCAATCAATGAATCTACAGCCATGGCGGCCGTTAAGCCTGCGGTTCCCCACTGCATCGCGACGCGGGTAGATAAACCATTGGGAATTTCAACAACCCAGTTGGTAGGCACAGCAATATATTCCGATAGGCCTCCGTGTGCATTCATACCCATATCATAACCTGTCACCAACACGCGCATGCCTGGTTTGAAAGCTCCACTCGTATCCGAGACGACAACTCCAGCGGCATCGATACCCGGAATATGAGGAAAGTTGCGTGTGATTCCTTTATGGCCGCTGGCCGACAAAGCGTCCTTATAATTCAAGGATGAATATTCGACTTTAATCAGCACTTCGGCTGTTGGCAAAAATGTCAACGGCAAATTTTGTAGTTCCGTAGTGGCTTTGCCGTCTGAACTGATTTCCGTTACGAGCGCACGAAAAGATTGCATAGGTCTTATTTCTTTTCCCAGAAAAAGATCATTCTAGGGGATGTTTGTTCATCAAACTTAGCTAAAGTATAGTCGCCTGCCAAATTTAAAAAAGTCAAGCCTGCCTGTTCTGCGTATCTTAAAAAATCAACTTTGGAGATCAATTCGACCTTCTCTTGAAACGCAAAGGATTGCCCTTGATCTTCAAAATCAATCGATTTATAGAGATAACCTCCTGCTTCCCATCGTTTGATGTGGAATAAGATGGAACCACGTTTAACGGTTTCTTCTGGGACTAAATTTGTGCGAATGTAGGTTGGATTCAGAAAATCCATGACCAAAATCCCATCTTTTTTTAGGCCTCCGGCAAATGTTTGAAACGCACGAGCATTATCTTCAGGCGCATCAAAATACCCGAAACTCGTAAAGAAATTAAATACGACATCGTACTGGGCTTGCTTAGGAAGTGGTTCCCGAAGATCGTGAACAAAGAAATGTAAATGTTTATTTGCCAAACGATTCGCCTCCGCAATACTACTAGGGGACAAATCAAATCCTTCTACCTCCATGCCATGGCGCTGAAGCATTTTGGCATGACGGCCTTTGCCACAAGCGGCATCTAGAACGAAGGCACCTGTTGCAATTTTCAAATGCGCTTGCAAGGCTTCGATAAAATGTTTGGCTTCTTGCTCATCCCGACTTGCATACAAGAGGTGATAATAAGGGGAATCAAACCACGTACTAAACCAGGTAGCTTTTCCCATTATTTACGCAAAGCGATGTTTTGTAAAAAGTCTTGGTAGGCTAACTGAATCCCATCCTTTAATTCGATGTGGTGTTTCCAACCTAATTGATGCAGTTTCGAAACATCCATTAATTTACGCGGGGTTCCATCGGGCTTTGAAACATCCCAACGAATTTCGCCTTCAAAGCCAACAATTTGTTTAACCGTTTCTGCCAGTTCTTTGATGGTCACATCGACACCCGTACCGATATTAACAAGTTCGTCGTCGCTGTAATTTTCCATCAGGAATAAGCAGGCTTCAGCTAGGTCATCGGCATAAAGAAATTCGCGCATGGGTGAACCCGTCCCCCACAATTCCATGGCTTGGTCACCACGCTCTTTCGCTTCATGAAACTTACGGATCATCGCAGGCAACACGTGGGAATTTTGCAAATCATAATTATCATTCGGGCCATACAAGTTGGTAGGCATCACCGAAATAAAATCACAGCCATATTGTGCACGATAAGCCTCACACATTTTAATGCCCGCTATTTTAGCGATTGCATAAGGTTCATTCGTCGGTTCTAAAACACCCGTTAACAAATAGGACTCTTTCAGTGGCTGAGGTGCCATTTTCGGATAGATACATGAGGACCCCAAGAACATTAATTTCGTTACTTGATTTAAGTAAGCCGCATGAATGACATGATTCTGAATCGCCAGGTTTTCATATAAAAAGTCTGCTCGGTACGTGTTATTGGCAATGATTCCGCCTACTTTCGCCGCAGCTAAAAACACATATTCCGGCTTTTCTTGTTGGAAAAAATCCAACACCGCTTGTTGGTTTCGTAAATCCAACTCCTTGGATGTACGTACGACAATGTCCTGAAATCCATTTAATTTCAATTGTCGGACAATGGCAGAGCCCACCATACCTCGGTGTCCTGCTACATATATTTTAGCTTCCTTTTTCAATGATTGAATGATCTGAAAGATTTAACTCGTAAAAAACCTTGCAAAAATACATAAACTACCCAAGCTAATCATTTAAATTCCTATTTTTGGGAAATTTTTTTGAACGCATAGCGTTCTTAGAAGCCATGAAAATCAAGGTCCTCATTTTATTTTGCATTTCCCTAGCAGCATTAACCAGCTACGGCCAATCGCAAGCCGTGATTTCCTCCCATAAGCCTTTGACGGACACCAGTTCACAAAAAGGATTTTTGGGTGGGCGTTTAAGCACGGGCCTTGAGGAGCAATTGGAGGGCGCGAAAAAGATTAAATCAGAAAGTAAGGCCATTATAGAAGATTTAGGCATTAAAAACCTGGGTATCAAAGCGAGTATGCTTGCACGAAGAGCTGCCAAAAAATCTCCTCCAAAAGATGAATATTCAGGCATAAAAACAGAACGTCGCTTAGGCAATTATGGCAGCGGCGCTCGAAATACAGTAGAAGAAATCAATGTGGTCAAATATGTCGAGGATGAGGCCGTAAGCCCCTATGTAGCTGAAATTTGGTGGTTTGACCCCGCGCAATCACGCATCGTAACAGGCGCGCTGAAGGACAACAAATCAGCACAAATATGCCATGGACCTTTCAGTCGGATTGTGAATCAAAACGTAAGCGAGCAGGGGTTTTTCTTCATGGGGGCCAAAGACGGCCGCTGGGAAACGTATGGACCTGAGGGAGAATTACTAAACAAACAATATTATCATCGCGGATTTCCGGTGGAGTCAAACATCAGTTATTACGATGCTGAACAAAAGAAAATCAAAGAAATCATTCCTGTGGTTTTCGGAAAAATTCGCGGGCAGTATCGTGCTTTTTATGCAGGGGGAAATCTCAAAGAAGAAGGTGTTCTTGACGACAATGTACGCGTAGGCAGATGGCGAGAATATTATGAATTTGGTTCGGGGGGCCGACTGAAAAAGGAATGGCGCTATGGAAAGGACAAGTTTGATACTCAAGAACCCGAATTAGTTCAAGAACGAGATGCACAAGGAAAGATAATTTTCCAGATACAAAATAAGTTAGGCGAATGATCAAGACTCTATTTTTCTTGCTTAACATACTTTTGGGGGGCCAGCAGACAACTCCTCAGATGCTTTACAGCAATCCAATGGATGGATTTGTCCTACATACGCGAAGCGAGCATGGTAACACCAATGCCCAAGCGGCTGAACGTGCTTTTGCCGAGGAGGAAGATTCCAAATCCGATTCAGATGACTCGGATGACGAATTTAATCCTTTAGATCTGCTGAAAATTTATAGCACTCATGCAGAAAACAACTTTAGCACATCTCAAAAAAAACATATCATGTATGTTGGCGAATTAAGTCCAGCTTATTTACCCCCAATATTGAGTCCTCCTGATAAAATGCATGTTTTAATTCATTTAAATCACGCATTAAAATCTCATGATGAATACTCAAACGTATATAAAATCTTTCATTACTAATGATTGGAAATCGGGCATAGCCGTATTTCTAGTCGCATTACCACTTTGCCTAGGCATTGCCTTGGCTTCTGGCGCTCCACTCATGGCGGGCCTCATGGCTGGCATTGTGGGTGGCTTACTTGTTTCCTTACTATCGGGCTCTGAATTATCCGTCAGTGGCCCAGCGGCTGGCTTAACCATTATCGTCGCACAAGCCATCTCAAGCTTAGGATCATTTAACGGCTTTTTGGTCGCTGTCATTTTAGCAGGGATTATCCAAATCATCTTGGGTTTGTTGAAACTAGGCAAGATTGGTGGTTTTTTCCCGAGCTCTGTCATCCGGGGCATGTTGGTCGCTATTGGTGTAGTTATAATCTTAAAACAGATTCCCCATGCGCTGGGAGATGACCTCGATTTTATTGGTGAATTTGAATTCGACCAATCAGATGGGAAAAATACATTTTCCGAAATTCTCGCATCTATTGCGGAATTCAAGATGGGGGCAATCATAATTTCCCTGGCAGGGTTGGTATTATTATTTGCCTGGACCGCTTTGGGGAAGACCGTTAAACTATTAAATGCACTGCCTGCATCTTTGTTTGTGGTATTGATGGGCGTCTTGTTAAACATATTGTTTGGCCTTTATTTCCCGAGTCTATATTTAGGAGATTCAAAAGACCACATGGTAAACCTTCCCATTTTTAGTGACATCGGCGCTATTGCTGCGAGCATCGTAACACCCGATTGGTCATTCATATCCAATCTAAAAATTTGGCAAATTGCATTTACATTGGCTATTGTTGCTTCATTGGAATCACTCTTATCGCTCGAAGCAACGGATTCCCTAGATCCGCTTAAACGTATTTCATCCCCTGACCGCGAATTACTTGCGCAAGGAATCGGAAATGTAACCAGTGGCCTAATTGGAGGACTGCCCATTACCTCCGTGATCGTTCGGTCATCGACCAACATTTATGCGGGCGGTAAATCAAGAATGTCAGGCTTTATGCATGGCTTACTCCTATTGGTAGCAATTTTATTACTGCCTTTATACTTGAACAAAATTCCCTTAGCTTGCTTGGCAAGTATTTTACTTTACACAGGATATAAATTAGCGCACCCTGACCAATTCAAAAAAATTATCAAGGAAGGTTGGAAACAGTATGTTCCCTTTTTTGTTACAATTATTGTTGTTGTCAGCGTAGATTTATTGTGGGGTATTTTTGTTGGAACCGCAATAGGTTTAGTGTTCGTCATCATAACGAATTACTCCGCTGTTTTCACCGTGTTTATCAATGGAAATGAGGTTTTAATCAAATTCCAAAAAGACGTCACATTCCTACACAAAATGGCCATACAGGAAGCTTTACGAAAAATCCCTGAAGGAAGCGAAGTGTATATTGATATCTCAAAAGTTCACTTTATTGACCATGATGTCAATGAGCTCATCAACGATTTCTTATCTACCGCGAAAGCAAGAGGCATAGAAGCCGACCTAAAGAAAAAATAACATGAAAGAATATAAGAAACTCTTACTAAGCAATAAGGCCTGGGCCGCAGAACGCCTAGAGTTAGATGCAACCTACTTTGATAACTTATCAAAAGAGCAAAACCCTTTGTTTCTTTGGATTGGTTGTGCGGATAGCCGGGTACCCGCCGAAGAAATTACGCACGCGGATCCAGGTGATATTTTTGTACACCGTAATGTGGCCAACATGGTTGTTCACACGGATATCAATTTATTGTCGGTATTGCAGTATGCTGTCGAGGTGTTAGAAGTCAAACATATTATTGTTTGTGGACACTACAATTGCGGCGGGGTTAAGGCGGCAATGACCAACCATGACTTTGGATTGATCAACAAATGGTTACGGAACATTAAAGAAGTGTATGAAAAACACTTTAAAGAGTTACACGAAATCGACAATGAGGAAAAACGGTTCGACAGACTTGTGGAACTCAATGTGGCGGAACAAATTCAAAATCTTGCGAAAACGACTATCGTTCAGAAGGCTTGGCAAAAACGCCAATTCCCACATCTACATGGCTGGGTTTTCGATATCCACCACGGGCAAATCAAGGAAGTATTGAATATCAACGCGGGCGAATGGACGAGCCCCGTCTTTCATTACGACTTTTAATGATTCTTCCCACTTAAGCTTTGGCAATCCTTCAAGGTTTGCCAAAGCTAGCGGGAAAAAACGGCTAAACGCCTCAGAAAACTTATAAATTCGTTTTAATTTTCAACTCATCCAATTGGGCTTGCGCCAATGGAGAAGGTGAATCAATCATCACGTCACGACCCGCATTGTTTTTAGGGAATGCGATGTAATCACGAATTGACTCTGTTCCTCCGAACAACGAGCAAAGACGGTCGAAACCAAATGCCAACCCACCATGTGGCGGCGCACCATATTCGAATGCGTCTAACAAAAACCCGAATTGGGCTTTTGCCTCCTCCTCAGTAAATCCGAGTACTTGGAACATTTTCGATTGTAAATCTTTTTGGAAGATACGAATCGAGCCTCCGCCCACTTCCACGCCATTCACGACTAAATCGTATGCATTCGCACGAACTTTACCAAATTCCCCAGCTTCCATCAACGCGATATCTTCTGGCTTTGGACTTGTAAATGGATGGTGCATCGCGAACCAACGGTCTTCTTCCTCTCCGTACTCCAACAATGGGAAATCGACAACCCAATGTACTTTATAATTGTTCGGGTCACGCAATCCCATGCGCGTTCCCATTTCAAGACGAAGTTCATTCAATTGCTTACGCACTTTGTCTCCATCACCTGACAACACCAAAATCAAATCGCCTGCCTCTGCTTGGAAAGCCGAAGCCCAAGCAGCTAAATCAGCCTCCGAATAAAATTTATCTACAGATGATTTCACAATACCGTCCGGCTGAACCCGTGCATAAATCAACCCTTTGGCACCAATCTGAGGACGACGAACAAAATCCGTTAATTCATCCAATTGCTTACGCGTATATTCCGCAGCTCCTTTTACACAAATACCCACGACGGTATTCGCGGAATCAAATACTTGAAAATCTTTTCCCGAAGTCAAATCAACACCCTCACCTTTCAACTCCACAAACTTCATGTCGAAACGAATATCCGGCTTATCCGAACCGTAATATTTCATCGCATCCGCATAAGTCATGCGCGAGACTTGACCAATGTCCAATTTTTTGACCGACAAAAACAAGTGACGAATCAAACCTTCAAACATATTCAAAATATCTTCCTGCTCCACAAACGACATTTCACAGTCAATTTGCGTAAACTCAGGCTGACGATCTGCACGCAAATCTTCGTCCCGGAAACATTTCACAATTTGGTAGTAACGATCAAATCCCGAAACCATCAACAATTGCTTGAAGGTTTGCGGCGATTGCGGCAAAGCATAAAATTCACCTGGATTCATCCGAGATGGTACGACGAAATCACGTGCTCCTTCCGGGGTGGATTTAATCAATACAGGTGTCTCCACCTCAATAAAATCTTGCTTATCCAAATAATTGCGCACCTCACGACCTACTTGATGACGCAAACGAAGACTCTCGCGAATCGGGTTACGGCGCAAGTCCAAATAGCGATATTTCATGCGAATATCGTCTCCTCCATCCGTCTCATCTTCAATTAAAAATGGTGGCAATTTCGCTGGGTTTAAGATGCGTAAATTGCTCACCTTAATCTCTACATCACCCGTAGGCAACTTATCATTTTTTGCTAAACGCTCCACAACCACGCCTTCAGCTGCGACAACAAACTCCCGACCCAAGCCACGGGCTAAAGTCAAGGCCGACGGATCTGATTTCCCTTCCTCCAACATTAATTGGGTAATGCCATAACGATCGCGTAAGTCGATCCATAACATGCCTCCCTTATCACGTGTTTTTTGAACCCAACCACATAATGTGACTGTTTGGCCCACGTGCTCCATTCTCAATTCTCCGTTCGTGTGTGTACGTAACATAGTTTATTATAAAAATTCGTGCAAAATTACGGAAAAGAGTATGTAGTGTAAAACATTTACCCGTTTATTCTTATTTAGTTAATTTCACGGGAAATTAAATCAGCATGTCAACAGTCGGAATTGTCGGATCAGGTATAGGAGGAATTGCATTCGCGATTCGCATGCAATTATTGGGTCATGCTGTGACGGTATTCGAAGCGAATGAACGACCTGGTGGGAAGTTGGGCCTTTTGGAAATGAAAGGTTACCGCTTCGACACGGGCCCTTCCTTATTTACGATGCCGCAGTTGGTGGATGAATTATTCCAACTTGCCGGAAAAAATCCCCGAGACTATTTTAATTACGAACGCTTACCTGAGATTTGCAGTTATTTTTGGGATGACCAAACACGTTTAAAAACGGTTGAGGATCCGGGCGAAACAGCCTCTTTGATGGCTGAGGCATTAAATGAGGACGCAGCCACAATTTACCGCTACATTAAAGAGGCTGGCGAGAAATATAACATCGTAAGCGATTTATTCCTGGATGATTCCTTGCATAAATTGAGCACCTGGACAAGTAAAAAAGCGCTATATGGGTATGCCAATTTGCATAAACTCGGGCTGTTTCAGTCCATGCACCAAGCACATAAATCAAAGTTCAAAAACCCGAAAACGGTGCAATTGTTTGATCGATATGCCACCTACAACGGCTCTGACCCCTACCAAACACCTGCAACGCTTTCCATCATTCCGCATTTAGAATATAATCTAGGCGCCTATTTTCCGAAAGGAGGCATGATTGAAATCCCGAATGCTTTAGTTCGATTAGCACAGGACTTAGGGGTCCATTTCCGCTTGAACGAAGCCGTGGAAAAAATTCGCACCAAAGGCAACATCGCAAACGGCATTCAGACTAAAATGGGGGTCTATGATTTTGATATCGTGGCCAGCAATGCAGATATTCGGCCGAGTTATAAACAGTTATTGCCAGAAAACCTTCGGCCCGCCAAGTTACTCAACCAACCTAAGTCAAGCTCAGGGATCATTTTTTATTGGGGAATCAATCGCGTATTTGAGGAGTTAGGCGTTCATAACATCTTTTTTTCGAAGGATTATCGGGCCGAATTTGAGGCCATATTCAAGCAGGAAAATCTGTTTGATGACCCGACTGTCTATGTTCATATCTCAAGCAAAGTCGCAACGAAAGATGCTCCAGCAGGATGTGAAAACTGGTTTGTGTTAATCAATGCCCCAGCAAATTCGGGCCAAGATTGGGATGCACTCATACAAGCATGCAGAACAAATGTCATCCAAAAAATCAATCGGGTACTTGGAATTAATTTGGAAGACCACATCGTTGTGGAAGATTATTTAGACCCGCGGCGCATTGAATCCCGAACTTCTTCGGCTGGAGGTGCTCTGTATGGCAACTCTTCCAACAATAAATTTGCCGCGTTCTTGCGACATCCCAATTACCGCGCTGCGATTAAAAACATGTATTGGATTGGTGGGAGTGTTCATCCGGGTGGTGGAATTCCACTTTGCTTGAGTTCTGCAAAAATTGCCGCCAAGCTTTTTCAAGAAAATGCTTAATTTCGCATGAAAATTTAACAAACATGATTCAAAGACCACAAACAATCTTCTTAACGCTTGTTATTATTGCCAATTGCCTTGTCACATTAGGTTGGAGCATTTGGGCTAAAGTAGGCCAAGCTGGACAAAGAGCTGAATTATTTTTCAATGAATGGACGCTATCAGCTGGAGGCAAGACGACTTCCTCAAGCGCTATTGCCATCACGATATTATTGACCTTGTCGACCATCGTCACATTGGTAACGATTTTTTCTTTCAAAAATCGTATTCGTCAAATGATGCTTGGACTAATTAATTCATTGTTGCTCGCTGGCGCAATGGGCTATGCCTTCTGGGTGATTTTCAAAGAAGCAATGCCGACATTCGAACCGGAGGCACAAGGAAAATACGGCTACGGATTCTATGCGATGGTTGTGGCATTATTGGCCAATATGATTGCAAATCGTTTGGTACGTAAAGACGAGATGTTAGTGCAGTCGTCGAACCGCATGCGCTAATTTTAAACGATTCCCTCTTTTAAAAGGTCGTGGAGATGAACAAATCCCACGGCCTTTTTATTTTCCGTCACGACCAATTGGGTAATATTCAAAGATTGCATGATGGCCAAAGCCTCCGTGGCAAAAGCATCTGCCTCGATTGTTTTCGGCGTACGATTCATCATGTCGGCCAATTGAATTTCTGACCAATTTGAATGCTGCTCCAACATCCGACGAACATCCCCATCGGTAATAATACCTACAAGTTGATTATTTTCACCTACAATCGCCGTGGCACCTAAGCGCTTCGAACTGATTTCGTGAATAGCCTCTTGAATACTTGCGGCAGGTGTGATAACCGGAAAGTCGTGTTGGGGGTAAATATCACTTACTTTCAAGTACATGCGCTTGCCTAAGGCTCCGCCAGGGTGGTATTTCGCAAAATCTTGAGCTGTGAAACCTTTGCACTCCAACAAACAAACCGCTAATGCATCTCCGAGCGCTAACGCAACCGTAGTGGAAGTCGTAGGCGCTAAATTCATCAAATCCGCCTCTTGTTCTGCCAGCGCGTGCAAAATGAAATCGGCTTGTTGGCCTAAATAAGACTGCTTATTTGAAACCATCGCAATCAAGGTAACCCCAGTTCGCTTGATCAGCGGAACCAAAACTTTAATCTCCGGTGTGTCCCCTGATTTGGAAATACAAATCACGGCATCTCCCTCTTGAATCATACCTAAATCTCCGTGAATAGCATCCGCTGCATGCATAAACAATGCGGGCGTACCGGTCGAGTTCATCGTTGCCACAATCTTTTGGGCGATAATCGCCGACTTCCCAATTCCGGTAAAGACGATTCGACCTTTGCTCGCCAATAAATGTTCGACACAAGCTTCGAATTCGGAATCAATTCCATCGCTTACACGAAGAATAGCCTCAGCTTCCTGGCTTAAAACTTTTTTTGCTGTGCTTTGGATATTTTTGCTTAATTTCAATGTTAGTAAGAATTTGGGGACCGACAAAGATAACCAATTCTTATGCAATAACTGAAACACTTACGCCACGATATAAATTATGCCGACTTCCATTTCTAGTGAGGTATTGAAGGAACAGCTCAAAAAAACCTTTGGCTTTAGCCAGTTCAGGGGTGAGCAAGAAGCAATCATTCGGAATACGATTGATGGCCGTAATAGTTTCGTATTAATGCCGACCGGTGCCGGCAAATCGCTTTGTTATCAATTACCCGCGATTGTGATGCCTGGGACAGCCATTGTGATTTCGCCATTAATTGCATTAATGAAGAATCAGGTGGACCAAATGCTTGCTTTTGGCATCAATGCACAGTTTTTAAACTCTTCGTTGAGTCGGGCGGAAATTAATCGCGTCAAAGCCGAGGTAATTAGTGGCAGTGTTAAACTACTCTACATCGCTCCTGAGTCTCTGAATAAACAGGAGAATCTTAATTTCTTACAGCAAGCGAATATTTCGTTCGTAGCCATTGATGAGGCACACTGTATCTCTGAATGGGGACATGATTTCCGTCCTGAGTACCGTAAAATTCGTAACATCATCGAATCGATTGATGCCAAATTGCCGATCATCGCCTTAACAGCGACTGCAACACCGAAAGTGCAGCAGGATATTCAGAAGACATTAAACTTAGAAGACGCGACCGTTTTCAAATCTTCCTTCAATCGGAAGAATTTGTATTACGAGATCCGTTCAAAGAAAGATATTGACAAGCAATTGATTCGCTACATAAAAAGCCACACAGGCAAGGCGGGGATTATTTATTGCTTAAGTAGAAAACGCGTAGAGGAAGTTTCTGAGCTTTTGGGGGTCAATGGTATCAAAGCCCTTCCCTATCATGCAGGACTCGATCCACAAATACGCATGTCGAACCAAGAGGCGTTTTTGAATGAGGAGGTTGAGGTCATGGTTGCGACCATTGCGTTTGGGATGGGCATTGACAAACCAGACGTTCGTTTTGTTATTCACTACGATGCACCCAAATCCCTGGAAGGCTATTATCAAGAAACAGGGCGTGCTGGCCGCGATGGCTTAGATGGAACCTGCATCTTGTTCTACACCTACGATGATATTTTAAAATTAGACAAGTTCAATAAAGATAAAGCCGTTTCTGAGAAGGAAAATGCGAAGATTTTATTGAGCGAAATGGTCTATTACGCGAATTTGGGTGTGTGCCGAAGAAAGCAATTATTAAGCTATTTCGGCGAGCATATGGCAGACAACTGTGGCTTTTGCGACAATTGTATGCATCCAACGGCTACCTATAAAGCCGAGCAAGAGGTTTCTTTGGTATTAGAAGCGGTCAAACAAACCGGCGAAAAATTCGATGCAGAGCATATTGCAGATGTTTTGGAAGGCAAAACCAACCAATACACGCAAAGCTATGAACATGAAAAGCTCTCGGTATTCGGCCAAGGGAAAACCATTTCTTGGGCGATTTCTGATGATGATGAGGATGAAGACGAGGATGATGATGACACAGATGGCGAAGAGCAAGCACCTAAAAAGCAGAAGCTGCGTAAAAAGAAGAAAGAAGTAAATCCGGAGGATGAAAAATCACCTTGGATATCTTTCATCAAGCAGGTGTTGATTTATGATTTATTGACAAAAGACATCGAAAATTACGGTGTTTTGCATTTGAGTGAAAAAGGTGAGGCTTTTTTAAAAGACTCGCATCCGTTGACCTTCTCGCGCGACCATGATTACGAGCAGGAAGCTATTACAGCAGAAAATGATGAAGAAAATGCGGCAATTGGAGCGAAAGCTTACGATGATGCATTATTTGAAATCTTAAAAAACCTGCGTAAAAAGGTAGCCAAGGAGAAAAACCTTCCTCCTTATGTCATTTTCCAGGATCCATCATTGGAAGAAATGGCAACCACTTACCCGACTACGCAAGAAGAAATGGCGCAGATCAACGGCGTGGGGATGGGGAAAGTAGTCAAATTTGGGAAGCAATTCTTGGATGCGATTATACGATATGTAGAAGAAAATGAGATTGAAACTGCGAAGGAAGTCGTAGTTAAATCAACTGTCAATAAATCTAAAATCAAGATTTACATCATCCAGCAAGTGGACCGTAAAATCGATTTAGACTTAATTGCAGAGCAGAAAGAATTATCGATGACCGAGTTGATCGAGGAAATCGAAACGATCTGTTATTCGGGGACTAAATTGAATTTAGATTACTTTATTAACCAAGTAATCGAACCGGATAAGCAGGAAGAAATCTTTGATTATTTTATGTCGGCAGATACCGACAACATTGCACAGGCCTTAGATGAATGTAACATTGAGGATGTAAGTGAGGAAGAGTTGCGCTTAATGCGCATTAAGTTTTTGAGTGAATTAGCCAATTAATAAAACAGATGAATGTATTAATTATCGGGTCTGGAGGTCGTGAACATGCTTTTGCATGGAAAATAGCTCAAAGCCCACAACTAAGTAGTTTATTTATTGCCCCAGGTAATCCCGGGACAGCGCGTATAGGTACCAATTTAGCCATTGGAGTAGCTGATTTAGTCGGAATAACACAAGCCATTCGGGACCATCAAATTGATTTAGTCGTTGTGGGTCCAGAGGAACCCTTGGTCAAGGGTGTTCGAGATTATATTGAATCACAAGATGACTTAAAGCATGTAGGAATCGTTGGTCCTGGAGCGGAAGGAGCACAATTAGAGGGAAGTAAAGATTTCTCTAAAAACTTCATGCATCGCCATGGAGTACCGACGGCGGCATCGCAAACCTTTACGAAGGAGAGCATTGAGGCAGGATTAGCCTATTTAGATACACAATCCTTACCCATTGTCTTGAAGGCAGATGGCTTAGCAGCAGGAAAAGGCGTGATCATCGCATTAACGTTGGAAGAAGCGAAGGCATCCTTACGTGAAATGCTTTTGGACTCGAAATTTGGTGCGGCGTCAGACAAGGTTGTGATTGAACAATTTTTACGCGGAATAGAACTATCTGTTTTCGTATTAACAGATGGCGAAAACTATGTAGTCTTGCCAGAGGCAAAAGATTATAAGCGTATTGGCGACAACGATGAAGGATTAAATACGGGTGGTATGGGGGCTGTTTCCCCTGTCCCATTCGCGACGGCATCCTTTATGGAACATGTGGATAACAAGGTGATTAAACCGACATTAGCCGGACTAAAGGCTGATGGAATTAAATACCAAGGATTTATCTTCATCGGCTTAATGAACCATGAGGGAGAACCTTATGTCATTGAATACAATGCGCGTATGGGAGACCCTGAAACGGAAGTTGTGTTACCTAGAATCGAATCAGATTTCTTATCTTTGCTTCTTGCGGCTGCCAAAGGCACATTGGACAAAGAAAAAATTGAAATCTCTGAACAATATGCTGTGACAACGATGGTTGTCGCCGGTGGTTACCCGGAAGATTACCGCAAAGGGGATGTCATTACGGGATTAGATCAGGTGACTGAGGCGCACATTTTCCAAGCTGGGACGCGTGAAGAAGCAGGTCAACTGGTAACAAGTGGCGGTCGAGTGATCGCATTAACAGGAACTTCGAATACCCTGGAAAGAGCAATTCAAAAGTCTCAAAAGGCAGCGCTTGCGATCCAGTTCGAAGGTAAAAATTTTAGAAGAGATATTGGCTTAGACGTTCTCCGGTATAAAGGATAATTTGCCAATCAAGCATATATTATGGCATGTAAATCGTGTTCAACAGGATCTTGTGGATCCAAAAGCGTAACGGGCGAAGTGGCAGGATGTCAAAGCAACGGAGGTTGTGGCTCAGGTGGCTGCAACAAAATGAATGTCTTTGATTGGCTTTCCGACTTGGATGTGCCACAATTCCAGCGTTTCCACGTCGTTGAAATCAAATTCAAGGGTGGGCGTAAAGAATACTTCCGCAACTCAAATAAACTTGAACTGCACACAGGTGATGCTGTGATGATTGAATCGAGCACAGGTATTCACCTAGGGGTAGTCTCGCTTCAAGGCGAATTGGTTCGCTTGCAATTATTAAAAAAGAGCATCAAGGATGATGACAATTTAAAGTCCATCGTTCGCATTGCGACAGATAAAGACTTAGAAAAGCATGAGCAAATGATTGCACGCGATATGCCGACCATGTACCGTGGACGTCAAATCATCGGTGATTTAAAGCTAAACATGAAATTATCTGATGTGGAGTTTCAATCAGATGGGACAAAGGCTGTTTTTTACTATTCGTCAGATGACCGCGTTGATTTTCGTGAATTGATAAAACTTTTAGCGACTGAGTTCAAAGTTCGTGTGGAAATGAAGCAAATTTCCTTGCGTCAAGAAGCGGGCCGTTTGGGTGGAATCGGAGTTTGTGGGCGCGAATTATGCTGTTCTACTTGGTTAACGGATTTCAAAAACGTAACCACATCTGCAGCTCGCTATCAAAATTTATCGTTGAACCCAGTCAAATTAAGTGGCCAATGTGGTCGATTGAAATGCTGCTTAAACTATGAATTAGAAACGTATATGGATGCCCTAAAAGGCATCCCAACGATCGAAGGCCGACTAAAAACGAAGAAAGGCGATGCGATTCTTCAGAAGACTGACATTTTCAAACGCATGATGTGGTTTGGTATTGTGGGTGAAGAAGCGATTTGGATACCCGTAAGCTGTGACCGTGTTGCCGAAATTATTGAGTTAAATAAACAAGGAATTATTCCAGAATCATTCTCGGATTTAAATCCAGATGCACCGGTAGTTGAAAAGCCCTCACTTTCCGAATTAAATTCTGATTTGGAGCGCATGGACAAGAAATATGGTGGCAAGAAACCGGCTAACAAACCGGGGAATAACCGAGGAGGCCGCGACCGTTTCGAAAACCGTGGACCTCGTGAAAACCGTGGACCGAGACCGGAAGGTCGTGATAATCCACGCGGACCTCGACCAGATAATCGTGGGCCAAAACCCGCAACGCCCGGTACTGAAGGTGATGCAAACCGAGGACCAAGACCACAACAGGAACGTAAACCTAGACCGGAACAAGGACCTAAGCCAGAAGGCGTAGCACCAGCTGTAGACGGAGAAAACGCAACACCGAAACCGTTTAAAAAGAAGTTTAAGAAGAAATTCAAACCACGCCCACCGCGTGAGGGAGGTTCTTCTGAGGCCCCTGCAGCTCAATAAGCTATGTATATAAAGCGCATTATCCTTTTCATGATGGTCTTGTTCGCTTTTGCTTGCCAAAACGACACATTGGTTGACCAAACCGTCTCCTTGTCGGAACACGGTTGGCTACAAAAAAACAAAATCGTCATTGATTTTCAGGTGACAGATACAAGTAAAGCATACGATGTTCGGATTGCATTGCGGCAGTCAATCGAATACCCGTATTATAACTTGTATTTCGTCCCTAAAGTCATCAATCCAGAGGGGAAAGTCATTAAACGTGCTTTTGCGGAGGCATTTCTGTATGACGCAAAGACAGGAAAACCGAAAGGAAGCGGATTAGGTGATATATACAGCCATCAATATACGATTTTCAAAGGGCTGCACTTTACCCGATTAGGCAAGCACCAAGTTAGCTTAGAACAATATATGCGGACAGATACGCTGAAGGGAGTAATTTCAGCGGGAGCGTCCATCATTGAAACCACAGCAAACGATGGCCAAAATTGACGATATTGATAAGCAAATTCTAGCCTTCTTGCATGAAGACGCATTCATGTCCAATAAGGAAATGGCCTCCAGGCTTGGCTTAAGTGCAACACCCGTACACGAGCGAATCAAGCGCATGGAAAAAGAAGGTGTCATTACCGGGTACAAAGCCACAATCAACCCGAATAAACTCGGCAAATCCTTAACCGTTTTCTGTGATATTTCACTCAAGGAACATGCCGCGGAATATTTAAATCAATTTGAAACCGATGTCATGTCACTCATAGAAGTCCAAGAATGCTATTGCGTCTCCGGACACAGTGACTTTCTCTTAAAGATTGTCGTTTCAGATATGGATGAATACCGCAATTTTATCTTGCATAAATTAGCTAGCATCAAAAACATCGGAAATGCCCAGAGCCACTTTGTGATGAACCAAATTCAAAACGAACAAATTTTACCCTGGTTAACCAATAAAACAGCCCAATAAACCTACAATTTAGGACAGCCAATCGTAGGAAAATATGTAATTTGACTTTCCTCCTAAACCGACTATAAAAACTATGAATAAAGTAACCAAAACCATCGTCTCGCTTGTATCCATTGCCTTAATCCTTGGACTCGCATTTTACCCGAAAATCAAACAAGCTATTTCAAAAAATCCTGAGGAGGATGCCAAAAAGGAGAAAGGCGGCCCAGGAGGAAAAGGGGGCGGAAAAACAGCAGTTATTGTCTCTGTCGTTAAATCAACGCGCCTAGATGACATGGTGAATTCGACGGGAAGCATTTTGGCCAACGAAGAAGTTGAGGTTCGTTCTGAAATCGCAGGCCGGATCATTCTATTGAATATCAAGGAAGGCGATGTGGTACAGAAAGGAACCGTCCTTTTCCGCATCAATGATGATGATTTGCAAGCACGTTTGCGCAAATTAGGCTTCAATAAAAAGCTCGCGGAAGACAATGAAGCGCGCCAAAAAATCTTATTACAAAAGGAAGCAATCTCGCAAAGAGAATATGACATTGCTGTAAATTCAGTCAATACAATCGAGGCTGACATCGAAGATTTGAGAGCTCAAATCATCAAGACAACCGTGAAAGCCCCATTCGCTGGAACCATTGGTTTCCGCTATGTCAGCTTAGGAAGTTATATTTCCCCGACGACGAAAATCGCAACCTTAACAAATACAAACCCGGCCAAGATTGAATTCTCCATTCCGGCAAAATATGCGACGGCAATCCGTAAAGGAAGCACCGTTGAGTTTCAAACTGAAAATGAAGACAAAACCTTTATAGGTAAAGTATATGCGATTGACCCGAAAATTGATCCATTAACGAGAACATTGCAAATCCGTGCTTTAGCAGCAAATCCAGGCAATCAATTAGTTCCAGGGGCTTTTGCTAAAGTTAATTTGATTTTAAAATCGAAGGGGAGCGCAATTCTTATTCCCACGGAAGCAGTCATTCCTGAAGCAGCTGGGAACAAAGTATTTATCGTGAAGCAAGGAAAATCGGTTCCTGTAAAAGTGAAACTTGGTAATCGCGGCGAGAAGAATGTTGAGATTTTATCTGGACTATCCATCGGCGACACCCTTATTACCAATGGGGTTATCCAAGTTAAACCAGACGGTGAAGTTGAAATCAAAGAAGTTGTAGAATAAAGGATTTATGGCGTCCATCTATGCGAGTCGGTCCTTATGGGAATACAAATTTCGAAAACTAAGCTATTGGTTTTCGGCGTGT
>JAGOAA010000043.1 GCA_017984215.1 Cytophagaceae bacterium
TATTTTTCATGTGACGTGTTTTTGATACAAATTTCGCTAGGATACCCAAGGGTCCTAACAAATTATGTAACTTTGAATTTTGGCAAATATACAATTATGTCCATTCTGAAAAAATTAGCAGGTGAAACTCTTTCATATGGTTTTAGTACCATCTTGGGACGATCCCTTAATTTTTTACTGGTTTTTGTACACACATGGGCATTCCTCCCGGCTGAATTAGGCGTCAATGTGAAATTGTATGGCTACGTAGCTATCGCAAACATTATTTACACCTATGGCATGGAGACGGCTTATTTCCGCTTTGCCAAGGAAGCCCCTGAGAAATATTACCAATTAATCATGACGGCCATCATCGTCACTTCAGGATTCTTCACCTTATTTTTATTTGTCTTTGCGGACCCCATCATGGTCCAATTGGGCTATCCAGGAAAGGGTATCTTTTTGAATTGGCTCGCATTCATTTTAGCCATAGACGCCATCACAGCAATCCCATTCGCAAGGCTTCGTTTAGAAAACAAAATCCGGACATTTGTCAAAGCAAAGATTGTTTCCATATTGATTAATGTGGGGCTAAACCTCTTCTTTTTGATGTTATTAAAGCCCATGCAGGAAGGTGATATACAAATAGAAGGGCCAGGTTTTTTACGTGAATTGTATCGTCCGGAGATTGGTGCTGGGTATATTTTCCTTGCCAATTTAATAGCAAACGCAAGTTTGTTTTATTGGCTTTCTGCAGAATTCAAAGCATTTCGTTGGCGCTGGGATTGGTCAGAATTCAAAGCTCTTTGGGTTTATGCCTATCCCATTATGTTCATGAGTTTAGCTGCGATGTTCAACTTAATGTTCGACCGATTATTATTAGAATCATATCTACCTGCAGGATTTTATCCGGGCAAAAGCTCACAAGATGCGTTGGGAATCTATGGCAACTGCTATAAACTTTCCGTGTTTATGAGTTTAGCCATCCAAGCATTTAAATACTCAGCGGAACCCTTCTTTTTAGGTAAAAAAACAACAGAAAACAGCAAAGAGAATTTGGCATTAATCACCCATTGGTTTGTGATTGTATGTACCTTTTTATGGGTAGGCGTTTCCTGTAATTTATTTTGGATAAAGACGCTATTTTTACGGAGAGCTATTTATTGGGAGGGCATGAACATCGTCCCAGTATTATTATTGGCCAATCTATTTTTAGGCATTTATTACACGCAATCCGTTTGGTTTAAGCAGACAAACAAAACCTATTTTGGAACAATCATTACCTTGATTGGTTTGGCCGTAACGCTCGTAGGAAACATCCTCTTCATTCCCATTTATGGTTACATGGCATGCGCCTATGCATTTTTAGCATCCAGTATGGTGATGGCTGGATTGTGTTACGTCGGAGGTCAAAAATATTCCCCTACACCCTACCGCTGGAAAAGTGATTTATTTTATATCTTGTTGGGAGGAATCCTTATTTATGGAGCAAACGCATTAACGCATGTAAGCCCACTTCCGGAATTCATGAATCAGAATTTCGCGGTGCTTTGTTTATTAGGCTATTTACTCATCCGTGAATTTTCATGGAAATCAGGCAAGCCAAAATTGATCAATTAGCATGAAGCAAGAATTGAAAACGCAATACCTTCATCTCAAACTAAAAGTTAGTTTGATGGTTGCGCGCTTACAAGAAAATGCGGGCAAAATTGCAGAGCTAGAAAGGTCAAATAGCGATTTACAAGCAAAGCTTGATGTCAAAACGCGCGAATTACAAGAAGCACTCAGCCAATCAAAAGAATTGGAGAAAAGCTTTAAAAAATCAGATAAAATTGGTAAACTTGTAGTTAATACAGAAGACACAGAGGCAGCTAAAGCTGAACTGAAGAAAAAGTTAGACGAATATATAGTAAGTATAGATCATTGTATTGAGCAATTACGCAAACCATGAGTACTAAACTACCTTGCAACCTCCTTTTAGGCATACAAAATGTCGCGTTAAAGGTTAGTGAACAGGAGGAGTCCTGTGTGCGGAAAGCAGCAAATTTGGTTAACCGCCTCGTAAAGTATTACGAGAAAGAGACAAATAGTTCTGATCCAAGTAAGATTATGGCCCTCGTGGCACTGGATTTAGCTATGTGTGGATTAAAATTCGAGACGGAAACCATATCACTAAACAACAATGTTCAATCGGAAAACGAGCAATTATTAGCGCTCGTAGATGAGTTTCAACTATAAATCCCCTTTCATTCAGTCGTTTTGGAGCCGATGTTCATAAACTAACAATTTATATGACCATTATATCCATTATTATTTCCATCGTTGCGGCAGCAGGTGGATTGTTTATTGGGAAGTCCTTTTCTTCCAAATCAACCAAAAACCACGAAGAAGAAGCCCAACGAAAAGCAGCAGAAATTCTTAAAAATGCTGAATTTGCGGCAGAAAACTTGAAAAAAGATCGCATGCTCGAAGCAAAGGAAAACTTCTTGCGTTTGCGTGGTGAATTCGAAGAAGAGACGCAAGCAAAGAAGGGAATCCTGATCGAAAACGAACAAAAATTACGCGAGAAAGAGCGCGTGTTGACGCAGCAGCAAGAACAACAACGTATTGCGGACCAAGAGTTACAATCACAAAAACAAAGCATTCAATCGAAAGAGGAGAACTACCGCAAGAAATTCGAAGAGGTAGAAAAGAAACGTGAAGAGGCGGAAGCAATGCTTGCGACTCAAATCAATCAATTAGAGAAAATTGCCAATCTTTCAGCGGATGAAGCACGCCAACAATTAATCGATGCCTTGAAGGCAGAAGCAGAATCGAAAGCGAGTTCAATCGTAAAACAAGCCATTGAAGAGGCAAAATTAACCGCTACGAAAGAAGCTAAAAAAGTAGTCATTGAAACCATTCAACGTACTGCTGCTGAGAATGCCATTGAAAACTGTGTATCTGTTTTCAATATCGAATCCGATGACATTAAGGGTAAGATTATTGGTCGGGAAGGACGTAACATCCGTGCGCTGGAAGCAGCCACAGGTGTGGAATTCATTGTCGATGATACGCCAGAAGCCATTATCATTTCAGGTTTCGATCCGGTTCGTCGGGAAATAGCTCGTTTATCTCTGCACCGTTTGGTACAGGATGGACGTATTCACCCAGCACGTATTGAGGAGGTTGTAAACAAAACAAAGAAGAACATCGACGACGAAATCATTGAGATCGGAGAGAAAACGGTTATTGATTTAGGTATTCACGGTTTACATCCGGAATTAATTAAGATGGTAGGACGTATGCGTTTCCGTTCATCTTATGGTCAAAACCTTTTGCAACACTCACGTGAGGTAGCGAAGCTTTGTGCAACGATGGCGGCTGAGTTAGGTTTAAACGCCAAGCTTGCGAAACGTGCTGGTTTACTTCATGATATTGGTAAAGTTTGGCATGAAGAACCTGAATTGCCTCACGCATTGTTGGGAATGGAATTAGCTCAAAAATACAAAGAGCATCCAGAGGTTTGTAACGCGATTGGAGCTCACCACGATGAGTGCGAAATGACATCCATGATCTCACCTATCATCCAAGTGTGTGATGCGATCTCTGGCTCACGTCCAGGCGCGCGTCGCGAGATGATGGAATCGTACATGAAGCGTTTACGTGATTTGGAAGATTTAGCAACATCTTTCCAAGGCGTTCAAAAATGCTATGCGATTCAAGCAGGTCGTGAGTTACGTATCTTGGTAGATTCAGAACATGTAAGCGATGATAAAGCATCGAAGCTATCCTTTGATATCTCACAAAAAATCGAGAAAGAAATGCAATATCCTGGCCAAATCAAAGTAACGGTTATCCGTGAAATGCGTGCGGTCAATTTTGCTAAATAAACTACTTGATAATTTTGAGTCAAGTAATAAACGATTAATTTGCTGACGCTGCCGGAATCATACCCCCGGCAGCGTTTATGTTTTATGGAACTTAGAATCCCACATACGGATGCCGACTGGAAGGCGTATTATGCCTTACGCTTCCGCGTATTGCGTGAACCTTGGAATCAACCTTTAGGTTCTGAAATTCTTGCTGATGAACAAGATGCCATTCACATCATGGCCATAGAAAACGATACCGTTTTAGGGGTGGCACGTATGCATGAATCTGCGCCTAATCAGGGACAAGTTCGCTGTGTGGCGGTGGCAACAGACCAACAAGGTAAAGGGGTAGGAAAAGCCATCATGCGCGCGCTAGAAGAGCAAGCACAGGCGAAAGCTTGGAATGAAATTGTGTTAGAAGCACGTGAGAATGCAGTACCTTTTTATAAAAGCCTTGGCTATCAAATCGAACAAGAATCGTATTTACTCTTTGGTGAAATCCAACATTACCGCATGAAAAAAGCGCTACCCCTTTCGGAATAGCGCTTCAATATTAATGCTTATGTTCTAGTCCTTGAGCACTCGGGATTTGATTAAATTCAATCCCGGAATTCTTCTCATCTTTGAATGCTTCCTTCGGCTTAATGTTTAGAATTTGAAACAACTCTTTGTCGGACTTCGTATCCGGATTAGGGGTTGTTAATAAGACATCCCCTGAGAAGATCGAATTAGCGCCTGCCATAAAGCAAAATGCTTGACCTTCGTAATTCAATTCCAGACGACCGGCTGACAAACGTACCGCTGATTTCGGCATCATGATACGTGCTGTAGCAATCACACGAACCAAATCCCAAACCGAAGCCGTTTGTTGGTTTTCAAAAGGAGTCCCTTCTACAGGCACCAAATTATTCACAGGCACCGAACCAGGATGTTCAGGCAAATTCGCCAAAGTTAACAACATTCCAATGCGGTCCGCGGCGCTTTCACCCATACCAATAATTCCGCCAGAACATACAGACAATTTAGCCTTACGTACATTCCCTAACGTTTCCAAACGGTCGTCATAGGTACGCGTTGAGATTACATCATCGTAATATTCCTCAGATGTATCGATGTTATGATTGTAAGCATAAAGGCCTGCATCTTTCAACTTTTGCGCTTGATCTTCCGATAGCATTCCGAGTGTACAGCAAACTTCCATACCCAAAGAATTCACCCCTTTCACCATATCTAAAACACGATCAAAGTCTTTGTTATCACGCACTTCGCGCCATGCAGCACCCATGCAAAAACGGGAACTTCCATTATCCTTCGCACGAACCGCTGCTTGAATTACCTCTTCATAAGGTAGCAGTTTTTGAACCTTTACATTCGTATGGTAACGAGCCGCTTGCGAGCAATACGAACAATCCTCCGGACATCCCCCTGTTTTGATTGACAATAAGGTACTAATTTGAACCTCATTCGGATCATGATATGCACGGTGAACCGTAGCAGCCTGATAAACTAAATCTAAAAAAGGTTGGTTGAAAATCTGTTCAACCTCTTCACGTGTCCAATTATTTCTAATCTCCATATCTATAATTACTATTCTAATTCCATCATAAACGGCATCAATGCCAAAAACCCTTCACGCTTCTTCATGCGATCTAATTCCCATATCGACTTTGTCCAAGGCATATTACTTTGCACAAAACGTGATTCCATCGAAGACTCAGAAAATGCGGTCGAAATCAATTCATCCAAGAATGACTTTGCCTTCGGATACACCGCAACTTTATAGCTGGCTGGTGGCAATTTTGCTCGGTCAGCAGCAATTTCAATCGCGCGATCCAATCCACCCAACTCATCAACTAATCCAATTTGTTTGGCTTGAACACCCGTCCAAACGCGACCTCCAGCCAAAGATTGTAACTTAGCTAAGGACATTTTACGTCCTTGCGCTGCTTTCGAGGTAAAAGATGCATAGCCTTGATTAACCATGTTTTGAACAACTGATTTCTCGAAATCCGTCAGTGCACTTGCCGAAGTCATAAAATTGGAATGCGCATGCGTATTCACATGATCCTGTGTAATACCCAATTTATTCTTAAAGAAATTATCTAGGTTCAACCATTGCGCAAATATTCCGATAGAACCTGTAATCGTTGTGGGCTGCGCCACAATCACATCCGTGCCCATCGCCATGTAATATCCACCCGAAGCGGCATAGTCCGACATAGAAGTAATAATGGGTTTAACCTTCTTCGTTAATTCAATCTCGCGCCACATGATATCAGACGCCAAAGAAGATCCACCAGGTGAATCGATGCGCAATACAATCGCCTTCACTGACTTATTTTCACGAAGTTTCTTCAACTCCTTGATAAAATCATCTGAACCGATACTGCCATCCCCGCCTTTTGTCCCAACAATTTCACCCTCAGCAACCAGTACTGCAATCTTATTGTTTCCTTCAACCGATGGAATTGGATTTTTGGCATGTAGATAATCTCCTAGGCTTACATATTTTAATTCCTCGGAAGCTTTTTTACCCGTCAAAGACTTCAATTTCGCCTCAAATTCATCCAAATAACCTAATTTGACCATGCCTAAACGTTCCGCATTTTTGGGATCAAAGGCCTGCAAACTATCGGCAATGGTATTCAGCTTCGCAGCTGAAATACCCCGACTCTCTGAAATTTTTTGAAAAAGCTCTTTGTTGATTGACTGAATAAAAGACAAAGTCTGCATTTTATTTTCGGGGCTCATATCCTCCCGAATAAATGGTTCCACCGCAGATTTGAACTGACCTACGCGGAAAACCAATGGTTCAATTTCAAGCTTATCAAATGCTTTTTTGAAAAACATGTATTGAACACTTACGCCATTAAAGTCCAAAAGACCCGCTGGATTAAGGTAAACGACATCTGCGACTGAGGCGACGAAATAACCTTTCTCGGAATATGAATTCGCATAAGCATAGACAAATTTTCCCGACTTCTTAAATTTAGCAAGGGCATTGCGCACCTCGGTCAATTTAGCATAACCGGCCATCGGAAAACTAACATCTAGGTAAACTCCTTTGATGTTCGCATCCACGCGCGCGCGCTCTAAGGCAGATAAAACCTGAATAAGACCCAACTTATCTGTACTCGAAAAGAAAGGATTCGGTAAATCATCCAAAGGATTATCCTCCGTAGAAGCATTTTCTACGAAAGGGCGATTCAGGTCCAGGTGTAGAATAGACTGCTCTTTAACCACATACTCCTTTTCGTCTCCACCCATCGCGGCGCCTACGCCGGCAAGTAACAATAAAGCAAACACAAAAAATAAGCAAATGCCTACTAGGGTTGCCAACGAATATTTAACAAATTGCCACATAGCTATTAGTTTAGTTGATACGAAGTTCGCATCCATTCATTTTGGCATTAAATATGACCAGCGGTCATATGTCTATCCAAAGTTTTTACGGTAATCTTCACGCGATTGACGAATAACCTCATGCGCTACCTCGCGTCCATATACGTCATCGATATCCACGGCTGGCGAAGTTGTTTCACCTGGCAACATCTTATAGGTCCAGAAATAATGACGCAAGCGTTGAACGATATCCTTCGGTGCATCCGAAATATCACGCCATTTGCCGTAAATCGGATCATCTTTCAATACCGCGATAATTTTATCATCCGCCTCTCCCTTATCGATCATTCGAATTCCACCAATCGGAATCGCTTGACATAAAATATCTCCATGCGTGATTGCACGCTCTGAAAGCACTAAAATATCCAATGGATCTCCATCACCTTGCATAATATCCTTACCTGAATATTTACGAGCTAGCTCAGCAATACCATCAGCACAATATGTTTGAGGCAAAAAGCCATATAATGCAGGAACAATGTTAGAGAATTTTTGAGGACGATCAATCTTCAAATATCCTGTTTGTTTATCAATTTCATATTTGACCGTATCAGTCGGTACGATCTCAATAAATGCAGTTACTTGTTCAGGCATTTGGTCTCCAATTTGGATACCGTGCCAAGGATGTGCTTTAAAAAAGTTACGATTCATATTTTTATCTTGTATAAAAAAACAACTTAGGTTTCATAATCTTCGCAAATTACAAAAAAATAAGGAAACCAAAGGACTCCATTCGCTTTTAAAAATTCCACATTTTCCCGTTTTTTCGTTAAATTTGCCGTTTGATTTTTAATAGACAATGATATATCCCATCATCCCTTACGGCGACCCAGTCTTGCGCAAAGTGGCTAAGCCTGTTGATTTCGGTTCCCTTGATTTAGTCAAGCTTTCGGAAGACATGTTTGAAACCATGTATGCCGCTAGTGGTGTCGGCTTGGCCGCACCTCAAATCGGCATGGACATCCGCTTATTCGTCGTAGACGGCAGGCCCATGAATGAGGGTGAGGAGGAAGAGGATATTGACCCATCCTTAATCGATTTCAAAAAGGTATTTGTGAATGCAACCATCTTGGATGAAACGGGTGAAGAATGGGGATTTGAGGAAGGTTGTTTGTCGATTCCAGGCATTCGGGGTGAAGTATTCAGACCCGAATATGTGAAAATCCATTACTGGACAGAAAAAGGAGAAGAAAAAACCGATGTGTTTGAAGGATTTGCTGCGCGCATCATCCAACATGAATATGATCACATTGAAGGGATTTTATTTACAGATCACCTCAATGTTGTCAAAAAACGCATGATCAAAAACAAGTTAAGTGACATTACCCGCGGGAAGGTTTCTGTGGATTATAAAATGAAGTTATCCCGCTAATTCAGCAATATGAAGATTTCGATTAATTGGTTACGTGATTTTATTGATTTGGCTCGTTTACCCCAACAAGGTCAAGCGGAAGAACTCGATGTATTATTAACAAATACAGGTTTAGAGGTGGAGGGCATCGAAGCACACGAAAAAATCCCTGGCGGATTGCGTGGTTTCGTAGTAGGTGAAGTATTAACCTGCGAAAAATTTGAAGTAAAAGAAAAAACGCTCAGCTTAACGACTGTTGACGCTGGACTCGATGAAATCCTAACCATTGTTTGCGGGGCAGCGAATGTAGCAGCAGGCCAAAAAGTGATTGTCGCAACACCAGGCACAACCTTGTATGATAACACAGGTAAATCCTTATTTACGATTGAAAAACGCAAAGTTTATGGCCAGCCGTCCGAGGGCATGATTTGTGCGGAAGACGAAATCGGAATCGGAACATCGCATGATGGTATCTTGATTTTAGATACAACATTACCCAACGGAACTCCCGCAGCGCAATATTTCCAAATCGATTCAGACCTTGTTTTAGAAATCGGCCTTACGCCAAACCGCGCGGATGCCGCTTCCCATTGGGGCGTTGCACGCGATATTAAAGCAGTGAGTGGAATCGAAGTAAAACTACCCGATGTATCTGGTTTTAAGGTTGCGAATAACGTATTCCCTATCAACGTTAAAATTCAAGACAAAGGCTGTACACGTTTTTGTGGACTGACGATAGATGGGGTTCAAGTTGCTCCTTCCCCAGCATGGCTACAAGAGCGCTTATCGGCCATTGGTCTACGTCCCATCAACAACATTGTGGATGTAACGAATTACATCTGTCATGGCTTGGGCCAACCGATGCACGCGTATGATTGGAATCAATTACGTGGTGGTAAATTGATCGTTGACCAAGCAAAAGCTGGCACAAAATTCACCACATTGGATGGTACAGAAAGAACTTTGTCTGGTGAAGAAATCATGATTTGTGATGCCGAGGGGCCGATTGGCTTAGCAGGTGTCATGGGGGGAGCAGATTCATCGATTCAAGATTCAACGACACGCATCTATTTAGAGGTTGCGTATTTTAAACCTGAACGCATCCGTAAAGCTGCACAAATTCACAGTTTAAAAACGGATGCTTCGTTCCGTTTTGAGCGTGGAACAGACATTGAAGCGAAAGCCTTTGCCATTCAATATGCAGCACTTTTAATTCAAGAGATAGCAGGCGGACAAATCAGTTCTGATTTAGTTGACATTTACCTCGAAAAGCCTGAATTAGCGGAAATCAAGATGACCTATGCACGCATCAAGCAGCTCATCGGTATTGAAATCGGCGCGGAACGTATACAAGAGATATTAATTGCCTTGGATTTTGAGTTGAAAAATAAGTCGGCAGATGGCTTTACTGCCATTGCTCCCGCTTACCGTGTGGATGTCACACGTGAAGCAGATATTATCGAAGAAATTTTACGTATTCATGGATTGGACAACATTCCGTTGTCGGAGAATCTAAGCGCGAAATTTATCTCGGAATTCCCTGCATTGGATAAAGAGAAAGTTCAATTGAGCATTGGCCAAAGCTTAGCAGCCAAAGGATTCCAAGAAATCATCAGCAACTCACTAACGAAAGGTGAATACCATAGCTTAATTGCCAAAGATCTAACATTCGATACCGTCGAAATCTTAAACCGCTTATCGGAAGATTTAGGTGTCATGCGTCAGCATTTGGTGTTCCACGGCTTAGAGGTATTGGCGCATAACATCAATCGCCGACAAAAAGACTTGAAGCTTTTCGAATTCGGAAAGACTTACCATAAAAAAGGCGAGAAGTTTATCGAAAAACGTCATTTGGCACTTTATACTTCTGGCCTATCAGAAGGAGAAACGTGGTCACGTGCGCCGCAAAAAAGCCAATTACATCAAATATATGCGCAAGTCATTGCAACCATGAAGCAATTAGGCGTCGCTCAATTTGACACAACGGTCATCGAACAATCGCAGGTATATGCGTATGGTTTAACGATTACAGTCAATAAGAAGCCTGTCGTTTCCTTGGGATTAGTTCATCCAAAATTGGCTCAAAAATTCGATGTGAAGCAAGAAGTCTTCATGGCAGATTTTGACTGGGATTTCTGGGCAAAACAAGAGAAAGGCAATTTTGTCTACCAAGAGATTTCGAAATTCCCAGAGGTACGCCGCGATTTATCGTTGGTATTAGACCAAACCGTCAGCTTGCAAGCGATTCAACGTGTAGCCGAACAAACGGAAAAAAATCTATTGAAAAATGTATCTGTTTTTGACGTGTATGTAGGCAAGAACCTGGGCGAAGGAAAGAAATCCTATTCGGTTTCGTTCACCTTACAAGATGAAACACAAACACTGACAGATAAGGTTATTGATGCGACGATGGATCGATTGATCACGCGCTTTGAGAAGGAATTGGGAGCCTTGATTCGTAAATAGAATCAAGGCTTTGCCAAATTTATCGTTTGAACATGTTTCCCATGTTCGGCATTTTCATTTTACCATCTTGCACTTTGTTCATCATGCGCATCATTTTACGCATGTCTTCAAATTGCTTCAGCAAGCCGTTAACTTGTTGGATCGATGTCCCCGACCCAGCCGCGATGCGGTTCTTGCGCGTCGGATTTAAGATATCTGGATTTTGACGTTCTGCTAACGTCATGGATTGAATGATTGCTTCAATTGGCTTAAATGAATCATTCGAAATATCCACATCTTTTAC
>JAGOAA010000063.1 GCA_017984215.1 Cytophagaceae bacterium
AAAAAAGCTTACTGTTATTTAGTTACCCCATCCCTATCCGCTTTAACAAGTGATGCGCGCAAGCGATTGAGCGCGTTGGAGGAATTTTCGGATTTGGGCGATGGGATCAAGGTTGCGATGCGAGATTTGGACATTCGGGGAGCAGGGAATTTATTAGGTGCGGAGCAATCAGGCTTTATCAATGATTTGGGATACGACATGTATCACAAAATTTTGGATGAGGCGGTGCAGGAATTGAAGGAGAATGAGTTTAAGGCCCTGTTTGAAACGGATTTAAGTGAAATTGCGGAGGCCTTGAAGGTCGATTGCCAAATAGAAACCGATTTACGGGTATTGATTCCGGAAGATTATGTGTCGAGTATTTCCGAACGTTTAGGTTTATACACACGTTTGGATGAGATCGATGACGAGACGAGTTTGATAGGATTTGTCACCGAAATGGAAGATCGTTTTGGTAAAATGCCTTTGGAAGTCCAAGACATGATTGACCTGGTGCGCTGCCGCTGGAAGGCGCAAGTCTTGCGCGTGGAAAAAATCACCTTGAAGAGCAATATTTTGAAATTGTATTTCGTTTCAAAAGAGATTCCGCAGGAGATTGTGCTTAAGGTTATTCAATTTGTTAATGGCAAAAAAGGACAATGTCAGCTTCGTGAAAAATCTGGAAAAATGATTTTACAAGTGGACAGAATAAGCACCATTCCAGAATTAAACACTATTTTGGTGGATATTTTAGGATAGCATAGCAGGATTAAGTTGATTTTTATACCTTTGTTTTTCAAATTCTGACGAAAGAGCATATAGATGATTGCTAAATTATTAAACGTACTAGGCCTTTGTGCTAGCTTATTCATGTTGACTTCCTGCCCAGGTGGCTTGAAAGGTGGACTTGCGAGTGGATCGAAGCCCAACAGTGTCAATATCGGTAATGTTTCAACAACAACCGGATTAGCCTACAATACCAAAAACGGTTTTCAGGTAGACAAAAAATTCACCGGACAATTAACCGGTCCTAACTTAGTTTTCATTGAAGGCGGTCGTTTTACGATGGGTTCTTTGGAAGAGGATGTGTTAGGATTACATGACAATATCGAACGTACAGTGTCTGTTCAATCCTTTTATATGGATGAAACGGAGATTGCCAACGTGCATTATTTAGAATATTTAAGTGCCGTTAAAAAGGATTCGACACAAGATTTTTACGAATCAGCGTTGCCTGACACAACGGTTTGGCGCAATGATTTGGCCTTTAATGACCCTTATGTAGAGCAATATTTACGTTTCCCTGGTTTCCGCATGTACCCTGTTGTGGGAGTTTCATGGAAACAGGCGACAGATTATTGTATTTGGAGAACGGCAGCTGTTAACAATAATTTAGCCGCAGCACCCGCTTCAAAAATGAAATTACCGAAGAAATCAGCGGCTGGCGCAGCAACAACAGCGGCGGCACCAAGAACCAATGCGAATGCGCGTTTGACAATCGAATCAGGGCGTGTGTTACCATCTTATCGTCTTCCGACAGAAGCGGAGTGGGAATATGCGGCGAAGGCGATGATTGGCACGCAACAACAAGATGAGAATCAGGTAAACCAACGTATTTATCCATGGGATGGTCCATCCTTGCGTGAGTCATCGGGTAAAGGTCGGGGAACGATGCTTGCCAACTTCAAACGTGGACGTGGGGATTATGCCGGTATTGCAGGTAAGTCAAATGATGGCGCCATTATTACAGCAGAAATTTACAAATACGCACCGAACGACTTTGGTTTATACCAAATGGCGGGTAACGTGAATGAGTGGGTACAAGATTTGTATCGACCATTATCTTTCCAAGACTTTAACGATTTGAACCCGGTTCGTCGTAATGATAAGGAAGATAAGGAGTCACGTTATGACAGCAAGAACAATCAATCCCTGATCACGAATAAAGTACGTGTGTACAAAGGAGGATCATGGGCAGATGTGGCATATTGGTTAGCACCAGGTTCACGTCGTTTCTTAGATGAAGATTCAGCAACGGCAACAATTGGATTCCGTTGTGCGATGATTTCTGCAGGAACAAACAAATAATAAAAAGCTTATTTCAAGGCTGCTAGTGTGAAAAAGGAAACCTCCTTGGCACCAGCAGCCTTTATTTTTTCTGCTGCGGCTAATAAGGTTGCCCCTGTCGTTAACGTATCATCTACGATTAGGACATGTCTACCTCTGACATCAGCCAAGACTTCAAATGAATCTTTTAGGATTTCAAAACGATGTGAACGATCCTGACCGATGAGTGAGTTCGTTTGGCTAAATTTCTGTAGGGCCTGCGGGAGGATGGGAATTTGCAATCCTTTGGCTAGGCCATTTCCAATGCATTCGGCTTGATTATATGAGCGCTCTTGTAGCCTTTTCGGGTGCAAGGGAATGGGAATGATGCAATCGACCTCATGAAAAAAATGGGACTTTTTCAATGATTGCCCTGCCCAAAGCCCCAAATATTCGCCTAAATCTTCTGCCCCTTTGTACTTAATCGCGTGCATGAGGTGCTGCACGCGCCCTCCAGATGCGAAAATAAAAAAGGTTTGAACCTCCTGATAGACGAACAGTCCATCAAACTTCGCGCGCAGCCACCAAGGGGAATTTTGAGTGTAATCGACTCGAGCTAAGGAGATTCGGCAATAGGTACAGATAAATTCTTCTGACTCAAAAAGGGGGTCTTCGCAAGCGAAACAGAGCTTTGGATAAAGCAATTGTAAAAAGGCATTAAACATCTGCGAAATATTTTTGTATTTAATTAAGTTTCAGTAATTTTGCACCCCTAAACGAGTACCTAGACAAATCATTGTCCAAGTATTTGATTATTAACAAACGGATTAAAAAATCATTTCATAATTAACCTTTTAAAATGGCACGCGATTTAAAATTCACTAGAAACATCGGTATTGCTGCGCACATTGATGCGGGTAAAACCACAACCACGGAACGTATCCTGTATTATGCAGGGGTTTCCCACAAAATTGGTGAGGTACACGATGGTGCGGCAACAATGGACTGGATGGAGCAAGAGCAGGAACGTGGTATCACGATTACTTCTGCGGCGACTACAGTAGGTTGGAAATACCGCGATCAAGATTACCACATCAACATTATTGATACTCCAGGTCACGTTGACTTTACAGTAGAGGTAAACCGTTCATTACGTGTATTAGATGGTCTAGTATTTTTATTCTCTGCCGTTGACGGTGTAGAGCCACAATCGGAAACGAACTGGCGCTTAGCTGATAACTACAATGTAGCACGTATTGGTTTCGTTAACAAAATGGACCGTTCAGGTGCTGATTTCTTAAACGTGTGTAAGCAAGTGAAAGAAATGTTAGGTAGCTACGCAGTGCCTTTGCAATTGCCTATCGGAGCTGAAGAAGGATTCGAAG
>JAGOAA010000064.1 GCA_017984215.1 Cytophagaceae bacterium
TCCTCAAGCTCATCTAAAACATCATCGTCTACTTTGGATTTTCCCAAAACCGCACGACCCATTTTGGAAATAAACCCATCTTTGGTTTTTTCCAAGCCTTTTTCTAAGGCCTGCTCGAGGTCTGCTTGCTCTTCTGGAGCTGGTTTTTTCTTGAGAAAATCAAATAATCCCATTCGATTGTACG
The DNA here is from genome assembly GCA_017984215.1 of Cytophagaceae bacterium. Lineage (GTDB taxonomy): Bacteria > Bacteroidota > Bacteroidia > Cytophagales > Spirosomataceae > Aquirufa > Aquirufa regiilacus. The sequence continues at coordinate 185 of JAGOAA010000064.1, forward strand.
TCTTTTATGAGTTGAAGGTAAACAAAAAAAAGTCCCCGAAAAAGGGACTTCAATATGCTAGCGATAAATTACCGACGAAAAAACTAGTTTTTCAATGCAGCGTTAACCTCATCTTGAAGAATGATTTCTTCTTTGAAGGTATAAGCTCCTGTCGTTGGGTTTTTAACCGCCTTGATGATTTTAGCGTATTTTACGCCGCCTTCTTTCTTTAGTGTTGCAACTACTTTCTTAGCCATGATTCGTGGGTATTAAACCTTATTTAATTTCTTTGTGTAGAGTAACTTTCTTCAATACTGGGTTGTATTTCTTCAACTCAATACGAGCAGTTGTGTTTTTACGGTTCTTCGTCGTGATGTAACGTGACATCCCTGGTAGACCCGACTCTTTGTGCTCTGTACATTCCAAAATTACTTGGATGCGATTTCCTTTCTTTGCCATAATTGTAAAATCTGTTTACGCCTCGATTCGAAACGGAATGCAAAGGTATAAGAAATATTTTTTTTGCCAAATAGTTTTGCCAAAATATCTGATAAATAATTGATAATCTTCGCCTACTCAACTTCCGAGGCTTTTAAATGTGAGATACTTTCTACATTTTTGTTCAATGAATTCCATTCAATACGAATTTCTTCCCCAGAATTTTCAAGATTCCGACCCGAATCAGTATCAGCTCGCTGATCTGAAATCGGAGGAAATGTTGATTTCGCTCGGCCCACAGCACCCATCTACACATGGTGTTTTGCGCCTGGAAGTCATTTCGGATGGAGAATTGGTCGTAGATGTAGTCCCGCATTTGGGTTATTTACATCGTTGTTTCGAAAAACACGCCGAAGCACTTCCCTTTAATCAAATCATTCCCTACGTAGACCGTCTTGATTACATGGCCTCCATGAATTCAGAACATGCCTATGTCATGGGAATTGAGAAAATGCTTGGAATTGCTGGTACCCTGCCTAAACGGATTGAATACATTCGGGTTTTGGTTGCTGAATTAAACCGAATTGCATCTCATTTTGTGGCAATAGGAACCTATGGATTAGACATTGGAGCATATACCCCTTTTTTATGGTTGATGCGCGATCGGGAACATATTCAACGTCTGTTGGAATGGCTTTCGGGAGCTCGAATGCTCTATAATTACGTCTGGGTAGGTGGTTTGTTCTATGACCTTCCTGTTGGTTTCGAAGAGCGTACAGCGGAATTAGTCCCTGTCATCAAAAATACAATTGCTGAGGTTCAAAAAATTGTCGAGGAAAATTCGATTTTTATTAAGCGTACAGCTAATATCGGTGTATTGCCTGTAAATCTAGCGATAAATTATGGCTGCACAGGCCCTGTAATACGCGGTTCAGGTTTAGCGTTTGACTTACGAAAAGTAGATGCCTATTCCGTTTATCCGGAATTGGAATTTGATGTTCCCGTGGGGGAAGGGTTAAAAGGCCAAACGGGGGATTGTTGGGATCGAAATCACGTCCGTGTACTCGAATGCATTGAATCACTTCGAATCATCGAACAATGCTTGTCGGCATTAACGGGCGAACATGCACGATCGAAAGCATTTGACCCACAAGAATTTGTTCCCAAGAAAATTAGACCTGTTGTTCAAGATATTTATGCCCGAGCAGAAAACCCTAAGGGGGAATTAGGGTTTTATATCCGTGCCGATGGCAAATCGGATATCCCGTCACGCGTGAAAGTGCGCGCATGCTCCTTTCATCATTTGTCGGTGATTCCAGATTTAGCTAAAGGGGCTTATTTGGCCGACTTAGTGGCTATCATTGGATCCATGGATTTAGTCATGGGCGAAGTAGATCGATAATTATGATACAAGAATTTTTGCCCGCGCTTGAAGCCGAAATTAAACAACAATCTTTGGGAGATTCTCCACAAGAGTTGTATGATCCTATTCGCTATTTGATGCAATTGGGCGGCAAGCGGATTCGTCCCGTGCTTTGTTTATTGTCCTATTCCTTGTTTAAAGCAGATTGGGAAAAGGTCGTTCCTACGGCTCTTTCAATCGAGATTTTTCACAATTTCACCCTGATGCATGATGACATCATGGATAAGGCTCCTTTACGTCGTGGAAAGCAAACGGTGCATGAAAAGTGGAATGATAATATCGCGATTTTATCGGGAGATGTCATGCTCGTAAATGCCTATCAATACCTGAATCAATGTCAGCATTTGTTATTAGGGGAATATCAACATTTGATTACCCGGTTTAATCGGACGGCAGCGGAGGTGTGTGAAGGCCAACAAATGGACATGAATTTCGAAAGTCGATCTACCGTTACGGTGGATGAATACATTGAAATGATCCGTTTGAAAACATCCGTATTGATTGGTTTATCGATGGAGATGGGGGGTATTTTGGCAGGAGTTGACACTGCTAAAGCAAAAATTCTTTATGAAATTGGCGAATGCATCGGTTTAGGTTTTCAATTAAAAGATGATCTGCTCGATGTTTACGGCGATCCTGAGAAATTCGGGAAACAGGTAGGGGGAGATATTTTGGCCAATAAGAAAACGTATTTATTGATTCGTGCCCTTGAAACAGCACAAGGGGAGGCGCTTGATACCTTGAATCACTGGTTAGCGGCAAACAATCCGAACCCAGTTGAAAAAGTGGCAGCAATTACTCAGCTTTATACAGATCTGGGGATACGCAATGAGACCGAGGCAAAAATTAATCAGTATTTTGATCAAGCCTTTCAGGCGATAGACCAACTAAACCTGCAAGCAGCGCAGCAAGAGGCCTTAGGGAAATTCTTAGCGGGGTTGGTTGATCGGGAAGTTTAATGTAGTTTTGTAGGCTAAATTTTAATGGGCATCGCCCACATTCGATGGGGAATACAAATTCACTCAGTTTCATGTTGATGGCCATTACGGTCGCGATTTCGCTCCTTGCTTGGCAAAAGCCAGCCTGGTTAGATGCGATGACGATGTCGCCTTATCGAATCAATAAAAAACAAGAATATTGGCGGTTTTTGACTTCTGGTTTTATACATGCCGACTTCACCCATTTGTTCTTTAATTTATTCTCCTTTTACTTTTTTGGGACACAATTGGAGTATATTTTCTCCATTATTTTTCCGGGGATTGGAGGCTATGTCTATGTGGTATTTTATTTGCTTGCCATTTTGGTGGCGGATTTACCTACCTATTTCAAACAGCGAAATAATTCCTATTTTAA
>JAGOAA010000044.1 GCA_017984215.1 Cytophagaceae bacterium
GGATTATCACCTTCTGCGATGGCACAATTCGCGAATTGCAGCTTGCAATATTATTACAGTTATGTATTGGATTTGCGCAAGGAGAAGCAAAATGAGGATGAATTAGGGGCGGATGTATTTGGTACTTGGGTGCATAAGGTTTTGGAGAATGTAGACAAAACGATATTAGACTCACATCATGGCTGGGTAGACCAAGCAGATGCTGAAACGCGCATCGCTGAATTGGATGTTTTGTTGGATCAAGCCATGGAGCAAATTCAGTTGCGTGAGGGTGTATTTGAGATGGAAAAAGGCTTTAATTATGTATTGAAAGAAGTCGCCAAAACGCTTTTGAGTAGTTATTATCATTTGGAGCCCCAGTGGAATTCAGCGCGCGTACAGTTGTTGGGGACAGAACTCGATTTGAGCACGATGGTTCCTGTGGCCCATGAAGGTCTCGGATTTTCGGTTAAGATCAAGGGGCGTGTCGACCGACTGGATCGCGTGGGAGGAGTTTATCGCATCATTGATTACAAGACGGGTAAAGTAGAAACGAAAGATTTGACGATTGGGGTCCCTGGTCTGATGTCAGAATTGGTTTCGGAGGATTTAAAAGGAAAATTATTACAGCTTTGGTTGTATAAATTTTTATTGGCTCAAGCAGTTGAGCAACAAAGTAATCCGCTTTTTGCTGGTTTGGACTGGAAGACATTGTCCATAGAACCTGGGATTATTTCCTTTCGAAATTTAGGTGCTGGTGTTTTAACGGTGCCTAAATTGGGTTTATGGTTTTCAGAAGGCCAAAATATGGAAGGATTTATGGCAGATTCTAGGCAAGTGGTACAGGCTTGGGTAGATAAAATTTTGGATCGAACGAAATCCTTTGAAAAAACGACCGATGTAGAATCCTGTCAATTTTGTGACTTCAAGGTAATTTGTCATCGGGAGATTTAAGTATTAGTTTTGTGTTTTAAAACTCTTCATATGACATTTCAAGAAATCAACGAACGTATTAACGCATTAGCTGCTCAAAAGGGTGCTCAAGGTGTATCATTTAAATTTGCATTTCCTTCAGGAATCATTGTGGTGAATTCGGATGGAACAGTAACCAATGAAAATGTGGATGCTGATTGCACGATTGCAGCGACGGAGGAGAATTTCACTGCCTTATTAACAGGTGATTTAAATCCGATGATGGCCGTAATGACGGGTAAAGTGAAGATATCCGGCGATATGTCGGTAGCGATGAAGCTTCAAAACCTACTTTAATGTTATTTCAAGATACGATTGTAGCATTGGCAACACCCGCAGGGGTGGGGGCGATTGGGGTTATCCGTTTATCGGGACCTGATTCGATTCCGCTTGTCAATGCTGTATTTAAACCCAAAGACTTAACGAAGCAGGCAACTCATACGATACATTATGGTCGAATCGAGGATGCTGGTCGGGTATATGACGAGGTGGTGGTGAGTTTATACATCGCCCCAAAGAGTTATACCAAAGAGGATGTGGTCGAGATATCGTGTCATGGTTCTCCGTTTATTCAGGAGAGTATCATTCAATTATTTGTCGAGAAAGGTGCGCGATTGGCGCGGGCTGGGGAATTTACCCAACGCGCTTTCATGCATGGAGCCTTTGATTTAGCGCAGGCGGAAGCGGTTGCGGATGTGATTGCGGCCGATTCGGCAGCGGCACAAGCAGCGGCTTTGCATCAATTGCGCGGGGGCTTTTCGAATGAATTAGCTGCATTGCGCGAGCAATTGATTCATTTTGCATCCTTGATTGAGTTGGAATTGGATTTTGGTGAGGAGGATGTGGAGTTCGCGGATCGGAAGGATTTAGAGGATTTGGTTAACCAATTATTGGTCGCTATTCGTCCATTGGTCGCGAGTTTCCGAGCAGGAAATGCGATTAAAAATGGGGTTGCGACGGTGATTGTTGGTAAACCCAACGCGGGAAAATCAACGCTTTTGAATGCTTTGTTGAATGAGGAGCGTGCTATTGTTTCCGACATTGCCGGAACGACGCGGGATAGTTTGGAGGATTCGTGGGTATTGGGTGGAATTAAGTTCCGCTTGATTGATACAGCGGGTTTACGTGAGACGGAGGATGTGATAGAGGCGATGGGCGTGGAGCGGACGCAGGCTTGGGTGAAGAAGGCGCAAGTCGTGATTTACATGGCCGATGCGACGACGGAAACGGCTGCTTCGATACGAACAGGTGTGGAAGCCTTGGGCGATTTAGCTATTCCTGTGATCCAGATTTTAAACAAGAAGGATCAAGTGTCCGCGGAAGCTTTACAAGCTATTGTAAAAGATATGCCTTCGTTGATTTGCCTTTCGGCGAAAAACAAGGATGGTTTATCGGATTTAGAGAAGGCTTTATTGGATGTAGTGGGATTGGATCAGGTCAGTACGGGCGGAACCTTGGTGACCAATTTACGTCATTACCAACATCTTTTACAGACGCAGGAGACATTAGAATCTGTTTTACGCGGCTTAAAAACCGGTTTAACCGGCGATTTAATTGCGCAGGACCTTCGTTATGCGTTACATGATTTAGGAGAGATTACAGGGCAAATTTCGAATGATGACTTGTTGAAGAATATCTTTGGGAAGTTTTGTATTGGAAAGTAAAAGTATATTTCAATCAACGAAAAAGGCCATCGTCAACAAACGATGGCCTTTTTTTATTCATTCATTAAACTAATGTTTTTGAATTAAGGTTTTTTGGTCGTTATTTCAACGACACCGTTAACCCCTTTTTCTGCGTATTTTGCTGTGGCTTTTTCGCCCTTTAAGACATTTACGGATTGGATGTTGTTCGGATTTATATCGTTCAAATTGACCTCAGGCGTGATTTTACCATCTATAACAATGAGTGGATTATTTTTTTGGCCAGCGGAAGGCTTCAGTGTGACATTTCCATTAAGTGATATGTTTTCGTTCGGTTTGTTCACCGTAACTGTTACGTCTTTACCGTTGCGCGTTCCACTAATGACCATCGAATTGCTTTTCACGTCGATTGATTTGATATCAGAAGGAGAAGAAATGGCTGAAATGGATTCATTCATAGGAGGCGTTGGCGGCGTTGGCGGAGTAGGTGCAGCAGCCGGTGCTGGTGGAGGTGGCATATCTCGTGTGGCAACGGCAAATACTTTCTTACCTGTTTTAGGGTCTGAAAATATGGTGGAATCCGGTTGGATACTTACAAGAAAGTCTGTTTTTGCAGCTTTCTTTTCTTTTTTTGATTGTGCATTGATTTGCACACTACTTACGATCAAAGCGAACGCTGCGATGGGTAAAACGGCAACACGTCTTAGGTAAGCAAATTTTGGGTTTTTTGAGGTAGTTAATAACATAATTCTACGTTTTAGAGATGAGTAATAAAAAGAATGACTAGGGTTTAAAAATTCGTTTCCGTAATGCGTTTGCAACAACATTTTGGCAAATGATTGTACATCACCCGATTGAATCGCTTCACGGTCGGCAATGAATTCATGGATGTTTTGAAGCTCTTTTTGAATGAGCCAATGAAAAGGATTAAACCAAACGAGGGAGGCGGCCAATTGGCAAAATAGCCTGTCGTAGGTATGTTTTTGCCGTATGTGGGCTAATTCGTGTTGGAATATTTTCTGCCCTTGCTCGCTGAATAAATCGATGGATTGCTTCCAAAACAAAAGATTCATGAATGAAAAGGGGGCATTTTCTAAGTTGGTCTCAATGATTTCGATGCCTTGGCTGGATTGGATCGGATGGGCTCGTTTGATTTGGTAAATCTTATAAATGCCCAAGGCCAAATAAGATACGAGTAATATGGATATCCCTGCGGCAATGCTTATCATGATCATGCTCCAATCTGTTTGTTCTACTATGGGTTGAAGCTGAATTGTGTTGAGATAGCTTATGGTTTGCGTGATGTTGGTAACTTGTGTTTCGGGTTCCAACCAATATTCAAATTTGACCAAAGGGCCGAATAAACTTAGTAGGAGGGTTCCTAGCAGGAAAAATCGGTTGTATTGGTGCATCAACGTGTTTTTCAAAAACAACGTGTAGTATGCAATGCAAATGCCAGAGAGGGCAATTGACTTGATGGCATACATGAAAAGGGTAGAGCTAGTCATTTTGTTTCGCTTTTAATTGTTCGATTAAGCTTTCGAGGTCTTCGATGGACATTTGGTTTTTGTCCACTAAAAAGGAAACGACATTGGAATAGGATCCCTCGAAAAATGATTCTGTAAGTCCCGCCATGCGCGAGCCTGAATACGCAGATTTGCTAATTTTGGCTGAGTACAAATTATTCCGATTCGGATTTGTGATCTGAACAAAATCCTTTTCTACTAAAATTTTAAGTAAGGTCGCTATGGTATTCGAATGGGCTTTGGGTTCTGGGAGCATTTCGATGATGTCTTTTAGAAAACCACCTTCAGGTAGGTTCCAAATAACCTGCATGATTTGTTCTTCGGCTTGGGTGAGTTTTTTCATGTGTTTTTCATTTGCTTGGGTCAAATGTATAACTAAAAATTTAGTTACAAAATATTTCCAACTATTTTTTTAGTTAAAATTTTTAATTAGGCTCAAAATCGCATTTTAACCTCCATTCCTTGTAAATTCGTTTGCTTAATTATTTTTATGTCGGGTCAATTCATTACCATTCGCTTTCTAGAGTTCAAAGGATTTTCTGCCAAACGTCACGCGTTTGCGGAAATGGGACGGTCACTCGTCAATGGTTGGTCTGCCGATGGATTGGTCTTTTCTAAGCAGTTGGGAACAGGGGCTGGAAATGGATTTTCAGTACTTCCCAATTTTGGTTTATATGCTTGGTTGGGTGTTTGGGAATCTTCTGAACATGCTGAACGCTTTTTTGAAACGGATACACGCTGGTTGGGATTTATCGCTGCATCATCCAGCATTTCCGGTTGGGACGCGATTCCCTTAAAAGGCAAAGGAACCTGGAATGGCATTCAGCCCTTTGACTTTTCGGTCGCTGATCCTGCTTGGAATGGACCTGTAGCGGTCATAACCCGGGCGAGTATTCGTTGGCATAAATCCTTATTATTCTGGTGGAATGTGCCTTCAGCAAGCAAGCATTTGGAAGGAAAGCAGGGTTTGCTTAATGCCAAAGGCGTAGGGGAGTTTCCTTTATTGGAGCAAGCAACGTTCTCCCTTTGGGAATCTGCCTCAAATTTGGATCAGTTTGCTTATCAAAGTAAGGAACATGCTCCCATGATTAAGAAGACGCGAAAATATGATTGGTATAGCGAGGAGATGTTTGTGCGGATGGGGGTGGTGAGGTTAGTCGCTAGTCGCTAGTCGCTAGTCGCTAGTCGCTAGTCGCTAGTCGCTAGTCGCTAGTCGCTAGTCGCTTAAGTTTTGGGCGATTAAATTACCTATATTATTTGATTGACTAATGTTAAGTAGCTGTAAAGCAATATGGTCTAAAATCAATTCGTTTGAATTTGACCCTAGACCATATAATCAATTAATTGATGTCCACTAGCTACAAGTGACTGATGACTAGCGACTAGTGACTAGCGACTGATGGACTACCTTATCGCCCCATCTCCCCGCGTCTTCGTACGAATCCGAATGGCATCTTGTACATCGTAGATGAAGATTTTTCCGTCTCCTACGTTACCTTCTGAGGCATTATCAAGAATTACATCGATGCATTTTTCCAAATTCTCATCGCTAACCACACAGATAATCATCACCTTGGGTAATAAAATCATTGACTTTTCGGTCCCTCGGTAAATTTCCGAATAACCTTGTTGGAGCCCCGCTCCGCGAACCGGAACCACGGTCATGCATGGGATGTCAGCATCGATTAAGCCTTTTTGAATAGCTTTTAATTTCGATGGTTTTACTATAGCTTCTACCTTTTTCATATCGTTTTTATTTAGCTATTATTCAAATGTTGTATAGGCTTCTACTCCAAACTCAACGGCGTCAATACCCGCAGATTCCGCTTTGTGACTCAAACGAATGCCCATGGTCTTTTTCAAGGCCATAAAGATGGCATAGGTCGTAGCAAAAGAGAATACGCTAATCACAGATACGCCAACGAATTGCGTGATGAATTGTGAGCTCTCACCGGTGATGAATAAGCCATTCTTTTGGGAGAATAAACCGACCGCAATCGTGCCAAAGAATCCATTTACGCCGTGCACAGCAACTGCGCCTACCGGATCATCCACTTTCATTTTGTCAACGACCACAACAGCGATATCAACAATCGTACCGGCAATAAATCCGATAATCAAGGCAGAATCAGGTGAAACTACGTTGCAACCTGCTGTAATAGCTACTAAACCAGCCAAAACGCCATTGATCACCATGGTGATATCTACTTTTTTATAGCGTATAAATGTATACAACATCGTGGCCATACCACCCGCTGCTGAGGCTAAAAATGTGTTCGTAGCAACTGAACCAATTAAATCCCATTTACCCACAGCACCTAAGGTAGAGCCTGGATTAAATCCGAACCAACCGAACCATAAGATAAACGCACCTACCGCTGATAAGGTTAAGTTATGTCCTGGAATTGCATTCGCAGTTCCGTCTTCATTGTATTTTCCTAAACGAGGTCCTAAGACAATCGCACCTGCTAAAGCCGCAAAACCACCCATCGCGTGAATAGCTGCTGAACCCGCGAAATCATTAAATCCGCGAAGAGCTAACCAACCATTTGGATTCCAAACCCAATTGGCCGCTAAGGGATAAAGGATAGCACTGAATATAGCAACATAGATTGCGTATGACCACATTTTCATGCGTTCCGCCACACCACCCGAAACAATGGAAATAGCTGCTACAGCAAATCCCATTTGGATGAACCAGAATAAGGAATTGGAAATGGTTAGTCCAAGGCCCAAATCTCCTTGCATGATTCCCGTATCAAAGGCCCAATAGCCATTCGATTTGCCGTAGGCGATTCCAAAGCCAACTAAATAGAAGGCAACTCCACCAAACATAATGTCAATCATGACTTTGGCGATAATACTCACGGCATTTTTCGACCGGACAAATCCTGCCTCCAACAAGGCAAATCCTCCTTCCATTTGAAAAATAAGTGCTGCACAAAGGGCAACCCAAACCGTATCAATTGCGTGTGTTAATTCCACTTGCTGAGCAGCAAGGGTAGCAGATTCATTCATGGTTTTGTGTTTTGTATATAATGCTTAATCCTTGCAAAAATAAAAAACGATTTGGAATTTATCGCAATTAAATTGAACTTTAATATCTTATAAAAACCTATTCAACATGCTTAAAAAAATTAGCTTATTGGGATTAACTTGTCTGCTTTCTAGTAGCTTATTAGCCCAAAAACCAGCCCTTATTCCAGCTCCAACCAAGGCGACTTACCCGCAAGGTGCCTATGCCTTGAATAAATCCATCATCATCGCAGGTCCTAAAAATGAGGCATTAGCTACGAGCTATGCGTATTTGACGGATAAATTGACGCGTATTGCAGGAAGAAAAGTTCAATGGTTGCATAACCAAGGGTCAGTTGCTTCATTAGCTGCGATTCGTTTTAAGCTAAATTCAACAGCAGATGCTTCCCTTGGGAATGAAGGGTACCAACTCGTTTCGGATGCCAAAGGTGTTCAAATTACAGCCAATAAGCCTGCTGGCCTATTTTATGGCATTCAAACTTTGCTCCAATTATTGCCTAAAGAACTTGAGTCTTTGCAGCCTGTGGCTGGTGTAGCTTGGAAAGTTCCTTATGCGAATATTAGCGATTCGCCACGTTTTGCATGGCGCGGAATGATGTTGGACGTTTCCCGACATTTCTTTACCAAAGAACAAGTGAAACAATTCATTGATGAAATGGTAGCCTACAAATACAATGTTTTGCATTGGCATTTAACGGATGATGAAGGCTGGCGTGTGGAGATTAAATCATTTCCTAATTTGACGGTAAAGGGTGCTTATAATGTTAAAAAAGAGGGGCATTTTACCGACTTTTCTAAACCGCTTCCAAATGAACCACGCACTTATGGCGGTTTTTATACACAAGAGGATATTAAGGAAATTGTAAAATATGCGCAAGAACGTTTCGTGAATATTATGCCGGAAATTGACGTTCCAGGTCACTCAATGGCTGCGATTGCGTCTTATCCAGAATTGTCATGTACGCCTGATGCAGTGAATTATCAGGTGATTTCTGGTGAGCCTTTCATCGATTGGTCACATGATCATCCAGAAGCATTACAAGACAATACGTTATGTCCTGCAAATGAAAAAGTATATACCTTTCTGGACAAAGTGATGGGTGAGGTATCTGCTTTGTTTCCTTTCGAGTATATCCATATGGGAGGGGATGAGTGCCCAAAGAATTATTGGGATAAAAACCCGCAAATTTTAGCGATGCGCAAAGAATTAGGACTTAAGAATTCGCAAGAAGTTCAAGCGCATTTCGTTCGCCGATTGGAAAAAATCATCACCTCAAAAGGTAAGCGTATGATGGGATGGGATGAAATTTTAGAAGGTGGCGGTTTACCAAAAAGTACTGCTGTGATGTCTTGGCGTGGCATGGATGGCGGAATTCAAGCCGCAAAAGCAGGTCATGAAGTTGTTATGACTCCTAGCAACCATGTGTATATTGACTTGATGCAAGGTGATCGAGCGATTGAGCCTCCGGTGTACAAAACAGTTCGTTTACGTGATTCGTATGCATTTGAACCGGTTCCTGCGGGTGTTGATGCCAAATTAGTCAAAGGTGGGCAAGCCAACCTATGGTCGGAGCAATTATTCAATTACCGACATTTGCAATACATGACTTATCCACGTTCTTTCGCGATTGCTGAAGCATTGTGGTCGGAGCCTGCCAACCGCAACTGGGATAATTTTATAGGCCGCGTAGAAGCACATATGGCGCGTTTTGATGTAGCACAAAAGAAATATGCACCAAGTATGTATGAACCGATCATTGGTGTGAAGCGCAACACAAATGGTGAATTAACCGTTCAATTGAGTACTGAAATTTCGGGTTTAACGATTCATTACAGTTTTGACCACTCGTTTCCAGATCAGTTTTATCCGGAAGCCAAAGGTTCTGTTATCGTGCCTAAAGATGCTACGGTGATGAAAATTGTGACTTACCGCGGTAATAAAGCCATGGGAAGAACAATCGATTTGACAATTAACGATATCATTAAACGCGCTAAATAAAGATGAAAAAATTACTCGTTTTATTATTGCTAGCTTTTGCTAGCCATGCTCAAAGTGCCTTTGAGAAAAAATCATTTGAAACCAAGGAAGGTCAAGTACTGCCTTATCAAATTCTTTTGCCGAAGGATTATAAGCCCGGTAAGAAATATCCATTATTGGTTGTTTTGCATGGAGCAGGTGAGCGTGGGACCGACAATGAAGCTCAAATGAAATATGGTAAAAGTGTGTTTTTGGATTCATTGAATCGAATCAATTTTCCTGCCATCGTGATTTTTCCACAATGTCCGAAGGAATCCTATTGGTCATCTGTGAAGATTAATCGGTCAACTGTCCCGACGACCTTTATTTTTGACTATTCTGCACCGATCAATTGGCCTTTGCAGGCTGTGATTGATTTGGTGAAATCGGTTAAACACGATAAAAGTCGGACCTACATCATGGGCCTTTCCATGGGCGGAATGGGAACGATGGAAGCAGTTTCGCGGTATCCAAAAATGTTTGCTGCTGCCAATCCTATTTGTGGGGGTGCTGATCTAAGTTATGTTTCCAAATATGCCAAACGCGTTCCATTATGGGTTCACCATGGGGATGCGGACATTGTTGTACCCGTTCGTCATTCGCGCGAATTGGTAAAAGCGATTCAAGATCAAGGGGTGGAGATTAAATATTCGGAATATGCGGGTGTCAACCATAATTCATGGGATAATGCGTTCAAACAACCTGAATTGTTAAGTTGGATTTTCAGTCACCGTAAATGATCTTAAATCTCTTATTTTTTGTCCTTTCGTATTTGCCTACCGGGGTGCCCAATATTTCAGGTGCCTCTACGGCCTCAACGACGAATTATTTAGCCGTTAAAAAAGGCTATGTTATGTCGTATAATGGGGCAGAGGGGCGTGCCAATTGGGTAGGATGGACGTTGCGCCCAGGTGATGTTGGGCCAGTAGACCGATCAGATCGTTTCCGGCAGGATGATGGTTTTCCACGCAGCTTTAAGATTGTGGATGAAAAAGATTATAAGGAATCGGGTTATGATCGGGGGCATTTATGCAATTCGGAGGATCGTACCTCTTCGGACTTCTTGAATGAGGAGACATTTTTAATGTCGAACATTATCCCTCAAACACGCGAATTAAATAGAGGGCCATTTAAATTTCTAGAAGCTTATTGCCGCAAATTAGCTGTTAAGAAAGGTCAAAATTTACTTATCTATTCTGGAGGTATAGGTTCGAAGGGACGCTTAGCATCCGGTGTGATTGTCCCGATGTATTGTTGGAAAGCTGTGTACACACCAACGGAGGCTTTTTATGTGCTATTTCCCAATGAGCATCAAGTAAACAAAAACTGGAAGACCTATTTAGTTTCAAAGGATCGATTGGAAAAAATGACGGGATTTCAATTTCCCTAACTTAACCTTTGGCAATCCTTAAAGGTTTGCCAAAGGTAGTTCGG
>JAGOAA010000065.1 GCA_017984215.1 Cytophagaceae bacterium
TTAATGTTCCTACATCCTCACCCGATACTAAGGCGGCTAAGTTACCCTCCTTGTTCATGTCGAACACGATGATGGGTACGTTATTTTCTTGGCATAAAGTGAATGCCGTGGTATCCATAATTTTCAAGCCTTTAGAGATTGCCTCTGAAAAGCTCAAATGCGTATAACGAGTTGCTGTCGCATCTTTCTCTGGATCAGCGGTGTAGACTCCATCCACGCGAGTTCCTTTTAATACCACATCGGCTTCGATTTCGATGGCCCGAAGAGAGGCAGTAGAATCTGTTGTGAAATACGGGTTACCTGTTCCTGCACCAAAAATCACGATACGGCCTTTTTCTAAGTGACGCATCGCACGGCGGCGGATGAAGGGCTCGCAAACGGCTTCTACTTTGATGGCTGTCATCATGCGTGTGTACAATCCTTGTTTTTCCAAAGAAGCCTGAACCGCCATTCCGTTAATTACAGTCGCTAACATGCCCATGTAATCGCCTTGCACGCGGTCAATGCCTGCTTTCGCAGCACTCGCACCGCGGAATATATTGCCACCACCAATCACGATAGCTACTTCAACTCCTAAATCATGCACCTTTTTGATTTCAGCGGCATATTGACCAAGAATGGTTGGGTCAATCACTTCTCCATCTGTCGAAAGAGATTCGCCTGAAAGTTTCAATAAAATGCGTTTGTATTTAGGTTCTTTCATGAGGAGCTCGTTTATGTCGATTTTGTGCGATGCAAATTTAGGAAAAATCTAGGTCTAGGCAAGGCTTTCGTCCTTGGCTTTGGGTAATTTATACCAAGGCAAATAGGGATGCGCGTGGTGTTCAAAATGATAGCCAAAAAAGTAGCACGAAATAAACGCCCAAATATGGTTTTTGCTTTGGCTCCTGGATTGTTGTTTGTTGTCCGCTGCATGTTCACCTCGGTGCGGCAAATAGGTCCCAAAAATAAATAATTGCAGCGTACTCAAGATCGCGGGCACTTCCCAAAACAAGATCAAATTCCACATCGGAAACCAGATCTTCAACACATTGTAAGTAATCGCCATAGCTAGCACCTGTTTCCAAGTCACGTATTGCCAAATGAATTTGAACCACCAAAGCAAGAAAGGCCCTTGGTGTACGTCTGGATCTTCGTTTGTATTCACATGGGCGTGGTGCAAGTGGTGTTTTGCCCGCAAGGTACCGTAATCATTAAAAGCGAAAAGTATCGTGCAGAAACGTCCGATTGCGTGATTTAGGCGAGGATTTTCTGCATAAACTACTCCATGAATGGCATCATGTGAAGTGATGAATAAGCCCGTGTACAAATGCGTTTGAATAAGGATGGCGACGTAAATCCAAGGGTCAGACCAGCTGAAATCTGCGTTGATCCAATAGGCTAAATTCGCGCTCCACAACGTAATCAATACGATCGCCCAAATAATTCCCTGAAATTTATTTAATTTGCTCATCGATTAGGCCGGATTTGACTGGCACCTATATGACCTCAAAACTATGAAAATTGTTCCAGCATTGCTGCTTTTTATTTTGTCTTTTACTTTTTCAGCTAGCGCGCAAACCGTTTCGTCGCCTTCTACTTATTGTAACCCGATGAACTTGGATTATGGTTTTACGCCTATCCCTAATTTCTCAGAACAGGGGCGTCACCGAGCTACAGCAGATCCCGTGATTTCGTATTTCAAAGGGAAATACTACTTGTTTTCCACGAACCAATGGGGCTATTGGTGGAGCAAGGATATGCTACAATGGAACTTTGTGTCGCGCCGATTCTTGCAACCTTACCATAAAGTCTATGATGAATTGTGTGCGCCAGCGACGCTTACGCTAGGGGACAGTTTGCTAGTGATCGGTTCCACGTATGCGAAAGATTTTACGCTTTGGTATTCCCAAAAACCGGAAACGGACACTTGGAAAGAAGCTGTTCACGCCTTTACGGCTGGTGCCTGGGATCCCGCTTTTTTTTTAGATGACGACAATCGACTGTATTTATACCACGGTTCAAGTAATTTTTATCCGATGTATGGACAGGAGTTGGATCGGAAGACTTTGCAGCCCATCGGGGAACGCAAGGACTTGATTAAATTAAATGATGAGTTGCATGGCTGGGAGCGTTTTGGCGAATACCAGGACAATACCTTCTTGAAGCCCTTTATGGAGGGAGCCTGGATGAATAAATACAAGGGGAAATATTATTTACAATATGGGGCGCCGGGGACTGAATTTTCGGCCTACGGTGATGGGGTGTATACGGCAGATCATCCGATGGGGCCGTTTACCTACCAAGCACACAACCCGTTTTCGTTCAAACCGGGTGGATTTACACGAGGTGCGGGGCACGGTGCGACTTTTGAGGGCCAATATGGCAATTGGTGGCACGTTTCCACAATTACCATTGCGGTGAAGAATAGTTTTGAACGTCGGTTAGGACTTTGGCCTACGTATTTTGATCAAGACGGAATTATGTACACGAATACGGCCTATGGGGATTATCCCTACTATATGCCTACCAAAAAAGTGGATACTCCGTCGGATTTATTCACGGGCTGGATGCTGTTGAATTACAATAAACCGGTGCGCGTATCATCGAGTTTGCCGGGGTATTCCGCAAATTTTGCGGTAGATGAGCAAATGAAAACTTATTGGTCTGCGGCCTCTTCAAAGAAAGGGGAGTGGATTGAGACGGATTTAGGAGAGGTTTCTACGTTGAAAGCCTTGCAATTGAATTATGCGGATCAAGATGTTGATTCGAGTTTCTTAGGGAAAATGAATGGTATTTACCATCAATACCAAGTATTAGGTAGCAAAGATGGCCAGAAATGGGAGTTGATTATCGATAAGTCGACGAATAAAACAGACATTCCGCATGATTATGTTGAGCTTCAGCAGCCGGTGGAAGTGCGTTATTTAAAGCTGGTGAATCACCATATGGCGGCAGGTAAGTTTGCGATTTCAGGCATTCGGGCGTTTGGCTTTGGCCACGGTCAAAAGCCGGGTGTCATCAAGGATCTATTGGTATTACGCGGGGAACATGATTCGCGTAGCGCTTGGTTAAAATGGGGTCATAAGCCGAATGCAACGGGCTATGTCATCTATTCTGGAATTGCACCGGATAAAATGTACACGTCAGTGCAGGTTTTTGGGGCGAATGAATATTATTTCAAATCCATGGACCGCGGCA
>JAGOAA010000021.1 GCA_017984215.1 Cytophagaceae bacterium
TCGGGATCGTCGGCGCCTTTACTTTGGTCGCCGGGGATGTCGCAGTTTTGTATGGTCTTTTTGATCAGCGCGCACCTTTGGCGGGTCTATCTGCCGTTCCGATTGCGCTGTGGGAATTTTCATTGGGGATTTATTTGACAGTGAAGGGGTTTAAAGAAAATGCTGTAATTTTAAATTGATGAAAATACCTATCTACCAAGTTGACGCATTCACCAACGAATGTTTCAAAGGCAATCCCGCCGCGGTTTGTCCTTTGGATGTTTGGCTTCCGGATGCCGTGATGCAGAACATCGCGCAGGAGAATAATTTAGCCGAAACGGCATTCGTTGTTCCAGTGGGTGAAACCTATGAAATCCGCTGGTTTACGCCCACGGTCGAAGTCGATTTGTGTGGACACGCGACCTTAGCAAGCGCCTATGTCTTGTTCCATGAATTGGCTTATGCTAAAGACCAAATCAACTTTATTTCTCCGCGTAGTGGACCCTTAACTGTATCAAAAAACGGTTCTGTTTTAGCCCTGAATTTTCCCGTAGATACCTTATCGGAATTGCCTGTTGAAGCCGAGCATGGTATCGGATTATCTCGGGCGCCACGCAAGGTTTTCAAAGGCAGGACGGATTACTTATTTGTCTACGATTCGGAAGCGGAAATCTTGGCTTTGCAACCCGATTTCGAATTGTTGAAATCCCATGATGTTCGCGGAATTATCGTCACCGCTCCCGGCGAAACGACGGATTTTGTCTCGCGCTTTTTTGGCCCGGCTTGTGGCGTAAATGAGGATCCAGTGACTGGTTCGGCACATACGACTTTGACGCCTTATTGGGCTGGGGTGTTAGGGAAAACGGTGTTAACGGCCCGACAATTATCCCAACGAACGGGCTCACTATCATGTAAATTATTGGGCGATCGAGTGGAAATTGCAGGCGAAGCGGTGTTATATTTGCGCGGCGAGATTGAAATATAAATATGAAAAATAGTAAACGAGCAAATTCGGGCGGTATGCTGGGGACACAAAAAAAACGTGTGTCAGATTTGCACAACAATGCAAATGCAATCGTCAAAAGTTCTTTTAAAAGTAATCTGGTCAAAACAGTCAATAAACGAGTTAATAATCCTTATAAATTATAATAATCATGAAAAAATTATTCACCTTTTTTGCCATCCTAGCCATGGCCACCAGCTTAACAGCACAAACTCCTAAAGCGAACCTTTTAAAAGACTGGGAGCGCGCGCGTGCCTACACGAAAGAGTATTTAGATGCGATGCCTGAGACGGGATATGCCTTAAAGCCAACCAAAGAAATGCGTTCTTTCGCAGGTCAAATGCTTCACATTGCGGATGCCAATTACGGTATTGTTGGAACCGCTACGGAACTTACTCCAACCGTAAAAGATCTAGAAAAGTCGAACGATGTCGCAAAAGCGAGCGTTACGGAGAAAGTCTTAGCTTCATATGATTTTGCCATCAATGCCATCAAAAATTACCCAGATGCGAAATGGGCTGAGATGATTAAATTATTCAACCGTTTCGACGTAACACGCGGACAAGTCATCGACAAAGCTTTCGAACACCAAACGCATCACCGCGGCCAAACAACCGTTTATATTCGCTTAGCGGGTGCGACTCCTCCCGCAGAGAAGTTGTTCTAGCCTGAAACATTCTTTCTAGAAAAGGGTTTGTCTATTACAGGCAAGCCCTTTTTTATGCAAGGCGTTAAAAAACAACATTTACCCTCCAAAATCTGCCCCGTTTGCAATCGCCCTTTTGCCTGGCGCAAGAAGTGGGAGAAGAATTGGGACCAAATTATCTATTGTGGTGAAAAGTGCAGACGTAGCAAATAAGTTTACCGACGAGGACATTGACCGGATCATCCAAATGGCCTGGGAAGATCGCACGCCTTTTGAGGCGATCGAATTTCAGTTTGGCCTAAAGGAAAAGGAGGTCATCGAATTCATGCGTTTAAATAGTAAGGAGTCTAGCTTCCGTATGTGGCGTAAACGAATGAGTGGCCGCGGTACCAAACACCTACAAAAACGCGTGGCTGTGGACCCTCGATTTAAATGCACCTTGCAGCGCAGCATCAGCATGAATAAAATCAGTAAGCGCTAATGAAGTTTTCGACAAAACTCGAAGAAGTACATGCGCAAATCGACCGATTTGACGTAGCGAAATATGCACGTTCACGTAATTTTATCACGGGTGGCGTTTCTTATTTATCCCCCTATTTATCCCGCGGTTTTATCACCGTGCCTCAAGTCGTTGAGCGATTGAAAAACCGTGGAATTGGTTTGGAACAAGCGGAAAAATTCATCCAAGAATTAGCCTGGCGCGAGTTTTATACGCGCACGTGGCTTCAAAAAGGCGATGCTATTTTTGAAGATATTCGCCATCCGCAGGCGGGAATTGAGCGATTTGGAATTCCCAAAGCGGTGCTCGAATCTACTACTGGAATTCAAGCTTTAGATGGGGCTTTAAAGAACTTCCCAGAAACAGGTTACCTACACAATCACCTGCGGATGTACCTCGCCGGAACGATTTGTAATGTGGCCAAATACCATTGGTTTGAACCCGCCCAATGGATGTATTATCATTTGTTGGATGGTGATTTGGCGAGTAATGCGCTGAGTTGGCAATGGTGCGCCGGGACCTTCAGCAATAAGCTGTATTACGCGAACCAAGAAAATATCAATCGCTATACGGGGAGCCAACAAAGAGGAACATATTTAGATTTCGAATACGAGGATTTGCCCTCGCAAGCGGTCCCCCAACATCTACAAAGCTCGGTCGAAGCATCGCTTCCATTTACCCCGCCTACAACGAAGCCGCTCGAATTAATTGATGGAATTCCCACCTTCATCTACACCCATTATACGCTCGATCCTACCTTTCACGAGGGCGAGGCAGGTAACCGGATTTTGATCTTGGAACCGAGTCATTTTGCGAAGCACCCGATGGCGCCCAAAACGATCGATTTCATTCTTTCACTCGCTGAAAACATACCAGGATTGCAGGTGTATTATGGAGAATATGCGTCACTTCCTGTCAAAGGAATTTTCCGGGATCATCCCATCAATGCCCATTTTCAAGGCGTACGAGAGGTGCACCCTTCGCTTGCTCCGGGTTTACAAGGGGAATTCAATAGCTTCTTTTCTTTTTGGAATAAACTAAGCAAACAGTTGCGCTAGAAAGTTTTCAGCGTTGTTTAAATGCGTTTCCTTTTTTTCCAAAGGCATTTTATCCCAAGTGCTAATCAGCATCGCCCATCTCGGATTTTTGCGGAAGGTCTCACGTTGTTTATCCAAGAATCGCCAAAACAAACCATCCCAAATTTCCTGCCATTCTCCCTTCGGATAATCGCTCATTTTCAGGATGTAATTGGACCCACAGATATAAGGTTTGGTCGTCATCAAACCGCCATCGCTGAATTGCGACATGCCGTATACGTTGGGCACCATCACCCAGTCATAAGCATCGATGTACATTTCCATGAACCAGCGATAGACCGCATCGGGCTTGATTTCGCATAATAACATAAAATTTCCCAGCACCATCAGTCGTTCGATGTGGTGGTTATAGCCCGTTTTTAACAGCTTGCGGATTGTTTGGTCGATGGGTTCCACCCCTGTTGTTCCGGTGTAAAAGGCCGCCGGCATCTCCTGCGTAAATCCCCAATAATTCGTGGTACGCTGTTGGACCCCGATTTTCCGATACAATAATTGGACAAACTCGCGCCAACCTACCACCTGTCGGATGAACCCCTCCATACTATTTAGCGGTGCTTTCGAATTCGCGACACGTTCGATGACTTGTGTGGGAGTCAACAAGCCCACATTAATTAGCGGACTTAAAATACTGTGGAATAAGGACTTTTCTTGTGCCTTAATCGCATCCTCATAATCGCCAAAAAGCGGAATCCGCTCGCGAATAAATTGGTCCAATGCTGCCTTTGCTTCCGCATGCGTCACCGGATAATAGGCTCCGGAAAAAGGCATGTCGCTCGAACCTGGATTGCCTGGGAAATGTTCCGATACATACACAGTGGCCTCGCGAATATATTCGTTGGGAAGTACCTCAGGAAACGGAGCCGGGATGAATGTATTTTTCGGTATTTTCTTGCGATTTTCGGAGTCAAATGTCCATTGGCCACCCATCGGTTTTCCATCTTCCTCGATTAGAATTCCACGGTCTTTTCGCTGCTGGGTGTAGAAGGCCGTTTGAAAATAAGGCTTACGCGTACCGAGCAGCGATATATCTGTGTTGAGGAAGTTGGGGCTTGCTAATAAGTGAATGTCGCCTGCTCTGCGTAGGCGTCGCTCCAACAAATAATCATTCGGATCGAACATCCTTATCGCGCCTTCGATGGAAGAAACCAGTGCGACTTCTGAAGCGCGCGGATCTTGCGCATCGATGTATTCCACTCTTTTCCCCGCCGCACTAAGTCGGTCCGCAAAGGCCTGCATACTCGCTCGGTGGAAGAGTATTTTCTGCTTGTGAAAAGCGTATTGTTTGAAGAATAAATCCGATTCGACAAGGTAAAAAACCTCAGCTTCTTGCGTGAGCGTTTCTTCAAACAATTGATGTGGAAAGATCAGGAATGCGCTCATTTATTCACGTGTTTTTCGAGGATTCGCGCCACCTCTTGTCGGGCCTTTTTCGTTTTCCGCAACCCCCAAACTTGGTCGGAAGCCGTTTTTCTTGTCGCACCTAAATCCACCACGGGAACAGGGTAATCCACGCCTATTTTAATTCCATATAAAGTCTGTTCCATGTCACTTAGTTTCCAAGGTTCATGAATCAATGTTGAAGGAACCGCAGCTAATTCCGGCACCCATTTTTTGATGAAGACCCCGTCCGGATCATGGGTGTAAGAATTCTTAATCGGGTTATAAATGCGGATGGTGTTGATGCCAGTCACACCTGCTTGCATTTGGATTTGCGGGTAGTGAATACCGGGTTCGTAATCGAGAAATTGGCGTGCTAGAAAATGTGCCAAATCCCGCCAATCTTGCCAGAGATTAAAGACAAAAAACGAAACAACCATGGCGCGCATGCGGAAATTCAAGTATCCCGTCGCGACAACGCAGCGCATGCAGGCATCGATGAGTGGAACGCCGGTTTGGCCGGTTTGCCACGCCTGAATCAAGAACTCATCGCGTGGTTTTTCAAGCGCCTGATAGGCTTTATTCACGGGCTCAAACTCCATCCTGGACTCATCCTCAAACTTCTGCATGAAATGCCCTTGCCAGTGCAGTCGGGACGTGAAATTGGCGAGGGCACGTTTGTTCGAAGCGCTTTTGTAATGCTGCATGGTGTAGGTATAGGCCATGCGCATGGATATATTTCCGTAGGCTAAATAGGGGGAGATGCGGCTGCATGCCCGCCGACTAGCCTCTGGTTTGCTGATGTAAAAGCTATAATTTTTATGACGCGTTTCGATGAAACTTTTCATGTATTTCCAACCCCAATATTCGCCACCTTCTTGGAAAATTGGATTGCGTGTTTTGAATTCAAGAGGTAGTTCGGGCCCTTTCCAGATCTCATAAAATTCAGGCGATAATTGCAATAAATTCCAATTGTCCTCACGCACAAAAAAGGGTTCGTGTTTCATCGTTTCTTCCCAGCGTTGTTGCCACGTTTTGCGGGATTTTAATTTACGAATGACGCCACCTGTCCGAGTTTCCCTCCAGGCAATTTTTTCGCGTGCGCAAAATGCGGATACCGCTTTGTCCCGTTGAAAACTCAAATCATTCCCAATCTCCTGGTGGGAGAAAATTTGGCGTATGTCAAATTGTTCTGCCAAAGCCTGAAACACGGGGAGTACTTCATGATGGAAAATATATAGAGTCCCGTTTCGGTCTTCTAAGCGACCCTGCATTTCCATCAAGGATTCATGCACAAATCGCCAATGCCGTAGGTCGCTGTCGGGGAATGCAATCATCGATGGCTCAAAAAAATACACCAATAACACCGGAATATTTTCCTCCAAAGCCCGGTACAAAGGCTCGTGGTCCGTAAAGCGTAGATCACGTTTAAACCAGACGATATTGATAGGCGATTTGGACATACATAGGTAACCGAAAAAGCCCTTGGTTGTTTTCGGAAAGGGAAATACCTACTTTTGCACCGATTTAATCCCCTAATGTATCAAAATGAAACAATTGTTGGCCCTCTGCCTTATCCTCGCCGCCTTTACACTTAATGCCCAATCGGGAAGTATTGAAATGAGTACCGGTGGGTTTTCGTTTATTCCTGCTTTTACCTCAAAAGAGCCTAATTTAATCATCAATGCGGGAACCAATCCCAAAAGACGCTTAACCGGTTCTTTGATGTACATGATGCGCATGAAGAGCATGACGCCTACGACGGTGGCTTTGTTTACGCGTTACCGTTTTATCGATAAGAAATTCAAGGCGACTGTGGGAATTCATATTCCAGCATTCCAAATGACGGAGGATTATGAGGTGACGAGTTTCTTTGGTCGGGAATTAACCTTGTCTTATCCCGTGACTGATAAATGGAATGTGGGCTCGTTCATTTTGAACGGGAATGCGCGTAACACGGATTTCAAGGTGACTTTGGTATCAGGAAACACTAATTACCATCACAATAAATGGAATTTACTCACACAAGGCTATTACTTGACAGTTGGGGATTTAACGGGTATCGCCGAGACCATCTCCTATGACATCAACAAGCATTTTCAGGCCAAAGCCTTTGGTAATTATACGATAACCAATGGGGAGGTGATTGCGACTGTTGGATTGAAATATAACCTATAACAAAATTTCTAATTTATTATGAAAGCCATTTTATTCGCGAGTTTGATTTTATTGAGCCTTACCACTTTTGGTCAAACAGTTAAACCTTTTAAACATGCGGTAACTATTACATTTGCTGCTAATGCCACAGATGCCCAAATCCAAGAAGTAGATAATTCATTTCAATCGTTGACAAAATTAGCTGTTGTGAAAGGTTACGAATGGGGGAAAGTGGTCGACCCCAAAGACCCCACTAAGAAACAGCATGTGTATATTTTTACATTTGATCGTGAATCCGACCTACCCATTTATGGCCAATCGAAAGAACATTTAGCGCATATTAAAGTTGGCGCCGACATCACCATTAGCGTCAGTGCGCTCGATTATTTCGTCCAATAAAAAAGGGGCCGAAGCCCCTTTTCATTAATACGAAAGTCCGTGCCCAAATGCGAAGAGCCCATAATTCGCTCCTTCCATGTGCCCCGGAACGTCTGATTTATTGGCCTCAACAGCCGCTTGGCTAATTGGCGTCGTAAATGGCATTTTGCCCGTTGGCTTATAAGCCCCCGTCACGATATCCAACAAGGCATCTTGCGTGGTACCAAATGTCGCAATCACCGATGTAGCTTTTCCCTTATCGATTTCCTCAATGACCCATGGGTTCGAGTAGTTGATTGCCACGATCGTAGGTTTGGCATTCAAGATTTCATTTACGTGATTTACGTCAATGCGGTTCTTAGATAAATTTAAGTCGATTTTTGAGCCTTGCGAACTGAATAATCCACCAGCGGTAGGTACTAACCAAAGTAAAACGACATCAGCCTCTTCTTTGGTATTCACAAATTCCAAGCCTGGATAGTTGGGTTTCGAAACCTTAATTGCTTCACCCGCATTACGTCCCGATTGGAAAAAAGTCTCGAAATATACTTTGGTATTCTTCGCTAACGGAAGACGCTTTTCGTCGTTGCGCAATAGAACGATTGATTTACGTAAGGCCAAATTAGCCGATGCCACTGCTTCCGCATTACCGATTGTTTTCACGGCCTCTTCCACATTTACATAGGGATTTTCAAAAAGGCCTAAGTCGAATTTCTCTTTCAATAATTTCGCTACGGATTGGTTAATGCGCTCCTCTTTAATTAAGCCCTTTTTAACTACCTGAATCAACGTGGTCGGATCCGCTGCCCCTGAGAAAATATCAACGCCAGCATTCAAGGCTTTTTGGTAGCGTTCCTCAATGCTCAAATTTTCGACTCCCCAAGGCATCATTTCGATCGGTCCCGTATCGGAATTAATAATTCCCTGGAAGCCTAATTTGCCTTGCAATAAATCGCCGATCATCGCCTTGTTGAATGAGAATCCAACCTCCTCAAATTCCTTGCCTTTCGGTGCAGAATAGTAAGGCATGATGGCTGATGTTCCTGCGGCAATGGCTGCTTTGAATGGTTTGACATGGTAGTCGAACATCCCGCCTGGATAGTGAGCAAATTTTCCCCAATCAAAATGTGAATCTTGACCGTCTAGTTGCGGTCCACCTCCCGGAAAGTGTTTGGTGGTCATCGCCACCGAAGTGTTTGACAATTTATTTCCTTGAAACCCTAAAACGATTTGGGTAATCATATTGGATGTTAAATCCGCATCTTCTCCGAAGGTTCCTTCGACACGGCCCCAACGAGGTTCGGTGGCTAAGTCGGCCATGTACATATAGCCTTTGCGTAACCCCACGGCACGCCATTCTTTGGCAGCAGTTTCGGCAAATTTACGTGTTAAATCAAAGTCGCGCATGGCAGCTAAGCCTAATTCGCCCGGCCATTTGGAGAATGCGGTAAGACCAACGCTTAGGCCAACGGACGCATCCGTTGTCACGTGGTTTCGCGGATTAGAGGCAACGATGGCTGGGATGCCTAGCCGTGAACTTTCGCAGAGTTCTTGTAAATTGTTTGACCATTTGGCCATAATTTCGGGCGATGCACTGGCACGTAAAATGAAATGGCGCAAGTGGAATTGGGTTACGCCTTTGGTTGTTCCGGCTGCCGACATATTTGGGGATGCCAAAGGTTTCCGGGTAAACATATTCGTATTTTGAACTAAATCTTCTTCATTAAATCCTTCGGTGATAGTCGTTTTAGGACCACCCCCTTGTACCCCATTTGCAAACACTTGATCACCTCCCATGCGGGTGGTGCTGATGAGCATGAAACCCAATTTTTCCTCGAGGGTCATTTGGGATACCAAATCCTTTACACGTACGTCTACCGGCAATCGCCAGTCTTCGTATTTATCCAGTTTATTGTTTTTATTGAGATCTTTAAAAGACAATTTTCCTACACGCAACGTAGGTGATTTCATGGCGACAAGGACCGGCTGCGTTTGAGCTAGCAATGAACTAGAGGCAAAAAGCAAGGCAATAAGCACACGTGATTTCATAGGTTTTTTCTTTCTTTGTATGCTAAAGGTGAAACTTTATAATTTCTAATCAAGAAATAACGATGAAAGACCCGAATGTTGACGAGTTCCTACAAAGTGCCGACCAATGGTCTCAAGAAATGACCTATTTGCGTCGAATTTTATTGGATTGCTTATTGATCGAAACGTATAAATGGCAAACGCCTGTCTATATGTTTGGTACAAAAAATTTGATAGCCATTTCAGGTTTAAAAGAGCATTGCGCCTTGAACTTTTTTAACGGAGCTCTCATACGGGATGAGGAGGGAATATTAATCAAACCAGGCGAGCATACGCAATTAGGCCGTTGGATGAAGTTCGGTTCTGTTCAGGAAATAATTGCCAAAGAAGATCTGATCAAAGCATATGTTTTCGAAGCTATGGAGGCGCAAAGGTTAGGAATTACGCTCGAAAAGCCAGCGGAAATACCACATCCAGAAGAATTAACGGCAATCTTGGATAAAAAGCCTGCGCTAAAAGCGGCCTTTGAAAAATTAACACCGGGTCGGCAGCGCGCCTATCTTCGGTTTTTTACAGATAGTAAACAATCGGCCACACGTACTTCTCGTATTGAGAAAAATGAAAAATATATCCTGAAAGGAATCGGATTAACCGATTGTATTTGTGGTTTAACGAAGCGAAAGCCGAGTTGCGACGGCTCGCATCGTGCGATTGAAAACTTTAAGAGATGACGTAAAGAAGTCATACAAAAGGCGTTTGTATAGTCTGTTTTAAACCTCAATTTTGGCCCATGAATTTTGGAGAACAATTAAAGGAAATCCGTACCTCGAAGGGCTTTACGCAAATCGAGCTTTCTGAAAAATCAGGGATTGCCCTGCGCACGGTGCAACGCATGGAGCGAAACGAAGGAAAGCCGAGCTTGTATTCCATGAATGCGATCGGCGAAGTCTTAGGGGTGAATTTGACTTTGTTGTATGCTCCAGATGACGAAACCGAAAAACGAAATATTATGGAAAGTACAGACCAACAATTATGGCAGATTGCCAAAAGTCGTGCCAAATTTAAAAGAAGCCTTAGCGCTTATGCATTAGTGATCCCCTTTCTTTGGATCATCTGGTATATTACCATGCCGAGCGAAATCAGGTGGAATCACCTTCCTTGGCCTGTTTGGCCGATGCTGGGCTGGGGATTAGGATTAGGTATTCAATATGCCAAAGCCTATGTGATCGAAGCGGACTCCTTGGAACAAAAGGAATACAATAAGTTGAAAGCAAAGCAATAAAAAAAGCCGGCCCAATCGAGCCGGCTTTTCAATCAAACCCTAGTTATTTATATTGTAAATCGAAGCGATCTAAGTTCATCACTTTGGTCCATGCCGCTACGAAATCTTTCACAAATTTGGTTTGTGAATCCTTCGTTGCATAAACCTCAGCCAAAGCACGTAACTCTGAATTCGAACCGAAGATTAAGTCGGCACGTGTCGCAGTCGCACGAACAGCCCCTGTCTTCTCGTCTTTTCCTACATATTGTTCTTTTGTCTCATCTGTTGGTTTCCAAGTAGTCCCCATTTCCAACAAGTTCACAAAGAAGTCATTTGTTAAAGCATCTTTCTTATCTGTGAAAATACCATGCTTTGAGCCATTGTAATTTGCATTTAGTGCACGCATACCACCCGTTAATACCGTCATTTCTGGTGCTGTTAACGTTAATAATTGAGCCTTATCTACAAATAACTCTTCTGTTGAAAGCGTATAACGCGTTTTCAAGTAGTTACGGAAACCATCAGCCATCGGCTCTAACAATCCTACGGAAGCTACGTCTGTTTGCTCTTGTGTTGCATCCATACGACCTGGGATAAACGGCACCGTAGTTTTAACCCCTGCATTCGCCGCTGCTTTTTCTACTGCTGCAGAACCACCTAGAACAATTAAGTCTGCGATGGATACTTTTTTCTTACCTGATTTCGCATTGAATTCTTGTTGGATTTTTTCCAAAACCGCTAAGACCTTCTCCAATTGCTTTGGATTATTTACTTCCCAGTTACGTTGTGGCATTAAACGAATACGAGCTCCGTTTGCTCCTCCACGACGATCTGAGTGACGGTAAGTTGAAGCTGAAGCCCAAGCAGTTCCTACTAATTCGCTGATCGATAAACCAGAGTTTAATAATTTCGCTTTCAACGCCGCGATATCTGTTGCGTTGATTACCTCGTGGTTTAATGCCGGAATTGGGTCTTGCCAAACCAATTGCTCCTTCGGAACCTCTGGTCCTAAATAAGTCGAGCTAGGACCCATGTCGCGGTGCGTTAGTTTGAACCAAGCTTTGGCAAAAGCCTTTGCGTATACTTCTGGATTATCTAAGAAGTTACGAGAGATTTTCTCGTATGCCGGATCCACGCGCAAAGCGATATCCGTAGTTAACATGGTAGGTTTGTGGAAGGTATTTTTGTCAAAGGCGTCTGGGATAATGTTCGCGCTGTTTTTCGCAATCCATTGGTTAGCACCCGCAGGGCTTTTCTCTAAAGACCACTCATTGTTGAACAATAAATGCAAGTATCCAATGCCCCATTGTGTAGGCGTAGATGTCCAAGTAACTTCTAAACCAGACGTGATCGCATCTTTTCCTTTACCTGATTTATAGGTGCTCTTCCAGCCTAAACCTTGCTCTTCAATTCCCGCTGCTTCCGGATCTGCTCCTACGTTTGTAGCCGGACCTGCACCGTGTGTTTTACCAAATGTGTGTCCACCTGCGATTAAGGCAACTGTCTCTTCATCATTCATACCCATACGACCGAAAGTCTCGCGAATATCTTTCGCAGAAGCTGCTGGGTCTGGCACGCCATTAGGACCTTCTGGGTTTACATAAATTAAGCCCATTTGTACCGCCGCTAATGGATTCTCTAATTTGCGGCCTTCTGAATAACGGTTCTTATCGTCCAACCATTTCTTTTCAGATCCCCAATATACGTTCGCTTCTGGCTCCCATACGTCGGTACGACCGCCTGCAAAACCAAATGTTTTAAAGCCCATTTGCTCTAGCGATACGTTTCCTGTCAAGACCATTAAGTCTGCCCAAGAGATTTTGTCACCATATTTTTGCTTGATCGGCCATAACAAACGACGCGCCTTATCTAGGTTCGTGTTATCTGGCCAAGAGTTCAGTGGAGAGAAACGTTGTTGACCTGCACGAGAACCTCCACGGCCATCGCCTGTACGATATGTACCCGCACTATGCCAAGCCATACGTATAAATAGTGGACCATAATTACCAAAGTCAGCTGGCCACCAATCTTGTGATTTAGTCAAGACTGCTGCGATATCTTTTTTCAGCGCAAAGTAATCAAGACTTTTAAATGCTTTGATGTAATTGAAGTCGGGCCCCATCGGATTCGACTTCTCTGAGTTTTGACGTAGCATGCCTACGTTTAATTGGCTAGGCCACCAGTCTTTGTTCGTGGTAGCTGAGGCTTTCATGCCTGTGTGAGGATTGATTCCCGCGTGTGGATTAGCGCCACCTGCCGCATGCGGGTTAGCTCCATGAGGATTAGTAGCCGCACCACCGTGTGGGTTAGCGTAGTCTTGGGCAATCGTAGCTGTAGAAGCTAACAAACCGCAAAGGATAAGTAGTTTTTTCATGATCGTGTTGATTTTATTCCGATTAGGTTTCGAAATTAGGCGAAGCAATTGAATAGAGAAAACTGAAATTTTCTATATTTGACATAGATAAAATCTATATCAGTGAATATACAGCAATTAGAATACATATTGGCGGTTGACCAATTTAAAAGCTTCTCCAAAGCAGCTGATTATTGTCATGTTACGCAGGCGACTTTGAGTGCGATGGTGAAAAAGCTCGAGGAGCAGCTTGATGTGGTGATTTTTGACCGGAAAGCAAACCCAATTGCAACGACGGAGAATGGGCGGGAAATTTTGGTTCAGGCCCAACAAGTCGTTGCACATGCCAATGCACTGCTTTCTTCTTCCAAGGCCATTAATCAGAAAATTGAGGGGAAGGTTAAGTTGGGGATTATCCCAACGATTGCCAGTTCCATTTTGCCATTGATTATGAAGAAATTGGTGGATAAGTATCCAACGTTGCATTTGGAAATACATGAGGTAACGACGAATCAACTGGTTAAAGACTTGCGGGAAGGGAAATTAGATGTGGGTATTTTGAGTACGCCCATCGCTGCAACGGATTTGGAGACCTCTTTGTTGTATGTGGAGGATTTACGCTTGTATGGGTATTTGCCTTCAGGTAAGAAATCGATTTCAAAGTCAGAATTGAACCAACAGCGGATGTTTTTACTACAAGAGGGGCATTGTTTGCGGGATCAAATCATTCAATTGTGTGATTTAAAAAAGAATAAATCCTTGCCAGTGAATTTGTCAGTCGAGTCAAATACGTTTGATACTTTGTTGAATCTAGTGGATACATTTCAAGGAATGACTTTGCTGCCCTCTTTGTATGCAAGGCAATTAAGCGAGACAAGAATGTGCCAATTAGTGGATATTCATGATGGCTCATTGAGAAGAGAAGTGAGTATATGTTATTACCGCCCTTATGCCAAATGGAATATCATTCGGCGCTTGCAAAGCGAAATCACGGAAATAGTGACTGATTATCTGAAATAATTCTTGGATTTATGTTTTTTCATTTTAGCTTTGTATCACAAAGTACTTTTTATTATGGAAAAACACGAAGAACAATTAGCTGCGATTCAAGAAATGCGAAGCATGATGGATCAAGCGACGCGCTTTAAATCCATCAGTGGTTTATCCGGGATTATTGCGGGTATACTCGCGCT
Organism: Cytophagaceae bacterium; assembly: GCA_017984215.1. GTDB lineage: Bacteria > Bacteroidota > Bacteroidia > Cytophagales > Spirosomataceae > Aquirufa > Aquirufa regiilacus. The sequence goes on from JAGOAA010000021.1 coordinate 13,972, forward strand.
TTTAATTGTGTACTTAATCTACCTGTTAACAGGTATTTCGCCAGTTGAAGCGGAAGCTTTGGAACGGATTTGGCGATCTTCTTCTCAAGCTTTTGTCTTGTTGGCATTGCTAGGCTTATTCGTGATTTGTATTGGCATAGGCATATACTTCGCGATGCGCAATGCTCGTCAGTCGGGAAAACCAGCCTGGGATCATGCAGCCAAACGCCTTTTGGTAAGTTTAGCTATACCGGTTATTGCGGGGGGCATTTTTTCTGGCTTGCTAATCCAACAAGGATTGGTTGCAATCGCGGCACCCGTTACGCTCTTATTTTATGGAATGGGCTTACTGAATGCGAGTAAGTATACCTTGGATGCCGTTCGCGCGGTTGGGATCGTCTTTATTTTTCTTGGACTTTTAGCTATGTACTTTTTGGCTTATGGCTTATTGATTTGGGCTTTGGGTTTTGGGTTGGTACATATTGTTTACGGATTTATCATTTATGTCAACTACGAACGTGCCTAATTTTCTTGAAGATCTCAATAAGGCTTTTGAAAGTAGGGTCCGCTTGGGTATGATGTCTTTGTTGGTTGTGGAAGAGGAGATCGACTTTGCGCGCCTAAAAGAATCCCTACAACTCAGCGATGGCAACTTGGCTAGTCACATGCAAGCACTGGAAAAGTTGAGCTACGTCGAAGTCCGCAAACAGTTCATTGGACGAAAGCCCAATACGCAATATGCGGCAACCGAGCTAGGTCGAAAAGCTTTTACGGCTCATTTACTGACCTTGGAAAAACTGATCAAACAAATGCAATCATAACTTATGGAAAATCTCATTAAAGATAATGTGGGCCAACCGGCTTACTTGGAGAATTTATATCGGTCGAATCCAACGGCATTTGCGGACGCATTTCATCAGGTTTATCCTGAAATTCAGACGGAATTAACGGCTCAAATTTGGCATGAACGATTACGGAATACCCCAAATGAAATCACTTGGGGCGCGTCGAAAGATTGGATTTTTGTGGCTATCTCTGCACTCATCGTTGCCTTTTTGATGCAAATGCCGGATTTGTTTTCCATCTCACACGACTTCTATTTTCCACGTAATATGGCCTTTATCGCCATGCCTGGCATTGCTGCTTTTTTTGCGTTCAAACAAGACTTGTCTCTGAAGTCGATCTTGCCGCCTTTGGGTATCCTGCTTTTTTCGGTTGTTTTTATAAATCTCTTACCTGTCGGCCCAATGAGTGACACCTTGCTGCTAAGCTGTATTCATTTGCCGATTTTGATTTGGTTACTGGTGGGATATATCTATAGCGGTGCACAGTTTTCGCTGACCGAAAAACGTATTGATTTCTTGCGATTTCATGGAGACTTATTGGTGATGAGTGTCGTAATTTTGTTGGCTGGCGGCCTTTTCACTGCATTAACGATTAATTTATTTGGGTTGATTGGCATCAAAATTGAAGATTTTTATTTCCGCTATTTGGTGCTTTCTGCCTTGCCTACCGTGCCTTTGTTGGCGACTTTATTGGTCCAACAAAATCCAACACTTGTTAGCAAAATCTCCCCTGTCATTGCGCGGATTTTTACTCCTTTGGTTTCGTTGATGTTGATTATTTTCCTCCTGACATTTATTTACTCGGGGAAGGATCCGTATAACGATCGGGAGTTTTTGTTGATTTTCAATGGGATTTTGATCGGCGTGATGGCTTTGTTGTTGTTTTCCGTGAGTGAGTCGACGAAGGATGCCGCTTCTCATTTCCAAAGGCTCTCGCTCATTATTTTAGCCTTTTTAGCGATTATCAATAATGGAATTGCCTTGTCTGCCATTGCCTTTCGATTGTTCGAATTGGGAATAACGCCAAACCGATTCGCGGTATTAGGAAGTAATGTACTTGTACTTGTAAACTTGGTTTTCGTTACACGGGAGTTATTGGGCTTGTGGAAAGGAGTCAAAGGTCTAAAGGATGTAGAAGCTAGCATGACCCGTTTTTTGCCTTTTTATGCCTTGTGGGCGGCCATTGTGAGTTTTGTTTTTCCGTTGATTTTTTCTTTCCAATAAGTAGATATTGATTATCAGTTTGAGCGCTTCGATTGCGCTCGCACCTCCGTACCTTTGGCAATCCTCCAAGGTTTGCCAAAGGTAAAGCGGCATGTATCAGGATAGGAATCTCCTACGTTTCTACGTAAACTTACATCAATCTAAACCTATCATGAAAAAAATACTCGCCCTGGCGCTCATCGCCAGCTCGCTTTCGGCACAAGTGCCTGCGGGCAAAAAAGTCATTAGCTCATTGTACATCTATGACCTCAAGTCTGGAAAATCCGAGAAAATTTTGGAAGAAAAACGACATTTTGAGGCGCCCAACTGGTCGCGCGATGGTAAATTTCTGCTCATCAATGCCTACGGAAAACTCGAAAAAATCAGCCCGCAAGGTGAGAAATTAGGTGGATTGAATACAGGAACCGTGCAGAAGGCGAACAACGATCACGGCTTTTCGTTTGATGGAAAGACCTTATATATTTCGAGTGCAAAAGCCGACATAAAAGAACACACATCCTTTATTTATCAAGTGGCTGCGGAAGGTGGAACACCGGTCCAACTTACACCCTTGACCCCTTCCTATTGGCATGGCGTATCTCCCGATGGGAAAACGGTGGTCTATTGCGCCGCGCGAAACGGGAATTATGATGTCTATGCCATGTCGACAAACGGTGGAGATGAGATTCGCCTTACGAGTACAGATGGCCTAGACGATGGTCCGGAATACTCGCCCGATGGAAAATACATCTACATCAATTCGTATCGCTCAGGTATGATGCAGATTTGGCGCATGAAGGCAGATGGAGCTGATCCGGAGCAGATGACCTTCGACAACTATTCCAATTGGTTTGCGCACATCGCACCGAATAATAAAGTGGCAACGATTATCACCTATTTGGAGGATCAGGCGCAGGCGCATCCCTTTGGCCGACAAATCAAATTGCGTTTGTTGGATTTGAAAACGAAAAAAATCAAGGATCTGACGGAAGCGTTTTACGGCGGACAGGGCACAATCAACGTTCCCTCGTGGAGCCCAGACGGAAAAAAATTCGCGTATGTGCGTTACGCATTAGAAGATTTGTAAATTAGTGCCTGAAAAATAACCTATTTATGAAAGATAACAGTTCCGCATCACGCAGACGATTCCTGCAGCAGATTGGTGCCACAAGTATGGTAGCCGCTGCGGCGCCTTTGCAATCATTCGCTGCACAGCAAAAAGCAGATGAGCGTATTTTACGTTACGAAAAACCGATTTCTGTTGGTGATAAGATTCGCCTAGGTGTCATTGGTTTTGGTGTTCAAGGTCACTTCGATTTAGCATCTGCCCTAAAAGTTCCCGGTGTCGAATTAGCCGGAATTTGTGATTTATACACGGGTCGTATCGAAAACGCCAAAGAAATTTATGGCAAGGATTTATACACCACCCGCAACTACAAAGACTTATTAGACCGACCGGATATCGATGCGGTGATCATTGCAACACATGACGTTTGGCATGCACGCATCACAATCGACGCGCTAGCTAAAGGCAAGCACGTATATGTGGAAAAACCGATGGTTTATAAAATTGACGAAGGCCATCGCGTGATTCAAGCACAAAAGAAATATAACAAAGTGTTACAAGTAGGTTCCCAGCGCGTAAGCAGCATCGGTTTGGCGAAGGCTAAGGAGATGTTGGCCAACGGCGAAATCGGGAAACTGAATATGGTGAATGCAGTATATGATCGTCAAAGTTCGATTGGAGCATGGGAATATACCATTCCGAAAGATGCGGATGCATCTACGTGTGATTGGAATCGTTTCATAGAGGCGACAGCCAAAATGGAATTTGATGCGAAGAAATTTTTCTGGTGGCGTGCCTTTAAAGAAGTAGGAACCGGTGTGGCAGGTGATTTATTTATTCACTTATTGAGCGGCACCCACTTCATGACAAATTCGAATGGCCCGGAAACGATTTTCTCTACGGGTCAATTCAGCCATTGGAATGACGGTCGGAACTTGCCAGACGTGATGTCGGGTGTTATGCAATACGGAAATACCGCCCAGCATCCTGCCTTCCAATTAACCTTGCAAGTAAACTTTGTGAGTGGAACGGGTGGTCAAGAAGTGATTCGATTGATTGGTTCGGAAGGGGTGATGGATGTGAAGGGAAATACGATTTCGGTGAAGCATAGCATTATGCCAGAAGCACCGGGATTTGGTGGATACGATTCCGTATTTACCTTCTCGAAAAGCATGCAAGAAGAGATGACGAAGGATTACAATGCCAAATGGTCGGAGGCTCAGCGCAAACGCCCAATCAAGGAGGACGTGATTTTCAGAGCGCCAGCAGGTTATGATGAGCATGTGGATCACTTTACGAACTTCTTTGATGCCATTCGCACAGGGAAACAAGTTGTGGAGGATGCAACATTTGGATTTAGAGCGGCAGCGCCAGCGTTGGCTTGTAATGAAAGTTATTTCAGCAAGAAGATTATCCAATGGGATCCAGAAAGCATGAAACTAAAATAAAGGAAGGGCGCTCATTCGAGCGCCTTTTTTGTATAAGCGATACGTATAGCCAGATAATTTGTTATTTTTAGCGTATTCTAAACCTGAATTACATGAAACCATATATTTTTCAGACCTGCTTGGGTTTGGGATTTCTTGCGGCGATTGCTTCTTCCATTTGCTTTTTCTTAGGTATTCCCGGTACGACGCTCGCTTTAATGCTAAGTTTCATTTGCCTTGCCCTAGGCTTCCAAGGCTTTCGCATTTTGAAAGGATTCTCTTATACGCTTTTCATCTTTGCCGCGTCCACGTATGCCTTGAATTACCCCGAAAACCTCGTAAGTTTTCACGGATTTCCACTAAAGAAACTGGTTACTCCTTTGTTAGTATTGACCATGTTTGGCATGGGCATTCACATGAATTTGACACGCTTTGTTGAGATCGTCAAAGCACCCAAACCGATCTTAGCAGGGATCTTTTGTCATTACTTAATCATGCCAGGTATCGGATTCGCTTTGGCGATGACCACCGACCTGCCTCCCGAAATCGCCGCAGGAATTATCCTCGTGGGCTGTTCGCCCAGTGGCGTAGCATCTAATGTCATGGCCTATATATCTGGAGGGAATTTAGCTTTGTCGGTGACCGTCACGGCAATTTCCACGCTCTTAGCTCCGCTTGTCACGCCTTTATTGATGAAGCTATTGGCAAATCAATTGGTACCCATTAACTTCTGGGATATGTTTTGGCATATTTTGGAAATTGTGATCTTCCCTGTGTTAGCGGGTTTGGTGTATAATAAATACGCTTACGGGAAGCAGAAATGGCTTGACGACTTACTTCCCATCCTGTCCATGGCATCCATTATTTTTATCGTCGCATTAACGGTGTCTGCGGGTCACGATACACTCCTATCGATTGGTTGGTTATTGATTCTAATTGTAATCATACATAATCTTTCGGGCTACTTTTTTGGATATAAGATTAGCAAGTGGATGGGAATCAATGAACAAGATTCGCGGACGATCGCCTTTGAGGTTGGCCTGCAAAATGCAGGCTTAGCCACGGGAATTGCGGCTAAAATGGGTTTCATGGCGACGATGGGTTTGGTGCCTGGTATCTTTGGTTCGATGCAGAACATAACTGCTTCTGTTTTAGCTAATTGGTGGGGTCGTAAAAAGTAGAATTTTGTTGTAATATTGCAGCATGGATTTTTCAATGCCCAAATTTCTGGAGATTTTAACGATTGTAGGTAGCCGCTATTTTATCCTGGCTGGAATCGTTTTTGTGATTAGTTATTTGTTGTTACGCAATCGCATTGCCAAGAAGAAAATCCAATTAGCCTTCCCCAAAAACACCGATTACCTGCGCGAAATGGCCTATTCGTTTTCGAGCATGGTCATATTTGCTGTGATTGTTACCGGGGTTGTTTTTAATCCAGCGGTACGGCCGTATACGAGCATTTATTCAGACATTTCGCAATATGGCTTGGCCTATTATCTATTGGCGTTTCCCATCATGTTTGTTGCGCATGACACGTATTTTTATTGGATTCATCGCATGATGCACCACCCGCTGTTATTCAAATGGTTTCATTTGGTACACCATAAATCGACGAATCCATCCCCTTGGGCAGCCTATGCCTTTCATCCATTAGAAGCAATTCTGGAAAATGGGATCATCATTTTGTTTTATTTCACCCTCCCGATGCACGTTACACACGTGCCGATATTCTTCTTATTTTCCATCATCTATAACATTTATGGACACATGGGCTGGGAGCTTTATCCCAAGGGTTTTAATACAACGCTGATCGGTCGTTGGGTGAATACCGCCGTCGCACACAACCAGCACCACAAATATTTCAAAGGCAATTACGGCCTTTATCTGTTATTTTGGGACCGCGTGATGGGTACGATGCGAAGCGATTATGATGAGGCCTTTGATCAGGTCAAAAGCCGTAAAATTTAATTTTCGTACAAGACCCCAGCACTTGCCTGCAACGCAAAGGTCGTTTTCTGTAGGTAGGCTTTCAGGTCGGCCAATTTTTCTGCGGCTTCGAGGGATTTCATTTCCCGACTGTTGATTAAGAACAACGACGATTCTCCATTTTCAAATCGCATTTCTTCTGCTTTGACCAATGATTGGTAATTTGTGTAGGCGGATTCTTGTGTCCGAATCTGTTTTTGTAGGGCCTCAAATTGATTGAAGTAGTTACGCACTTTGACCGCTACCTGAACCTGCTTTTGATTTAAATTCAATTGCTCGGTTTCCAACTTTAATTTGGCCGCTTGGTATGCCCCGCGTCCTTCCGAAAGGCGCAGGGGTAGCTCAAATTTGATGCCGTATTTATAATTATTCTCCAGAAAGGAAGCGCCATACAACGAGGGTCCGCCCTTCGATAAATGATTGTAACTGACGTCGAGTTTAGGAAGCAAACTTTGGAATTTCAACTTCTTCTCAATGCCTAATACATCCAACTTGTTTCGGTAATTATTGATTTCCGGATGATTTTGCATAGCCTTATCTAACAGGCTTGTTAAGTTGAGGTCAGCATTTGCGAGTAAACGTATTTCTTCATTGGCCGCCGGAACGACATCATCCGATAGGTCCACCGGGCTATTGTCCGCATTCCACAAGAAGGCAGAAAGACCCAGTCGGGCATTCATAAATTCCACGGCCTTTGCAGTTAACATATTCTCAAATGTTTGCTTTTGTGTTAAGGCCTCCAGCGTATCCACCGCAGGTCTATCCCCAAACTCCACACTCTTTCGCACGAAATCAAGGCGCTTTGTAGCATTTAGGTAATTGGCTTGGACAAGTTGTAAAACTTGGTAACTTCTAACCCAAGTGATGTAGCTTTCCATGGCGTTCTGCAACAAGTTATTAAGCTCTGTGCGCTGATCTTGAATCGCCATTTTTTGCATGATTTTAGCTTGCTGAAGCGCGGCTCTTCGCTTATCCATTAACAGATTTTTGGCCAAGGGAATTTGAACGCCGAGGTAGCTCGTTTGCCCAACGGTCTGGCTGGGGTCTAGGCGGGAGCCTTGGATATTTTCAATCCCTGCACTGAACTCAATGCCGTACCATGTGGGAATGCTCAGGGAGGGTGCATGGTAATCCAAGTAGTTTTTGCCGTCTAAGGTTTTTTGCGTGCTGTAATGCTGGAGCACGGGATCAAATGCGCCACGCGCAATGGTCAACGAAGCATTTGATTGCTTAATGTCAATCAACGTCTGCTTGACGATCGGATGAAAATTCTGTACGATTTGCCAATATTCAGTTGAGCTTAAGGACTTTTGTTGACCCCAACCCACATGGAAAACCAGCAAAAATAGTAAGACCTTATTTTTCATTCTTTTGCTTTTTATCCTTTTTCCCCTTGTAATAATCTGCTGGAAAACCATTAATGTTTCGCCACAATTCATACCAAACAGGGACGTCGTTTAGCAAGGCGATACCTTGAGCACCCGCACCGATACGCAATTGTTTTGGCCATCGTTTCCCCGAAGGATCTTCCTCGACAATAACACGGAAAAGCCCCTGGTCATTGATGGTGTTTTCAACTGCCCGAATTTTCCCTGGGAATGTTCCAAAGCTTTGGTTCGGCCAACCGCCTGCAAATAAGATGACAGGATACCCGTCAAAAATCAATCGAACTTCCTCGCCAGGAACGATGAGGGGTAAATCAACCGGCCGTACAAAAATTTCGACCGCCACATTCGTATTGTTGGGCACGATGGTAAGCAAATCTTCACCCTCCTTAATAATTTCACCTAAACCGGATTTGGTCGCTTGGATGATTTGTCCTGCTTGTGGGGCAATGATGTAATACATTCCATTCCGAATGGTGTAATTCGTCACTTGATTTTCGAGCTTTGCAATGTCTCCCTTATTGGTTTCTACTTGGCCCAAACTTTGGAAACGCTCGCCTTCTGCTTTATTAATTTTCTCGCGGTATTCTTGATCTACACCACGTAATTCAATTTGGGCATTGGCAATATCTTGCAAGGTTTGATTCACTTTATTCTCAGCCGTCGTTTTTTTCGCAAATGCATTTTGCATGGCCACATTACGCTGTTGATATTGTGTCTGCGAGATGAGCCCTTCGCGGTACATTTTTTGGTTACGCTCAAATTGATCTTTGGCAAGGTTATAGTCATTTTGCGTGGCATCAAGCTCCGCGCGTTCCCCGGTTATCTTTTGCTGCAACTGTTTGATTTTATTCTCAACCTGGCTTTGCTTTAAAGTTAATGACCGCCGTAGGTTGTTCATTTGATCTTCTGTTGCTTGAACTTTTTGCTCATAAAAACGAAGGGACCCAACTTTAGCATTAAGCTGTTCTTGGGTACGGGAGATTAAGTTAGGGTCAAGGTATTCGCCCTTAATCTCGGTTATCTTAGCCAAGGTGTCACCTGCTTGAACGGTATCACCCTCTTTCACCCACCACCGACTAATTTTTCCGGCGATTGGGCTATATATTTTTTGCGGTTTTTGTTCTTGGAATAAGCTGGTGACATTTCCTTTGCTGCGGATATTTTGTGTCCAAGGCAAAAATATAATTGCCAAAGTCAACACCAACAAGGAGATTAGCCAAGGTTTAATGGCCGTGCTTTTCCCTTCCTCATAGATGTGGTCAAACGCATTAAATTTTTCCATGGCGCATATAAATTTGTTGGTCTGTCAATCGATTAAAATCGGCATCATCCGACACCACAATCACGGTTGTATCAGCAGGTAAATTTAGCAAGTAGTGCTTCAATTGTTCTTTATTTTTCGTCTCCAATCCGGCCCATGGCTCCTCAAGCAATAAGAGTTTTTTCGGTCCACATAGTGCGCGAAGCAAGAGCACCTTTTTGATGATGGTTTGGGGCGTTTTCTTCCCTATAGGCTCAATGATGGTGTCAAATCCAGCAGGGAAATGACTTAAGAAATCATCAAACCCAAGTTCCATGGACTTCTGAAGAATTAGGTCAGCTGTGATTTCTTTTTGACCCAAGCTGATATTTTCCCAAAGGCTTCCGCCAAAGATTTCTTGACCATGTAAGACAACCCCGGTGTTTTTCCTTAAATCTTGTAACGCGTAGTTCTGAATGGGAAAATGATTTAGCTGAAAGCTCCCCTCAAAGTCTTGGTAATTACCGGTCAACATACGTAATAACATCGACTTACCTGAACCTTCCGGGCCATCAATGCTCACCTTTTGGCCCGGCTTGATGTGGAGGTTGATGGATTCAAGTATTTTCTTACTTGCATCGAAAGAAAAAGAGAAGTTGGACAGTTGGATGTCCAAGCCTTTTTGGATGTTTAGCTCCATGGTCCCTGATTTCTCTAATGGACTCTCGGTGACACTCGCAATCTTTTCTAAGCCTGTGATAACATCATAAGCACTATCTAAGCTGGTTATCAGTTTTTCCACCGCACCGATCACCATTAAAATGACGATTTCAGCAGCAATAAATTCGCCAATGTTCAATTGCTGGTCAATCAACAAGTAGGTTCCCAAGGTGAGCATGAGCACTGTCAAACTAACCTTGAAGAAAATAAGCGTTTTGTATTGGAACAATAACACGTGAAAATGTTGGGTACGGGCTTCTAAATACCCCCGCGTATGTGCATTTGTTTTCTCCAAATTAAGATCAGAGCCTTGGCTAAATTTGAATGATTTTAGGGTACGCCCCATCTCATTGAAAAAGCCTACGACCTCATATTTATAATTGGACTCCTCAATGCTCGTTGATATACCTCTTTTGCTCGTCAAATTAAATATTATACCCAGCAAAATCAGCAGAAAAATACCTAATAAAATAAAGAGTGGGTGGTACAAGGAAAGTAGCAAAATGCCAAAGATGATTTGAACGCTTGCGATGGGAATGTCTAGCAATAGTTTGGCAAACCCTTTTTGAATATTAATGGTATCAAAAAAACGATTGACCTTTTCTGGAATGAAATAGTGGTCCATTTTTTTCAAGTCCATCCGCGGGATCGTATCTGCAAAGGTATAGGCGTAATTTGCAAAGACGCGTTGCTGTATCGTCTCGATGATTTTCATTTGATTAATCTGCAATAGACCTACCAGAAAAACCCCCAACACAACGAGGAAAATAAGGACATATATGGAGCTAACCATGGTCGCTCCCATCACTAATCCGATGATTGTTTGAACGCCTAAGGGTAAGCTTAAATTGATTAAACCACTCAACATCGAGAAGAGGTAGATGGAAACGACCTCCTTTTTATGTACGTTGACAAGTTGGGCAATTCGCTTTAACGGATTGGAAGGTGTCATGTTTTTTAGATTAATGGTCAAAATTATAAATACTTTTTTAAATAATAGTAATGCTATCTAAAATAATATCGAAATATATTTTGTAATAGTGTTAATATCGGTTAATTTTGAACGCAGATTTTAACAGGCTATGGATTATTCGTTGAGTTTTAAGGTGAATGAGAATATCTATTTGCGCGATCCGGAAGGTACGGAGCTCGGCAAGCAGATTATCAAGCACGCCATTGAACTCATTCACGAGATAGGTTTTGAGCATTTTACCTTCAAAAAACTAGCGATTGAAATGAATACGACAGAGGCTTCAATCTACCGTTATTTTACCAATAAGCACCGTCTACTGCTCTATATTTTGAATTGGTATTGGTCTTACATGGAGTATTTGGTTGTGGTGCAGTTGGAGCCCATTCAAGACCTACGTGCCAAACTTGAACGCGTCGTAGAATTATTTACACACGAATTGCCGGAGCGTTTAGGTCAATCGGATTACAATAAGAATCGTTTACATCAAATCGTCATTTCGGAAAGTAGCAAAGTCTATCTGGTGAAAGAGGTGAAGGAGATCAACGAGAATGAGGTGTTTAAACCTTACAAAGATTTGTGTGCGCGTATTTCGGATTTAATTAAAGCCTACCAGCCCAACTATCCCTACCCGCATTCGTTGAGCACAACGCTAATTGAGACGGCGCATTCCCAATTATTTTTCAGTACTCATCTTCCAAAACTCACAGATGTTCAGGACTTGTCCAAGCCAAGTTTCGTGGAACAATACTTAAAGGATTTGGTATTTAAAGCGCTTGCGTAGGCACAAAAAAAACGACCCCTTAGGGGCCGTTTTCATTTTATTGTTTTCCTAATCTTATTGCTGCATTTGTTGCATATCCGCGCCACTGTTGTTGTTACGCTTCATTTGGCTCATATCAAATTTTCCAAAGCGAACTGACAAGGTCAAGCGAACTTGTTGGGGATTTGAAATCCGGTAGCTCGTTTGTACAAATCCATCACCGATCGATACACGGGTATTTCCACGCGTCTTCATGATGTCATTAAAGGCCAAGGTTAAGGAAGCCATGTCATTTTTCAGGAATGATTTTTTGATTGCCAAGTCAATGCCATAGTACGGTTCCACGTAACCTTGTGATGAACTTTGCGCCTGCATGCCTGGAGGGCCCATTTGACCTTGGTTTTGACTAACCGGCATATTTGTTTTTCCTTGGTAATCGCCCGACAACTGAATCACCCACTTTTTAGGTAAAACAAAATTGTTATTAATCTTACCAAATGCCGTCCAAATACCATCGCTCACTGCTCCGGCTCCTTCAATGTTGCTTGTGTTGATTTTTGAATTATACACGTTCAAGTTGGCCGTAAAATCCCACCAATTAAAAAACTTGTTCACATAGGTCGCCTCAACACCATAATTGATACTGGAGTTTGCGTTGATAAACGTGTTAATCAAATCCATTTTTCCGCTGACAGGATTGATCTCCTGGCTATAATACCGCGTAATTAAATTGTCTGTGTATTTATAATACCCCGATAACAAGAACGTTGCAGATCCTTTTGTCTTGCTATAAGAAAGTTCGCCTGACGTCGTGAATTCAGGAACCAAATCCGCATTTCCTCGTGTAATATTTAAGCTGTCGCTGTAATCGACAAATGGAATAATTTGGAAGAAATTAGGTCGATTTACACGGCGCGTTACGCTCAATTGTAATTGATCTGTTTTCGATAAATCCTTCTTTAAGAAGATAGATGGAAATAAACTCAAAGGAAAATTATTGCTAAACTGCTGTTTTGTATTCAATAATTCGCCCGTATAATTTGAGCTCTCTCCACGCAATCCAATTTTGTAAGAGAAGGCAGGTGTTTTACCTGATACCGACATATAGGCCGCGTACACATTATTTGTACTGGTGTAATTAATCGAAGCGGATGTAATTTCTTTGTATACGTCTGAGCCAACGGCCTTTAATGTATTTACATTTTTATTCGCTAATTCATTGATCTGTGCGCGAAGACCCATTTCGATGGTACCTTCGTTTTTAATGGGCTTCACATAATCCGTTTGAATCGTGATGAATTTATTATTCCCTTCGCCGGCATTTTTCTGAATCTGCGTACCTGTGATGGCACTGTTGTTCAAATAATTTGTCGTAATCAAGGACTCATTTTTGTTCGTACCTCCAAAGAAGTTCATGTCCATGGTTAACTCTTCTCCTGCTTTCGGGAAGGTGTGTTTGAAGCCCAACTGGAATCCTTGGGGTTTAAACTCACGCTTACTTTCCGTATAGCGATTACTGAATGATTTAACTCCATTGACGGTACTCGTAATGTCAAGTGTTTCGATAGGCTTGAACTGGCCTCCGCCTCCAAAGAAAGCACCTAAGGTTACTGTCGAACGGTTCGTTAAAGCGTAATCTGCTGAAAAACGAGGAAACAACATGAATCCTTTTGTCTTATTATCAGAAGACTGGTAAATCGATGTAGGAACGTCGCCGATGCTTGCCTGACGATCACTATATCCATTCGATTCATTGCGCTCCATCATGTTCATGATCGTCGCCGTTAGGTTCCATTTGTTTTGTTGGTAGCTGAAATTACCCATCAAGTTGGTACCCCCTCTGCGGTTAGCCCCAGCATTCACCATCCCATTGTAGCCATTCTTTTTGTTCTTCTTCAAGACAATGTTGACGATTCCTGCCATACTTCCAGACGCGTCGTATTTGGCAGATGGGTTCGTGATTACTTCTACTTTATCGATGATATCAGCTGGAATTTGATCCATGGATAATGTTGTAGGTCTTCCGTCGATGAATAGAATTGGGTTCGCGTTACGAACTTTTACATTTCCATCGATGTCAACTTGTACGGATGGAATATTGCGCATCACATCGATCGCGGTACCCCCAGAAGTCACGATGTTTTGACCTACGTTAAATGATTTTTTGTCGATGTCCATTTCGACCAAAGCTTTGGTTCCCGTCACCACAACAGCATCTAATTCTTTTGAATCTGTGGCTAATTTGATGTTCCCTAAATCTTTTTCGAAGGCTGCCATCATTTTAGCCATCATTTCGGGATCGGGTGCTTGACCAGGTTTCATTCCACCCATCGGAGGCATCGCGAAAGCCACGGGCGCCTCGTACGAGGTAAAACCCACAAAGCTGATTTTGATTTTCAATTTGACATTGATCGGAATCTCTTTGAAATTAAAGTCCCCGTTCAGTTCAGCTTGTTGGGCCTTCACTAAAATATCTTTCGGTTTTTTGGTTGCTGGGTCGATCGTCGTTTTCAATAAAACAACGGATGCGAATTCAACCGGTTTTCCTTGATCGTCAACAACTTTTCCATATACATGGCCCCGATTCATGTCGGGCATTTTGGCTCCGGCTGGAGCTCCTGGAACTTGTGCGAATGCAAAGAATGTGCTTATCGAAACAAGGGTAATCAGAATGAATTTTTTCATTAGGCGGATTGAATATTATTGTATCTCAAAGATACATTTAGTGATTTTTAGTTTGTTATTTTTTCTGCTCAGCGGTCGAATGTATAGATGAAAGCGGGGATTGTTGAGTTTAGACGTTAGTAAAATAGTCCGGAGTCCGAAGTCTGCAGGATTGTTTTACTAATGTTTTGACTCAAATTTTCCTTCGGACTATTTTCCTCCGGACTTCGGACTAATTACTATTTTCCGTCCTACAATAAACAAAATCGTATTCGCCAGTGCCGCACATCCAAAGATGATGATTGCCATAGTGAATGGTGTCCCATCAAACAAGAGCCCGACAAGTACGGAGCATACCGCACCCCAAGCCATTTGGATGGAACCCAACATCGCTGAGGCCGTTCCAGCACCTTGGTGAAAGGGACGCAACGCAAGTGTCGCGACGTTCGGGAAATTGAACCCTTGGCAGCCCATAATTAAAAACAATAGAAAGATGTTCAATTCCATGTTCAACAAATCAAATTTTGCCAAAAGCGACAAAAGTAAGCCTAAGGCCAACTGTGTAGGCAAAGTCACGCGCAATACTTGTAAACTCGTGTATTTCTTCAGGACGATGCGATTCAGTTGGCTCGCTGATATGATACCCGAAGCAACAATCGCGAACAAAAACCCAAATGTCGACTCACTGACTTTGTAATAGGTTAAAAAGGTCAAAGGAGCCCCACCCACATAAGTGAAAATACTTCCCGCACCAATCGCTCCTGTGAAGGCAAATACCAAATATTCTTTTTCCTTGAACAGCGCCCGGTAAGCTTTTATAATTGTTGAAATCTTAAATGGACCTCTTTTTTCATGGTTTATTTTTTCCGGTAACCACGATTTGATCAAGAAGATGATGACCAGCAGGATGCCAGCTAAGACTAAGAAAATCGCTTTCCAACTTGCGAGCGTCAACAATAAACTTCCTAAGGACGGAGCCAAAATAGGCGAAACCCCTAAAATTAAAATCATCATGGACATGATTTTAGGACGCTCTTTTTCTTCGAACGTTTCTCGAATCACGGCGTTTGGAGCAACCATACCTACGCTACCACCAAGTGCCTGGAACAAACGAAAAATGGTTAAAGCTTCCACGGTAGGAGCAAAAGCACAGGCGATGGAACTTAATACATAAATAGAAAGTCCGATGTATAATACATTTTTCCGTCCAAAATGATCCAACAAAGGCCCACTGATTAATTGGCCTAAACAAATTCCAAAAAAGAAACTGGATAAGGTATACCCCATTTCCTCCTGTGAACAATTCAGCGCAGCAGCAATATTCTTAAATGCCGGAAGGTACATGTCAATTGACAAGGGTCCGATGGCTGATAAAATGCCAAGGATTAATATAATTTTTGTCCGGGTTGATGATTGCGTCATTTTGGTAAGTTTATTGGGGTGCAAAATTACCACCATTTCGCGGGGATTAAAAACGGGACCTAATTATAAGCCGTATAAATAAGGTTATCTCGAAATTTTCATCTTTCGTCTATAAATAGTTGTAAATCAGGACATTCATTTGTTCTTTCATTCTGACATTGAAGTACAATTCTAAACCTATGAAACGAATTCTAACTTTTGGCCTATTGGGCATGGGTCTTTTTATGGCATTAAGTGCCGCAAAGCAACCTAATTTGCCTAATGCTCTAGCGCAAGATTCTCTTCGCATACCTGCTGGCGTTGACCCCAACGATGAAAATTGGAAAGGTATCGACCTTACTCCTAAAGATCCCATTAAACCTCTAAGCATTGAAGAAGAAGCGAAGCGCTTTCAATTGCCTCCCGGGTATAAAATTCAGGCTGTACTGACAGAACCTGCTATCCAGCAACCCGGTGAAATTGTCTTTGATGGAAACGGCCGGATGTATGTTCTCGAATTGCGCTCGTATATGCTGGATGCGGATTCCAAAAATGAACTCGAACCCATTAGCCGCATTTCTCGTTGGGAAGATAAAAATAACGACGGCGTCTATGAGACAGGAACTACTTTTGTCGATAACCTGATCTTTCCTCGTTTTGTGTTACCCTATGGCAAGGATGCAATCTTGACGATGGAATCGGATGCGGATAATATTTATAAATACACAGATACGAATGGTGATGGCAAGTCTGATAAAAAGGAATTGTTTACGACGAAATATGGCCGGTCGGGGAATGTGGAGCACCAACAAGCCTTCTTGTTTTATGGCATGGACAATTGGCTTTACAGCACGGTCAATGCTTTCCGTATTCGTGAGACACCGAATGGTATTATTCGCGAGAAGACAGGTGCCAATCGGGCACAATGGGGAATCACCCAGGATGATAATGGTAAATTATGGTTTCAAGGGGGCGCTTCAGGGGTCCCATCCTATTTCCAATTTCCCATTCAATACGGAAACTATGATGTACCCAATGAGTTAGCGAAAGGTTTCGAAGTTCCGTGGGGTGCAGCTGTGAAGATTGCGGATATGCAAGGTGGGATGGATGAAATCCGCCAACCGGATGGATCACTAAATCGGGTGACCGGCTCCGCCGGAAATGATATCTATCGGGGGGATCGTTTACCGACTTCGTTACGTGGTCAGTTGTTTTACGGAGAACCTGTGGCGCGAATCGTCCGCCAAATTAATCCCGTTGTGAAGGAAGGATTAACAACTTTACACAACGTATTTCAAGACCAGAAATCAGAATTCTTAAAATCGACGGATCCGCTTTTCCGTCCAGTTGACATGGCCACTGCGCCCGACGGAACAATGTACATCGTAGACATGTACCATGGCATTATTCAGGAAGGACAATGGACACCCAAAGACTCTTATTTACGTTTGAAGATTGACCAATACCGTTTGGACAAAGTGGTCGGACTTGGACGTATTTGGCGCATAACCTATGATGGACAAGAGCGCGACAAAAAGCAAGCTCGGATGTACGATGAAAAATCAGCGACGCTGGTTAATTATTTAAACCACCCGAATGGTTGGTGGCAGGATATGGCGCAGCAGGTTTTGGTCTTACGTAAAGACAAATCGGTCGTGCCGGCATTGAAGCAAATGGCCTTAAGTGGTTCGACAATCAATGGTCGTATTCATGCGCTTTGGGCACTGGAAGGTTTGGGTGCATTGACCGCACCGACGGTACAAAAAATGGTTGTCGACGCGAATCCGCGTATCCGCATTCAAGCTTTGAAAGCTTCGGAAACTTTGTACAAAGCGGGGGATAAATCGTTTGCTGCGACGTATCAAAAAAGCATGCTGGACAAGGACCCTGAGGTGGCGATGCAAGCAATTTTCTCCGCAAAGTTTGTGAAGGCTCCCGACCTGGAAACGCAGGTTAAAGCGAGCTTAGCGAAACACCCAACGGGTGGAGTGAAGTTGGTGGGTGAACAAACCATCACACCTCCGAAACCCCGCCAAAACGGGCCATTCAATGGAACAGAATTGAGTAAAAATCAAAAGGAAATCTTGGCTCGTGGTGAACTGGTATTTGCTGAGTTGTGTTCGCAATGCCATGGCAATGACGGCATGGGGAAATCGATGGGGAATAATAAGTTGCTTGCTCCAGCTTTGGCAGGAAGCTTCCGCATTCAGTCGCATCCGGAATATGCGGTGCGTGTTTTATTGCATGGTTTAGATGGAGCGGTAGAAGGGAAGAATTACGCGGGAGGCATGATGCAACCGATGAGAGAGCAGTCGGACCAATGGATCTCCGATGTCGTTTCCTATATCCGTAGTGGTTTATCGAATGATGCTTCATTTGTAACGCCCCAACAAGTAGCAGCGATTCGCGCCAAAACGTCGAATCAAAAAGCCATGTATAAATTTGAATCTTTAATGAGCCAAGTTCCGCAGGAATTTCCGGTGGAGGCGTCTTGGAAATTTGCGGCAAGCAATACCGTTTCTACACGTGTGGGAGGAAATGCCTCACCGCGCAGCGCTACGAATTATGAAGGTTGGTCTACGGGAATTACGCAGGCCAAAGACATGTGGTATCAGATTGAATTTCCCCAGTCGTTCAATTTATCAGAATTTCACTTTACATCGAACACGACGTTTAAGCGTCCCGCGAAGCCTACGCCAGGTGCGGTGCCAACGATGATTCCCACATACCCGCGCCTCATGCATTTGGAGACCTCCATAGATGGAATCAATTGGAGTACACACGTGGCAAATTGGAAAGGAAAAGAGGGTGACAATGTCGTAAGTTTTGACCCTGTCAAAACGAAGTTTGTCCGCTTGAAATTAGGAGAAGGTCTAACGAAAGAGGCCGACGATATTCCGTGGTCAATGCGCCAAGTAAAAATTTATGGACTAAAATAAACAAGCAATATCCTATGAAATCAAATCGCAGAAATTTTATTCAATCCTTGGGATTGGGTGCCGCCTCGCTCAGCGTGGGGAAACAAATGACAAGCTCCGCGGCGGCGAATACAGACGATCAAGTCTTATTCGTAGGCGATCAAATTGCCGTAGCACAAACCGAATATGGGAAAGTCCGCGGATTTATCTTGCGTGGAATTAATCAGTTTTTGGGGATACCGTATGGGGCGGATACGAGCGGTAAAAACCGTTTTATGCCGCCGCAAAAACCGGCTGCTTGGTCGGAGGTTAAACCTTGCGTTTGGTGGGGAAATACCGCTCCGCAAATCATGGAGAAACGCTATGCGAATGCTTATGCTTCGTTTGTTGATCATTGGAATTACGATGATGTATCCGAAGATTGTTTGCGCTTGAATGTATGGACCCCGGCGATTGATTCGAGTAAGCGTCCCGTGATTGTCTGGTTGCATGGCGGTGGTTTTACGAATGGTAATGCAATTGAACAAGAT
This sequence comes from Cytophagaceae bacterium, assembly GCA_017984215.1. Lineage (GTDB taxonomy): Bacteria > Bacteroidota > Bacteroidia > Cytophagales > Spirosomataceae > Aquirufa > Aquirufa regiilacus. The sequence goes on from JAGOAA010000021.1 coordinate 33,072, forward strand.
GGCTATCATGGCGAAAATATTTCCCGTTTGGGCAATGTCGTTTTTGTGTCGATTAATCACCGTTTAGGGCCCTTTGGCTATTCGCATCTCAAAGCGGCTGGCGGCCATCCACATTCAGGAAATGTGGGGAATTTAGATATGGTTGCGGCATTGGAATGGGTCAAAAATAACATTGCACATTTTGGTGGCGATGCTGCTAATGTGACCATCATCGGGCAATCGGGCGGTGGAGCGAAGGTTACTACGTTGATGAATATGCCTTCGGCCAAAGGATTGTTTCACAAAGCGGTGGCCTTGTCTGGAACTTCCTTGGGTGGGGTTAATAAAGAATATGCTGAAAAGTTGGGTGTAAAGGTGATGGAAGAAGCAGGTTTGAATGTGGGTGAAATTGAAAAGCTCCAACAAATTCCTTGGCGACAATACATTGATATTACGTCTCGCGCGGTGGAGAAAATGAATGAAGAAGCTAAGAAAATGGGCATTGCTCGTGGAGGATTTTCGCCCGTGGCGGATGGCGTTACGATGAATGATCAACCCTTCTTTAGTGACCCGAATCATTTCTCTGCGGATATCCCGTTAATCATTAATACAACATTCCACGAGTTTAGTCCTTCTCGTACTGATGCGAGTTTGGAATTGATAACACTTGCGGGTGTAGTTGACAAAATTAAACCACGCTTTGGCGATCAGTCGGCGGCTATTGTGGAGGCCTTCCATCAAAACTTCCCGAATGCCAAACCGGTTGAAATTTGGGCGATGATAAATTCAAATCGGAAAGGTGCCATTGCGGCTGCTGATGCGAAAT
>JAGOAA010000066.1 GCA_017984215.1 Cytophagaceae bacterium
TCGTATTTTTTTGGATACAGTTTTTTGTAATAATTACGTAGCCTTTTTTGGCCTTTCTGATCTTGATTAACAGAATAAAACAGGTCGAAATATTCGAGTTCTTCTGGACTAATTTGCAGTGGGGTTTTTAATTTCGCTGACAAGTTATTATAGTAGGTTTTAATCCGTTTTTCGGGATCAAAATTTGGCTTAACCACTTCGTAATAGGACAATTGATGGGCCTTGAAAATCGCACGAAGTCCATCGTATACCCCCACAAATGGAACCGATCCATGGTCATCGTTTGGATAATATTGATAACTAAAGAGCATGGAATTGGAATGACTTAGCTTTTGGCAGAAACGTAAAATGCTTTTTTCGTGGACTGAAAATGGCGCCTTGCTCGCCAGCATTTTGTTCAGATTCGGTTCATTCGTTGTATTAGCTAGGCCAATGAACAAAGATTTGTTACCTAGTTTTCCTGCTTGAATTGTTTGCAAAACACTTTTTGAAAACCGGCCATCGTCATACCAAAGACTTGGATCTATCACGATGTAGTCATCGAATAAATCTGGGTGCTTCTGTAAAATAGACAGCGCAAAGATTCCCCCGAAACTATGGCCAACTAACGCTCGGTAGGGGCTCGTGGGATATTTGGCATTTATATATGGAATGATTTCTTTTTCGATGACCTGAGTGAATGTTTCAGCACCACCTGTTACCTCAGCCATGGCTTTGGGTAACATCGCGGAGGCATTAACCCGATAAGGAGTCAAGTCGCGCGTCCGATTCGTATTGTTAATAAAAACGACAATCATTTTAGGAAATATGCGATTGCCATTGACCTCCGTGAGGTAATGCATCATCCCAGAAATTGCCAAATAATTATCATCTCCATCGAGGACATAAAGGACAGGATACTGTGCTTGTTTTTGTTTTTTTTCTACGATTTCCTTGGGTAGATAAACGCGAAAGGTTCTGGACTCATGTAATACGTTTGAATGAATTGAATCTAGGACGATGTGGGTTTGTTGGGCTGCCAACAAATGCGAACTCCATACGAGCAGCATGATTAAAAGTGGTTTCATGTTACAAAGCTGTTTCAATGAGTTCGATTAAATCTTGTCCTTCCTTCTTTAATTTCTCCTCAAAATGCATCACCACATAATTGCTTTTATCCATCGCAAAAAACTGGGCCATCATGACATTGATTTTTGCCCGGTCATAGGTCAACAGGGGAGGGTTGCCCTGTGGGATTAAATTTGACGTATAGTTGCTTACGTTGCTGCCTGCGTATTTCATGAGGACTTTTACATCAAAAACCTCTGCATTGGCTTTGGAATATTCACGTAAGTAATTCATTTCCCCTTCTTGGAATTTCTCAATCGCCGAAATCGAGTTTTCGTAATGTTGAATGGCTTGAATGATTTTGGGATTGTGGATAAGCCGCAATCCTCCTGCATTTTTCATGAGTTGGAATCCAGCATCGGTTCTTTCGAATAAATAGCGGACGTGCAGGCGCCGACCGTTATAATAAAAAGGGCCGGAATCTTTTTTGTATTCGTCATCAGTAAAGTTTTTAGTGAACTCTTTACTGATTTCGGCACGGATATTTCGGTAATATAAATTCGAGTCCACCATCGAAATATCCATTTGAATATCTTTGGAAATGAGGCTCAGGAATTCTTTTTCGCGGGCACGTTCGATGAAATGTTCTCGGTAATTTTCGACAAAAAATCCGAGGGTGACTGCCATGAAAAGCATAAAAAACTCGCTGAGGTATTCTTTCCAATTTTTAGGTGCGTGATGTGGGTGGTGTACTTCCATCTTAGTCAGGGAAATTTGATTTAATTAATTTACGCAGTTGGTAGCTTTTGGCCTTATAAGCATTATAATACCCTGTTTCGGTCACATTCATGAGCCAATCACTGCCACGAAGCATATTGGCAGTTTGTGTGCCTAGATTCTGGTGTTGGGTATCCAAGAAGTAGGGTTTTCCGGGCGCGGAACTTTGATTTTGTTCTAGCAAAGCCATCATTTTCGTGCGCGAAAGTCCGTTCCGATGTGCATCGACATGTGCTAGATTTAAATGATTCACCACCCATGGCTGAATATTGGCATAGAAATATTCCTTTTCGCGGTCCTGTCTGTATTCGATACGCTTCAATTGCATTTTCAAATCTGAGATGGCTTTGGCCAAGGTGTCGTTTTTAAAATAGCGGAGAGAGCCGGAGCTAATGATTTGATCTAAATTTGCTTGACGAAATTCAGGATGCCGCCAAATGAAAACTCCTCGAATAAAGTGATAGTAGAGTGTCGTGTCGGTGGGTTTTAGGCCTTGATTTTCAAGGATTTTTATGGCCTGATTAACCGATTTTCGTTCGATGATTCGGAGTTCTTGGAATTCTTTGAAGTCTACGGAGTCCGCAGCGAGGTCTTTCAATAAAGATTTAGCTAATTCTTTTTCGCGTAATCCTTCGATGTAATGTTCGCGCTGGTTTTCAACTAAAAAACCCAAGGTTAAAGCGACGAATATGACAATGAATTCACTAGCATAATCCTTGAGACTTTTGGGTGGATGATGTGGGTGATGTACTTCCATGGATTTGTTTATATCTCGAAAAGGTAAATAAAAAAATCAAAATTTGGCCTTTTGAAGACCAAATTTTGATTTATCAAGAAAAAATTATCTTTTATTTCGAAGACAAATCAGGCTGAAGTGTCATATAAACGGATTCGTTTTCCACGATGTAATTACGCATAATAGCGATGTCGCGGTCATAAGATCCTTTGCCATAGATTTCCTCGTAGGATGCTTTTAGTTTGGATGGTTCATCCATTTCTTTCCAACCGTTCGGGAAGCGGCGAGAGAAAATAAGGCGCGCAGCACCAGAGGTTTGATAAGTTGCGATTTTGATTCCTGCTTTGTCCCAGGCTTTTGGTAAGCGTTTTATTACATCCCAAAACTCAGTAGCCGGCGCATATTTCAATGTTAAGATACTTG
>JAGOAA010000006.1:0-67127 GCA_017984215.1 Cytophagaceae bacterium
TTATTCATCGAAACACCGTATCGAAACAATGCGATGCTGGATGATTTAATTCAGCAATTACCCGGAAATCAATTGTTGGCAATTGGTTGCAACATCCAAGACCCTACGGGATTTACGCAAACGAAAAGCTTACAACAATGGTCGGCAGAGAAGCCCGACCTGCACAAAAAACCCTGCATCTTTCTATTGGGGCGCTCATAAAATTCGTAATTTGCACCAAAATTTATTTTCGTGATTTACCAAGAAGCTTTTACCTGTAACCCGTTTCAAGAGAATGCCTATTTCGTTTGGGATGACGCAGGTAATGGGATCGTTATCGATCCAGGCTGCTATACCTATGAAGAGCGAAAAGAAATGCAAGACTTTATCGAGTCAAAAGGAATTAAGCTTCATTATATTCTGAATACACACGCGCACATTGATCATGTGTTAGGTGTTGCTTATTTCCAACAAACCTATAAAATTCCTTTTTGTCTACACCCATTCGACAAACCCTTGTTGGACGATGCAATCAACCGTGCACAGGTTTACGGATTCCCACATTTCCAAGCTGCCGAAGTCGATCGTTGGCTAGTCAATGATGAACAAATTCAAGTAGGTGAAATGAACTTCAAGATTTTGTTCGTACCCGGACATGCGCCGGGGCATGTGGCATTTTATGAGGCATCCATGGGATGGGTATTTGGAGGGGATGTTTTGTTTAAACGCAGTATCGGTCGGACGGATTTCCCGCTCTGCAATCACGCAGATTTGGTAAATAGTATCAAAACGCAATTATATACCTTGCCAGGGGAAACAACCGTATTTCCTGGACATGGACCGTCAACAACGATATCAGAAGAAAAGATCTCAAACCCATTTGTGAAAGCATGAAAAAGGAAATCCCAAATCTATTGACCTTGAGTAACCTGTTAGCAGGTTGCATGGGATTGTATTTTGTAATGCAAGGAAACGTTCTTTATGCATCTTATTGCATATTCATTTCCTTGGTTTGTGATTTCTTGGATGGATTTTTGGCGCGCCTTCTGCAAGCTTATTCTGAATTAGGCAAAGAGCTTGATTCATTGGCTGATGTAGTTTCTTTTGGAATACTCCCAAGCTTCATGCTTTTGAATTTAGTGGAACAAAGTTGTGGGGCTCAATGTACAACGGGACCTTTTGGTTTTTACAAGCCTTTCTTAGTCTTCTCATTAGCATTAATGTCGGCCTATCGTTTGGCAAAATTCAACATTGATACACGTCAAACGGATTCCTTTATTGGTGTTCCTACGCCGGCAAATGGTCTTTTGGTAGCTTCATTGCCTTTGATCTTACATTTCCAACCGGAATACACGACTTATATTTTACATTACCAAGGTCTATTGATCTACAGTATATTAATGAGTTATTTACTCGTATCTGAATTACCTTTGATGGCCTTTAAATTCAAGACATGGTCTTGGGCCGATAATCAAAGCAAATACTTATTTTTAATTTATTGCGTTGCTTTGCTAGTAATGCTTAAATTTGCAGCTTTCCCTGTTTTAGTGATATCTTATATTGCTCTCTCAGGTATTCTTTCGTTAAATAAATCCATTCAAAAATGAAATTCATCGCCGAAATCAATGTAATGCCTCAAAAAGAAATTCTTGACCCACAAGGAAAAGCAGTTCGTATCGGCTTACAAAACTTAAATATCACGCAAGTATCTGATGTTCGTATTGGAAAGCATATCACTTTACAATTAGAAGCAGCAACAGAAGCAGCGGCGAATGAGATTGTAACGGAAGCTTGTAAGAAATTATTGGCGAACCTGATTATGGAGGAATTCGAATTTACGCTAACTGCGATCTAAATCAGAACTGGCCTGTATGCAACATCACGAGCGTACAGGCCTCTTCTACCTCAATACCTTGTTTGTGTAACGCAGACATTAATGCAGGATTCTCAGTTCCTGGATTAAAAATCACACGCTTAGGGTTTAATTGATTTAAATATGCCAACAAATCTTGTTGGTGTGACGGTCCGACATACAATGTCACCGTATCTATCTCAGAAATAATCGGCTGGTTATTTTGGATGTCAATTCCTTGAACCTCTCCTTTTTTTATTCCGACTAAAAACACTTCGTGGCCTTTCTCCAACAATAGATTTGTTGCTAAATAAGCATATCGAGTAGGATTCGTGGAAGCTCCGTAAACTAAGACGCGCATATTATCAGTTTGTTGATACAATAATAGTGAAATATCTCGCGATTTTAACTTAGCTTAACGCTCAATTACAACCACTAACACACAATCTTATGCTTACTCGTTCTACATGGACGGAAAAATGGGCATTTATTCAATTGCCCATTCCGACTGATCAAATTTATCAAATCTCAAACTTTGGCAGAGTTCGAAATAAGCATCAAAAAATCTTACAAGGCTCAAGTATCCAAGGCTATCGAACACTTAATATTCGGATTGGTACCGAACATGTAAACTTTTACTTACATAAATTGGTAGCGCTCCATTTCGTAGCGAAGCAATCTGCAGATGATCTTTTTGTTATTCACCTCGATTATGACAAATTAAATAATGAAGTGAACAACCTAAAATGGGTATCGCGTCCCCAATTGACAGCACATAACCGACTGAATCCAGCCAACGTAAATAAGCGGAAACCATCCACGGGCAAACATTATAAGCTCAATTCAGGGAAGGTTAAGATCATCAAGCAAATGCTTCTATCTGGAAAAAGTAGGCCTAAAATGATTGCCAAGCAATTCGGTATCACCTCAACCCAGGTGACGCGAATTAAGAAAGGGGAAAACTGGAAAGATGTTAGCTAGAACAATTGCGAGGCAATGGCATGAACGCTATCGGATTTACTCATGGTATAGAAATGCAAAGCAGGAACTCCCGCTTGAATCAATTCTTTACCTTGTTGGACCGCCCATTCTACGCCTACTTGTTTGATTGCAGCATTATTTGAACACTTTCTAACCTCAGAAGCCAAGGCCTCTGGCATTTCTAAATGGAAAATTTCAGGTAAAATTTCGAGTTGGCGTGCAGTCGCTATTGGTTTAATACCAGGAATAATGGGCACATGAATGTCCATAGCCCGGCATTTATCAACGAAATCAAAATAATGCTGATTATTGAAGAACATTTGTGTCACAATATAATCCGCACCGGCATCCACTTTTTGTTTTAAAAAGCGCATATCCTCATCCAATGAAACGGCCTCGAAATGCTTTTCCGGATAAGCCGCAACGCCTATACAGAAGTTGGTAGGCAAGGATTCCGTTTCTTCATGCAGTAAAATCCCTTGATTCATGGCGTGAACTTGTTCGACCAATTCATTGGCATACGCATGCCCGCCGGGTTTAGGGATAAACCGCTCCTCCCCTTTTTCCTGATCCCCTCGCAATATTAACGCGTTTTCGATGCCTAAATAATGTAAATCAATTAAGAAATCTTCCGTCTCCTCTTTGGTAAAACCGCCACAAATGACATGAGGAACGGCTTCTACCTTGAATTTCTGCATAATAGCAGCACAAATACCTAAGGTACCCGGACGCTTCCGAATCGGAATCCGCTTTAAAAGTCCATCAACCATTTTCTCTATATATTCCTCGCGGTGATAGGTCACCTCGATGAATGGTGGATTGAATTCCATCAATGGCTCAATGTGGGAAACTAATTCACCCAAATGTTGGCCTTTCATCGGTGGAATAATCTCAATAGAGAATAATGTTTTCCCCTTCGCTTCCTCAATATATTGTGTAATTTTTGTCATGCTATTTTAAACATCATAGGTTAACACTGGACTTAACCAACGTTCAATTTCCTCTACGCTCATTCCTTTACGAAAAGCATAATCCAAGACTTGATCTTTCGCGATTTTACCTAATCCAAAATAAGTACTTTCTGGATGAGAAAAATAGAATCCTGAAACCGATGAAGCGGGATGCATCGCATAACTTTCTGTTAATTCAATTCCCAATTGTTTTTCAGCATCAAGCAATTCAAATAATCGCTTTTTCTCGGTATGATCCGGGCAAGCAGGATAACCTGGAGCCGGACGAATGCCTTGGTATTTCTCCGAAATCAATTCTTCATTGCTCAGGTTCTCTTCAGAAGCATAAGCCCAGAACTCTTTGCGCACGCGTGCGTGCATCAATTCTGCAAAAGCTTCTGCCAAACGATCCGCTAAGGCTTTCACCATGATGGAATTATAATCATCATGCTCTTTTTCAAAGCGCTCCAATAAAACCTCAATACCAACTCCAGTTGTCACAGCAAAAGCTCCTACGTAATCCGTTTCCCCTGTTTCCAATGGGGCAACAAAATCACTCAAGCATCGATTGGGAAGACTAGCAGCCTTCTGACCTTGTTGGCGCAAATGATGTAACCAAGCACTCGAATCCGATGTTTCATCCTTTTGAACGATATCGTATTCGATATGTGTATGAACCCCATGTTTGTCGCAAGGAACTTCTTTGACCTGCTCCACGATATCATGCAAAATAATATCATCCCCAAATCCATTCGCGGGAAAGAAACCTAATGCCGCTTTGGCGGTCAATAATTTATTGTCAACAATTTCCTTTAACAGCGCTTGCGCATCATTGAATAATTTTCTTGCTTCTTGGCCTATCGTCTCGTTCTCAAATATCCGAGGATATTTGCCTGATAATTGCCAAGTCGAAAAGAATGGCGTCCAATCAATGTATTGAGCAATTTCCGCTAAATCATAGTCTTGGAAATATTTTACGCCTAAGAAACTCGGCTTCTTAGCCTTGAATCCAGCCCAGTCGATTCCGGTAGATTTTTGACGCGCTTGCTCAATCGACAAGTAATTTTTTTCTTGTTGGCGCGCAGCATGCGACACCCGTAATTCCGCATATTCTTGTTTAATCTCGCTAAAGATTTCTTGCGAAGTCAATTCACTTTGCAACAAACGACCTGCCACAGGAACGGAACGCGAGGCGTCCAACACGTGTATAACAGGACCGCTGTAATGCGGATCGATCTTAACAGCCGTGTGTATACGAGAGGTTGTTGCTCCACCAATCAACAATGGCACCTTAAATCCTTGGCGCTCCATTTCTTTGGCCACATATACCATCTCATCCAAAGAGGGCGTAATTAAGCCCGACAAACCAATGATATCAACATTATGCTCCTTAGCAGCTGCCAAAATCTTCTCACATGACACCATCACACCGATGTCGATTACCTCATAATTATTACATGCCAACACGACGCCTACGATATTTTTACCAATATCATGCACATCGCCTTTAACTGTAGCCATTAGAATTTTACCCGCTGATGAACTTTCTCCCCCTTGCTTCTCAGCTTCGATAAAAGGCAATAAATAAGCAACGGCCTTTTTCATGACACGCGCCGACTTTACCACTTGGGGCAAGAACATTTTTCCTTCACCAAATAAGTCACCCACCACATTCATTCCATCCATTAAAGGACCTTCAATCACCTGGATAGGACGTTCTACTAATTGACGCGCTTCTTCCACATCCTCATCAATAAACTCCGTCAAACCTTTGATTAAGGCATGCTCCAAACGTTTATTGACAGGCAATGAACGCCATGCGTCATCGACAACGGCCTCTTTTCCCACCGACTTAACGGTCTCTGCAAAATGCACCAATTTCTCTGTTGCTTCTGCATTACGATTCAACAAAACATCCTCGCATAAATCGCGAAGTACCGGGTCAATTTGATCATATACGCCTAATTGACTGGCATTCACGATTCCCATATCCATACCCGCTTTAATCGCGTGATACAAAAAGACCGTATGCATCGCTTCTCGAACGGGTTCGTTACCGCGGAAAGAGAAGGAAATATTGGAAACCCCACCTGAAACTTTGGCTAAAGGTAAATTTTCTTTAATCCATTTCGTCGCTTTGATAAAATCATTCGCATAATTATTATGCTCATCGATTCCCGTCGCAACCGTTAAAATATTCGGATCGAAAATGATGTCTTCTGCGGGTAAGCCCACTTGATCTACCAAAATCCGATAGGCACGTTCACAAATTTCAATCCTACGTTCGTATGAATCCGCTTGACCCGTTTCGTCAAAAGCCATCACGACAACAGAGGCACCATACTGTTTTACTTTATTCGCTAATTCGATGAATCGCTCTTCTCCTTCTTTCAAGGAGATAGAATTAACAACAGATTTCCCTTGCACACATTTTAAACCTGCTTCGATGACCTCCCATTTGGATGAATCAATCATAATAGGCAAACGAGCGATATCGGGTTCCGCCATCAACAAATTCAGGAATTGTGGCATCATTTTCACGCCATCAATCATCCCTTCATCCATGTTGACATCCAAAATCTGAGCACCGCCATCTACTTGTTCGCGGGCAACTGCAATGGCTTCCTCGAAATTCTCTTCGCGAATCAAGCGAGCAAACTTCTTTGAACCCGTTACGTTACAACGTTCCCCGACATTAACAAAATTGGTCAACTCGGTGATTTCCAAAGGCTCTAAGCCTGAAAGTTTTTGATTATGACCAGTTACGGGCAATTGATGTGGCGCGTATTTAGCTGCAATTTCAGCAATGGCACGAATGTGTGCAGGAGTCGTCCCACAACATCCCCCAATAATATTCACAAAACCATTCTGTAAAAAGTCCTCGATAACCTCAGCCATTTGTTCTGGGCTTTGATCGTATTCACCCATCTCATTCGGCAGACCCGCATTCGGGTGCGCAGATACATAAAAAGGTGATTTATCGTTGAGTGTCTTGACATAGGGACGCATTAAATCAGCTCCTAATGCACAGTTTAATCCCACCGATAAGAGTGGCATGTGCGAAATAGAAGTTAAAAACGCCTCCGTTGTTTGGCCTGACAAGGTTCTACCCGAGGCATCCGTAATCGTACCTGAAACCATGACAGGCAAATAAGGCTTGCTAGGATTCGTCTTGAAAAACTGATCAATTGCGAATAGCGCAGCTTTCGCATTTAGCGTATCAAAAACCGTCTCGACCAATAATAAATCTGCTCCACCATCCACTAAACCACGTACTTGTTCGGTATAAGCCTCTACTAATTCATCGAAGGTAACGGCCCGGTAACCAGGATCATTTACATCTGGAGATAAGGAAAGTGTACGGTTTGTGGGTCCAATCGATCCAGCCACATAACGCGGCTTATGAGGATTTTTTGCCGTAAATTCATCCGCAACCTCCCGGGCAATTTTAGCAGATTCATAATTTAATTCATATACCAAATCCTCCATGTGGTAGTCGGCCATCGCAATGGACGTACCCGAGAATGTATTCGTTTCGGCAATATCAGCGCCTGCCTCAAAATACTTAGCATGAATTTCCTTGATAACATCCGGTCGTGTGATGGAAAGCAAATCATTGTTTCCCTTTACCTCGTGCGGAAAATCCTTAAACCGATTACCACGGTAATCGGCATCCGATAATTTATATTCTTGAATCAATGAACCCATGGCACCGTCCAGGACTAAAATCCGTTGGCGCAATTGTTCGTATATAGATGGCTTCTGCATAATCCTGCAAATATACCACAAAACGCTCAAAAGATGAGCCGAAATTTGCCTAAACTAGACCCATTTTTTTGATTTTTTCCAAATCTTCTGGCGTATCAATTCCCATCGTTTCATATTGCGTTTCGATGGTTTGAATGACATAGCCATTTTCGAGCCAACGTAATTGTTCCAAGGATTCCGCCAATTCCAAAGGACTCGGTTTTAGCTGACTTATTTCCATCAAAATATCAGCACGATAAGCATACAATCCAATGTGTTTAAAATAGATATGAGATGCCAGCCATTGTTCTGTTGCCTTGCCTCGTAGGTGAGGAATGGTTTGACGGGAAAAGTATAAAGCTTCTCCCCGACTATTCACCACAACTTTAGGTGTATTGACAGAGAAGAGCGTATCTGCATCTTTTATTTGCTTAATCAGAGTCAAAATAGGTGCATTTGATGTAAATCCAGTCGCTAGTTCTTGCAGTTGCGCGGGTTCAATAAATGGCTCATCCCCTTGAATATTAACGACATAATCAATGTCTTCACTTATTTTGCTTAAAACCTCCGCGCAGCGATCTGTACCAGAAACATGGTCAGCATGCGTCATAATGACCTCTGCACCAAAACCTTCTGCAACTACTTTTATCTGTAAATCATCCGTCGCAATGACAACACGATGCCAACCTTGAACAGCCATGACGCGTTCATAAGTACGCTGAATCATGGGCTTGCCACCTAAATCAACCAAGGGTTTCCCAGGAAAACGGGTAGATGCGAATCGAGCAGGGATAATGGCAATTACTTTTTTGTCATGCATCATTTTTCAAACTTAAGTGATGAATTTTTCTCAAATTTGCACATAATTGACGAAGATGCTTTCTGAATGATGCGAAAAATATTCAATCACCAATTTACTGATACGATTTGGAGTTTGGGTTACTGGGGAACAGTTACCGAACCAAAGGTGTGGATTGAAACACGCAATTCAGAACAAATTCAAACATTTACATTGGATTTACAGGCCTTGTCTCTCAATGCAAATCCCCAAGCACCCGAACACAATCATTCACTTCAGTGGTTGGCCGGCTTAGCCGACGGAGGCGTATTCTTAAGGCTCCGACAAGGGAAAAACCCGGGTATAGAAGGATTGGAAGCCTATGATTTCCCGAGCGGCGCATTACGTTATTCGCTTCCGATCAAGCAATGGAGTATGCTGGAAAACCAACAATTGATTACGAATCAAGGAATAATTGATTTAGCATCCGGAAAGGTACAAGCCTCATTAGATTCAAATAATATAACGCGCAATTTATCGGTTGAATCGCCCATGCATTTCGAGGAAAGCCAGGCAGAGTTTCAGGCATTCGTCACCCTATTTGATCAAAAATTTCAGGAAAAAATCGGAAAAGGGATGGATTATTGGGAAGGCTCGAATAAGCTGATATTTTCTTATTATATTTACGAGAAGACTTGGAAAAACCAGCTCAGAATTTGTGATTTTGAATTCAATACGCTGTTTTTAGAGACTTTAGCCGAAGGTGAGTTGATGGGTTACCACACTTTCCAATGCGTGCAAAATACTTTATTTTTCATCAAAGATAAACGTGAACTTTTCATCTATGCAGATTTATAAACTTCGCTTCGCTATTCTATTCGTCATGCTAGTAGGTACTTTCCGCGGCATGAGTAACAGCCTTGATTCATTAGGCTTGAAAAAAGAAAACAACAAGACGTATTTGGTCTATAAAGTAGGCCCGAAACAAAACCTTTACAATGTCTTGAAGCGATTCAACTTATCATTGGCCGAATTCAAACAAGTCAATCCCGAGATTGAAATACCCGTAAATTCGGGCGAATTAGTCTTTATCCCTTTGCATTACCTGGATGAAAGCACAAATACATTGCTTTCCGTTGCAAAAGCTTTGGAGAAAGCACCCGAAGAGAAACCGAGAAATTCAACTGGAATTCACATGGTAACTGCGAAACAAAGTTTATTGACCGTGGCAAACATGTACAAAGTTACCATGGCCGAAATTCGTAAATGGAACAACCTTACTTCCGATGTACTGAAAGAAGGTCAACGACTCATAGTAGCAGCTCCTTCAACAACAACTCCAATCGATAAGTCGGCGCAATTACCAACGAAAGGAACCGAAGAACCAAAAGCACCGACGGCTGCAGCAGAACAAACGGATGCCAACGGCATGCGCAAGACGATTGAAACCGGTATGGCGGAATTAATTGATGTTCCCGATAATTCAGGTAAATATTTAGCCTTACACAAATCGGCTCCCATAGGAACCTTGGTATTAGTTAAAAACCTTGCTAATGGACAAAGTATATGGGTGAAGGTGATTGGTCGTCTACCTAATACAGATAGCAAATTAATCATCAAACTATCTCCCAAAGCATTTGAACGTTTGAATGCGGTGGACAAAAGAATCCGGGCAGAAATCAGCTATTTAGTTCAATAAGATGGCAAAACGCAAAAGACCTATCACGGCAGGAACAATCGCTTTTGAGGTATTATTCATCCTCTCCTATCCGTTTATTGCTGCATTTTCAACGGTCATAACTGTTGCTGTTTGGGTGCTATCCTTACCATCGCGGTTATTGGCTTTCTTTGGTAACAGAAAATAGGCCATGGAAGCACATGTGATTAAACTATTGGATGAGAAATTCCATTTTTTCAATCATACACGCTTTATCGAACATGACCCCATCCAGATTCCGCATCTCTTTACGAAGAAGCAAGACATTGAAATCATGGGGTTTTGGGTGGCTGTGTTGGCATGGGGCCAACGAAAAACAATCATTTCAAAGGCGCATGAATTAATCGATTTGATGGACGGCAGCCCGCTTCAATTCATTCTCCAACATCAAGATAGCGACCTGAAACGCTTTGAATTGTTCAAACATCGAACCTTTAATGCCACGGACGCTTTGTATTTTATTTCATTTTTCAAACGGCATTACCAGGCAAACGAAAGCTTAGAAGCAGCTTTTAGTACGCAATATCAGGACGAAGAAATTACCGTAGAACAATCCATCAATCGATTTTACACGCATTTTTTCAACGATGAATTTGCGCCGCAACGCACACAAAAACACATAGCCTCTCCTGCTAAAAATTCGGCATGCAAGCGCATCAACATGTTTTTGCGCTGGATGGTGAGACAAGATGAGGCTGGGGTTGATTTTGGCATTTGGAATAAAATCAAACCACATCAATTGGTTTGCCCATTAGATGTACACGCGTTACGAACCGCAGAAAGTTTACAATTGATTCAACCAGGACCTACGAACTGGAAAAAAGCCGTTGAATTAACGGATACCTTACGGGCCTTGGATCCTAATGACCCTGTTAAATATGATTTTGCCCTGTACGGTATGGGCATTGAAGAGAAAACGATATGGAAATAGTTCACATAAAAAGCCCTGATGGCACAGCCTATTTTGAAGTAATTCCGGCCTTTGGAGGAATGTTAACTCAATTAAACTGGGCTGGAAATGTCATTAAAATTCCCTTTGAAAATCAATTTGCCAACAGTGAAAATCCTTATCACCCCAGTGCATTATTAAGCCCCTGGGTGAATCGAGTGCGAAATGGCAATTATTCATTTGAAGGAAGAAATTATCAGTTACCCATTAACGAACCTAACTTAGGCAACGCAATTCATGGGCTGTTGGCACGAATGCCATTTGACGTAAGCCTTGAGGCTTCGAAAGCTACACTAACGTATCATTATGACGCAGAGGAAAAGGCTTACCCATTTCCATTTGAGATGCAATTAGCCTATTCCTTTTCAGCTGACAATTCGTTTCAATTGCAGTTTCAAGCGAAAAATACAGGTTTAGGCAATATGCCTTTTGCATGCGGTTGGCATCCATATTTCAATCTAACGCAAGGAAATCTGGCTGATTGGATCATACGATTTGATTCCATAAGTAAATTCCATTCCGATAGCCAAATGATTCCCTTGCGAGAGGAAAGCTTTGATGCGAGTGCCGGAGTAGATCTTGGCAAAGAGGTATTGGACAATGTATTTAGGCTGGAACCCAAGACGAAACACATTACAAACCTGTATAATAAACAGAAAAAGGAATCGTTGTACCTAGAACAATCCAGTATCGATTTCCCTTTTTTAGTTGTATTTGCACCTGAAAATTCAAACTGCGTAGCGATCGAACCGATGTCGGCAAATACCGATGCATTTAATACCGGAGATGGATTACGCATCTTAGCTCCGAACGAGATCTTTCAATCAAGCGTTAAGATTTGGTATGAAAAAGCCGACAGTGCAGTCTAAATAGGCAAAACCTTTTTGTACATTTGTAATTATGATGCAACGATTCTTTTTTCTTGTGCTACTTATATCGAGTATACATCCCGTAAAAGCGGATGTTGTGGCTGATAGTTTAGCAAGTAAATGGAAAAGAGACTTCAATACGGGGATTAATTTAAATCAATCGAGTTTTTCTGACAACTGGAAAGGTGGAGGAACCAATACCTTCGCCATCGGTTGGTTTTTAAACCATTCCGCGAAAGTAATCAATAACAATTGGCGTTTAAATAGTGATTTAAACCTACAAGTAGGTTTTCTTCAAAACCGCTCACAAAGCTTGCGAAAGAACGTTGATCGAATCTTTTATGAGTTTAAAGCCGGTTATCGAATAAGCCCCAAGTGGGATTTTTATGGTTCAACCAACTTTTCATCTCAGTTTTTCCAAGGTTTCGAATACGGGAAAAAGAATACGAAGGGAATTCCCGTAGATTCATTGGTGTCAAACATTTTCGCACCGGCCTACTTGACCTCTTCCATGGGTTTTGAATATCATCCTGATAAATCCTTTTATACGCGAATAGGTGTAGGAAGTTTACGCCAAACCTTTGTGTTTGATGAGCGAATTTCTAGAGCTGGCCTATTTGGTTTGGAGAAACCCGGCGATAATATTCGTAACCAATTCGTTTTTCAATATTTGATGAATGTTGAAAAAGATATTTTCCAGAATATCAACATGAAAGCGCGTTATTCAGCATTGGTGGACTACTTCCGCATGGGCTATGCAAACGGCATTGTGCACCGCTTGGATGCGAATTTTACGATGAAGGTCAACAAATACGTTAGTACGAATTTACAAGCAGTACTCTTCAAGGATTATGACCAAGATCCTAATTGGCAATACTCTCAAATACTTTCGATGGGTGTCTTATATCGACTAGCTAATTGATCTTTTACGTTGCTGCATCCGCTCATGCAACATTTGAATAATACCATCTTTCAGTCCTAGGTCAGGCACAAAAATTGTTTGGCAACCCGCTAATTCCATGGCAGTCAAATAGATTGAAGCGGCAGGCACAATCACGTCAGCACGATCTGTATTTAAACGCAATTTATTCACACGATCCTCATAGGAATAAGAACTAATGAAGTCAGATATACGCTGCAATTCATCAAAATCCATGGTTTTCTCATCGCTTACCTGACTAGACAGATTATATAATTTACTGATATTACCTCCTGTACCAACAGCATAAACAGGTCCCTTTAGGGATTCCATTTGTAAGGAGATCCATTTTTTCATTTTATCCCAATCGCCTTCTTTTTCTTTACCTTCCAGTAAACGCACAGAACCAATTTTAAATGATTTTGATGCGAATTTCTCTTGATTGCGGTAAAAATTCAATTCGGTAGAACCACCACCCACATCGATATGCAAGTAATTCTTCTTTGGGTTTAGGGATTTAACGACAACATCATTGATTAATTCTGCTTCACGTGCCCCATCGATAATTTGAATTTTCATATCCAAAATCTTATGGATACGCGTCACTAGTTCAGCCGAATTTGCGGCTTCCCGCATGGCTGAAGTAGCACAAATGGAATAATCTTGTACCTCGTGCAAATCCATCAGCAACTTGTAGGCATGCAATAACTTAAATACACGCACCTCAGATTCAGGCGAAATTGTTCCATGACTAAATACATCGTGACCTAAACGTAGAGCAAAACGGACATATTCAACGCGTTTAAAGCTCATCATCCCGTCATTTTCCAATACACTGGATATTTGTAAACGAGCAGCATTCGAACCGATATCTATGGCAGCAAATTTCATGAGATGGGATTGGGTTTATGTAAGTAAAAGCCATTGGCACTTGGCTCAAAGCTTATTTCTGTGCCTAAAACAAATAATAATTGCCTTTTATCAATAACCACGGGGATTTCTTGAATAAGGTATTCCTCATCAAATTCCGTTTTTTGATCAAAACCTAAGACATATGTTCCGCCACATGTTCCCCCGCGCATACCAACCCGCAGAAAGGGCTCAGGCATCTTGCCCTGTTGGACAAGTGCAACAAGATTTTCGTACGCTGCGCTTGAGAATGAAATAGGAGAATTATTTGACATACATGCAATGAAAGCCTGCACAAATTTAGTTAAATTTAACCTGCTATAAAGCTTTTTGTAATTAACATTTTTTAAGGATTTTAAAGCAATAAAAACGTATCGCTACGTTTAGTTGATAAAATATACAGCATGAATTATTCCATTCTTTGGGCAGACGACGAAATTGATTTATTAACTCCCTACATCATATTTTTAGAAAACAAAGGCTATCAAGTGACAGCAGTCAATTCCGGCGCTGATGCATTAGACCTGGTGAATAAGCAAAAATTCGACGTTTTATTTTTGGATGAAAACATGCCTGGTATGACAGGTCTTGAGGTTTTGATTGCAATCAAGCAAATTCGACCTAACCTTCCTGTCATCATGATTACCAAATCCGAGGAAGAGGAACTTATGGAGGATGCTATTGGATCCAAAATTGCAGACTACCTCATCAAACCACTCAATCCAAACCAATTATTATTGTCTGTGAAGCGAATCTTCGACAAGAAACGTTTGGAGGATGAGAAGACAAACCTGAGTTACCAACAAGAATTCAGGGAACTTTCCATGCGCTATCAAGATGACTTAAATGCTTCGGAATGGGCTGAAATCTACAAGAAACTGACCTATTGGGAATTGGAAATTGATCAAACGGAGAATAAATCGATGTCGGATGTCCTGATTAGTCAGAAGTCGGAAGCCAATGTCCATTTCAGTAAATTTATTGAGAATTCGTATGAGTCGTGGTTACAAAAGCCCAATAGCGACACACCGATCTTGAGTCATTTAATGATGCGCAAATACGTATTTCCTCGTATACAAGACAAATCGCCCCTCTTCTTTATTTTGGTTGACAATTTACGATATGACCAATGGAAAACCTTGGAAGTGTTTATCCAAGATTATTTCCAAGTGGAAGATGAGAAGACCTATTTTTCGATTTTACCTACAACCACGGCTTATGCACGAAACGCTATTTTCGCAGGAATGATGCCGATGGAAATACAGAAAAATTACCCCGACAAATGGGTATTTGATTTAGGGGATTCAGAGGATGAGGAAGGCTATAATCAGCATGAGGAATTCTACCTCAATGAACAATTAAAACGCTTAAAAATAGACGGAAAGGCCTCATATCATAAAATTATCCATCAGTACCAAGGAAAACAGCTCGTCGATAATTTTAACAAATTATTGACCAATCAACTCAATGTTGTCGTGTACAATTTTGTTGACATGCTCTCCCATGCACGAACCGATATGGCCATGATTAAGGAATTAGCACCCGATGAATCTGCCTACCGGAGTCTAACGGCGAGTTGGTTCCAGCATTCCCCCCTATTCGATTTCTTGAAGCGCATTGCGGAGAAAAAAGGTCGTGTCATTATTACTACGGATCATGGCATGATACGGGTACAAAACCCGATTAAAATCATCGGAGATCGCAGTACGAATACCAATTTACGCTACAAACAAGGCAAGAATTTAAATTGGGATGCTTCGAACAAAATGATGGTTTGTCGGAAGCCAGAGCAATTATTTTTACCAAAACCAAACGTATCCACCTCGTATGTATTTTCGAAAGAAGATTATATGTTTGCGTATCCAAACAACTACAATCAATATGTAAACCACTATCGAAATACCTTCCAGCATGGAGGTATTTCCCTAGAGGAATGTATCATTCCTGTAACCTACTTGACGGGAAAATAATTAAAGAGAATTTACGGGAACGATATTCCCACCCTCGCATTTTAAGATTTTTCCGGGAACACGTTGAATCGTGTGGTAATCATGGCTAGCCATGATGATGGAAGTCCCTTGCAGGGTTAATTGTTTAAACAAATCCATGATTTCAATGGAAACCTCTGGATCAAGATGACCCGTAGGCTCATCGGCAAGAATTAAAACGGGATTATTCAATAAAGCCCGGGCAATCGCGATACGTTGCTGCTCACCGCCGGATAGTTTATGTACACGCTTGTGAATCGCATTTGACATGCCTACTTGCTCCAAAACGACTTCAATACGCGATTTAATTTCCGCTTGGTCTTTATGTCCCGTAGCTTCCAATACGAAAGCCAAATTACGCTCTACATTGCGATCGGTTAGCAATTGAAAATCTTGAAAAACAAAACCCAATTTACGACGCAGATAAGGAATGTCTTGGTTCTTAATGGTCAGCAAATCATAGCCTGCAACTTGAGCAGCCCCCGAATCAATGACTAATTCGCCAAAAATAGATTTAAAGAAAGTACTTTTACCTGAACCCGATTTACCAATTAGGTAATAAAATTCGCCTGCTTCAACTGTTAACGAAATATCTGTTAACGTAGGAATTCCTTCCTGCGAGATATGAACATTTTCAAAAGAAAGTACAGACATAAAAAAAGGGTATTATTGGTTCGATTTAGCGTGATCAGCTAAAAATGTAGCTAAACCACTATCTGTTAATGGGTGTTTTAATAAGGCTAACATGGCTGACAAAGGACCTGTCATAACATCCGCACCGATTTCAGCGCATTTGATAATATGAATCGGGTGACGTACAGAAGCCGCTAAAATTTGTGTATCAAACTCGTAATTATCATAAATCACACGAATTTGATCAATCAAATCCATGCCATCAAATGAAATATCATCCAAACGACCGATAAATGGGGAAACATAAGTTGCTCCAGCTTTGGCAGCCAATAATGCTTGACCCGCAGAGAAAACCAACGTACAGTTTGTTTTGATGCCCCGATTAGAAAAATATTTTAATGCCTTGATACCATCCTTAATCATGGGAATCTTAACGACAATCTTGTCATCTAATTCCGCTAATTCTTCACCTTCACGAATCATTCCCTCGTAATCTGTAGCGATAACCTCAGCAGAAACATCTCCTTCGACTAAATCACAAATTGCCTTGTAATGACGTAAAACGTTATCTTTTCCGCTGATGCCCTCTTTGGCCATTAAGGAAGGATTTGTTGTTACACCATCCAAAACACCTAAATCTTGTGCTTCTTTGATGTGGGCTAGATTAGCCGTGTCGATAAAAAATTTCATATGGATAGGTTTGAGTAAGGACAAAAAAAAATGGCAAATTCACCGCTACAACCAACCTACCTTTGCTTCTTTCACGACCTGGAGGATTCAGCGGGAGCTGGTAATTTGCCGATGCAAATATGGCAAAATCTGCGCTTTTTTCAAAATATATGCCAATAATTTCCGAATACCCCTTAACTTTAATTTCAAATTAAACATATGCGAATCCTATCCACAATCTGCCTTTCCCTCCTATTGCTCGCCTGCTCCTCAGATGCAGACTCTTGGCTGCAAGAAGCCAAAAGCCGTTTACAAAAAGGGGAAACAGTATCTGCCAAAGAAGCCATTAAGAAAGCACTTGAAAAAAATCCAGGACTAGCTGAAGCCTACAATCTTCAAGGGGTTATTGCATTTCAAGAGAAAAGTTGGGATGAGGCACGCACCAACTACCAAAAAGCCATTGAATTAAAACCTTCATTATATACCGCACAATTAAACTTGGGAGCCTTAGAAATGGAACAAGGACAATGGCAAGCTGCCGTAGCGCCTACAGAAGCTGCCGTAAAACTACAACCTGATTCGAGTGCTGCCTATTTACAACGAGGAATCGTACAAGCCGCATTAGGCAAATCGGATGCCGCTGTTGCCGACTTCACACAAAGCATTTCAAAAAATTCCAAGGAAATCAATGCCTTGTATAATCGGGGGAACATATACTTCCAACAAGAAAAATACGCGCTAGCCAATCAAGATTTTGAAGCCTGCATTCAAATTGACCCAAATTTTAGCAAAGGATTCTACGCGATGGGTTTAAGTTATTATAAAGTAAATGAGAAAGAGAAGGCATGTTTCGCTTTACAGCAAGCTCAAAAATTAAAATACCCTGGAGCCAAAGAGGCTGTAAATAACTTATGTAATTAACTCGATGAAAATGAAAAAAGTAATATCCATTTTAGGAATCTTCTTTTCCCTAACTTTTTTATTATTTACGTATTGGCAATTCAACGACCCTGATCCAATTTTATGGATACCCATATACGGGGTAGCATCCTACGTATCATTCCAGGCATTTAAAGGGCATTTCAACAAAGAGCTACTCGCAATATTATTTATACTTAGTGCATGTGCAGGCATACAATTATGGGTTGAAATGACTGCATGGGAAGGTTTTATGACAGACGGCTTAGCGATGAAAACGATGAATCAAGAATTAGCCCGCGAGGCCGCAGGACTTTGGATCGCTTCATTTTCATTTGCCATTTATTTCATCTCAGAAAAAAAATAAAATGCTTGAATTAGGTTTTGCTTCGGCAATATTGCCCAATTTATCCTTGGAACAAGTCTTGGATTTTGCACATCGTGCTCGCTTCACATGCGTCGAAGTGATGTGTTGGCCTTCTCAAAATAGCGATACCCGTCGCTATGCGGGTGTAAGCCACATTGCTGTGGACCAACTCGATTCCTTAGGCCTTTTGAATTTAAAAACATACCTAAAACAACATCCCGTAAAAATCTCCGCATTGGGCTATTATCCCAATCCAATGGATCCCAACGAAGAACAAGCATTGTTTTACCGGGAACATATTAAGAAAATCATTCGTGCCGCTGCAGTCTTAGAAATACCTGTGGTAAACACGTTCGTTGGCCGTGATTTCACAAAAAACATCGCTTACAATCTGGACAAATTCAAAGAAGTCTGGCCTGAAATCATAGCTTTAGCTGATTCGCTCCAAATAAAAATTGGCATCGAAAACTGCCCCATGTTTTTCACAGATGACGAATGGCCGGGTGGCAAAAATTTAGCGACAACACCGAAAATTTGGGATCAATTATTTACAATCATCCCGTCGAAAAATTTTGGTTTAAACTATGATCCTTCGCACATGGTTTGGCAGCAAATGGATTACTTGTATCCAATCTACCATTATGCAGAAAAACTGCACCATATCCATTTAAAGGATGTCAAAGTCTATCCAGATAAATTAAATCGGGTGGGGATTATGGCAAATCCCTTGGAATATCATTCTCCCAAATTGCCGGGATTAGGCGATATTCATTGGGGTAAATTCATCAGTGCTTTACATGATGTACGTTACCGAGGACCCATCGTAATTGAGGTGGAAGACAAAGCATTTGAGGGATCCGACAATGATGTCCAAAAGGCTATATACATGGCCAGAAATCATATCAACACCTTTTTACCTTAAGGAGCAGGCACCATTTTTACATAAGCATTTACGAAGGTCGACTTGTACGTTCGCGTGCCCGAAAAAGCAAATTCTGTTTTCAATAAGCTATTAATATCACCGATGCCGTCAATGATAAAATAGTTCGTTTCAGAAATTTGTAATTGCTTATCGTCGTTAATTAATTTCCATTTACCTGAAGCCGTATTATTGCCTGTATTATCAATGGCTAGACATGTACCGTTTGCATAAAATGTCAAGCGAACCTTAGACATATCGTATTGTGAGCCTTCTGCAGTTCTACCTCGTTGATAAACTGTACCATTTAAATAACCAGTGGCCGTAATTTCTTGAATCTGCCAAGTTGTACTTAACAAAATTTCCGTTTTCGTTTTGGGTTCTAAACTAGCATCCGTTTGGCATGCAAAGAGCATGCTTAAACTCAACAGGATATAAATGTATCTCATACAAGGATTAATGAAAGACAAAAGTACGAATTAGTCAGAAATAAAAAAGGGGCAACAAGGCCCCTTTTATTATTCAATTTAACATTACCTATTTAGTAGGTTTTGCAAAAATATTCGCATCAATGTTTGGATTAATTTCAACAGCAACCGTCTCTACAGTCATCATACCGCCCATGGGACTTGTAGTTTCCATCGTATATGGGAAATACAATCCATCGACAGCCTTGTAATTTGAAAAGTTAACTTCTGTGTCAACCTCTTGTCCATTAGCTTTCTGTTTCCCGGTCACCTTAACAATAAAATATGTGGATGCAGAAACATATACTTGCGTTTCATCACCGCCATCTTTCGTGACTTTCAACAAATAAACATCTGCGCCATCCAACTTCTCTTTACTTTCTAATTCAATCTTAGCTCCTTCTTTTTGTGCAATGATCAAAGCCGATCCGATGTTTTTTTGCGAAGCTGCCATTTTCACTTGGTCGGCTGGCATAGTTTCTGGTTCTCCAGTACCACCCATCATAGCGGGACGCATCATCCATCCCGATTCACCATTGATAGCTGTAATAATTTTATTTCCCATCACCTCAACTTCGGTTCGGAAACCTTGACCCACTAAAATAGACGTCTTACTTTCAATATCCATTCCTTGAACACTGAATTTATTCTTCATCACCAAACTTTTTACGGCAGACCACTTCTCAGGACTTCCCATGGCTGCTTGGTGTTTACCCAAAACCTCTTCCGTGGATTGAGCATTTAAAACGATTGAGCTGCATAAAAGCAATCCCAGAAATAAGGCATTTAGTGTATTTTTCATAAGGGTTTTATTTTTTCGAAAGGTATTGATTTCTCTCATAATTCTAAGTCCATTAAACCTTAATTCAAACCAATTATCAGTTTACTGATTATTTTCAGGAATAGATCGCATGATAATTCCCCACGCTAAAAAACCAACAATTCCCGCAGCAAAAAAAGCTGCCCCAGGAAAATTATATTCCGATGTCGTGAAGTAAGCGAATAAATTCGAAGCAAATAAAGGTCCTAAAATCGTTGTAATCGACTGAAGACTCGTTAAACCTCCTTGCAATTCACCTTGTTCATTAGCACCCACTTGCTGCGTAATTAAACTCTGCAATGCTGGACCAGCTAATCCTCCTAATCCAAAGGGGACCATAAAGGCGTACATCATCCATGATTCCGTCGCAAATGCAAACAATAAGAATCCAAAAGCCCAAAGCAATAAACCGTACGAAATAGCTTTCCGCTCCCCTATTTTGGGTGTAATGACACGCGTTAAACCACCTTGAACGACAGCAACAATTAAGCCAACAAAAGCTAAGGAATAACCGACTTCATCAGGTGACCAATTGAAAACTTTCATCGTAAAATAGGACCAAGTACTCGGATGTGCTTGACTCGCTAATTGAACACAAAAATATCCTGCAATCAATCCCAAAACAAGTGGATGGTATTTCGACATGTGTTTCAGAGAACCAAATGGATTCGCTCGCTTCCAATTAAACGGTCGGCGATTTGCTAAACTTAATGATTCTGGCAACACAAAATAACCATATAAAGCATTCACCATCGTCAAGGCTGCCGAAGCATAAAAGGGTAAATGCACATCGATATTACCTAAAGCGCCCCCAATCGCAGGCCCAACAATAAATCCTAGTCCAAAAGCCGCCCCGACCATACCAAAATTCTTTGCACGATTTTCAGCGGTGGATACATCAGCAATATAGGCCTGTGCCGTCGTAAAACTTGCTCCTGTGATACCTGCTAAGATTCGACCTACAAATAACCAGGTGATGTTGGGCGCATTCGCCAACAACAAATAATCCAATGAGAAACCAAAAAGGGATGCTAAAATCACCGGTCTCCGACCGAATTGATCCGATAATCCCCCTAAGATTGGCGAAAATACAAATTGCATAATGGCATAGGAAGCCATCAGCCAACCGGAATATTGAGAAGCAACACTCAAATCACCTCCCGTAAAACCTTGAATCAACGTAGGCATCATGGGAATGATAATCCCAATGCCCATTACATCAATCAACAAGGTCACAAAAATAAAACCAATGGCAGCGTCGCGCTTTTTAAACATATCAATAAATTAAGTCGGCAATTTACTAAAATTGATACGCAATTCTACCTTGTAAGAAATCTTTACTGATTTGAGCACATTGAACAGGCAATTTTGCTTTATCGGGAACAGCATCTAATTCCACAATAGCCCAGCCTGAAAACTTAATTTTATCTAAAGCGGCAAATACACCAAGCAGATCTACATTACCCTGTCCTAATTCAACAAATTTATATGACTTCGGATTTGAATCACCTTTAATTGGACATTCTACATCCTTGATGTGAAGGCTGTGTAAAACCTTTTGGTATTTCAAAACTGCCTCCACAGGCTTCCCTCCACCTTGATGGTAATGTGCGACATCCAATAATAAACGCACATAGGCTGGATTCATAGCCTTTACTAAGGCATCAACCTCCTCCGGCGTCTCACCATATTGATTCATGTGGTTGTGATAGGTCGCCTGAATGCCTATCTCTTTCGTTAACGCTCCGATTTCATTCATCGCAACTGCCAAACGGGCTAATTCATCAGCCGTGGGCGGGATATTATTTTTCCGTAAACTGTTTGTTAACTGAATCGACGTACCACCCAAAGCCTTAACAAAACGGGCATGATTTAAGTGCATCGCAGCATTTGCTTCCTTTTTTGCAGGATCAATTTCCACATTCCCGCTCGAAAACATGACCAATGACATACCCTTCGAATCCAATAACGCTTTAATCTCAGCCGGATTGTCCTTGTATTTAGCATACGTATTCGCACGCAATTGGATGCCTTTAAATCCTAAACCAGATAACTCCTCGATGGCTAATTCATCCTTACCACCCCAGGTGATTGCTGAATAACCCATGCGAAAGGATTTGGATTTAGCAGTTGGCAAAAATGCAGCGAAGGCCAATAGGGAATTTTGGGCAAGGAATCGACGACGAGATAACATAGATAGGTTAGAGTTAAGAAGTAAGAGTTAAGAGATACACGTTTAGACGTTGGACATTAGACGTTGGACATTAGACGATAGACGTTGGAGCTCAGTTGTTTAAATAGGTTTTATCACATAAAGCAACAAAAAATATCAGAGATAAAAAAGAGGAGGTCCCGAAGTACAAAAGAAATTATATAGGAGGCAAAAACCTCGTGATAAACACAAACTCGATTTTTCAGAAAAATAGACGCGAGGTGTCGCGTCTCTACATCAATATACTCATCAACAACTCCAGACATCGGAAGTTCAACTATCCATAGAAAACGGACTACCACAACTGACAACTGATTACTTACTACTGATTACTTCCAACTGATTACTGACAAAGACAACTGGTTTTACTGCCCACTTTGCGCTGCCTTCAAATACGCAGCTAAAACTCCCAATTGATCCGTCCCGATGTAATCTACGCCCAAATCCAACAAGGCCTGATAGGCCATCAAACTCTCAGGTGTCGCCCATAAACGCACCACACGTCCGGCAGCGTGAACTTTATCCACATAAGTCTTCAGCTTCGTCCGCAATGTAGGAGTCATTGGACTTATTCCATTCCAAATACCAAATTTGTAAAATGCCTCACTCTCTAAAACAACATGAGAGGCTAAAAAGGATGGCACCTCCTCATTCGACCGACCGTCAAAAGTTAACCAGGAAGGAAATTTGACATAATCCGAAACCACAGGTCGATTGCCTGAAATGACGATGCGGAATTTATTTTTCAACAATAAGTCTTTGTATGGTTCGATGGCCTTTACTAACAAGGGCATGGTTGAATCAGCAGAAGTCTTACTATCAATTAATAATTGGTGAAAATTCCCCGCTTTGCCTGATTCCATCACACGAACCAAAGGGTCCAAATACAAATTCTGAAAGGTCCGAGTTGCTTTTAAATCTTTTACATCATGGGCTACTAACAGTTGGCCATTCACCGCATACACATCAACTTCGATGGAACCAAAGCCCAACGAAAAGGCCTCGTAAAAAGGCCTTTCGTGTTCATAATCGTTATGTGCGTGTGCTTTTGTCAAAAGATTTTGACCGAATATTGGACTTGAAATCAGCAAGAATAAAAGCAGCTTTTTCATCCTATTACCCCTTTAAATAATCGCCTGAGGCGATACGTGTTTTCTGATCTATCTGCTTATTGTACAAATAAGCATAAGAAGTAATTTCCTTATCCTTTAATTTCACCGTTACATGCGCACGAATAAACAAGGATTTATCAGAGCTTTCTGAATCAAATTCCTCATACTCATCCAAGACATTCAACAACTTAATCGTATTCGAAAGCAAGTACAACTCCCCTACCACCTGATCTTTGGCATTATCTGAGGGAATAATTCCAGGATAATCTGCTACTTGATACATTTGGCCTTGATAAGTCGCCATGCCCACATAATCCGAATTACGAGCAATTAATCGATGTAAATCATTTCCACAGTCACGACGCAAGGTTCCGTAAACGAATAAATATTCTTCTACATCTGGTTCAGGCAATTTGGCTTCTTCCAATGTCAACACCAAATCCTCTTGCTCCACGACCGTTCCTTCATTCAAGACCACATTACCAATAATCCCTTCAAACGGTGCCGACACAATCGATTCCATCTTCATCGCCTCAATCACGTACAATGGCGCATTTTTCTTCACTTCCTCACCCGGTTTCACCAAGATACGGCTCAAGCGACCTTGTAAAGGCGCACCGATATCTCCTTTGGCTTTCGCCTTTGCATGCTGCGCACGCTCAACCTTGATGTTTTTATCCAAGATTTTCAAACGACGCGCCTGACCGTTCAATTCGAACGTAATATTGCGCAAGCCAGATTCATCAGGATCCGACATATACAAATACTTCACGATGATTGTCTTACCCGGTTCAATCGTGATCATGATTTCCTCATCCTGCTTTAAACCATAGAAAAAGGCAGGTGTAGGCATCGCAGACAAATCCCCATACAAGGCTTGATTCTTGTAAAAATCCTCGTAAACCTTTGGATACATTTTATAAGACAAGTAATCTAAGAATCCGCCTTCATTATCTGGGAATTTCGCAACAAATGCGGCAAAATCCTTGTCAAAATCGATTGGAGCTAAATTGTCATTCGGTCTTCCCTCGTATGCGGTTTCTCCTTTCAAGATAATCTCTTGCAATTGTTTTGGGAAACCTTGATACGGCTGACCCAATCCTCCTTTGAAGAAATCCTTCACGGATTCAGGGAAAGATAAGGTTGAACCTTTGGCGTATACATCTTCTGCAGACAAACTATTCGCCGTCATGAAAATGGCCATATCCCCTACTACTTTCGAAGAAGGAGTCACTTTAACAATATCACCAAACAACTTATTCGCTTCCGAATAATTGTCTTTTAATAATTCAAACTTATCACCTACACCCAACGCAATCGCTTGACCACGTAGGTTCGTATACTGTCCTCCTGGAATTTCATTGTTATAAACCTCCGCAGTACCTGCTTTCAACTCCGACTCAAATGGAAAATACATGGTACGAACCGCTTCCCAATAATTGGAGTAGTCATTCATCGCATCCAAATCCAAACCACTATCCGCCGGATGGCCTTGCATCATGGCTACTAAAGAGTTCAAGTTCGGTTGGGAGGTTAAGCCCGACATCGCCGCCAAAGCTCCATCAACCACATCAACACCTGCCTCGATTGCTTTCAAATAAGTCGCCGATTGAACCGAAGCTGTGTCGTGTGTATGTAAATGAATCGGTATCGCTACCGCCTTCTTCAATTCTGTCACTAATTTTTCTGCTTGGAATGGACGTAACAAACCTGCCATATCTTTAATACAAAGCATATGAGCGCCTGCATCTTCCAATTGGCGGGCCATGTCCAAGTAATACTGCATGTTGTACTTCTCATTCGTAAACACATCGCCTGTGTAACAAATAGCAGCTTCCGCAATACCTGGCGTACGTTCACGAACGGCTTTTATCGATACCTTCATCGCATCTATCCAGTTCAAGGAGTCGAAAATACGGAAGACATCGATGCCAGATTCCGAAGATTTCTCAACGAACTTCTCAATCAAATTATCTGGATACGCCGAATAGCCCACCGCATTGGAACCACGGAACAACATCTGCAAAAGCATGTTTGGCATCGCCTCTCTAAACTCTTCTAAACGCCTCCATGGGGATTCATGCAAGAATCGCATCGCCACATCAAAGGTTGCTCCGCCCCAAACCTCCATCGAGAATAAATTCGGGAAGGTTTTCGCGAAACCGGAAGCTACGGCCAACATATCTTGTGTACGAACACGGGTCGCTAAGAGCGATTGGTGTCCATCACGGAATGTGGTATCGGTAAAAAGAACTTGCTTCGAATCGCGAATGTGTTTCGCGAAGCGCTCAGGCCCTAATTCCGTCAATAATTGTTTGTGTCCACGTGGGAATTCGGCCAACTCATCTACAGAAGGAATAATCGGCATGCGGAATGGTGCCGAAGGCTTCACCTTCACATCGGGATTACCATTCACGATTACCTCCCCTAAATAGCGTAAAGCTTTCGTTGAGCGGTCACGTGTAGGCTTAATGTTAAATAATTCCGGATGATTCGCGATGAAAGGAACCGTACAGTTACCCTCTTGGAATACAGGATGGGTAATTACGTTTCGCAAGAAAGGAATATTGGTTTTTACCCCGCGAATACGGAATTCCGATAAAGCACGGTTCAATCGCTCAGATGCCCCACGTAGGGTTCGGCCTTTGGCAGAAACCTTCACCAACATCGAATCGAAATAAGGCGAAATCTTCACGCCAGGATAAGAGGAACCCTCATCTAAACGAATTCCAAAACCTGCTGCATTACGATACGCAATAATAGTACCAAAATCAGGCTTAAATCCATTCGATGGATCTTCTGTCGTAATCCGACACTGAATGGCAAAACCTTTTAGCGGAATATCCTCCTGATTTTGAATGAATATACCGGGATCCGACAATTTATAATTTTGCGCAACCAAGATTTGGGTACGCACAATATCGATACCTGTTACCTCTTCGGTAATGGTGTGTTCCACTTGAATACGTGGATTCACCTCAATGAAGTAGATGTTTTCGTCCTTGTCAACCAAGAACTCAACCGTACCCGCATTGTAATAATTTACCGCCTTACCGATTGATAATGCGTATGCATATAATTTTTGCTTCGTTTCTTCCTTTAAACCAAAAGAAGGAGCCACTTCGACAACTTTTTGAAAACGGCGCTGAACGGAACAATCACGTTCGTACAAATGAACCAAATTACCATGTTGGTCGCCAAGTAACTGCACTTCAATGTGCTTCGGATCATCGATGAATTTCTCGATGAATAGTGTATCATCACCAAAAGCATTTTTGGCCTCATTTTTCGCTTCCGAATGTGCTTTTTCCAATTCGTCTTCCGTACGAACCACACGCATTCCGCGACCTCCACCCCCGGCAGCGGCTTTCACCATCACGGGGAAGGTGATACGGCGAGCTTCCGATAGTGCATTTTCATACACCGACATATCTCCTTTGGAATCCTGGATCATCGGTACATTTGCTTTCAAGGCAGCAACTTTGGCAGCAACCTTATCGCCCAGAGCATTCATCGCTTCAGGAGATGGACCTACGAAAACAATGCCTTCTTCTCGACAGCGACGTGCTAAAACCACGTTTTCTGATAAGAATCCGTACCCGGGATGAATGGCATCGATCTTCTTCGCCTTACACAAGGTGATAAGGCCTTCAATATCCAAATAAGGTTTTAGGGGCTCGTTGTCTTTTCCGATTTGGTAGGCCTCATCTGCTTTGTAACGGTGAAGTGAATAGCGATCCTCAAAGGTGTAAACCGCAACAGTCCTGATTCCCAGTTCAGAAGCGGCACGCATGATACGGATGGCAATTTCACCGCGGTTTGCGATGAGAAGACTCGAGATTTTCTTAACGTATGATTTTGGCATGCTAATAAATTTAGTGCATTGTAACAAAAATGATAAAATAATTGGGATTTAAGTGCGATGACTGCTATTTTATTTGGCAAAACTTGAAAATTTACAATTTTTATTGGCTTCGTTACTAAAATAAACGAGGCTGAAAAAATATCTACTTCCTTGATGTGAAATTTCTTAACTTGCAAGCCCAAAATTTACCCATTTTATATGAGCGCAACGAAACCCTTTATTGGCATTACCTTAGGCGACTACAACGGCATCGGTCCTGAAGTTATTTTGAAAGCCTTGGGCAGTCAGCGTATCTTAAAATGGTGTACGCCGGTGATTTACGGGTCCCAACAAGTCATTCAATTCTATCGAAAACAATTGGATTTACAGGACTGGTCAATCGATAGCATCGCTTCCATGGAAGAAGCTACGGAAGGGCACACATCCTTAATAACTTGCTGGGATGATGCTAACACAGTCGTAGAACCTGGTAAAGTAACACCAGAAGCTGGGAAAGCAGCATTTACATGTTTAGACCGTGCGGCTCAAGATTTGGATAAAGGATTACTTTCTGCCCTCGTGACAGCACCTATCAATAAACATAATATTCAGTCGGAGGACTTCAAATTCCCCGGCCATACCGAATACTTAACCGAACGTTTCGAGGCAAAAAACTCCTTGATGATGATGGTGAGTGATGGTTTCCGGATGGGCGTAGCTACGGGCCACTTACCCTTACAAGATGTCAGCAAAGCCTTAACCAAGGAATTAATTAAAAGCAAAATCGATGTCTTCTTACAAAGTTTACAAGAAGATTTTGCCATTGAAAAGCCTAAATTGGCCGTTTTAGGACTTAATCCGCATGCAGGCGAATCGGGACTATTAGGACAAGAAGAACTTGAGATCATCCAACCCGTCATTGAAGAATACCGCAAGAGAGGCGTTTTGGTTTTCGGGCCATACCCTGCTGATGGATTCTTTGGCAAAGCACAATTCAAGGAATTTGATGGGGTGTTGGGCATGTACCATGACCAAGGATTAATTCCCTTCAAATACATCGCCTTTGAGACAGGCGTGAATTTTACGGCGGGTTTACCGATCATCCGTACTTCACCCGACCATGGGACAGCCTATGATATTGCAGGTAAAAACGAAGCTGATCCAAGCTCATTTTTACATGCATTCTTCTTAGCCATTGATTTGGTCAAAAACCGTATGCACGTTTAGTCTATGGCAATAAAGGTCTTGATCATTGATGAAGTTCATCCCTCCCTCGCTGCGGACTTACAGTCCTTAGGTTTTGAGGTGGACGAACAGCCACATATACTTCCCCAAGACGTACGATTAAAAGGCTATCAAGGATTGATCCTGCGTTCCAAAATGAAGCTTGGCCATATCGAATTAGCTAATTCGGGCTTGGAATTTATTGCGCGCGCCGGAGCTGGGTTGGATTTGATTGACGTGGATTATTGCGAGGCAAATCAGATACATGTATTCAGTGCTAATGAAGGCAATCGCGATGCGGTGGCCGAACATGTGATAGGCCAATTAATCACACTGGCACGTAAAATCAATACCGCGGATTCAGAAGTTCGACAAGGAATCTGGAACCGCGAAGGAAATCGGGGTTGGGAATTACAAGGCAAAACCTTGGGAATCATCGGTTTTGGCAACATGGGACAAAGCCTAGCTAAGAAACTACAAGGTTTCGATATGCGAATCATGGCCTATGATAAATATGCCCCAGCGACACATGACTTAGCGGATATATTTGAACATGCCGATATTCTAAGTTTACACATACCCTTGACCGAAGAAACAAAGGAAATGATCAATCAAGCATTCCTGGAGCAATTCAAGAAGCCGATTGTTTTGATTAATAGTTCTCGTGGGGCTGTTTGTTCGTTGGAAGCCATCGCCAATGGTCTATCAACCGGCAAACTACGTGGACTAGCGCTAGATGTATTACCCAATGAAAAGTTGGCCACGTGGTCCACAGCAGAAAAAGCCCTTTTTGAACAAATTGCCGCACACCCCACGACCCTATTCAGCCCGCACGTTGCTGGTTGGACCACAGAAAGTTATTGGAAAATCAACGATGCCCTCATCGACAAAATTAAAGCCCATTATCAGCTATGAATTATCCGGAAAACATTGCTGAAAAACTCGGGTTCCACCAGATCAAGGAACACATTCAAGCGGCTTGTTTGAGCCCAATGGGTTCGGAATATGCGGCCAAAATGAAATTCTCCACGCGTTTTCCCGTTGTCAAACAATGGGTAGAACAAGTGAATGAGATGAAACAAATCATGGCGGAGCATGGAGGTGAGTGGCCCCAACAAGATTATTTTGATTTACGACCGTGGTTTGCTCCCTTGACCTTAGATGGGCATTATTTAGCTCCCGAGGAATGGCGCGATTGGCATCGAGGCTTGGATATTCTGTATCAGGTCATTCGTTTTTTCGCAAGCATTGATGGAGAAAAGTACCCTGAAATAGCGAAGATCACGCAAAATTACCTGAATAAAGAGGAAGTACAGGGATCTAATTTCCGACAAATCATTCCGATCATTCAAGAGTTAGATCGCGTGTTTGACATGAATGGTCAAATCAAGGAAACGGCGTCAGCGGCCTTAGGTGACTTAAGACGGAAACGTTTTGCCGAAGAACAAAACCTACGGAAGAAATTAGATTCCTACATCCAACAAGCCTACAAGGAAGGCTGGGTTAGTAAGGATTTCTCCTTGACCCTTCGTAATGGTCGGATGGTTATCCCCTTAGCGGCGGAGCATAAGCGTAAAATAAAGGGATTTGTCCAAGACGAATCCGATACAGGGAAAACGGTCTACTTGGAACCGGCAGATGCATTGGTATTAAACAATGAAATCAAGTCTTTGGAATCCGCAGAGCGTCGGGAGATCATTCAAATCCTTTCCCGTTTATCTGACCGTGTTCGCCCCATTGTTCCCATGCTTTCCGCATGGTATCAGTGGATAGGAATTATTGACTTTGTTCGTGCCAAAGCCGTTTGGGCGATTGAGCACGATGCTATTTTACCCCATTTGAAATCGAGTCCTTGGGTCGACTGGAAAGGCGCAAGACATCCTATTTTGGAAGAATCCTTAGCAAAAATAGGCAAGAAAATTAAAGCTTTGGACATCACCTTAGATGACCAAAAACGCATCATGGTCGTTTCAGGACCGAATGCGGGAGGTAAATCGGTCACCTTAAGTACGATCGGTCTATTGCAGTATTTATTCCAAGCGGGTTGCTTGGTACCCTTGACAGAGGGATCAACCATGGGCTTTTTCGACCAAATCTTTTTGGATATGGGCGATGAGCAAAACTTGGAAAATGAATTGAGTACCTATTCCTCGCACTTGAGTAATATGCGTTATTTCTTAGCCCATGCGCAGGAGAAAACACTATTGTTGGTGGATGAATTTGGAACCGGAACGGAACCGTCCTTGGGGGGCGCCATCGCGGAATCAATCTTAGAGAAACTGGCCGACAAGGGTGCTTATGGCGCAATCAACACGCACTTTGGCAACCTGAAAAGTTTAGCGGATCGCAAGCAGGGATTATTCAATGCGGCGATGCGCTACGATACGACACACTTGGAACCGCAGTTCATTTTGGACATGGGAAAACCCGGTAGTTCCTTTGCCTTTGAGATTGCCCAAAAAATTGGATTACCGAATCAAATCATCGAGAATGCTCGAAAAAAGCTAGGTAAAAGCCAGGTAGATTTCGACAAATTGTTGATGGAAACGGAGACGGAAAAGCAGATTTGGGAAGCAAAAAACACGAGTTTGTCGGTTCAATTAGCGCAAGCTGAAAGCATCAAAGAGCAATATGCGAGCTTAAAGAATCATTTAGAAGAGGAGCAGAAACGCTTGTTAAATCAGGCAAAATCAGAGGCTAAGCAATTGGTTAAAGATGCCAATCAGAAAATTGAGCAGACCATTCGAGAAATCAAGGAGAAATCCGCTGAAAAAGAAGTCACCAAAGAAATCCGAAAAGGACTCAATGAATTCTCAGAGAAGAAATTAAAAGTTCAAGCTCCTGCTGCGCCTGAAAAAGTGCAAAAAGCGACGATTAACGGTCCCATTGCTGTTGGCTCTTGGGTCGCGATTAAACAAGCGGACGGCGAAGGCGCTGTAGGTGAGGTCTTGGAAATGAAAGGCAAGGACGCCGTTGTTGCACTGGGTGGCATTCGAAGTACCATCAAATTAAACCGATTGGAACAGGTCAAAGCTCCCAAAGCGGAAAAATCGACTCGAGCAGCCATGCGCGGAATCGATATGAATGACCGAATGGCTCATTTCGGGTTAACGCTTGATGTGCGGGGTAAACGCGGCGAAGAAGTCTATGTGATTTTAGATCAATACATGAATGATGCCTTACTATTAGGCGTTCCCGAAGTACGCATTTTACATGGCAAAGGTGATGGCATTTTGCGTAATTTGGTCAAAGAACAATTAAAGCGCTATCGTGAGGTTAAGTTGGTTCAAGATGAACATGCCGACCGTGGAGGTGCTGGAATATCCATTGTAACATTTAAGTAATGAGATACCTATTCATTTTAGCTTGCTTCTTATTGAGTGGTTGTATGATCGACTACAATTTGGGCTTAACGAAAATCAAAGAGGGCAAATTTCAAGAGGCAACAGATTTATTATCCTTAGCCCATGCTAAATACCCGAAGCATCCACAAATTCTTTTCTCGAGAGGAATTAGTCGGGGATTTTTGGAAAACTACACGGGAGCGGTAGCTGATATAACGCGGGCAATACGCCTAGAGGACGATCATGCCGACTACTATTTTTACCGAGCCTATTTTAAATCCAAAATGGGTAATGAAAAGGGAGCGATTTCGGATTACTCAAAATCCATCGCTATCTATCCTTATTACCCGGAGGCTTACTTTAACCGTGGGGTTAAGTTGATGAGTACCGGAAATGTGACCGACGCCTGTTACGATTTTCAGTATGCAGCAGATTTGGGTGATACGCTTTCTTTGGGCTATTTAAATATTTATTGCCGCAGCTTAAAGCGACCGGAATAGGCTATGAAAAAGCAAAAAAAATCCTGAACTTTGAAGGATAGGCTTTTGAGCTTAGAAAAAGAAATCAATTTATTTACTGCCTGGGTACCATTTTGTACGCGGGATTAATTTTAACAACATGTCTATTGCAA
Source organism: Cytophagaceae bacterium (assembly GCA_017984215.1). Taxonomy (GTDB): domain Bacteria; phylum Bacteroidota; class Bacteroidia; order Cytophagales; family Spirosomataceae; genus Aquirufa; species Aquirufa regiilacus. The sequence goes on from JAGOAA010000006.1 coordinate 32,799, forward strand.
AAACGGGCGATAAAGTAGCCGTACATTACACAGGAAAACACGATGATGGAGCAATCTTCGATTCTTCGGTTGGCCGTACTCCCTTAGAATTTCAATTAGGTTCAGGAATGGTTATCAAAGGTTTCGATGATGGCGTAACGGGAATGACAATTGGTGAGAAAAAAACCGTTGTAATCCCTGCGGCTGAGGCTTATGGTGAGCATTCTCCAGAAAATACCGTAACGATTGAACGTGCACAAATCCCACCACATATTGAATTGGAATTGGGTGCTTCCTTGAGCATGCACCAAGATGGTGGTCATGTGGTAGAAGTTGTGATTACAGACTTGACAGAAACGCATGTGACATTGGATGCCAACCATCCTTTGGCTGGCCGTGATTTAACATTTGAATTGGAATTAGTAAGTATTCAATAAGGTTTTATGAAAATTGATTTGCGCTCCTTTGTCCCCCATGGACTCGTTATTATCGGGTTTATTGTAATTAGCTTTCTGTATTGCGGCCCTGTGTTGCAAGGAAAGGTATTAATTCAACACGATATTATGCAGGCCCAGGCGGCGGCACAGGAGAGCATTCAATTTAAAAAAGCGACCGGGACGGATGCATGGTGGACCAACTCGATGTTCGGGGGGATGCCTACCTATCAAATTTCGGGATCCTATCCGTATAGCATTTCCAGCTATTTGGGCAGTTTTATTACCAATTTATTCCCAACACCCGTGAATCTGATCATGCTACAATTACTAGGCATGTATTTATTCTTGTGGGCGATGGGAGCTTCTCCACTGTTGGGATTCGCGGGAGCCGTATTTTACGCCTTTGCAACTTATAATTTGGTTATTATTCCGGCGGGACATACCTCCAAAGTATTGGCTTTAGCCTATGCGCCCATGGTGCTTGCGGGGATTCGCATGTGTTGGGGAACGCGCAAATGGTTAGGAGCTGCAGTATTTGCCTTGGCGATGGCTTTGGAATTATATGCGAATCACGTTCAAATTACCTATTATTTATTCTTCATTATTGGGGCTTATAAGCTGTACATGTTGATTCAATCGTACCGAAATAAGACCTTAATCGATTGGTACACCCGAGGATTATTGTTGGGCCTCGGATTAATTCTTGCCATCGGAACCCACGGCATGCGTCTTTGGAATAACTATGATTATGCCAAAGAGACAACCCGTGGAAAGTCTGAATTAGCCGCAAATGCCAAACGTGGAGACGGATTAGACAGTGGCTATGCCTTTGATTGGTCGTATGGAATATCTGAAACGGGAACCTTATTAATCCCAAATTTTAAGGGAGGAGCATCCCAAGGAGATTTAGGAGGCACAAAATCTACCACCTACAAAACGATGGTAGATGCAGGGTTTCCGGAGGACCAAGTATTGGGATTTGTAGAAAAGGCGCCAACCTATTGGGGCGAACAATCGTTCACAGCCGGTCCAGCTTATGCAGGGGCCTTGGTAATCTTCTTGTTTTTATTCGCGGCATTTTATGTGAAATCGGGCGAAAAATGGTGGATTCTGGGAATTACGGTATTGTTTTTAACGATGGCATGGGGAAAGAATTTCCCATTGAACTATGTGTGGTTTGATTACATTCCGATGTTCAATAAATTCAGAGCTATCACAATGGTATTATCCTTTGTGCAATTTGGCATGGTGAGCTTGGCTTTGATGGGATTGATTCAATTAGCGAAACACAAACCGACAATAGCTGAAATTAAGAAACCGCTACTTTATGCGGTCGGGTTAAGTGGCGGATTATGTTTGCTATTCGGGATATTACCGGATTTGTTTTATGACTTTAAAGGTGCACAAGATGGCGCAGCGATCATTCAAGATCCTACATTGAATGCAGCCATTTGGAATAGCATCCGTTTGGATCGGATTGATTTGTTTCAGGCAGATGCGTTTAGAAGCTTGGTCATTATTCTATTAGGAGCCGCATTCGTATATAGCGCGAGTCTTTCGAAAGTAAAGAAATCGGTATGGGTGATTGGAATCGTATTGCTGGGAATATTTGATTTGACTCCAGTTGCCAAACGCTATTTTGGTAAGGATGCATTTGTTTCGAAGAGTACGTTGGAAGAGCAGATTCAACCCAGCGCTGTAGACCAACAAATCTTAGCTGATCACGGAACATTCCGTGTTTTAAACTCGACGGTGTCTTTTATGAATGACGCGACGACGAGTTATTACCATCAATCATTAGGGGGTTATCATGCGGCTAAATTGCGTCGTTACCAGGAATTGATTGAGAAATATTTTGCTGGAAATCCGGGCCAAATGAATGTATTGAACATGTTGAATACTAAATACATCATTGTTGCGGATTCAGCGGGCCAACCAGCTGTTCAAACCAACCCAGCCGCCTTAGGAAACGCTTGGTTTGTTCAATCGATTCAATGGGCTAAAAATGCAGATGAGGCATTAAATGGTATTGAGAAGATCAATCCGGCTTCCCAAGTTATTTTAGAGGAGCAGGATCGTGCGGTCCTTGGAGCTTTGCGTTTAGATTCAACAGCAGTGTCAAGCATTCAATTGCAAACCTATGAACCGAATCATTTGACCTATACGGCAAATTCTGACAAAGGAGGTTTAGCGGTATTTTCGGAAATTTATTACCGAGGAAATAAGGATTGGAAGGCTTATGTAGATGGCAAATCAGTGCAACATGCCCGAGCGAATTATGTCCTACGGAGTTTAGTTGTGCCAGCAGGTAAGCATACCATTGAATTTAAATTTGAGCCCTATTCGGTTGAAATGGGCAAAAATGTTGATGGATTCGCGTCCATTGGCTTACTAGTATTTATCGCTTTGGCTATTGGCCTTACGATTAAAAAACAAACAAAAACAGACGCATGATCTATTCAATGACCGGTTTTGGGAAATCCCAAAAAGAGGCGCAAGAGTTACAAATACGTGTTGAGGTAAAAACCTTGAATTCGAAGTTTACCGATATTTTTTGTCGGCTGCCAAAATCCATTTCCGCACGAGAAATCGAAATTCGTAATTTCTTGACGCAACAATTGGAACGTGGTAAGATTGAATTAAGCGTACAAATCCAAAAGAACCATGACGGTGCTGAGGCAAGCATTTTACCACAGGGGAAGATCGCTCTGTATTATGCAGAACTAAAGCGTGTAGCTACTGAATTGGGCGTATCCAATTTAGATGAGGGGGCTTTGTATTTGCAGGCATTGAATGTCCCATCAAGTATTTCTCAAGACACCAAAGAAGAATCCGACGAGGAAATCGAAGCCTTATGGCAGGTGATTTACGAGGCGATCCAGGAGGCCGTTGCTGAGTGTAAAGAATTCCGTGCACGAGAAGGTAAAATTGTAGAAGATAAATTCAGGGAATACATTGCTTCGATAGCATCGGGCTTACAACAAGTAACGGAACAAGATTTGATTCGTATGCCCGGTATCCGTGAACGGATGAAAAAGTCTTTGTTGGAGCTCGGCTTAAACGAAGATTTCGACAAAAACCGTTTCGAGCAAGAGGTCGTTTACTACATCGAAAAGTTCGACATATCCGAAGAAAAAGTGCGTTTAAACACGCATCTAGGTTACTTCATTGATATCCTAGCGGAAGGAAATGGCAAGAAATTAAACTTCATGGCCCAGGAGATTGGTCGGGAGATTAATACCATCGGATCCAAAGCGAATGACTCGCAAATTCAACGCCTTGTGGTGAACATGAAGGATGAGTTGGAGAAAATTAAGGAGCAGACGGCGAATGTACTTTAGACGTTAGACATTGGACATTGGACGTTAGACGTTGGTCGTTGAGGAAATTTATAGAGACTCCCTAATCGCGTCATTTTTCTTTGGCAAAATGTTCGTTGTGGGTAATTAATATCCCTCAGACTAAAGTCTGAGGTTAAAAACAATAACCCTAGAGGCTAAAGCCTAAGGATTTAGACTCAAAGTATTGCGTCTCTACAATCCGTTTAACAACGCTATCCCCACACATCCCAATCCCAACCCAATCCATTGCCTTTGGCTTAAGCGCTCCTTAAAAAAGATATAGGCTGCAATGGCGCTGAGTAAAATAACACTCAAATTATACATCGTTAAAACGACTGCTGCATTGTTTTGGTAGGCATCAAGAGCCTTCAACAAGAAATAAAAGGAAAAGAAATTTGGCAAACCTAAGGGAATGGATGCCAATACTGAATTACGATTCCAGTTTAAGGTACCATTCACCGACTTCCATACAAGAACGAGCGCAGATCCAGCCATCGAGCCGATTAATAACATCATGATGAAAGGGAGTGTACCACCAACCTGAGCCGTCAAGGTACTATTTAGATAACTAAAAAGCGTATTCGTTAGTCCGTAAGCCACAAATACGGCTAACAACAATGAAACAACGGGTTTCACGCCAGCGGTAGCACTTACTTTAGGACTACAGAAATAAATAGCGCCAAATGAGAACGCTAATCCAGCAGCAATTGACCAAGTGATTTCACCGCCTGTTTTGAGGATAAATAAGTTGATGAGTACCGGAATTACCAAAGAGATATTATTGGCCAATGAAGTAGGTGCCATCCCATTCTTCTGCGTCGAAAATCCAGATAGCAAAAAGGTAATGACAAAACCAATGCCCATCGCGATCATCAACGCCGTATCCGTGGATGCAGGCCAATGTAAAGGTAACGCCGAGGGCTGATGTAGATAGGCCGTTAGAAAGCAAACAGGGTAATTCAATAGAATGGCGATGCGCGTATCCACTTGAAAGCGCGCATGTGCTCTGAAGTTCACCAGTAATAAAACGGAGAAAACAACAGAAAGAATTAAATACAACATCTTATGATTTTTTAACGAGGTCTTCTAAAATACCTACCCATTCCGGGGAATTGTTCAAGCTTTCCACCAACTGCCAATGCTCTCCACCCGCTTCTTCAAACAATTCTTTGTACTCCTCTCCTACCTCAATCGTTGTTTCCAAACAATCGGCAACAAAAGCAGGCGAGAATGCCAAAATTTTCTTCTTTCCTTCAGCTACTAATTTCTTGATGGTTTCATCCGTATAGGGCTGCAACCAAGGATCACGGCCTAAGCGGCTTTGAAATGCCGTACCAAATGTACCTGGTTTCAAGCCCATCTCCGCCGCAATTCGACGCGTTGTTTCGTGGCATTGCGCCCGATAACATCCGTGATTTTTCTCTGTGATACTTTCGCAACAAGTTCCGAAAACACAGGTGTTTTTCGAATAATCCCCCTTACGAATATGACGTTCTGGAACTCCATGATAGGAGAATAAATAATAATCGAAATCGACGTCCTTTTGGTAATTTGCCGCTTTACTTGCGAAATACTTAGCAAAAGCAGGATGATCGTAAAAATAACTAACCAAAGAAAGATCCGGCATCACTTGCCAATCTTTCATCAATTCCATTACGCGCTCGTATACAGAACCCGTCGTTGCCGAAGCATATTGAGGAAAGAAAGGAATGACAATAAGTTTCTTTAAGCCTTTTGACTGCATGTCCGTTAAAGCCGTCTTCATATCTGGCGATTGATACCGCATCGCTAAGCGTACATAATATGCGTCACCTAATTGAGATTGTAAATCACGCGCAACGTCTTCACCGTAATATTTAAGTGGCGAGCCACGCTCATCCCACAATTCTTGATAAATTTTGGCTGATTTCGGCGCACGAAAAGGTGCGATAATTCCATTTACTAGAATCGTACGAAAGATGTAAGGAAAATCGATTACCCGACCATCCATTAAAAATTCACGTAAATACTTACGTACAGCAGGGGTTTTCGGATTATCCGGCGTACCCAAATTCACTAATAGAACTCCAATCATAGCACAAATTTGGCCTAATTAATTAGAACACCCAACCTTCTGGCGTAATTTTTGTCCGCAATGGCCCTTCTACACAAGGAGCTAAATCTTGACAACCAACAGATCCCGGAGGACATGCATAGGTTACGCCAGGAACTGGGAAGGTTATTGGCACATAACCCGTAGGAATATCCTTTCTACGGTCGATATTAAATATCTTTTTACGTACCGAAAACACATTAAATATACCTAACACTTTTTCATTCGGTTTTGTTACCGATTTTATGTTTATGCTAAAACGCGTTTCCGCAGGCACATCAAACAATGACCCTGTGGATTGTTGAGAAGAAATCAACGACTGATAGAAATTGTAAACACTTTTTGTAATGGAACGTTGCTCCAATCTGAAATAATACAAACCATATCCATCAAAGGGTAAACGGGCAACTTGACGGCCCACAACACGCTGACCGTTTGTTAAAACATCCGAAAATACATTCAAATCGTTATTGGTTGAGATATCCCAGCAATTCCCATTGCAACGGTAGTTCAAAATGTTATTATTAGGAAAACGCGGCATGACGCAATCAAGGGTTTTAACAAAGTCGAAACGACCACCATCTGTACAGGTTGCACAGAACTCAGTTTTTTCGAAATGCTTCCAATTCCACATGAAATAATCGCCTTGCGTAGGTGAATCCTTAAAGTCCAAATAGACCGTAAAACCTGCACGACGAGGATCTACCATCGCATATTGATCTAAGGCTTCAAAGCGAACAATGGAATTTTCGATTTCAGGTACAGCCCGCATGGTTTCAACCGAACTTTCATATTGTTCTCCCGTCAAAGTCTTCACAAATAACTTGTAACTAGCGCCTACTTTTCCACGAAATTCAGCTGGTGGCAAGTAGGTGCCAAAAGGTTTAATCACCTCGGAAAAATATGTTTTAACTCCCTTGTCATCCATCACATACACCTCAGCTTTCGTGATTGGCTGTGCCAAAACAGACAAAATTCGATTAGCAGAATTGGTCAACCGAATTTTACATAATTCCGGATCATCGGAAATGTCCGCTTCAATGGTCACATAAGAAGTCGCGTCCTTCTGAACAAAGTTTTCAATGGGTTGAACACATGAAAACAAGGAAAGAACAAAAAGATATAGGAAAATTTTAGGAAATGGCATTCTTATAAAAATTTAAAATTGTAGGTCATCGAAATAAATGGAGAAGCAAAAACGCTTAACTCATAAGCTTTTAAGCCATTCTTAGTTGACTTAAAGAAAACAGAATAAGGATTTTGTCTACCATATAAATTATACACAGTAAATACCCAGCTTCCTTCCCAGCGCTTATGCTTCATAGATGGATTATTAATCGTCCATGAAAAATCTAATCGATGGTAATCTCTTACGCGATCATTATTACGCTCCGCGAAAACGGCATACTTTTTACCGCCGATTTCATAACTACCCGATGGAGAAGAAAACGGCCGACCTGTATTGTAAGCAAATGTAAATGAGAAACTGTGATGCGTAGATGGCTGAATATTCCACATCACATTAAACGAATGGGGTTTGTCATAATTTGTTGCAAACCAATTCCCATTGTTGATGGATTGAATCTCAGGAAAATCGCCAACCATTTGATTGAATGCGCGTGCATAAGTATACGAAATCCAGCCTGAGTTCTCCCCTTTCTTCTTCTGCAACATCAACTCAAAACCATAGGCTTTCGATTTACCCGTGATTAATTGGGTCTCGATGTTAGGATTTAACTGCAAGTTAGCCCCTGAAACAAAATCCAAGGTATTCCGAACATTGCGGTAATACGATTCCAATGAAACCTCAAATACGTTATCATTGAACGTTTTGAAAAATCCCAAGGATGCAAAATCACTCTGCTGTGGTTTTATGAAGGAATCGGCGGTCTTCCAACGGGACGTTGGCAACGGCGTCGTATTGTTTGTCAACAATTGAAAAAACTGCTGCTGGCGATTATAGCCTAATTTCATTGTGGTATTTTCTGCCAACGAATATTTCATGGTTAAACGAGGCTCGAAACCACCAAAAGAGGCCATCACTTCTCCATCTGCATATTCCTTTTTATTAACAACCGTATTAATGGATGGCATAAGACCCGGTGCATATTCATTCACCGTTCCTGCGCCGATGCGCCAGTATTTAGTGTAACGAATCCCCAATTGAATCGTCAGCTTCTCATTCATTTTCCATTCATCATCCAAGTAAAGAGCTGCCTCAATCGATTTTTCCTTTGGCAAAATCACCGATGAAACACGCGAAACGACGCCATCATTTAAGACGCCTGGATTAATATCATAGCCCGTTACGGAAGTACCAAAATTAAACTTATGGTTTTCAACAGGTTGGTAATCAAAACTCAAGGATGCATTTCGATATAAAATCGAACTATTCAAGTTGATGGTATTAACCGAATCTGGCGCATAGGTTTTTGTCGAATAATTAGACATCGCACCTGCAACTAACATGCTTAACTTGGGAGAAAAATAATGATTCCAATGAAAAGAAGCATTTTTATGGCCATAATCAAAGGATGTTTGCTTCGCTATGACATTTTCAATGCTAAATAGGGAATCCACACGATAGTAATCATGACTTAAATAAGCAGATAATGAAATCGTATTTTTTTGATTGGGTCTAAAATAAATCTTAGTCGCAATGTCGGAGAAATTCGCACGAATATTCTTCAAATCCGCGGGTGCAAAGGCCTTAAATAAATAGTCATTGGCTGATAGTCGGCCTGCAACTAAAACACTCAATTTCTCTTTCACAACAGGTATTTCGGCCATGATTCGATTGGAAACCAAACCAATCCCACCTTGCATTTTAAACTTGTCGGTATTCGGTTCAATCATTTTAATATCCAACACCGAAGCCGTTCTTCCTCCAAAACGAGAAGGGATACCGCCTTTATATAATTCTAAATCACGAATTGCATCGGATGCAAACACAGAAAACAAACCGAACATGTGCGTCGGGTTGAAAATGGGCGTATCATCGATGTAAATCAAATTCTGATCAACATTCGATCCCCGAATATTTAAGCCATTTGCGCCCTCACCAACAGATGAAACGCCAGGAAGCGATTGTAAACTACGAATTACGTCTACCTCGCCCATCATGGTAGGAAGCTTCTTGATTCCTTTTAAACTTAGAACGGTTACCCCTAGGGATGGCGTTTGAATATCACGCTTGTTCGAAGATGCCGAAACAATCACTTCTTCTAATTGCTTCGTAACATCATTCAATTCCACATTGATTTCCAAATTGCTTTGCATGTAGATCTTTGTTCGATAAGGATTGTATCCCACGGAGCTCACTTTGAGTACATACTCACCATAAGGCAAGGAAATTTTATATTGTCCAGCTGCATCGGTTGTAGCACCTGACTTTTTGAAATCGACCGAAATCGTAGCACCTACAATAGCTTCGCCGGATTGAGCATCAATGACTTTTCCACTTAGGACAGGCAATAGGTGCTCCTGTGCGTAGAGATTCGTAGAAAATAAGATTGCAAGGCTGAGCCAAAATCGAGTAATTGTTTTAAACATGAAAAGAGATTATAATTTGCAAAGGGTAATGATACACAAATTCTCAGACTTATCTCACCCGAGTAGCGACCAAAGAGCTGATATTGCGACGAAAAGCAAAGCGAACGGAATGAGTACTTTCCAGCAGAGATACATAAATTGATCCACACGAAGGCGAGGTAAAGTCCACCGCACCCACATTTGAATCGCGATAAGCACATAGGTTTTCAACATGATCCAAGCGAATCCACATAGCGTAGCTGTGATCGTACCCGGAGTCCCATTGGTCCAATCTGCCAAGCGCAGCGAACCGATATTAGGGAAAGGTGAATACCAAGCTCCCCAAAATAAAATAACACCTACAACACTCACGAGGAGCATCATGCCATATTCCGACAAAAATAGTAGTGCCCAGCGCATGCCCGCATATTCCGTATGAAACCCGCCAACTAATTCCGATTCCGCTTCCGGAATATCAAAAGGCGCGCGATTGGCTTCGGCTAATGATGCGATGAAATAAATAATGAATAGTAAAAAGAAGAATGGCATGCGAACCACATTCCACATCAGAATCCCTCCGATTCCCTGCACCTCAATTCCAAGGGATTTAATACCAAATAAATAATGTACTTCCTGCGAGAAAATACCTTGTTGGCCCGCAATTTCCTGCAAATTCAAACTCCCTGAAACAATCACCACACACAAAATCGTTAAACCTAAGGGAATCTCAAAAGAGACCAGTTGGGCTGCTGAACGAATAGCTCCTAATAAGGCATATTTATTATTGGAGGACCAGCCAGCAAGCAAAATCCCCAAGGTATCCAAGGATACAATGCCCATCAAGAGCATGATTCCCATCTCGGTTTGCGACCCTTGTAACCAGGTTCCCGAACTTAATGGCACCACCGAAAATGCCCCAAAAATTGATAAGAAGATAATCCAAGGTGCCAACAAAAAGAGCCGTTTTTGCGCCAAATTAGGCACAATATCTTCCTTTTGAATGAGCTTAAGTAAATCAGCAAAGACTTGTAAAAGCCCCCATTTACCTACTTCCATAGGCCCCAAACGGTCTTGCATAAATGCAGACAGCTTCCGCTCGACATACACGCCGATGATGACGTTGACCGTCAACAAAACCAGACATATGAGGAGCGCGATGAACATTACTGAATCGCGTTTAACGCTTGTATGAAATCGGCCTTCAGATCGTCGATCGATTCAAGGCCCACGGCAACGCGAACAAGTCCATCTGTAATACCTAAGGCTACTTTTTCCTCAGCAGCGATTTTGGCATGCGTCGTAGAGGCCGGATGCGTAATAATCGTTCTCGAGTCACCTAGGTTCGGTGAAATAGATGCAATTTTCAAAGCCTTGCTAAAAGCAACTACTTTTTCAAATCCCCCTTTGATGTCTAAGGTTAATATTCCACCACCATATTTCATTTGGCGTTTAGCCAAGTCATATTGCGGATGTGATTTCAAAAACGGGTATTTTACTAGGACCAAAGATGCGTGTTCATCCAACGCCTCAGCCAAAGCCTGCGCATTTTCGGAATGTTTCTGCATCCGTAGATCTAATAATTCTAGACTTTTGGATAAAATCCAAGCGTTAAATGGCGATAAAGAAGGCCCAGTATGACGAGCGAAGAAACGAATCTCATCCATATAGACTTTCTTGCCACAGATTACACCACCTAACACTCGACCTTGCCCATCAATGTATTTTGTTGCTGAGTGAATCACTAAATCAGCCCCTAAATCCAAAGGAGTTTGTAAGATGGGCGTAGCAAAGCAATTATCAACGGCTAAAACGATATCACGCCCTTTTTTCAAATCGGCCAGTGCCTTTAAATCAATCAATTCCAATCCTGGATTCGAAGGAGATTCACAGAATAAAAACTTCGTATTCGGTTGAAGAGCCGCTTCCCAAGCTTTTAAATCAGCTCCTGGAACGAAGGTACATTCGATACCCCATTTGGCCGTAATCTTCGTTAAGATTTGGATACATGATCCAAATAAAGCGTTTGAAGCAACAATGTGATCGCCGGCTTTCAACAAACCTGCCATCGATGCAAAAATGGCAGCCATGCCTGTTGAGAAGGCTAATCCGTCCTCGGCATTTTCCAACATCACCATTTTCTCCACGAATTCATCCACGTTGGGATTCATGTAGCGAGAATAGATATTTCCCGACTTCTCTTCAGCGAATATGGCGCGGCCTTCTTCAGCATCGTCGAATGTAAAACTCGATGTTAAATAAAGCGGCACAGAATGTTCGCGGTTGTGAGAACGTTCGGCTTGAATACGAATGGCTTTTGTTTGTTTTTGCATCAGGCTATAAAATTAATCTACAAAAGTAATAGAATAGTGGGAAAACGCGCCTATTCGGCATTCAGTATTTTTTTAGCCGATAGAGGCCGACAAACAAACTGAATAATTTCAAGGTAAATGAGTAAATTTCGGAGTTGAGTTTCCTTTAGGAGTCAATAAATTAGAACTATGAAAAAACAATTACTACTAGCCTTGAGCGCTGCGCTCTTGTGCTTTTCAATTGAATCCAATGCCCAAAAATGGACGAATCTTTTTGATGGTAAAACATTTAAAGGTTTCAAACAATTAGGCGGCAAGGCAATTTATGAGGTGAAAGATGGGGTGATGGTTGGGACGACGGTTCCCGGCACAGGCAATTCTTTCATGGCAACTGAAGAAGAATTTGGCGACTTTATTTTGGAAGTCGATTTGAAAGTGGACAATAAAATGAATTCGGGTATTCAATTCCGTAGTTTATCGATCCCAAGCTATAATAACGGAGTTGTTCATGGCTACCAAGCGGAAATTGATCCATCGACACGCGGCTGGTCGGGCGGTATCTACGACGAATCTCGTCGGGGCTGGTTATCTCAAAATGAATTAAAACCAGAGGCCAAAAAAGCATTTAAATTAGGTGACGTTTGGAACCATTACCGCATTGAGGCAATTGGTCACACAATTCGCACGTGGATTAATGACGTACCTGTGACATATTTGGTCGATGATATGACAGCCAAAGGATTCATTGCCTTTCAAGTACATGCGATATACGGCGAAATGAAACCAGGCATGCAAGTGATGTGGAAAAACATCCGCATTCAAACAGGCAAAGACATGCAACCACGTCCCTTAGATGGTAAAACGGTTGTAGAAAATTACATGTTGAACAACTTATCTGAGCAAGAGAAAGCGGAAGGCTTTAAATTATTATTCAACGGGAAGGACTTAACAGGTTTCCGTTCAGCATTCAAGACAACGGCACCTCCAACGGTTTGGACCGTAGAAGAAGGAACTTTGCATGTCAATTCATCAGGCGGAAAAGAGTCAGGCAATGGTGGTGATATCTTAACGAATGAACAATTTGGTGCGTTCGAATTAACATTTGATTTCAAATTAACGGAGGGCGCGAATTCAGGAGTGAAGTATTTTGTGAATGAGACCTATGATTCGGGTATGTCGGCAATTGGTTTAGAATACCAAGTATTGGATGATGCGAAACATCCGGATGCCAAATTAGGAACCGTCGGAAATCGTACCTTGGCGAGTTTATATGATATCATTCCTTCGAATAAATTGGATCTCCGTTTCCAACGGAAAATTGGCGAATGGAATCAAGGACGTATCATTGTATATCCAAACAACATTGTTCAACACTGGTTGAACGGCTTCAAAGTAATCGAATACGAACGTAAAAGCAGTATTTTCAAGGTACTAGTTGCGCATAGCAAACATGCTAAATGGAATGGATTTGGTATGCAAGACAAAGGACCCATTTTATTTCAAGAACACGGAGATTCTGTGTTTTACAAAAACATCAAAATCAGAGAAATTAACTAAACCTTACCATGGAAAGAAGATCATTCATACAAAAAGGAGCTTTGGCTACGCTGGGAACACTTGCGTTTAGTGCCAAATCATACAGTAAGATTATTGGGGCAAACGACCGTGTTCGTGTAGCCTGTGTTGGCTTTTCCGACCGTCACCGCGCATCCCATGTGCCTCCGTTCAAAGCATTAGCAAAAGGGATGAACTTTGAAATGGTCGCGCTATCGGATCTTTGGAATCGTCGTCGCGATGAAGGAAAAGCATTTTTAGAAAAAGAATTAGGTGGCACAATTCAAACTTATCGTAATAATGAGGAATTGTATTCGGCCAAAGGCATTGATGCCGTATTCATTTCCACAGCAGATTTCCAACATGCCTTGCATACGATTGAAGCGGTAAAAGCAGGTTGTGATACCTACACAGAGAAGCCATTGGCTGAGACCATGGAAGATAACCGCGCGGTATTGAAAGCGGTGAAGGAATCGGGCAAAATCGTTCAAATCGGATCGCAACGCCGTTCGGGAGAGAACTATTGGGCGGCAGAAGAATTTATCAAATCGGGTAAATTTGGTGATATCAAAATGGTGGAATTGATGTGGAATGTAAACCAACCGGGTCGTTGGAGACGTCCAGAGTTGACAAGCATCTTAAAAGAATCCGATATCGACTGGAAGCGTTTCTTGATGAACCGTCCTGCGGATACATTTGACCCACGTAAATACCTAGAATACCGCTTATTTTGGCCATATTCATCCGGTATTCCAGGTCAATGGATGTCGCACCAAATCGATACCGTTCACTGGTTTACAGGCTTAAAGCATCCCAACTCGGTCGTTGCCAACGGCGGTATCTACCAATGGAATGACGGTCGGAAAAATGCAGACACCCTAACAGTCGTTTTCGATTACGGCCAAGGCAATAAAGGATTCCAAGTTCAGTTTACATCACGCTTCTCCAACGGTGCCGGAGGTACCAAAGAAATTTACTACTCAAACGGGGGTGAATTAAACTTGGATACCAATATGATTTCACCAAACGGTGGTCTTCAAGCACGCGAAGCAAAAGCGATGGGTATGCAGGCCAACTTACTTCCTACCATGAAAATTGAAGGAGCGAAAGTTGAGTCAGATGCCAATACTGGAAATGATCCATTAACCTTCAACCACGTGAAAAACTGGATGGAATGTGTACGTTCACGCAAGACTCCTAATGCACCGATTGAAGCAGGTTACCAACACTCTATCGCGACCATCATGTCGAATGCAGCTTATCGCACGGGCCAACGCGTTACGTTTGATGAGAAGACGCAAGAGGTGATGGCGGGAGATAAAATTTTTAAGTATTAGTCGCTAGTCGTCAGTCACTAGTCGCTAATCCGGAGTCCGGAGGAATTAAGTCCGAAGTGAATTGTACCAGTGTGTGAAAGCAACTGAATACTTTTTGCTTCGGATTTTTCTTTTGGACGCTGGACATTAGACGTTAGACATAGGATTGTAGAGACGCGATACTTCGCGTCTAATTGATATTGGACAGATTAAACTTTATAGTTAAGAATTAAGTGTGGAGATTTAAGAATGATGTTCAAAGGTGGCCATTGGAAATTACACCATGCACCACTTAACTCTTCATTCTTAACTCTTAACTCATTTTTACAATTTGCCTTGCGTTATTGTTTTAACTATCTTGCAACAAATACGTATTTCCACATATGGCTCAAATACCCACGCAATCTAAGAAAGACTTAATCACGCACATCGCGATTTTAATCTCGTTGTTTCTTGTGTTATTCTTTGGCTTTTTCTTCGTGTATTTACCATGGAGTACGCATCATGGCGAAACGATTCAGGTGCCTAATTTAAAAGGTATGACCGTGGATAAAATGGAAGAGGCGATTGATGCAAATGATTTATCTTACGAAGTAGCAGATTGTACCTATACGGCTGATAAACCTCCTTTGACGGTCTTGTCACAATATCCTTTGCCAAATGCTTTGGTCAAATCGGGACGTAAAATTTACATTACAATTAATTCTGAGACACCACCAACGATCAAGTTACCAACCTTGGTAGGCTTATCGGTTCGCAGTGCAGAACAACAACTTTATATCGCTGGATTACGTAAGGGAATTGTGCATGAAGTAAACGATCCACGTGTTAAGGAAGTTATTGAAGTACAAGCCTTTGGCAAAAAAATCGAAGCAGGAGCTAGCATTCCAAAAGGCACCCTGGTCGATTTATACATTGGAAATGGTACGGCGGATGTCGACATGGAGATTCCTGATTTTGTGGGAAAGCCGATGGACGAGGTAACCATCGTTTTGGCAGGCATGAATTTAAAAGTAGGTAAAATCACCTATGAAGCAAACGATGCATTTCCCGCAGGAACTGTCTTTAAACAGAGCTGTGCGACATGTGAAGGAACAAGTGTTAAACCTGGCGACCTGATCGACCTTTGGGTTGTGGGTGGCGAAGATCAATAATCATGGATATTACAATTGAAGAACTAAAAGAACGTTTGGACAAAGGGGAAGCCCTAAATTTAATCGACGTTCGTGAAGAATATGAATTCGATGAATTCAATATTGGCGCGAAATTGATTCCTTTGGGAGAATTACCCGATCGTTTAGATGAGATCGAAGCGTTAAAAGACCAAGAAATTTTAATTCATTGCCGTTCAGGTGCACGCTCAGGTCGCGCGAAAGAATACCTCGAAAGCGAGGGTTACACGAATGTACGCAATGTATTAGGTGGTATGCTCGCTTGGCAAGCCGCTGGTTATTAAGATGCAATCCATTTCCGCGAACGATTTCAAGGAAAACTTATCCGCTCTTTCCCTGTTGGACATCCGAACGCCCAGGGAAAGAGCGGATTTTGATTTAGGGGGTATCCATATTCCTTTGGATGATTTACTAACGCGGATCCACGAACTGAATCCAACTAATTTATACACCGTCATTTGCTACAACGGAACACAAAGCCAAATTGCTTGTCGGCTCCTTGCTGCCAAAGGCTATCTAGCCCAAAATGTCACGGGGGGATTGGAAGCCTACTTAAGCTTACCCTGAATGTAATCCAATGCTTTATCGGGATGTACAAATTCAAAATCATCCTGGTGGCGGAACCAAGTCATTTGCTTTTTGGCATAATGCCTAGAATTGCGCTTCAATAACCTAATCATTTCAGTCTCATCGTACTCGCCTCGAAAAAAGCCATACACTTCTTTATACCCTAAGGTTTTTAAGGCATAGCGGTCTTGAAAAGCTTCAAAATCTTTGGCTTCCTGAACTAATCCGGCGGCCAACATCATGTCCATGCGTAGGTCGATTCGCGCATACAATTCCTCACGCGGTCGATCCAAACATATTTTAATCATCTCAAAGGGACGATCTGCTTTTTGTTGGTTGCGGAATGACGTGTACGATTTACCCGTCGACAAACATACCTCCAAGGCCCGAATGACCCGTTGGGGATTTTGATTATCCACCATTGTCGCATATTCGGGATCTAAGGACTGTAATTGAGCGAAGCAGGATTCCAAACCATCTGATTCCAAAGCATTCATTAATCGTTCGCGCAAAGCTAAATCAACATCCGGCATATCGTCCAATCCTTCCATCAAGGCCTTCAGGTATAAACCCGAACCACCTGTTAAAATGACGACATCATGCGTTTGAAATAAATCAGCTAAGATATTAAGCGCATCGCGTTCAAAATCCCCAGGGGAAAAATAATCGTGAATGGAATGTGAATCGATGAAATGATGTGGGACACCACCCTGCTCTTCTGCACTAGGTTTAGCTGTACCGATGCTTAATTCTTGGTAAAACTGCCGGGAATCGGCGGAGATGATTTCGGTATGAAACCTTTTGGCCATTTCGACACATAAAGCTGTTTTGCCAACAGCCGTAGGACCCGCAATGACCAAAAGTGTTTTTTTCATCTTAGTAAGTATTCTTTTTACCGTACCATTTACGACCTGCTTTTGCTTTATCGAAAGAACGCGGGTTTTCGGCAGGTTTTGCTGGAGCACCCGGACCAGCTGGTTTACCACCACGATTAGGTGGGCCTTGCTTGGCTTTTTTCTCAACCGTTAAGACCTTCATGGGGTAGCGATGCGCTTCCACAACAGGTACTTTTTTACCAATAACCTTTTCAATATCCTTCAAATAGGCTTTTTCTTCAATATCACAGAAGGAAATCGCGGTACCATTGGCACCCGCACGTCCTGTCCGACCGATGCGGTGAACATAGGTTTCTGGGATATTCGGAAGTTCAAAATTAATCACGTATTCCAAATCATCCACATCGATACCACGCGCGGCGATGTCGGTTGCAACTAATACACGGGTTGTTTGAGCGGTAAAGTTCTTCAAAGCCGTTTGACGCGCATTTTGGGATTTATTTCCGTGAATCGCTTCTGCTTTAACACCCGCTTTTAATAAGACCTTAACGACTTTATCAGCACCGTGTTTCGTTCTTGTAAAGACAAGCGCCGTTTTGATTTTGGTATCTTCGAGGATATCGAGCAAAAGGGTATTCTTGTTGTTTTTGTCAACAAAATAGACCGATTGATTAATGATTTCCACCGTAGATGAAACGGGCGTTACCGAAACTTCAGCGGGGTTACGTAAGATAGACGCGGCCAATTGGACGATTTCAGGCGGCATGGTAGCCGAGAAAAACAAGGACTGTCTTTGACGCGGTAAAGCCGCCAACAACTTGCGTACATCATGAATAAAACCCATATCGAGCATACGATCGGCCTCATCCAAGACGAAATATTCTACGTTTGCAATGGAAAGATGCTTTTGATTCATCAGATCCAATAAACGTCCTGGCGTGGCAATAACCACATCGACACCGGCACGAAGCGCGGAAACTTGTGGGCTCTGCCCTACTCCACCGAAAATAACAGTGTAGTTTAAAGCGGTATGACGTGCGTAAGCTTTAAAACTCTCTCCGATTTGAATAGCTAATTCACGTGTGGGAGTAACGATTAGGGCACGGATTTTTTTCGGTTTTTGGAAGGTTTGCTTGGCATCCATCAATTGGATGATAGGCAAGGTAAAAGCAGCTGTTTTTCCGGTTCCTGTTTGGGCGCAACCTAAAAGATCGGTGCCTTTTAATACAATCGGAATTGCTTGAGCTTGAATAGGGGTTGGGTTAGAATAACCCTCCTCTTTGAGCGCCTTTAAGATTGGCTCAATGAGGTGTAAGTCTTGAAATGTCATATAAAATGAAGATGTGTGCTTATGAGTAATAACTGGAAATAACAAGCATCCTCATAATGATGCCGCAAGTTACGGCTTTATTTTGGCATTTCGCGCTTTCGGCCTTCAGCCGCGCGCGGTGGGTAACGCTGCCGGGGTCATGACCCCGGCAGCGTGGCTGCTAACTTGCGAACGTTTTTAAAAGGTCATTAATTGTCCAATAACCTGATAATCTAACTACGAACAGCCGCTTGAATTTCGAAAGCTTTTTGGGTGCCAATTAACAATTTTTCGCCCGACTTAAAGACTAATTGCAGTCCTTGGTTACCGGAAACGTTGTATACCTTCCCCTGACCATTAAACCCGTATTTGATTCCCCAGCCACCATATTCTTTAAGGGGACTGTAAGTCCGAACCTGGGCAGATTCGATCGAATCCCAAGGGTAAAATTGCTCTTTCAAGTGAAAAGGAATGAAACGAACATAAATTCCCTCGTCGGTCAAGCGCGTAATCAAGCGCATCTGCCAAAAAAATATGGGCAATAACATGCCTATGGCATAGGAAACAATAGAACCAAGGTTTGATTGAGGGGGATCTTGGGCAATGGCATAAATTAGGGTAATCCAAGAACCAATTAAAATGAGCCATAACCACCACTGGGTAAATCGCTGGGTCTCTTTAAATTCTGTCATAGATGTAATTCGAATAAACAAAAGTAAAAAGTTTCTCCGTTTATTACCATTTTTGGTAATTTTCTATAGCTTTGCTAAAATAATATAGATATCGATGGCATCCAATACACCCTGTCCGCAATGCTCCTCCTATGAAGTAGCAAAAAATGGCATTATCAACGAAAAACAGCGATTTAAATGTAAATCGTGTGGATACAACTTTACCGTATCCAAAATGGGCAAAAGCATCGATAGTTATTATGTGATCAAAGCGCTTCAGCTATATATTGAAGGTGTTAGTTACCGCGAAATTGAGCGTCTATTAGGGATCAGCCATGTTTCCGTGATGAATTGGGTAAAAAAATACCGAATCAAAATCCCTAAACAAGAGTTCTATACCCCTACCTACCGCATCCTTAACCACAAAGAACTTTCTGAATTTGTAATCGTACCCGGGAACCTCAGTAACAAAGGCATGATTATCACGGAATTAGGCGACAAATTCATGGTGATTCAATGGACACGCATTAAAAGTATATAAATCTATATCAATTTAGCAATGCTATAGCAAAAGAATAGATTTCATTAGAATTAAGAAATATTTGCTCAACCAAAAAATGCAAATAAAACCCTTTAAACTTATATTCAAATGAAAACGTCTTCTGTTATTTTATTTGCCTTATTACTGGGAAGTTTTGGACTGAATGCCCAAGGTTCTCAAGATTATGGCACCGGGTTAAAAATTAATTTTAACGACAAGGGATCTAAGTACATGCGCTTTGTCCTTTGGAATCAAATATGGGCCCGCTCCATCGACAACAATCCAGGCACCTTAGTCAATGGTACTCCATCAGACAACACCCTGGATATCAGCGCGCGCCGCATTCGTATTTTGGCGTACTCGCAAATCTCACCGCGCTACATGGTTGTTTTACACTTTGGTGTCAACAATCAATCGTTTGTACAAGGCGGCGGATCTGCTACCTCGGGAACAGGTGGCTATGGCGCAGGAAAAAAACCACAAATGTTTTTCCATGATGCCTACAGTGAATATGCCATTAAACTAGCTACCAAGGAAAGTCCCAATAGCCTTTCCATTGGTGCCGGATTACACTATTTCAATGGAATTTCACGTATGACATCTGCTAGTACCTTGAACTTTTTGGCTGTGGATGCTCCTATCTTCAACTGGCCATTAATTGAGAATAGCGACCAATTTGCACGCTTGTATGGTATTTATGCAAAAGGAAAGCTCGGAAAACTTGATTACCGCTTGAATGTGAACAAACCCTTTGCTACGAATTTAACTCCGACAAATGCTAGTACCTCAAATGCCGCAATCGCGGTAGATAACAATGGGGATAGCAAATTATCAACGGGAGGCTATGCCATGTACCAATTCTTAGATCAAGAGTCTAACCTACTTCCATATACGGTAGGTACTTATGTAGGAACGAAACGCGTATTTAATTTAGGTGCCGGTTTTTACAACCAACCGGAAGGAACGATTAGTCAAACAAATGGTCTTAAATCCAAACATGCAATCAATTCATTTGCGGTGGATGCATTTGTCGATATGCCTATCGGTGACAAAAAGAAAAACATGGCCATTACCGCTTATTCAGCATTATATCTAAATGATTTTGGCCCTAACTACTTACGAAATACGGGTATCATGAATCCAGGAACGATTGATCCAGCATATACGGGCACAAAAGCGTTAGCAGGTGCGGGAAATGCAAGACCTTTAGTCGGCACAGGATCTATTTGGTATACACAAGCAGGATTATTGTTGCCTAAAAACTCAGATAGTCCTAAATTACGTGTGCAACCCTTCGTAGCCTACACCTTAAAACAATTGGATGCATTGCCTGCCGCTGGTAGCTATTTTGATATTGGATCAAACTTCTACATCGACGGACACAATTCCAAGATTACCCTCCAGTATTCTTCACGCCCTATTTATTCAAGCAAGGATAATATCAGTGATTATAAAGGAGAATTTGTTATTCAATTTGCCAACTACCTATAAACTTATCTTACAAACCATTTAATCCAAAAAACTATGTCACAAAAAAAACAAAGCCTGGCGTACATCATTAGCGCCTCGTCAGTCGGCACACTCATCGAGTGGTATGACTTTTACATTTTCGGTTCCTTAGCAACCGTATTATCGACCAAATTTTTCCCAACGGACAATCCGACAGCTGCCTTCTTAAATACCTTAGCGACATTCGCAGCAGGTTTCGTGGTTCGTCCCTTTGGAGCCTTAGTATTTGGGCGCTTAGGAGATTTGATTGGCCGTAAATATACCTTTATGGTTACATTGATGTTGATGGGTGGCGCTACTTTTGCCATCGGTTTAGTTCCATCGTATGCAACGATTGGTGGCTGGGCACCGTTCATCGTATTGACTTTACGTTTATTGCAAGGTTTAGCCTTAGGTGGTGAGTATGGGGGTGCAGCTACCTACGTGGCCGAACATTCACCAGCTGAGCGTCGTGGATTCTTCACATCATGGATCCAGACGACAGCTACGGTGGGTTTAGTTATTTCCTTGGGCGTTATTATGTTGACTCGTTCATCCATGAGCAAAGAAGCTTTTGATGATTACGGCTGGCGTGTTCCCTTCTTGCTTTCAATCATCATGGTCGGCATTTCATTCTTAATTCGCCGCAACATGGAAGAATCTCCTATGTTTGAAAAGGCTAAAAAAGATGGTGCAATTTCTACGAATCCATTGAAGGAGTCTTTTGGCAACAAATTAAACTTGAAATTCGTTTTGTTAGCCCTTTTCGGCGCAACTATGGGTCAAGGTTTGGTTTGGTATACCGGTCAATTTTATGCGCAAACTTTCTTATTGAAAATTTGTAATCTAGATGACATTCAAACAAATACCATCTTAGTGATTGGTTTATTGTTGGGAACTCCCCTATTCATCTTCTTTGGTGCTTTATCCGACAAAATTGGCCGTAAAGGGATCATGTTAGCTGGTATGGCTATCGCAGTATTCGCGTATCGTCCCATCTTCGATAAAATGTACGAAACCGTTAGTGTGAAGAACAAAGAAGTGGTTGCAGGTTCTGAAAAAATCGAGGAGACAAAAGCACTAAATGCTAAATCAACGGTTGATTCATTAATCACAACTACGACTACACGTAGCTATACGGATGGAGCGACCTACAAAAAAGTAAGTAAATTAGTCGTATTAGCAGATAAAACAGCTGAAGCACCGAAAGCAGATGTGAAGGAAACAATCACGATCAATGACTCCGATAAATGGACATTGATCGGAATGGTATTCTTATTAATCTCCTTTGTAACAATGGCATATGGACCGATTGCCGCATTCTTGGTTGAGTTATTCCCTACTAAAATTCGTTATACATCGATGTCATTGCCATATCACATTGGAAATGGTATCTTCGGAGGATTGATGCCAGCGATTGCAACATTCTTAGTAACGACGGCAAAAGACACAAACAAAGCGGCTGAAGAAGCAGGCCAAGTGGCAAGCATTGCAAAACCCTATTTGGAAGGCTTGAATTACCCAATTGCCTTGGTAAGCGTATGTGTAGTCATTGGTTTCATTTACATCAAAGGCGACAAAAAACACGCCTAGTAACCTATAAAGAAAATTTAAAATGAACGCGATAAAGAAAATTTTAGGCCTTGTTTGGATTGCACTAGGTGTAGCAGCAGGCATTTATTTAGTGTATTTCCAAGCACTTCCCTTGTGGGAAAAAGGAGGAAACGATTTAGTACCTGCGATTATATATACGTGTGTATTAGCTCCGTTAATTTCCGTTGGAATGTCAGTGTTTGGATACTACTCCTTAACTGGCGAGTTTGATAACGTATAATCAACAAACAAACCTACAAGCGCCCTACCTAGCATCATTCGCTAGGTAGGCGCTTGTTATATTAGCAGGATGCGAAATAACCGATTAATTTTAGTGGCGATTGTGTTTTTGGGTTTGTTAAACTTCCCCATTCTCCATTTTTTCGACTCGCAAAAAAGCGTCTTCGGCATCCCCTTTATTTACTTGTACTTCCTGGTGGTTTGGATTGGAGCCATCGTCAGCACAGGTATCATATTAAATCGTAAATCAAAATAATACATGGGCGTTTGGGAGATAGCCTTCTTGTCAATTGCTTATTTGGGCATCCTTTTCCTTTTGGCTTTTTGGGCTGAAAAGAAAAAAGCGCAAAATAAAAGCTTGATAAACAACCCCCTCATTTATGCATTATCCTTGGCCATATATTGTTCTGCATGGACATTTTATGGTTCCGTAGGCCAAATAACAAGCAACGGACTCAGTTTTCTAAGCGTCTATTTAGGGCCTACTTTAGTGATGATCCTCGCATGGGGATTTGTGCGAAAAATGGTTCGTATTGCGAAGATTCATAACATTACAAACATTGCCGATTTCATTTCAACCCGTTACGGCAAAGACAGCAGAATCGGTTTAGGGGTGACATTGATTTCCTTATTCGCTGGGATCCCCTACATCGGCCTGCAATTAAAAGCCATCGGGCAAAGTTTTGATTTAATTACGCAATCCACGCCGAGTACGACATTTTACCAAGACCCTTCTTTCTTACTTTTTATTTCACTCACCCTATTTATTTTGGTTTTAGGGCCCCGTAAGTTTGATTCTTCCGAAAAACACGAAGGCATGATTTTTACCATTGCCATGGAGTCAATCATCAAACTGTTAGCCTTTTTAGCCGTCGGAATTTATATTTCTTACCAAATTTACCAAGGCTGGGAAGCCGCACCACAGCTCAAAAACATCTCACTTCCGATCATAGAAACCAACGGCGGATATGGCAACTGGTTTATCCAATTTATCCTCTGCGGAATTGCCTTTTTGTTTCTTCCTCGCGTATTTCATGTCGCAGTCGTTGAAATAGGTGAAGAGGAAAACCTTAAGCAGGCCTCTTGGATATTCCCACTCTACATGTTGCTAATTAATCTATTCGTCATTCCTTTGGGAATTGCAGGATATGCTTTACTGCACTCAAGTGGATTAAACTCGGATTTATATGTGCTGGGATTACCGATTTATTTTCATTCCAAACTGCTAGCGTTCATCGTTTATTTCGGTGGATTTTCAGCTGCTTCGGGAATGGTCATCATGGAAACCATGGCCATCAGTTCCATGATTAGCAATAACCTTATCATGCCATTGTTATTACGACAAAAAGGCTTTTTTAATGATAATCAAAACCAACTAGGCTCGATCAATCAAAACATTCGCCGCAGCATGATCGTGGCCATTATGCTATTAGGCTATGTTCACTACCGCGAAACAGAAAGTTTAGTCAATCTAGTTTCCGTTGGGATGACTTCCTTTGTGATTGTGGCTCAATTTGCCCCAGCAACGATTCTTGGGATATATTGGAAAAAGGCTAGTCGGCAAGGAGCTTTGGCAGGTATTTTAATCGGATTTTCCATTAGTGCAGCCTTATTATTTCTACCAACTTTCGGAATTTCCACGGATGCATTTCGCATTGAAGGCTTAAACCCTGTTTCCAATGCCGCCTATTGGTCCATTACCTTCAATCTCTTAGTGCTTTATGCGGTATCCATTATCAGCAAGCAAAACGGAAAAGATGCCAACCAATCTTATCTATTTGTGGACGTATTTGAGTATTCCAAGAACATCGAAAACTCAACAATCTGGCGCGGGAAAGCGAGATTGAGAGATTTAAGACAAGCGCTTACCGGGTTCATTGGCAAAATCAACACCGAGCAAAGACTCAAGCAAATCGCAAAGGCCAATAATCTATCCTTAAGCGAAACCTATGCTGACCCCATTTTGGTTACACAAACCGAGAAAATATTAGCGGGTTTTGTGGGTTCTACCTCTGCCCGATTAATTATTGCCGCCATTTCAAAAGAAGAACAAATTGGGATGTCGGAAGTAATCCACTTATTACAGAAATCAAGAGACCTGCAAGCCAGCAATGCTGAATTAGTTAAAATTGATGCACAAAAGAATGAATTCTTAACCACGGTTACGCATGAAATTCGCTCTCCAATTACCTCGATTCGATCCCTGTCGGAAATCATGGTCGATCATGAAGACATTAGTCCAGAGGAGCGCAAAGCCTTTTTAGAAACCATCATTCAAGAATCAGATCGCTTAAGTCGGCTCGTCAACCAAGTCCTCGATTTAGAAAAATTAGCCGCAGGAAAAGTGAATTTTGATATGCGTCCCATCGATTTAGGAGCCGTTATCGAAAAAGCCATGTTGAATTTTACAGCGATAGCCCAACAAAATCAGGTTGATATTCAGGTTGATGTTAGTCAAAAACGGACCCACCGACAAATTGAAGGTGATTTCGAAAAATTGGTTCAGGTGATCATCAACCTACTTTCCAACGCTATCAAAAATGTGGAACCTAGCAAGGGGCTGATCCAAGTTCGTTTGTATGAAAATGCTACACATATATGCATGGATGTGGAAGACAACGGGATTGGCATTGACCCCAAATTTCATGATCAAATTTTTGAGAAATTTAAGCAAGTAGATAATCCCAATCGTAAAATAGACAGCTCAGGGTTGGGTTTATCCATTTCGAAAAAAATCATTGAAATGCACCAAGGAACGATTCATTTAGAGAGTTCATTAGGTCATGGAGCCAAATTTATCCTTAAATTACCTATACAAAAAACCGCCTAATATGAGAATTTTAATCGCAGATGATGAGCCTGCCATCTTGATGTCACTCGATTTCCTTATGCGAAAGGAAGGCCATCAGGTATTTGTAGCACGCGATGGTGAGGAAGCCATCCAACTCATCGAAAAAGAATTACCCGAAGTCATCATTTTGGACATCATGATGCCCAAGGTGGATGGATATGGCGTATGCCAACAAGCCAAAGCGCTAAAACCCACCTATCAACCAGCGGTCGTTTTCATTTCGGCAAAAATCGCTGAATCTGATATTGAAAAAGGCTACGAAATGGGTGCAGATCTATATATCCCAAAGCCCTTTTCGAACCGAGACTTGGTGAAAAAAATTAATGAATTATACGAGAAACTAAAAAACTAACCTACATACAACATGAGAATTACATCATTAGCACAATACCATGAGGCCTACGCTGAAAGTGTAAATCACCCAGAGCGATTTTGGGCAAACATTGCCAACGAATTCGATTGGATTAAGCCATTTACCAAAGTTTTAGATTGGAGTTTTGACGATTATTCTGTCAAATGGTTCGAAGACGGCCAAATGAATATAACGGCCAATGCGCTAGATCGCCACTTAAAAACCATTCCAGACCAAGCCGCAATCGTTTATGAACCCAACGAACCCGGCGACGAGGCCATTACCTTGACCTATCGTCAATTGCATGAACGCGTTTGTAAATTCAGTAATGTATTGAAAGCGCAAGGAGTCAAAAAAGGAGATCGCGTTTGTATTTACATGCCGATGATCCCGGAATTAGCCATTGCTGTATTAGCCTGTGCACGTATCGGGGCAATTCACTCAGTCGTTTTTGGTGGTTTTTCTGCGCAATCGATTTCGGATCGTATCAATGATTCCTTATGCAAGATTGTCATTACAACGGACGGCGCGGTTCGTGGAAATAAAAACATCCCGATGAAAGAAACCGTGGATGATGCATTGCTTTCATGTCCTTGCGTAGAAACAGTCATTGTTAAAACACGAACCAAGACTCCCGTAGCCATGTTGAAAGGCCGTGATCTTTGGTGGGAAGAGGAAGAAGCACAGGCTTCTGCTGATTGCGCTCCAGAGCCGATGAATGCGGAAGATCCATTATTCATTCTGTATACTTCAGGATCTACCGGCAAACCGAAAGGTGTTGTACATACTTGCGGAGGATACATGGTTTACACAGCATATACCTTTGCTAATGTTTTCCAATATAATCCGGGTGATGTATTTTTCTGTACCGCCGATATCGGTTGGATCACAGGTCACTCCTATTTGGTTTATGGCCCATTATTGAATGGCGCAATTTCTGTTTTATTTGAAGGAATTCCGACTTACCCGGATGCGGGTCGTTTTTGGGACATCATCAAACGTCATCAAGTGAACATCTTTTATACAGCTCCTACGGCGATTCGCTCATTGATGGGTTTCGGCGACGAGGTGTTGGAAGGCAAAGATTTAAGTTCGCTACGCGTATTAGGCTCCGTAGGAGAACCGATCAACGAAGAAGCATGGCAATGGTACCATGAGAAAATTGGTCAAGGCAATTGCCCTATTGTTGATACTTGGTGGCAAACCGAAACGGGAGGATTAATGATTTCCCCAATCGCGGGCATTACACCACTAAAACCAGCCTTTGCTACGCTTCCCTTACCAGGAGTTCAACCGATTTTAGTGGACGAAAATGGCAAAGAAATCGAAGGAAACGGTGTCAACGGAAACTTGTGTATCAAGTACCCATGGCCTTCCATTATCCGTACAACCTACGGCGACCATGAGCGTTGCAAGACAACGTATTTCTCGACGTACAAAGGACTTTATTTCACGGGAGACGGATGTATGCGTGATGAGGATGGCTATTACCGCATAACAGGGCGCGTGGATGATGTGATGAATATCTCAGGACACCGAATCGGAACTGCCGAGGTGGAAAATGCTATCAATATGCACACGGGAGTCATTGAATCCGCTGTAGTAGGATTTCCGCATGATGTCAAAGGACAAGGAATCTATGCCTATGTTATCTGCGAACACCCAACCATAAACGATGACTTAACACGCAAAGATATTTTGGCTACTGTTGCTCGTGTCATTGGACCTATCGCTAAACCGGATAAGATTCAATTCGTCACAGGTTTACCTAAAACCCGTTCAGGCAAAATCATGCGTCGTATATTACGGAAGGTGGCTGAAGGTGAATTTGGCAGCTTAGGCGATACATCGACCTTATTAGATCCAAGTGTGGTGGATTCGATTATTGCCGGGGCGCAATAAGACAATAGACTTTAGACATTGGACGCTGGACGTTAGATGTTGGATAATTAAATTAAAAAAAATACCTCAGGAAAATCCTGAGGTATTTTTTTGACTAAAGTCTAACGTCCAATG
This sequence comes from Cytophagaceae bacterium, assembly GCA_017984215.1. Taxonomy (GTDB): domain Bacteria; phylum Bacteroidota; class Bacteroidia; order Cytophagales; family Spirosomataceae; genus Aquirufa; species Aquirufa regiilacus. The sequence continues at coordinate 60,994 of JAGOAA010000006.1, forward strand.
TCTAAAGTCTACCAAAAATAGGTATACAACATCAACAACATCATCACAATAATCACAGAACCTACGATGAATGAAGGTGCCAACTTGAACATCTTCGCATCGATTTCCAAACCTTTTGGATTGTTCTTAGACTCTGGGTCTAGCAATGAAATTACGACCATTGAAGTAATACAGAATGTAAATACCCATCCCATACGATCAATGAATGGAATCACATACATACCATCTGCATCTTGGAATGACGAGTAGAAGATACTATCAGTAACTCCTGTCCATGTTGGAATGTACTTGGAAACCACGGAGAAAGTCACACCGCCTAACAAGGCAAATAATGCTGCCTTTGAAGTAGTACGTTTCCAGAAGAATCCCATGATAAATAAGGCAAAAATACCCGGAGAAAAATACCCTGTATATTCCTGAATGAATTGGAAACCACCTTTCTTATCAATGCCCATAAATGGAGCAATTAAAATAGCGATAATTATCGCAGCAACCACCGCAATACGTCCAATCGAAACCAATTGTTTCTCAGATGCATTGGGATTGATGTAGTTCTTATAAATATCCAACGTGAAAATCGTTGAGATTGAATTCGCCTTACCCGCCATCGAAGCAACAACCGCAGCTGTTAATGCAGCAAAGGATAAACCTTTAAGGCCAACAGGCAATAAGTTTAATAATACAGGGTATGCATTATCCTTACTCAAAACCCCATCCTTCATCATTTCTTCTTGGAACATACCGTCTTTCCATAATAAATAAGCAGCAATACCAGGTAAAACCACGATAATAGGCATCATCATTTTCAAGAAAGCAGCGAACATAATACCGTTACGCGCTGTAGGCAAATCAGCCCCTAACGCACGTTGCGTAATGTACTGATTACAACCCCAATAGTTCAAGTTGACAATCCACATACCTCCAATTAACACCGCCAAACCTGGCAATGATGGATAGTTTGCATTGTCTTTGCTAAATATCATGTGGAAGTGATCCGGGGCTTTTGTCATTAAATGATTTAAACCATTGACAACTCCGTCACCACCAAATCGTTCAGAAACTAAATTTAAAGCCAAATAAGAAGTAACCAAACCTCCTAATACTAAGAATACTACTTGAATAACGTCTGTATAACCAATAACCTTCATACCTCCTAGCGTAATAACGATGGCAAATGCCGACATGGCAATCATACAAACCGTGAAGTCTAATCCTGAGATCGTCGAAACCGCTAACGCCCCTAAGTACAAAATAGAAGTTAAGTTCACCGCGATGTATAACAACAACCAGAAAACGGCCATAATTAAACTCACCGTTGAATTATACCGTCTATTCAAAAACTGCGGCATGGTAAAAATCTTGTTCTTCAAGTAAATTGGCATGAAGAAAATAGCAACGATTAAGAGCGTCGCTGCCGCCATCCACTCATAAGTAGCAATCGCCAAACCCATTTGGAATCCGTCACCTGAAGTTCCGATAAACTGCTCTGCTGAAATATTAGAGGCAATTAAGGATGATCCAATCGCCCACCAGGTTAATGAACCTTCGGCTAAAAAGAAATCATTTGAATCCGCAATTTTTGACTTTTTCTTATTGTAAATCCAGTAACCGTAGCCTGAAACGACAATGAAATAGAATAAAAATACGAGGTAATCGAGCAGCTGTAAACTATGTGCTTGCATAAAATGAGGGTTTAGTTAAGGGTAATCTTTGCGAAAATAGAGTATTTCAGGAGAAAAGAAAAGGATTTACCGGAATTATGCTATTCCCAATAGGTGGGCTTAACCATGACAACTTCCTCTTCGCGATCCACAATGACTTGACCGGGCAATAAATCCCTCGTCTTTCGAACATACTTTTTCGCGGTTACAATAACAGGACAAAGTGACTCAGTCGCCCGCTTAGAAAAATACGCAGCGAGTTCTGCAGCCTTCTCAATTACGTGCTTAGGAACCGTTTGCTGTTGGGGATTTCGAATAATCACATGAGATCCCGAAACATCGCGTGCATGCAACCAAATATCAAATTTCTTCGCGTATTTCAGCGTCAACAAATCGTTATTCTTTGCATTTTTTCCCACCCAAATCGTCCAACCACTTGTCACAAATTGCTTAAAGGGCAATTCATCCGATGATTGTTTCGTTGACTCTTGTACTTTCAAATATTGCAAATAAGGCTTTAACTCCCGCCGAACCTGCGCAGCCTCGATTCCTTTTAACTGCTCACCTAATTCCTGAATTTCAGCCTTTTTCCGAGCTACCGTTGCCTCCCATTGCGCAATCTCTTTGGAAAAATTCTTCGCCTTTCGGTAATAGTTTTCCGCGTTTTCAGGACCCGACAATTGGGCATTCAACTTGATGGTGACTTTTCCTCCGTGATAAAAATTATCGAGTTCCACCAACTTCGCTCCTACCGGAATCAAATGCAAAAAGGCCATCAATATATTGCCTATCTCCTCATAAGCTAAACTTGAATCACGTTTAATTTGCTGTTTTTCAAGGCTTTCCAAGTAATGAATTGCCTTCAAATGTAATTTACCTAAGGTTTCCATCAACAAAGACTTCTCCCTTCTGAACTCTCCAACGGAATAATGCAGCGCGAAAAACTGATTCAAGGCGTCAAACACATCCTTCGTTTGATATAAGGCTTCTTGATCAACAGGAAAAAGCGTCAATGCAATACCTTTGGGAGTCTCGATAATCGAAATGACTGGCTCCTCCAAAGCCTCCAAAGTCTTTTGAAGTAAATCCCATTGCTTGGATTGCGCTAAATTAACATAGCCCAAGCGTTGAAAATAAGCTGCACATTCCTTCCCTAAGGTTGGATATAAAGCCATCCAATCCCCGTCGGCTTGTTGGAACGCCTCATAAGACTGATCGATTTTTCGATCCAATTGACCTAGAGATAATTCAAAGTCCTTGCCTAAGCGCTTTTGAAATTGGCCTTGGTGTTCCCCCACTTGAAATAGAATAACATTCGAACGATTGCCAAACAACTTAAAAACAAGTACCTGCTCGCCTAAGAAGTACAAACCTATCGCTCGCTCATTCTCAAAAACGCGGACATCTTGCACCTCATGCAACAGTAAATCCGAAAACAAGTCAACCGAATTACGGCCAGCTCTGCGAAAATCAGTTGGAAATTGCATGCTAGAGAACTGTGATCCAAAACTACATTTGATCCAAAAATCTTGGCCATTTTGGCGTTCAAATCCGATAACCAATTCATCTTTCTCCTGCGAAAAACATTGCTTGAGCCGTGCATACGTCAAGATTTGACGAAGCTCCCGCGCCAGTATTCGTAGGAAAAAATGATTGTTATGCATAAATTGAATTTTTATTTACTCGCATGTCGCTCCCCGATTCCTACCTTTCCATATCACAACCTGCCGAGGGGCTCTACAAAGATAAAGGAAGTAAATTCATCGGATACGTATTTCCCGTGAAAGATATCGAAGATATCAAGGAACAGATAAATTCCTTAAAGGAATTGCATCCAAAGGCTCGACATATTTGTTACGCCTACCGACTCGGTTTTACACCCGAAGAAGCACGTTCCAATGACGATGGTGAGCCATCAGGAAGTGCCGGAAAACCTATTCTAAATACGATTTTATCAACGAATGTTCACTATACGCTCGTTGCAGTTGTTCGTTATTTTGGCGGAACATTACTAGGCGTGCCTGGATTAATTCAAGCCTACAAAGAAGCAAGCCTCGAAGCCTTTGAAGCAGCCGATATTATTGAAATCGAACCGATGGATTTCTTAGAAATACGCTTCAGCTATCCACAGATGAATGAAGTCATGAAAGTGATCAAAAAAATCCCCATTCAAATTGTCGAGCAAGAGGTCAACAATGACTGTTGGTATAAGCTTACCTATCCGCATCGCATCACAGCGGAGGTCCAAAATGCTTTTGAGAAAGCTTTGGAAATGTATTGAACCCAACTTATTGATATTCGAAATTGAATATCAGTTTATAATAAAAAAGCCTGCTAATCATTCGTGTACTTGTGGCAAATCAATTGAAATGCCCACAATATTTCGCAAACAAGGCTGGAGAGTATTCTTTTATTCCAATGAAGGAAACGAACAAATGCATATTCATGCAATAAAAGGGGAAACAGAAGTAAAATATTGGATTAGTCAAAAATTGAATATGATATCCTATGCAAATTCGTTTAATTTGAAACCAATGCAGCAAAGAGAAATTGAAGAACTATTAATCGAGCAATTGCCTAGAATCATCAAAACTTGGAATAATTATTTCAACTTTTACCAATGAAATCAAATCAAAAACACATTCGGGAAATTCGATTTGAGGGTGATATGATCATTATCCAAGGTGAAGAAAAATCAATCAAAACGGCAATAGCTGATATTTCTCAAAAATTGATGCACGCATCCTCCATCGAACGAAATACCTATAAAATAAGTCCGTCGGGATTTGGAGTGCATTGGCCACTCATCGACGAAGACCTATCCTTTCCAAATTTATAAGCCTCCACCCTTTTCCCTTCGACTTTCATTGAGTAGATTTGTTTAAAGCATCTTACATGCTAGCTAAACCTATGAACTACTACAAAATCTACCGCGTCGATTCGGGTATTCAAATCGAAAATGCATCAGGGCAATTGACCCCTATCCTATCCGAAAATTGGGATGAATTCATCAACCAAGATCATTTATTTCAATTCTGCGAAAAACAGTCATACGCTGACAATTCCCATGCTCCCATTCAAACACCCATCGAATCTCAAGAGATTTGGGCAGCGGGCGTGACCTATTTACGTAGCAAAGTTGCCCGCATGGAAGAATCCAAAGAATCTGGCGGCGACACCTTTTATGATAAAGTTTACGACGCAGAAAGACCCGAAATATTCTACAAAGGCAATAAATTAAGAGCAGTAGGCCAACATGGCCTCGTTAAAATCCGAAAGGATTCAGCATGGAACGTACCGGAACCCGAATTGACTTTGTTTATTAATCGCAATAAACAAATCGCCGGATACCTCATCGGGAACGACATGAGTTCGCGCGATATTGAAGGAGAAAATCCGCTCTATCTCCCGCAAGCAAAAGTATACGACGCCTCCGCGGGCATCGGACCTTGCATGTTGGTGACGGAAAAACCCCTTGCGCCAGAAACGGTCATCGCTATGCGCATTTACCGTGCTGAACAGGAGGTCTTTCAAGGCGACACCCACATTTCACAAATGAAACGTAGCCACGAAGAGCTCAAAGATTATTTGACCCGTGAAATGAGTTTCCCACAAGGCGCTTACCTCATGACGGGGACATGCATCGTACCTGATCCTCCTTTTACTTTACAAGCAAACGACGAAATATATATTCAAATCGAACCCATCGGCACGCTGATTCAAACCGTACACCCATGAATTTAACAGGAAAACAGATTATCGGCTTACAAACGAAAGCTGCAGGGCACCGGAATTTCCAAGGAATTCAAGCGACGACGGGCGAAGCACTTCCCCAAGTTTTTGTAGAAGCCACGGACGAAGAAGCAAATGAAGCATTAGCCAAAGCCTCCACGGCATTTAAAGTATATCGCATTTTATCAGATGCCCAACGGGCAAACTTCTTGAACACAATCGCCGAAGAGATTTTGACCATCGGAGATGTGTTAATCCAAACCGCTTGTGCCGAATCCGGTTTACCCGAGGCGCGTATCATCGGGGAACGCGGTCGGACCATCGGTCAAATTCAAGCATTTGCGAACTTTATCTCAAACCCATCCTGGAAACGCGAAATCGTGGATGAGGCAATGCCAGAACGCCAACCGCTTCCGAAACCACGATTGGTACAAAAACAAATACCTTTGGGCCCAACGGTTGTATTTGGGGCAAGTAATTTCCCATTAGCCTTTTCTGTCGCGGGCGGAGACACCTTATCAGCTTTAGCTGCTGGTTGCCCAGTTGTTTTCAAAGCACATCCTGCGCACCCAAACACCTGTGATTTAGTTGGTCAAGCTATCCAAGCAGCGGCTCAAAAAAGCGGTATGCCGGATGGAACATTTTCTTTACTGCATGCACAGGGACATGAAATAGGAGGATACTTGGTCAAACATGCCATCACAAAAGCAGTCGCATTCACGGGCTCTTACCGCGGTGGAA
>JAGOAA010000006.1:67227-102853 GCA_017984215.1 Cytophagaceae bacterium
CAAAAAAGCGGTATGCCGGATGGAACATTTTCTTTACTGCATGCACAGGGACATGAAATAGGAGGATACTTGGTCAAACATGCCATCACAAAAGCAGTCGCATTCACGGGCTCTTACCGCGGTGGAAAAGCCTTATTCGACCTAGCCGTTCGCCGGGAAGTTCCTATTCCCGTCTATGCGGAAATGGGCTCCATCAATCCCGTTTACCTATTCAGTGAACGAATTGCCTCGCAAGGCGAAGGACTGGCAGATGCATTCAGTCAATCCATTTGTTTAGGCGTAGGCCAATTTTGTACCAATCCAGGCTTGATCGTATTGCTCGAAAAAGATGTAGCTTTCTTAACTTCGCTCGCATCCAAATTAGATGCTATGCCCCTGGGCACATTCCTAACAGCAGGTATCAAAGATGCCTTTGCACATGGTTGGAATACATTAAATCACCATCCTGCTACGACCCGACTAACGGCGTCTGAAAATCCAGATCCTAGTTTATTTAGCACCACGGTTCGTGAGGCAATAGCGAACCCAGAAGTATTGGAAGAGGTTTTTGGACCTTGTACGCTAGCTGTTGTTTGCAAGGATTTACATGAGATGATTGCATTTACGGAACAAATGCCGGGCCAACTAACCGCAACGATTCAGGCGGAGCCAACTGACTTAGCGAGTTTAGATGAGCTCATCGATGAAGTAAGCCAAAAGGTTGGACGGATCCTATTAAATGGTTTTCCTACCGGTGTCGAAGTTTCCCCAGCCATGGTACACGGCGGACCTTTCCCGGCTACTTCCGATGCGCGGAGCACTTCCGTAGGAACAGAGGCTATTTACCGGTTTACAAGACCGGTTTGTTGGCAGAATTTTTAATAACAAGTAGAAACGCGATACCGAAAATTGTAGAGACGCGATACCTCGCGTCTAAAATATAAAAGACGCGAAGTATCGCGTCTCTACAAATTAGTAACCCCAGGCCTTAGCCTGGGGTTACCTTGATTAAATCTCCACCTCTACATTCTCAAAGGTCAGATTTCCCTCTTTATCCACATCCATTAACACCGCAGATTCCTTCTGAATCTTACCCGATAAAATGGATTTCGATAATTCATTCAATACGACCCTTTGGAGTACACGCTTCATCGGCCGACCGCCATACAAAGGATCAAATCCCTCTTTGGCTAATTTATTCAATGCCTCCTCTGTCGCTTCGATGGTTATGTGTTGCTCCGCTAAGCGATGTTGAATCTCCTTAAATTGGATAGTCAATATCTTACGCGCATGCTCCTCCGTCAATGGTTCAAATAATACAATCTCATCCACTCGATTCAAGAACTCCGGACGAACTTGTTGCTTTAACAGAACCATCACTTCCTCTTTCGCTTCCTCCATTAGGATGGCATTGTTCCAGCCCTCCATTTGGCCTAATTTTTCCTGAATCACATGACTACCGATATTCGAAGTCATGATGATAATCGTGTTCTTGAAATTTGCCGTCCGACCCTTGTTATCGGTCAATCGGCCTTCATCCAACACCTGCAATAAAATGTTCCAAACATCCGGATGCGCCTTTTCAATCTCGTCAAGCAAGACTACCGAATAAGGCTTGCGGCGTACGGCTTCCGTCAATTGACCACCCTCATCGTAACCTACGTATCCCGGAGGCGCTCCAACCAATCGGGAAACCGCATGGCGTTCCTGGTACTCCGACATATCTATTCGAACGATGGCATTTTCGTCATTGAATAGGTACGATGCCAAAGACTTCGCTAATTCCGTTTTACCTACCCCTGTTGTACCCAAAAAGATAAAAGAACCGATGGGTCTACGTGGATCTTGCAAACCCGCACGCGAGCGTCTAACCGCATCGGAAACCAATTCAATCGCTTGATCTTGACCCGCCACACGTTTGTGCAATTCATCTTCAAGATGTAACAACTTCTCGATTTCCGTTTGCAACATTTTACTTACGGGAATACCTGTCCATTTAGCAACTACCTCAGCAACATTCTCAGCCGTCACCTCTTCCTGCAACATACCATTCTCACCTTGGGACTGGGCCTGTAAATCTTTCAACATCTGTTCCGATTCTACCAAACGACCGTACCGAATCTCGGCTACCTTGCCGTAATCGCCTTGGCGCTCCGCTTGATCTGCTTCGAGTTTTAACTTATCAATTTTCTCTTTCTCGGCACGAATGGTATCTAGAACCCCCTTCTCCGACTGCCATTGCGCTTTGAGTGCATCACGTTTCTCCGACAAATCGGCTAATTCTCGGTTCAAAACCGCTTCTTTTTCCTTGTTATTTTCCCGACGAATCGCTTCGCGCTCAATCTCCAACGACATAATCTTCCGTTGGATATCATCTATCGCCTCAGGCACGGAATCAATCTCCAAACGCATTTTGGCAGCCGCTTCATCCATTAAGTCAATCGCCTTATCTGGCAAGAAACGATCTGAGATATATCGGCTTGACAATTCCACGGCGGCAATCACCGCGTCGTCTTGAATACGCACTCCATGGTGCAACTCATATTTATCTTTGATACCCCGCAAAATGGAAATCGCATCAGCTACATCGGGTTCATCTACAATCACCGATTGAAAACGACGTTCTAAGGCCTTATCCTTCTCGATGTATTTTTGGTATTCCTTTAATGTCGTCGCACCGATTGCATGCAATTCACCACGCGCCAAAGCTGGCTTCAGTAAATTCGCCGCATCCATAGCTCCTTCTCCCCCACCTCCAGCACCAATCAAGGTGTGAATCTCATCGATAAATAAGACAATCTCGCCATCGGAATCCGTCACCTCTTTAATGACTGCTTTCAAACGCTCCTCAAATTCTCCTTTGTATTTGGCTCCAGCCACCAACAATCCCATGTCCAAGGACATGACAATTTTGGATTTCAAATTCTCTGGCACATCACCTGAAACAATTCGTTGGGCTAAGCCTTCTACAATTGCTGTTTTACCTACACCCGGCTCACCTACCAACATCGGATTGTTTTTGGTACGACGGGACAGGATTTGCAAGACCCGACGAATCTCTTCGTCACGTCCGATCACCGGATCAATTTTACCCGCCTTCGCTAATTCATTTAAATTCTTACCGTATTTTTCCAAAGACTGGTAAGTACCTTCTGCATGTGGATCGTTCACTTTTCTATTTCCTCTAAGTTCGATGATTGCTTCTTTAAAATTCTTGGTTGTTAATCCGAGCTTTTTCAGGGCATCGGCCACGGAATCGTTGCCATCCAACAAGGACAAAAACAATAATTCCACGCTTACGTACGTATCCCCAAAATCTACCTTTAATTTATCTGCGCGCTGCAAAGCTTGTTGCAAGGCATTGCTTGCATAGGCTTGGTCGCCTGATACCTTTGGATAGGTATTCAAGATAGGGCCTAAGGCTGTTTGGATTTGGGTGGGATTCACGCCTAATTTCTTCAAGAGAAAAGAAGCGGTTTGGGTATCATCTTGTAAAATCGCAAGCAATAAATGCCCCGTTTCGATGGCTTGTTGGCCTCGCTCCTGCGCAATTTCCATCGCCTGCTGAATGATGACACTCGATTGGGATGTATAGTTATTTGGATTCATGTGGTTAAAATATTTGCAGGGGTACTTGCAAATGAACAACCATAAATGAATTACGGAAATAATGTCGGGCTTGAAGTAGAACTCATGAGCAAAAATCGGCCATTATGGCACGTATTAGGCGAATCTGTCCGAAATCACTTGCTTGAATGCAGCCAGTGCTTCCTTCAGCGCTGCGATCTCAACAGGAAATTGACTAAACTCACAAACCTTCGCCTTCAACTCTATTTTTTCGCAAAGGATATGCACTTGTGCGGCACCTAGGGTACCCGAATTTCCTTTTAACGTATGTAACTCCGACTGAACACCCTTGCAATCGTTCGCAGCGTAAGCTTTTTCAGCCTGAAGAATTTGCTCCTCCGCTTCCGCGATAAACTCAAGTAACATACCTTCTACAAATACAGGATCTCCACCTACAGCATCTGATAAAGATTTGAGAACTTCTTCATCGACAACCTCCAAGGATTGATCTTGGATACTTTCCTCTGGCGCATGCCCATCATGCACCCATTTCCCCACCATTTGAATGAGTTGTTGGGCCCGAATCGGTTTGGCTAAATAATCATCCATACCCGCAGCCAAGAATCGCTCTCGATCTTCTTTCATCGCATACGCCGTCATGGCAACGATTGGTGGCAATTCCGATACCGATTTTTTCAGTCGGCGAGTTGTCTCCATCCCATCCATTTCGGGCATTTGAATATCCATAAGGACCAAATCAAAAGCCGTATCTAGCGACAAGCGATCGATTGCCTCTTGTCCACTCGTAGCTGTTTCAACAACACAACCAGCTTTCATTAAAATTTGGGAGGCAACTTTGCGATTGGTCGCATTGTCATCCACCAATAAAATCCGTGCATGAACTTCTTTCAAGGTTCCTGCGATATCAAAACGTTCTGCTTTTGATATAGAGGAGGCTTTTGAGGCATCGCCGATGGCTAAGCGAACCGTAAACCAAAACGTACTCCCCTGGCCTTCCGCTGATTCTACGCCAATCTCCCCTTCCATCATCTTACAGAATTCCCTAGAAATCGCTAAACCTAATCCAGTCCCACCGTAATTCTTGGAAGTTGAATTATCCAATTGTTGGAATGCAGAGAATAGTTTCTTCAAGTTTTCTGGACTGATACCAATTCCGGTATCTGTCACGCGCACCAACAAATCAACTTGCCTATCAGTCTTCTCCGCCGTCGACACCGAAATGGTCACCGAACCATTTTCTGTAAACTTAAGTGCATTGGAAGTTAAATTCGATAAGATTTGTAAAAGGCGCGTTTCATCCGCTACCACAACCTTAGGTACATCTTCAGCAATCGAATAAGCGACCTTATTCCCCTTCTGATGAGCAATAGGTGTAAATAAGGACATCAATCGATCTAATAAATCTTCGAACACTAAATCGGCTGGATGCAAAACCATTTTACCAGCTTCGATTTTGGCTAAATCCAAAATATCATTCAGAATATGAAGGAGCGTTTCAGATGATTTACGAATCGTTTGTAGATAATCTTGTTGGTCCTCATTCAATGGCGAATCGCACAATAGATCTACCATGCCGATCACCCCATTCATAGGCGTACGAATCTCATGGGACATATTGGCCAAAAACTGTTCCTTCACCTTCAAGGAATGCTCCGCCTGTTCACGCGCTTCGACAAGTTGGGTTTGATACTTCTTTAAATCTGTGATGTCACGCGCAATACCGGACACCTCAGCAATATTTCCGCCCGACTGAATGGGATTCAGGTAAATTTCCAACCACTTTTGCTCGCCAGATTTTGTGGCAAGTTCGAGTTCAAAATGTTGCTTTTGACCTCGGAAGGCTAGTTTATATTTGTCTTCCAACGGTCGGCGCTCATTTGGCGCAACCAGTTGAAATCCCATGCTCTCCGTACTAAAATTCAACTGCGGTTTAATCTGCAATTGCTGCTCCAAAAGTTCGGCATATTCGTGATTAAAACTCGTCAACATCAATCGTTTATTCACCGACCACATCAAGTGTGAGCTACCTTCAAAAATCGCATTCAACCGTGCTGTCTCTCGCGCCAAAGCCTCTTCCGCTTGCTTGCGTGCAATGGCGACGGCAACCTGACTTGAAATAAAGTCCAATAATTCCAAATCTCGGTTTTCGTACTTATTCGCACGCTCATAAGACTTAACCCCAATGATTCCCGTTACCCGATCACCTATACGAAGGGGAACGCAAAGCATTACTTTGGGAACCACGCCATATAAATAAATCTTCTTGTCTTTCGCGAGTTGATGAATATCATCATCATGCAAAATCAAGGGTTTATTGGCCATGATGGCATATTCCGTTAATCCATTCCCTAATTTACGTTTAGTAAAATGGACACGCGAGTCAAAATACTCATCGATGTAATAAGGGAAGTATAAATAGCTTTTGCCAGGATCGTACTGCGCGATGAAGAAATTCTTCACATCGATCACCTCGCCCAATTGCTTGTGAATGTTCACATACAAATCGTCCAGGTTGGTCGAATTAATCGCTACCTGAGCGATGGATGAGAACAATTTATTGGCACGTTCCGCCCGAACTTTCGCGGTCGAGTTATGTAAGATACAACGATAGGCTGTCGGTGCGCCTCGTTCAAAACGACATGTTGCAGAGCCCGAAACATAGAGTCGGCGCCCATCCTTACGCCTGAAAACCGCCGTAAATTCAGGTAATTCCTCCCCTTTACTCAATAAATCGAATTGGGCTTGGGTCACATGTGCAAATTCAGGATGGAGTACATCCTGCATTCTCAAATCGCGCGCTTCCTCTTCAGAATAGCCCATAGTCTCGAGCCAGGCTTTATTGACAAACAAAAAGCGCCCCGAAACACCCGTGATTTGAATTAAATCCGTTGTATTGTTAATCAGGTCTTGTAATTGGGCGTTGGACCGACTTAAGGCCTCGGATACCTTTTTCCTTTCGGTAATATCCTCCCCAATAATACTTAAATAGGTCGTTTGATCGGCTTCTTGAACAATCGTTGAGGCGACTTCCACCCATTTCACGGCACCCGTCTTGGTGACATAATTCCGTTCACGATCTTCAAATAAACCACCCGATGCAATGGCTTTTTGGAATGAAGCGCGGCGGTCTTCGGTTTCTCCCTCCGGTAACAAGGTACCGAAGAAATCTTTCCCGTTTAATTCGCCTGCTTTGTAATTCAATAATTGGTGGGTATAGGCATTGGCAAAAACGATCGTTCCATCGAGCGCCATGATGATGCCAAAAAATTTAAGGCCATCAAGCGTTTTGATCAGGTTCTCCTTTGAAGTAGCATCAGACGCAATGCCATCATTTATTTCAAGAACATCCAATTGCTTTTTCAGCTCCTGTATTTCCTGAATGAGATCGTCCTTTGTCTTATTTGCCCAAGCAGCCATGGCTTTATTCCCTATTTTTGCTTAAATGTACAAAAAAGGGCGTAATTTCGCGTACCCTTAAGCCCCAAGAACACGTGCAAGTAAGAGCAAAAAAGAATTTAGGTCAACACTTTTTGAATGATTTAGATGCGGCCCAACGCATCGTGGATGGCTTGCAGGATTATGCCAACTATAAAAAAGTATTGGAAATTGGTCCAGGTATGGGCGTATTGACGCAATATTTAGTCAAGAAAACGGATTACGAAACCTACCTCATTGAAATTGACAAGGAATCGGTGGACTACCTGCGCAAGAACTACTTAGAATTTACAGGAACACGTTTGATTGATGGTGACTTTTTGCGCTATCCGCTTGAGAACATCTTCGGTGATGAGAAATTCGCAATCGTAGGAAACTTTCCCTATTTCATTTCCACGCAGATATTTTTCCGCGTGTTGGAGTACAAAGACCAATGCGTGGAAGTGGTGGGCATGTTACAAAAGGAAGTGGCTGTACGCTTGGCAGCGAAACCGGGCAATAAAGATTACGGCATATTGAGCGTTTTGCTTCAAGCCTATTACGATATCGAATATCTATTTAGCCTAGGACCCGAGGTGTTTACGCCGCCTCCGAAAGTTAATTCGGGTGTCATTCGATTGGTCCGCAATTTCGATAAGAAATTAGCATGTGACCCAAAGCATTTTAAAATGCTTGTCAAAATGGCCTTTAACCAACGAAGAAAGACCTTGCGAAATGCCTTGCGCGCGATGCAATTGCCTGATCACCCCTTATTGACAAAACGAGCGGAGCAATTGGGAGTGGAGGAATTCACGACACTGACCCTTTTGTGGGAAGCCAATGGTTACTTAGGAGCTTAAGAAAATAACAAAGCCTTAACAGCATTTTGGGCAAAATTTCCGTAATTGCGCCTTCAATCTAATTCACTCAATCATGGAAGAAATCAACGTACAACACCTTCCGTTTGAGCTCACCAAAGAGTTCCTTGAAGAAATTCGCCAATTGATCATCGATCAGGCGAAGGATGAAATCATTGCCAAGATTGAGGATTTATTCCCAGCAGATATCACATCTATTCTCTATGAATTAAATGGGGATGAATCGAAATATTTAGTCCAGTTACTGGATACCAAAATTGCCGCTGCCATCATTTCGGCATTAGATACCGATGATCGCAAGAAGTTCTTAAAGAATTTCACCTCCAAAGAAATCTCTGCATACATCAACATCGTTGATTCTGATGATGCGGTGGATATATTAAATGAACAACCCGTTCGTATACGTGAAGAAGTAATCGCCCTCCTAAAAGACCGCGAACAAGCGCGCTTTATCATTGACCTGATGCATTACGATGAGGATTGTGCGGGTGGTTTGATGCAAAAGGAGTTAATCAAAATCAATGTTACTCAGACCGTAACGGAATGTGTGGAGGAGATTCGCCGACAAGCCGAAGATGTAGAAAAAGTATTCTCCGTGTACGTTGTCGATGATGATGGTATTTTATTGGGTACCGTATCGTTGAAAAAAATCATTTTGGCAAAACGCGGCTCGAAGATTCAAGATGTATACGAGGCCGATGAAATCGTATCAGTTCAGACCTATAGCACCGGCGAAGAAGTTGCCGATTTAATGCAAAAATACGATTTGGAGGCAATTCCAGTCGTGAATATACAAGGTAGATTACTCGGTCGTATTACGATTGATGACGTGGTCGATTTTATTACAGAATCCGCACAAGAAGATATTCAGGTCATGGCCGGTATCTCAGAAGACGTTGAAGAAGATGACTCCGTTTGGCTACTCGTTCGTTCTCGTTTACCTTGGTTGATCGGTGGTATGGTGGGTAGTTTTTTAGCTGCCAAAATCATTGATCGCTTCGATGACACCATTGCTTTATTACCTGCTATTTCTGCCTTTATCCCCTTGATTGGTTCTACGGGTGGAAATGTGGGCATTCAATCATCTTCATTGATCGTACAATCGCTCGCAGACAAAAGTGGATTAGACACGACCTTATGGAAACGTCTACAAAAAGTATTTGTTGTCGCCATCATCAACGCAACGATTGCAGCAATATTTGCTTTTGGTTGTTCTATATTGGTTGTCAACGGAGAATCTATGTTGGCCGTTACCGTCTCGCTCTCTTTATTTGCGGTCGTTATGCTTGCCTCATTAATGGGTACGGTGACTCCTTTGGTCTTAAACCAATTAAAAATTAACCCAGCTGTGGCATCCGGACCATTCATCACAACGACCAATGACATCTTGGGTTATGGGGTTTATTTCATGATTGTCTATTTCTTATTGTAGCCAATGCGAGCAGTTATTCAACGCGCAAGTTCAGCTACTTTGCACATCGATGGCCAACTACATGCCTCCATTGGTACAGGATTCGTTATTCTTTTAGGCATCCATGTAGATGACACAGCGGTTGATGTCGATTACCTCGTTGGAAAAATTCATGGCATGCGAATTTTCTCGGATGCCGAAGGCAAAATGAATCTTTCTTTGGAACAGGTTTCTGGCCAACTATTATTAGTTAGTCAATTCACTTTATACGCGGATACGCGCAAAGGAAATCGCCCTAGTTACCTGGCCTCAGCCAGACCCGAAAAAGCAATTCCTTTATATGAACTAATGATCGAAAAACTTTCTAACGCCATGGGTGCCCCTATTCAAACGGGTGTTTTTGGCGCAGATATGCAAGTAAGTTTATGTAACGATGGCCCAGTAACCATCATCATTGATTCGAAAAACAACGCATTATGACCTTAGAAGAAGCCCAAGCGCAAGTTGACCAGTGGATCAAAACAGTAGGTGTCCGTTACTTCAACGAACTCACGAATATGGCGATGTTAACAGAAGAGGTAGGCGAAGTTGCCCGCATCATAGCTCGACGCTATGGGGAACAATCCGAGAAAGAATCGGATAAGAACAAAGACCTTGGGGATGAGATGGCCGATGTACTTTTTGTATTAATCTGTCTGGCTAATCAAACAGGAATTAATCTAACGGAGGCATTGGCGAAGAATTTGGACAAAAAAAGCATCCGCGATGCAGATCGGCATCATAACAATCCCAAACTGAAATAAGAATTACTTTCCTGCAGGAACTTGGCTATCCGAGATACGCTTGCTCATGCTTTTCCCTTCCTCTTTGTTGGGAATAAACGGACGAACTAAGGAGATCAAATCCAGACTCGGATTCAATTTTTGAATAACCTCATGACGTACATCAAATTCAGTTTCACCTGAAATTTGTTGGTACTCAGCATCTGAAATACCTTCATGTTGATTAGATGCATTAGAAAAAGAGGCTAGATGGCCTAGCGTATTATCCCCCATCAATTTTCCGCCTTCCCAAGAAACCACAGAACCTGCATGTTTCCAATTAAATCCTGAAAGCGTAAAGTTCTTTTGATTGATTGCTTGAACCGATTGGAGTGGCATACCTAGCAACAAACCTGAATCCGTTTTCCATTCTGATGCATCCCCTACGATGGTTACATCCACGATTTGACCGTCACGGTAATATACATATACTTGACGGCTTGAATTGGGGTATAATATCGTTCCGCGTAAGCTATCATCACCAATCACCCAAGTCGTGTCCGCAATAAGGGAATCTTTCCCATACTTTTTCTCAAGACCAGCCAAATTTTCACAAGCCAAAACCTCATTCAAACTACGTGTTGGGTTTACTTTTACCTCCGAATTACTAGAGCCACAGGCAAAAAGTACGAGAGAAACCAGGATGAAAAGAATGTATTTCATATTAGAAAGAATAAGCTAATGAAAGGGTTGCATTCAAGCCTTGAACCTGGTATTGATAATACTTTTGATAGTTTTTACCCAATAGGTTATTGCCTGACAAACCGATGTTTAAATTTCGTTTGATAAAGTAATTTATTTTCAAATTGACATCCAAAATATCATCCATCTGAATTAACTGATTTTTGACAGGTTCTAGGGCATAAAGTGATTTCATCCAATAAACATCGGGTGCTAGTAAGAATTTAGGCGAAATGCGCCATGAATTAATCCATGACAAAGTCGTAGCTGGAACATGTGGCGCATTGAACTTGATACCTAATTGCTGATAAATGACATGGTTGAATTTAAAACTTGAGGTAAACTGCGAGGTGAAGTTCAAATTCAAATTGGCCGTATAGGTTGTTACCTGAATTTTCTCTAAGCCGCCTCGGTATTGCATATCGAACTTATTAGTAGCTGTAACCGCGTTGACGTAAAAAGGTAAATCGGAATACTCAGCATAATCATATTGAGCTTCAAAATCAATCACTTTATTCCCTCCAATACCCTTAATTCCCCCATAAACGTGGCCTACTTGGTTCGTATTTTTCAATTGGCTCGGAACACGCATCCAAGGATTTTGCTTTAAAAAGCCATTAAATGAATTGAATTGCACATCTCCTCCTACCCCACCAAACAAGTGAATATAATCTGACGCACCAAAATCCAATTGCAACATGGGAAAAACACTGGTTTTCTCAACTAAGGGATCATCAAATTCAGTAACAAACATAAATCCAGCATTCAAACTAACGCGTGAACTTTTATAGGCTAAATGGGGATTTAGTCGATACAGGTTGCGGTTCCATTTTTGCAGCGTGGCGTTAGGCGAAAATTCCGAATAAATATAATCTCCGGCCAACTTGAAACGAAGTTTTTCCGACATGTTATGCGCATACATTCCGTGCCCTTGAATGACTAATTCATTCAAATCTTGTGGGTTCGTCAACTGATCTGCTTGGACACTTAAAATGTAGTCTGAGTTTGCCGACTTTTTCGCGCTACTTAATTTACCTGAAGCACTCATACGCGTGTAAGAAGCCAACAAATCACTCGCTTTCACATACGATGGTATTTCCGCTAGGCCATAATAGTAATTCGAGAACATTTTATATTCCAACGTACTCTCCCAATAGTTCACTCGTCCCAAGGAACGGCTTTCTAAACGCGCTAAATTCTGACTTCTAGCTGAATATTCAGCTAGCACAGGTCCAAATAGATTGGCATCATGATGCAAATAAACGCCTAAGAATTTATTCTCTTTGGCACTTTGACTTGCATTAAAATCAAATAAGGAATGACCGTAATTTCCTGCTCCTAAGAGAATTGAATTTTTAAACTTCTCGCCATAAGCCGTCTTATTGCTCTCATCCGTACGCATTTCTTGCGCTGCAGGCGCCTCAATTTTAGGTAAGGAGTCAATTGCCCAAGCAGATTCCTTCAGCTTAACGACCAAAGGCGCATTGGCTGTTTGATCAAAGGTCTTCATGGGCAAATATGACCGATCTGTTACCTTTAAGTTCATCACGGCACGCGTAGAATTCGGTATCGTGATCGTGGAACGATCGATACGTGATTCTTGCGCATAGGCTAGATGAAGCAACCCAAACAGGCCAATAAAAAGTAAAATGATCTGTTTCATCTATTGAATTCCCTCCATTTTTTTCTTGGCTAATACTTTAACGGCATCATCCGACGAGTTGGATAAAATACTTTGTAAGATGGCCTTGGCTTGTGCATTATTCTTTAGTTGAATAAAATTATCCGCCATCGACAGATAAGCCTGCCCTACCGTAGCATCTGGCAAATGATAATAACGACTTTCAGATTGAATAAATTGAGCGACCAACCAATCATTCGATTGCTTGTACTCTTTCTGCAATGACAATACTTTGGCAAAGGCTATTGCCGCTTTGGCCCCAACTTCATCTTGATTATAATCGACCGAGGTTGAAAACCATTTTTTAGCTAAATCATACTCAGCAGCATCCAATGCGTATTGGCCTATTTCGACAGCCCATTGACTCTTACGCAATGAATCAGATGCATCTAAGTCAACCCAAAGTTGATTCAGTGAATCAAATTTCTTTTGTTGGCCATACAATTGTTTCAACTTATCCTGCACATCGACCATGAGCGTATCTTGAAAGGCCATATTAGCCTTTAAATCAACCAATTGGCCTATTGCCAAATCAGCGCGCTTTTGCTCCTCGTAAATCAATGCAATCACCCATTGGGATTTATTGGCATAGCTTACGCCCTGCTGGCTACGCTTTAGGTAAATCAAGGCATTACCAAAATCTTTTGTGTGGTAGGTAGCAACACCTAACATATAATTTAAGGCATCAGATTGCCCATACGCTGGATATTCTTGAATCAAACGAACAAGTTCAGGAACGACCAATTTATATTTAGCCTGTTGGAACATTTCCGTACAAATATCGAACCATTGATCAGCCAAACTTGGGTCATCTCCATGTTGGCTTGCATAAACATGGTACAATTCCATCGCCTCCGTATGACGGCCTGCCTTTTTCAATAATTCCGTAGCACCGATAATTGCCTCTTTGGCAGAAGAATCGGTCGTGTATTTACGAACGATTTGAACATAATCATCCATGGCTAAAAACCATTGATTCGTATTCTCATATGCTTGAGCACGAATCAATAAGAATGGGGCAAACAAAGGATTGATAGTCGATTTCGTTTGAATAAATTGGGTCGTATTGCGAATAACAGCCGCGTAACTTTCTGTTTTTTGCAATCGCGCCAAAGCAACATTGCTTTGGTATAACATCTTGTCCGCTTGCGGGTCATTCGGAAATTTCGAACTATAAGCGAGGTACACCTCTGATGCCTCTTTGAATTTCCTTAGATTAAAGAGAATCAAGGCTTTACGTTCCAGTAAACTGGTTGTTTGGGCAGAATTCTGCTGAATGGCTTCATCGAAATATTTGAGGCCGGTTGTTAAATCTCCTTTCGCGATTGACAATTCAGCCAAATTACGCAAATCATCTACGGAACGGGTCCCTGTTAACTTATTAGCTACATATTCCTCAAAATATTGCAAGGAACGATCATACATCGTAATGTAGGCGAATGAATGGGCTAAACTTAATCGAATTCGTTGGCTCAATTCCCGCGATCCCGTTGGCACATTCGTTTCCGCCAACAAGGGAACATATAATTTAATGGCATCCGAATTCTTATTCGACCGCGCTAGCATTTCCGCTAAGGCATAACGGGCATACCAAGCCATCTCACGATTTACAGCAAAATCGAGTGATTTCTTGTAATACGTGATCGCCCGACGATCTTCTTGTTTTTCATAGGCCTTGGAAGCAATCTGATAACAAGTAGCTTGATAAAGTTCCTGGAATTTCACTTTGCCTACCGGAAAATTCAACATAAAATCTTCCATGGCTGACAAACTTGCCTGTTTCTGCAATGCATCGATTGCCATAGAGACCAACAATTCACCCTGTTTATTTTGAGGCAAACGCTTCTGATAGGATTTAATTTCCTTCAGCAAAGTAGCCCATTGTTGATTTTGCTGCAACAAACTTAGGTACATCAAATACGCTTCTTCAGCTAATTCCTTATTAAAAGGCATTGCAGCAATCTCCTGCAGCGCTGGGTAAGCAAGGTCCCATTTTTGTTGGTCCACTAAAATCAACGCACGGGTTTTAGACATTTCTTGACCCAGGGAATCGTTCGATTTATCCGATTTCGCAAGTAATAAGAGTGCTTCATCCAGCTGCTTTGATTTATACAAGGCGAAGGCAAACTTATAATTCCGCTCACGATTCATCATCAAAGGCGATTTTTCCTTGACAACCGCATAACTTTTCGCGGCATTCACATAATCTTGTTTTTGAAATTGTAGCTCAGCAATGATGGATGCCAAATTTCCCGAAGACTGCTGGTAAGAACTATCCGCCAAAATCGGCTTAACATAGCCAATTAAATCATTGTATCGATTTAATTTCATGTAAGCTGAACTAATCCAAACAGGAGCTTCTGCAGCATACTTAGGATCTGCGCTGGCAAGTTTAAAGTCCTCGATCGCTTGTTCAAATTTATCAGAATGAAAATGCATTACCCCGGCATAATAGGCTGCTGGCAATGAAAACTCATCTTCCGACTCAAACTTCAATAGATTGAAAAGGGCTAACGCTTCCTTGTATTGGTTCGATTTATAATAGGAAACAGCCAGGTAGTACTTATGCTCTAAATTCGTCTGAGATGAATTACTCAAATATTTAATCGCGCGAGCCCAATCCCCTGTTTCATAATAGAACACACCAATTTCTGTAATCAATTTGGCTGAAAAAGGGCTTTCTGGATGATCCGAAACGAATTTGACGGCTTGAATTTCCGCCTCTGGACGCATGGAATAAATCGAACACATGGCAATGTAGTATTCAACAATCGTGCGTTCCGATATCAAGGAGGAGGTATTCTCCTGTAAGGTTTTAAGGTAAAAACGGAATTCTTCTTGCGCAGCGGGAAAGTTGTTCGAATCAAATAACAACTTTGCTTGACGGAAATGCTCGTAAGGGTCAGTTAATTTAACCGTTTGCTGCCCATGCATTTCAAACGGCTGAACAAAGAACACGCTTATGACTAAAACACTAAAATAAAATAATCGTTTTTTCATCTACGAACAGATGTATATTTAGGGTTATTACAATAATACAAATTTTATTTCAAATTTATCTCCCCTTTCTAACGATAAAAGTGATAATTAATTTCCTCTAAGACTTATTTTATCTAATTTTGAAAGATATTACCAACAAACACCATTCGATGACGATTCGTAACTTATTCATATTCAGCATCCTTTCATTCTGTTTCTTTGCATCTTCTGCTCAAAGCCCGAATAAAAAGCTTCCCATCGTTAAAAATGGTGGATATGTTATCTATGAAAAAAACGGACACGGCTTAATCGCAACGGTTGAAAACCTAGGCAAACTGGATTACAACGAAGCATTAAAAGCATGTGATTCTTTACAGGTAGGCGGATTTTCCGATTGGCGATTGCCTACCAAAGAAGAATTCGAATTGATTCATCCCAAATTGAATCTTAAAAAAGTAGGCGGAGGAAGCATTTTCCAATCATCATGGTATTGGACATCGTCAGAAGTAGACAAACAAAATGCTTGGACACATAATCTACAGACAGGTCTCCAAGCGTCTTACTTCAAGGATTTCAAATGCTTCGTGAAAGCAGTTCGATCATTCTAACACTCCGTATTTACGCATTTGTCGGTCCATGATGGCGAAATATACCGGTGGAATCAAAGCTAAAATCAACATACCAGGATATCCGGTAGGCATTTGAGGCGCACCATCGTGGTGGCGCAATATTTGATATTTTCTGGAAGCCAAGTAATGATGATCGCTATGCCGACTTAACTCAAAAAGCAGCACTCTCCCCAATAAATGATTACTGTTCCATGAATGTTCCGGCTGTACACGGCCGTACCGATTATTCGCATTTAAAGGACGAATCAATCCATAATGCTCAATGTAATTAACGGCTTCAAGCAATAATATTCCAATCATCGCTGAAATCAAAAAGTACCCTAGGGTCGCTAATCCCCAAATCTCATAAATTCCTAACAGTAATCCTGCTTGAAAGAGATGAAAGAACAACATTTCATTTTGTAATGACCAAAAGCCGACTTGTTGGTTCTTCAAAATCTTCGCATTAATCCGCCAAGCACTCATGTAGGTTCCGGGAATTGTTTGGAAGAAAAAAGCAAATATACTTTGTCGATATTTGGCTGTACTCGGATCATCTGGCGTGCTAACATGTGTATGATGACCGCGATTATGCTCGATAAAAAAGTGCATGTACAAGCTGGTTGACAACAGTATTTTTGACATCCCTTGTTCCACTTTGTTGCTACGATGTCCTAATTCATGCGCTAAATTAATTCCAAAAATACCAGCCAATAATCCAGCGGTTACGATTCTCCCAATTCGATCTAACGTAGAAATATCAGCTTCACCTACATTATTTAAAAAATAAAACAAACAAACAAGATGCAATGCAAAGGCTATATACAACACAAGGTCATAAAATGGATTGTTTTTGGCAGCGATTTCATCCTCTTCTGATAAATTCTGTTCATTAGCAGGCAAGAACAATTCTGCGAATGGAATGAATAGAAAGCTAAAAAGGATGCTGGCCCAACAGGCAATTCCAACAGAATGGTAAGAAAGCCAGGCTCCGGCAAATAAGATAAAGGGTAGAATGTACTTGATAATGCGCATAGCTAATCAACTTATTTCTACAATAATAACAATTTAAACTTGTTTTATTGCCATAATAAAATCAGCAGCTACTTGCTCAATTTGATAGTTGGCCAAAAACAAAGCCCTTGCATTTTTTGCTAATCGAGTTTGCATGGCAGTATCTGTATAAAGTTTCTGCATCGCTTCCAAAACGGACGCTTGCGAAGGTTCACAGATAAGCGCCGCATTGGCAGAAATCAGTTCTTCGGCAAAACCAATCCGCGTACTAAATATACTCGGTTTGCTATACGCAAGCGCTTCCAACGCGGCAATCGAAAAACCCTCCGAGTAACTTGGCAGTATAAATGCATCCACCTGTTCTAATAAATACGCTTTATTGGCCCCGGTAACAACATTAAATACATCGATATTAGCATGTGGATAGGTCGCCAATTGAATGACTAATTCCTCTGAATAATCATCTTGAGGACCCGCAATAATTAAATGGATGGCTGAACCATGGAGACGGCTTAATTCCTGGAATGCATGAACCAATATATCCAAGCCCTTCTTTCGATTGATTCGACTTAAAAATAAAAACACAAAAGAGCTTTTGGCCTTAATTTTCACAATGCGATCAACAAAATCAGGCGCAGGAGCTGGCAAGGTTGATTTTATCGGATCCTCAATTCCGTTGGGAATGAATACAATTTTCGAACGCAATTCGGGGAATAAATTCAAGACAATTTGCTCCTCTTCCCTACTGATCACATGAATCAAATCTGCCTGTCGGAGAAAACGCTTTTGCATTACATTCCAGAGCAGTTTTTTCTTCCAAGCGGACCGATTCCAAGCATATGGATCCAAAAAACCATGGATTGTAACAATTTTTTTAGCCTTGTTTGGGATAATAAATGGCAGTAAAGCACCAAAATACCAAAGTCCATGCATGTGAACGTATTGAAAAGAATTCCGTTTCCGAATAAACCAAAACAACAAAGTCCACGAGAATTCCGAAAGGATACGCGAAAAAAAACTCTGCTTAAATATTTCTAAATGCACACCTGGAGCGGTAGGATAAGCGTGATGCGCTAGATCCATGGAACTCGCAATCGTGACGTCCATACCAGAATCAATCTGAAAGCGAGAATGATTCAAGATCACACTAGCAGGTCCTCCTGATTCGTACGAATAGGAACACAAATGCAATAAATGATCTTTTTGATGCATGTTAAAATTCAATCTTCCACTCCTGCTGAATGATTTCCTTCAAGCGTTCAGAATTGCCTTGCGCAGCTTTTTCCGCCTCATAGATATTCATATCGACTAAAAGACGATACCAAAGCCCTTGCATAAAATGAAATACCCAAACCTTCGGATGATCCAAGAATCCTAATTGGAATATAAACCGAAAGATAAAATAGGCCAAAGCACGCAAGCCAAGAGGCATCCGATTATACAAACTATTTTTAGCTGTACGCTTCACATGTGCTTGGCTGTTACCGGCCGCCGACAAATCAGTCGTAAACGTAAATTGATATTTTTGATTCAATACATCCGCAGCTTCGCGGCGTGCATAATTATTGTGCTTACTTACCCACCAATGCATGGAATTCAAATTTTCATCCACGACATGCTCCGCAAAACGAATGGTTTCCCCTTGCGAAAGAACGATATGTTCATCCATCAAACGCTGTTCACAGGCCCCTAAACCTGTGCGCCAGAGTCGCAACAGATGAATCGGATAAAACCCACCAAATCGAATCCATTTTCCCTTAAATAGCACTTTACGTGTAAACTCGATTCCTGAAATATGGGAAGACAGGGCTGCCAATTTTAGTTTGATTTCTTGTTGAAGCTCCTCGGTCAAATATTCATCTGCATCAATCCGCAGGGTCCATTCGGTTTGTATTTGCGCCGCTAGAATACCCCAATTCAACTGTTTGGCGTAATTATTTTCCCAAGCATGTGCATATACTTCAGCCCCTAAACTACTAGCAATTTCAATCGTACGATCTGTGGAAAAAGAATCAATGATGCAGATACGCGAGCAAACCGCTTGCAAGCTTTTGATACAGCGAGCAATGTGTTTCTCTTCATTAAACGTCAAAATGATTGCCGTAATTTGGGTCATGCACCTAGAATTTCAACAAATTTACCATTAGCCCGTGGATTCACAAGGCATTTAGCGTTATTCTATCCGATAGTAACGATGCGTGACGAGAATGACGGGCTTGAATCCTCCGTGAAAAAATTGTCCTTCGCTGAATTTAATGGATTCTAAGGTATTCGAAGAATCCGATGTTCCGCTATAGAATTTTTTGGCTTGTGCTAAATTCAGGATTAAGTTATTTGACCAAAAACCTTTTTTCAACAAGTTAGGAGCGACACGAATACGTTCACGAACATTTCCCGATTTAAGTTCTGCCATTAATTGGGGCGGCTGAAACAATAGATTAACCAAATTACCTTGTGAACTATACGCTGTTTCAAAGGTACTTTCACGTAAATACCCGGCTTGTAGAACGCCCAATTTAATCTCCTTCCCGAGTGAATGACGCGCATACCGCGTAAATACCAACCGAAGTTTTCGATGTTGCGGTTTACGGGCAAATAGCAACAAGGAATCATTGGAATCTACGATTTCATAATGCATCAACAAAGCTTTTTGGGTAAAGGATTCCTCCGACCATGGATACTTTAAACTTGATTTTTCCAATCCATAAATTACAAAATCTGGGGCTTTTTTCGACGCAAAATATACTTCATTTAAACTATCCAAATAGCGATCTCCCGCTAAATAACTCTGAAGCGTGGGCCGAGGCGCATAATTCAATTTATGCGTATTGACCCAGGAAACCTCATATGGAATGACGTCAACTGAATGTTTGGCAATCCGCTTTATAAATGTTTCGGGCAAGCGTTGTCCAACCGGTGCTGGCTCCCGTTTTCCTTGGAAATAATTCACCAAAATATAGGGGCGGTATTTGATACCATGCCAAAGACCAAGTGCCGTAAATCCAACAAGCGGAACATATAAATACACATAGAGGGCAAATAATACGGGCATTAAAAGCAAGTAAATGCGTCGAATAGCTAACAGTGAGGAATGTGCAACAATCAAAAGTCCCACATAAGTCATCAATTTAACATAAGCCGTAAAATGCCCCGAATCTGCGCGCACAAAGCTGTACTTCAACAAAACAAACGATATCCCTAGTCCTGTAGCTAATAAAAAATACTCCGACCAAGCTTGCTTTGGGGCATACATGACCAGGTATAGTGTAAAAACCACCTGCAACAGGAAAACACCATAAGTTGCGGCAGTCATCTTTTCGAATGCATCTGGAAAAACGGACATCCCCGCATTGTAATTGGCGATGATGTGTAAACTCGTTTTAAAATACAGGAATAAGTTGGTATCCAGGTATTGCGCCCAAGCCATAAGTGCCACCACAAACAAACCGAAAAACAGTAAACCCAGCCACCAAGATAGTCGCTTTTGAATGACCATCACGACAATTAAACCTGCTAAAAATGCCCAAACGATGATCCCATAATTAGCCTTGCTGAAAAATATAATACCTAATAAAAGAAAGGATAGAGCGAGAGAAGCAACGCGTTTCCAAGTTGATCCGGCATAAAGGGCAACAAATCCATGATACATCCCTAAAAACATCCACAGAAATGCGGTGGTTTCCCCAATCATCTCAAATGAAAAGAGATTAAAACAGAAAAATACAATCAGATGGTAGTATTTAGCCTGTTTGGGAAAACAGGTGGCATGAAAATAGATGAGATTCAGAAAGAAAAAACCATCATAAAGTAATTGCTTCCAAGCGGGAACTAAGATGGGGAGTCGGTAGATATAAGACCCTAAAGGACCATAAGTAAACACGAAGTCGCTTCCCCAGATTCCTTGTTTGCCTCGCAATAAATTCAGGACAATTTGCCAAGAGGGATCTAATCCAACCCCTGGCTCTTCAAATAAACGTAAATAAGGAAATGTTAGATAAACTATACCAAAAGCGTACAGCCAAAAATGCCATGTTTTTTGAATGGGTTCTCGGAAATAGCTAAGGATTGAATTCAATTCAAATAATTATAGAAAACAAAGCTAACGATAAATACAAAAAAGACCCACATCAAAATTTAAAGCTTCTTAAAAAGTTAAACATAAGAAATAGGAAATTCATCAATTATGAAAATCCATTACTCACATTGCCCAATCATTTTTTGACACAGAGAAAATAAGTTAATCCATATTATGAAGAATCTTTTATTAGACTAAGCCTATATTTACATCTTTACAAATACAAAATATAGAATGAAAAAAACAATCGTACTTCAGTTACTATTCATCATGGAAGTGCTTTTTTCATGTCAAATACGAAACCCTCAAAAAACGATTGAAATTGTTTCACCAAACAATAAAATAAAATTCCAACTTACCTCAGAGCATACAAATCCTATTTTACACTATACAATACGATGGAACGACACACTCATTATTGATGATTCAAAAATAGAATTAGATTTAGAGGGAAGAGAATTTGATCAATTGACAATCAAAAATATTCAAAAACTTGAAAAAGACAGCCTTTTCTCCCCCGTTGTTGCATCAAAACGTAAATTATTCAGAGACAGGTATAACGCAATACTTATCAACTTTGAACAGCCTATTGGATTAGAAATTCGAATGTACGATGAAGGTCTATCCTATAGATGGATAGGAAAATCAAATCACAAACTTAAAGTTTATAAAGAAAAATTCGAAGTGAATCCTATTGGAGATGCTCAAATTTACTTTGCGCCATATCTACAATATACATTACC
Source organism: Cytophagaceae bacterium (assembly GCA_017984215.1). Lineage (GTDB taxonomy): Bacteria > Bacteroidota > Bacteroidia > Cytophagales > Spirosomataceae > Aquirufa > Aquirufa regiilacus. Next base: position 89,100 of record JAGOAA010000006.1, read on the forward strand.
TAATACGATTATAAATTTCATTAAAAAGCAAATAGATTCATTCAGAAATTTATTCAGAATCGAGAACAAATATGAATCATTTTTTGAGACACAATACCAAACAAGTAAAATTTCAGAAAGCTCAACGAACACTGCTTATTTTGCGCCTTCCTTACTAAAAACAAAAAATGATTTATATATAGTAATCGGAGAATCGGATGTGATTGACTACCCAGGTTTAATTCTTTTAAAGTCTTCAAATAATGGAATCAAAGCGGATTTTTCACCGTATCCGTTAGAGGAAAAAATACCAAATGATACAATCAATTATTATAAACTTAAAAGTGTAACTAAGTTCGCTGATTTTATAGCTTTAACAAATGGCAATAGAAATTTCCCATGGCGGGTGTTACATATAACTAAAAACCCCGCGACAATTCCTTCTTCAGATTTAGTATTAAAACTCGCTAGTCCTTCAGAAATTAAAGGCGATTTATCATGGATCAAGCCGGGTCAAATAACGGATGAATGGCTAACAAACATGAATCTTTTTAATGTTTCCTTTAAAGCAGGAAAAAATACAACATCTTACAAATACTATGTAGACTTTGCAAAGAAATTCGGACTTGAATATATCATGGTTGATGAGGGATGGTATCAGCATGGTAATCTGAAGAAATTAAACAAAGAGATCAATTTAGATTCCATTATAACTTATGCCAGCAAACAGAACATTGGCATTGGTCTTTGGTTTAATGCCTCTGTCATGGACGAAAACCTGGAGGAAACGCTGAAACTGTATTCCTCAAAAGGTGTTAAAATTATACTTATGGACTTTATCAATCGGAATGATCAGAAGGCCATGAATTTTTATTCAAAAATAGCCCGGGCATGCGCTCGCCACAAACTGATGATAAACATCCATTCTGCTCCAGCTCCAGCAGGGTTTGAAATCACATACCCAAACGCGATAACTCGTGAAGGTGTTATGGGATCCGAATGGAATGGCTGGAGCTATTTCGTAACTCCGACCCACGATTTAATCATACCTTTTACTAGAATGTTTTCTGGCTCTTTGGATTATGAACCAGGATTATTAGAGAATTCAGCAGAAAATGGATTCAAAAATATTGAAGGCCGCCCAATGTCACAAGGTACACGCGCTCACCAGATGGCCATGTATTTAATATATGACAATCCTCTTCAATATTTTGTAGGGAATCCCTCTCAAGGGTATTTGGAACCCCAATTCATGAAATTCTTAGGTGATCTGCCAACGACGTGGGATGAGACAATTGTCCTCGAAGGTAATCCAGCCGAATATATCGTAACCGCAAGATTAAAAAATGGCATATGGTATATAGGCGCAATGAATAACTGGAAAGAGCGAGAAATTAGCATAGACCTTTCAAAATTAGGTTTAAAACGATACAAACTTTCAGGAATAAGTGATGGATTAAATAGCAACAAATATGCTTCGGACTACAATCTCATTTCTCGCCAAGGCGATGTAAATGAAAAATTCACGATCAAATTAAGCAAAGGTGGTGGTGGCGTTTGGCGTTTTGAACCAATTAAAAATTAGCATTAAACCGAATTGAATTTAGAAGTGAATAGAAATCCGCTTATAAATGAAGGCGTAAATCAATCGGAATCAGCAATAGTTAAAAAACGAAAAACCTTCTAATTCGCATTAAAAGGTTTTTTAATTATTACTAGTGGTCGCGTAGGGATTCGAACCCCAAACCTTCTCATCCGTAGTGAGATGCTCTATCCAGTTGAGCTACGCAACCATTGCCCTTTCGGGACTGCAAAGGTAGAAATAGTTTTTAAAAATCGAAACATTCATTCGAAAAAAAATATCGAAGCAGAATCATCAAAAAAGCTAAGTGCATCGTTCACAAGCACTTGCTTCTATTTTTTAAATTGAATCCGATAGATACTTCCTCCTAAATCATCACTAACATACAGCGAACCATCCGGTCCTTCCGCCAATCCACAAGGACGATGCTGAATAGGTCCCGTCGGTTTCGCCAAATCCGTTCCGGCAAAATTATCCGCAAAAATCTCCCATTTCCCGCTCGGCTTACCATTTTTAAAGGGAACAAAGGCTACCAAATACCCTTTCTTCAATTCCGAAGATTGGCCATGAAAGGCAATAAATGCTCCATGTTTGTAACGCGCGGGAAATTGATTCCCTTGGTAAAATAGGATATCATTGGGACCCATGTGCGCAGGAAAAGCGACCACAGGATTCAAAGCTTTTTCTCCTCCCGTCTTCTTTCCATCGCCACCATATTCCGGAGCAACGATTTTCTTGTTTTGCTTTTGGTCGTAATAAATATAAGGCCAACCAGCATCATCGCCTGCTTTTTTGAATTCGTACATCGCCTCGGCAGGTAATTCTTGTGATTGCTGCGGTGTGTAGTATTGCGGATAAAAATCGTGGAATTGTCCCCGACCGTGCGCCATCGCAAAGAGCGATTGCGTTTGTGGATTCCAAGTAATCCCCACTGCATTCTTCAAGCCTGTGGCATATCGAACACCATCCTTAAAACCTTGATTTAATTTATTCGCATCAAATTGCCATACCCCACCCGCAGAATCCAATACCGCACATGGGTTCATGCCTTGACCGGTGCCAGGGACCCGACAAGGATCATTCCAGGACCCAATAGTCACATAAATATGTTTTTTACCTGCATCAAAAACAAAGGGCTTGGCGTTATCCCGACCATGATCGGGTAATCCATCTACAATGGTTTCAAAGGTATTCAAGTCGGCAATTTCTCCCTTTGCATTTAAGGCATAGCGAAAAACACCCTTGTTTGATGATGCATAAAAATATTCGCCATCAATCATGATGCCCGTCCCTGGATATTTCCCAAAAAGGGTTTCTTCCTCAAAAACCCCATCTTGATTCGTGTCTTTGAGCTGAATAATCCCATTCCCATCCTTTAATTTGGATAATTTAGCATACACATGGCCTTGTTTGGAAACGGCAATGTGACGCACGGAACCTTGATTTTTAGCGATTTCAGCAACGGAAAAACCCGCAGGGACTTTAATTTCTTGAGCAAAAAGCATCGAGGGCAAAAGAAGCCCTAGGCTAAGCCAATTTTTCATAGGTAGGTTAATTTGTTTCCCACAAGGTAAGAATTTTTACAAAAAGTGATATACCGAATTACCCTTGAAATAAAACAGATTTGCTTATTTCATGTGGCAAAAATCAAATAAGACGTGAGGCCCAGGTCTCATTTTTACTAATATTCAGCACCTCATAACCTAATTATAAGTTTTTTGGATAAGAACGCAAAAAAATGTCGATACCTTTTGCATTTAACACCTAACCCAAATACTTATGAAAAAGTATCAATCGAGTTTGCTTTTTGCAACCATCTGTGTCTTATTCCTTTTTTCATGCACAAAGGATAAAGCCCTAGTTACCAGAACCACTTACCTTGAAAATGCGGGAGTTTATAAATCCGTCACAAAAGAAGAATACCTAAAAGCAAGTATACTTGAAAGGCGTTTTATAGATCAAATTGATGGCGCCGTAAATGCATTGGATATACTGAAAAAAAACAATCCCCAACAGGACTATGTTGCAATTATAACCATAGACAAGGACCCCAATAATAAACTACACAATTCAATTCTGATTGGCATCGCAGAAAATAAAAACGACGACATGAAAACAGATGCAGATGCCGACCCTGCTCCAGATGGCAAATGCCACGTTTGTGGATTAATTTCAGCCTACAGTTGCATCAGTGAAGTAGAAAAATACATGGATGCCAAAAACCAAGATTCTATTTCGGCCACCATCACCAGATCGGCTGATAATTGTGTAGATATTAAATACCATTAAAACGAAGAAAGGGTCGGAAATAGCATCACTGTTTTTGACCCTTTTTTAACTACAATTGTTTTCGCAAACGAGCAACTGGAATCCCCAACTGTTCGCGGTATTTAGCAACGGTCCTGCGCTTTACGACGAAACCTTTTTCAGCCAACAAACCTTCTAATTCCTCATCAGAATAGGCATGACCAGCTGATTCGCCAGCAATTAAATCACGCAAGATATTCTTCACTTCTCTGGTAGAAAAATCCTCCCCAGACTCATGTGTAATCCCCTCCGAAAAGAAATACTTCAAGGGATACATCCCAAAATCTGTTTGAACAGATTTAGCCGATACCACCCGAGAAACTGTCGAAATATCCATTTCGATAACTTCCGCGATTTCCTTCATGCGCATGGGCTTCAACTTGGATTCATCCCCCGTCAAAAAAAAGTCATACTGTTGGCCTACAATACTTTCCATCGTCTTCAACAAGGTTCCCTGCCGCTGTTGGATCGCTTGAATGAACCAGGAGGCAGAATCCAACTTGTGTTTAATGAAGGTTACGGCTTCCTTAACTTCCTTTTGTTGCTTATCGCCTTTGGAATAAGTTTGTAACATTTCCTGAAATGACTTGCTCACACGCAATTCTGGCGCATTCTTGCCATTTAATTTAATGTCCAATTTCCCGTCCGACTGGCTTACAATAAAATCAGGTTGTAAAAATGGCGCCACCTCCCCTGCTTCACTTCCGCCGGGCTTCGGGTTTAAATGTGTAATGATGTTGATGGCTTGCTTAAGTAAAGCCTCATCGACACCTAATTTCTGTTGTAATTGACTGTAATGCTTTTTCGAAAACTCATCAAAATACTGATCAATCAAGCGTATCGCTACCTGCAACGCATGCTCGTCGGCAAAATGCTTGCGGTGCAACTGGATAGACAAACATTCCTGCAAATCTCGCGCTCCGATTCCCGCAGGATCCAATTGTTGAACTTGTAAGAGTACTCGTTCCACTTCTTGGTAGTCGGTCTCAAAACCAACCGTAAAAGCTAAGTCATTGACAATGCTCTCAATATTCCGACGTAAATATCCATCGTCTTCTAATGAACCAATCAATTGTTCCGCAATGATGCGCTCCCGTTCGTTGGTAATCACAAAACCAATTTGCATCAACAGGAATTCCTCGGCACTTGGAACGGTGGGCATCGGACGCTCTCGCATCTCCTCGTTAGGATCATAGGAATCACCCGCCATTTTATAACCCGCATAATCATCTTGTAGATAATCATCAATGGCCATTTCATCATTTGCGAGGTCATCTACCGTCTCACGATCTTCCATTTCCTCCAATCGCTCCTCGGAAACCCCCTCTTCCAAAGCTGGATTTTCCTCCAATTCCGCTTCAATCCGTGCAGCCAATTCGGCTGTAGGGATTTGCAATAACTTAATCAGCTGGATTTGCTGCGGAGAAAGTCGTTGCTGTTGCGACAAATTAATGGATAAACCTTGCATAAGAGCGTAAATTTAAATGCAAAAATAATTGAAAAAATTCGGTTTTTTTGTGGTATTTTTGAGGCTTATTGCGCCCATTACAGGGCTACTGAGAATCATTTATGCAAATTAAAGAAATCCTTTCCTTATCCCCATCTAACCAAAGCCTTGTCATCAAAGGTTGGGTTCGTACCAAACGCGTTTCAGCCAATGTCGCTTTCATTGCCTTAAACGATGGATCTACGATTCACAACATTCAAGGTGTCGTTTCAGATGGAGCCGTTTCAGAAGAAACATTGAAATTAGTAACGACTGGGGCATGTATTGCCATGACTGGAACCTTGATTCCTTCACAGGGCCAAGGGCAATCGGTCGAGTTACAAGTAAATTCCATTGAAGTTTACGGGATCGCTGATCCTGAAAAATACCCTTTACAACCGAAAAAACACTCTTTGGAGTTCTTGCGTGAAATCGCGCATTTACGCCCACGGACAAATACATTTTCGGCTATTTTACGTGTTCGACACGCATTAGCTTATGCGGTTCACACCTATTTCAATCAAAACCAATTCTTCTATCTACATACGCCCATCATTACGGGATCGGATGCAGAAGGTGCGGGGGAAATGTTCCGTGTAACGACCTTACCAGCTACGAACCCTCCGTTGACCGAAGATGGAAAGGTAGATTTCAAAGAAGATTTCTTTGGTAAGGAGACGAACTTGACAGTTTCTGGCCAACTGGAAGGCGAATTGGGCGCGATGGCCTTATCGAAGGTTTATACCTTTGGTCCTACGTTCCGTGCGGAGAATTCAAACACAACGCGCCACTTGGCCGAGTTCTGGATGATCGAGCCGGAAGTTGCCTTTAACGAATTAGAAGACAACATGAATTTGGCAGAAGATTTCACCAAATTCTGTATCAAATACGCATTAGAACATTGTGCGGATGATATCGCATTTTTAGAGAAGCGTCTTTTGGACGAAGAAAAAACGAAGAAAAAAGAAGAGCAATCGGAATTGAGCTTAACTGAAAAGTTACGTTTTGTGACGGAGAATGATTTCGAACGTATTACCTATACGGAAGCAATCAATATCTTATTACAATCAAAAACGCACAAGCAAGGTAAATTCCAATACCCGGTTGAATGGGGCATCGATTTACAATCGGAACACGAGCGTTGGTTGGTTGAAAAACACTTCAAAAAACCCGTAATCCTTACGAATTACCCGAAAGACATCAAGGCATTCTACATGAAGTTGGACGAAGACGGCAAAACCGTTCGTGCAATGGACGTTTTATTCCCGGGCATTGGTGAAATCATTGGCGGATCACAACGTGAGGACGATTACGAAAAATTATTGCAACGCACGAAGGAAGTAGGCATTGAGGAAGAATCCATCTGGTGGTACTTAGAGACACGTAAATTCGGATCTGCGCCACATGCGGGCTTTGGATTGGGCTTTGAGCGTTTGGTATTATTCGTAACAGGAATGAGCAACATTCGCGACGTGATTCCTTTCCCAAGAACACCTAAAACAGCCGAATTTTAATGTTTTTCAAACAGCTAAATCAAAGTATTGGGCATGCGCTTGATGGGATTTTCAATCTGATCAAACAAGAAAGAAATGCCAAAATACACTTGGCCGCGACAGCCTTGGTGATTTACGTAGGTTTTAAATTGGACTTTTCGGCACAGGAATGGATTTGGATAAGCCTTGCCGTTGCCTGTGTTTGGGTCGCTGAATTAATCAATACGGCGATTGAACGACTAACGAATTTGGTTTCGCCAGAGCAACATCCTTTGGCCAAACAAGTAAAAGATTATGCAGCAGGAGCTGTATTAGTCATGTCTTTGTGGGCAATCGTGGTATTTTGCCTGATTGCATTTCCACATCTGGTGATGTGGTTAACATTTTCGAATTAATATGAAAGAATACGGATCGAGTGTACAAAAATTGGTCAATTACATCATGACCATTGCCGACCGCGAGCAACGTACTAAATATGCCTTTATCATGGTGGATTTGATGAAACAGATTCATCCCAACATGAAGGACAACAGCCAAGATTATTCCAAAAAGCTTTGGGATGACTTGTTTATCATGTCGAATTTCGAATTGGATGTGCAAGGACCTTTTCCTCCCCCATCACCGGAGTCGGTAGGGAAAGCACCACGTAAAGTGGCCTATAACCAGCACCATTTGAAATTCAAGCATTATGGCCGCAATGTGGAATTGTTAATTCTACGTGCCATTGCTGAGGAGAAATTAGAGGACAAAAAGATTTTGGTCGCTTACATCGCCCGTTTGATGAAAGGCTTCTATGTGACCTGGAACAAAGACACGGTGGATGATTCGGTCATTTGGCAGAACATTAAGGACATGTCGGAGAACCTGTTAGGCAGCATCGTCGACGAGTTATCGCAAGAAACCTTAGGACATGCCAAAGTGGCAAACAATGCGCGTAACGCATACAATGCCCCAGAATACCCGAACAACAATAACAACAACCGGAACAATAACTTCCGAAAGAATAACAACTTCAGAAATAACAACAACAATCGTAATAACAATTACCGTAAAAATAAGTAAGATTTATGGCATCATTTAAGGTTACCGGTGGCCGCCGGATGAAGGGGGAAATCACTCCCCAAGGAGCAAAAAACGAAGCATTGCAAATTTTGTGTGCGGTGGTATTAACAGCTGAGCCTGTTACAATTCACAACATTCCGAATATCCGCGATGTCAACCAATTGATCGATCTTTTGGGTGACATGGGTGTTAGCATGCGTCGTTTATCGGAAACCAGCATTGAATTTGATGCATCCCAAGTGAACATTGATTACTTGGAATCAGAAACTTATAAGAAAAAGGCAGCTGCCCTTCGTGGATCTGTGATGTTATTAGGGCCAACTTTGGCTCGTTTCAAAAAAGGGCGTATTCCATCACCGGGTGGAGATAAAATCGGTCGTCGTCGTTTGGATACCCACTTTTTCGGATTCATGAAATTAGGTGCCAAATTCAACTATAGCCCGGAAGATGGTGGAATCTACGAAGTAGATGCCTCACAATTGCAAGGTGCCTATATGTTATTGGACGAAGCATCGGTAACAGGAACAGCAAATATCTTGATGGCCGCCGTACTTGCAAAAGGCACGACAACCATATACAATGCCGCTTGTGAGCCTTATTTACAGCAATTATCGAAGATGTTGAACCGCATGGGAGCTAATATTTCTGGCATCGGCTCCAACTTATTAGTCATTGAAGGCGTAGATGTTTTACACGGAACGGAGCACACGATGCTTCCCGACATGATTGAGATCGGTTCATTCATCGGGATGGCCGTGATGACACAATCGGAAATCACGATTAAAAACTGCCAAATTCCAGAATTAGGAATCATTCCTGAGGTATTCAAGAAATTGGGTATCAAAATGGAATTCCGTGGCGATGATATTTTCATCCCTTCGCAGGAACATTACGAATTGGAAAACTTCATCGACGGATCGATGTTGACCATTTCCGATCACCCATGGCCAGGTTTTACGCCCGACTTATTATCTATCATTTTAGTAACTGCTATCCAAGCGAAAGGAACGGTATTGATTCACCAAAAAATGTTTGAATCCCGTTTATTCTTCGTGGATCGTTTGATTGAGATGGGTGCACAAATCATTCTTTGTGATCCGCACCGTGCAACGGTCGTTGGATTCGATCGCAAGCAAACCTTGAAAGGCATTCGTATGTCGTCTCCGGATATCCGTGCGGGCGTATCGTTGTTGATTGCGGCGATGTCGGCAAACGGCACATCCATCATCGACAACATCGAGCAAATTGACCGCGGATACCAAAACATTGATACGCGTTTAAATGCGATCGGTGCGGAAATCGTTCGTATTTAAGATGGCATTTCAGGCGAAGATTAAGCAGACAATTCGATTGGCGACACCGATCGTGGTTGGACAGCTCGGGGTCATGCTCATGGGCTTAGCCGACACGATTCAGGTAGGCCAAATGTCGACCGGCGCAGCTGAAAGTTTGGGCGCTTCGGGCATGGCAGGAAGTATCTTCTTTACCATTGCGATTGTTGGCTTAATCTGCATGCAAATTGTCGCGCCGATGATCTCAAAAGCTGAGGCTGAGGGAGATTTCACCGAGTGTGGGAATTTGCTTCGCGCAAATATTCGCGTGGCGATCTTACTCAGTGTCGTGACCATGTTGCTGATTGGGCTGGCAGGAATGAATTATGATTTGTTTCAACAGACGGCGGCCAACAAGGCATTGACCCTGCCCTATTTAGCCTTGATTGCTGTTTCGGTCTTGCCAACCTTTTTGTTCTCCGCCCTCAAAAGCTTTACGGATGGTTTACAGAAAACGTCGGTGGCCATGTACATTACCTTGGCTGCATTGATTTTTAATATAATCTTCAATCACATTTTCATTAATGGCCTAGGACCTATTCCGGCCATGGGATTGTTTGGAGCTGGGATAGCAACATTGCTTGCCCGTATCGTCATGACGATTGCATTAGCGATTTATGTGTTTAAAGTCGCTGATTTTAGCAAATATTTAGCAAAAAAGCACGTACATGCAGCGGCCAACGTGTTAGAAAAAACCATTTTGAAAATCGGCATTCCATCTGGTATGCAGGGTTTCTTTGAGATTGCGACCTTTGGAATGGCGGTGGTCATGATGGGCTGGATTTCCGTCACGGCACAGGCGGCCCACATTGTCGCAATTAATATGGCCTCGTTGACTTACATGATGGCAACAGGCATCGCGGCGGCGGGAGGAATTTTGGTTGGAGCGGATATCGGGGAACGGAATCGTCCAGGCATTTTCACCTCGGGAAATGCGGCCTTGGTACTATCTATTTTGTTTATGGGCTTTTGTGCGCTTGTCTTTTTCTTTGGCAAGGACATACTGGTGCGCGGTTATACGCAAGAAGCCTCGGTGATTGCGATTGCAGTAACACTTGTTGTTTGGGGAGCCATCTTCCAGTTATTTGATGGCATTCAGGCGGTATCTTTGGGTTTATTGCGTGGACTTCAGGATGTTAATATTCCTACCGGCATTACGATCTTCTCGTATTGGGGCATTGGCATTCCACTCTCCTACTACATTGGGATTTACCAGGGCGTAGGCGCTGTGGGCATCTGGATGGGCTTGACGGCTAGTTTGGTATGTTCGTCGGTCTTGCTTTCGTGGCGGTTTTATGCACGTGCGAAGTCGATAGATTTGGAGGCCCTAAAAGTAGATTAGCGTTAAGAATTAAGAATGAAGAGATAAGAGGTTAATGATAAAAACTGTAGAGACGCGATACTTCGCGTCTTTTTTATGTATTTATCACATCTGTATAAAAAAAATAGTGCCAGCATCAGCCAGCACTATCTATATTTTAAAAACTTCTTAACTCTTAACTCTCTCTACGAATGAATAGATCTTTTAGCCGTCGCAGCTAAGCAAGCTTCCTTCATCGCCTCCGTGTACGTCGGATGAGCATGTGACATACGCGCTACATCTTCTGCAGATGCACGGTATTCCATCGCCACAACCGCTTCCGCAATCATATCCGCTGCACGCGCACCGATGATGTGAACCCCTAAGATCTCATCTGTCGTCGCATCCGCCAATACCTTCGCCAAACCATCTACATCGCCCGATGCAATCGCACGACCCAATGCCTTGAATGGGAAGGATCCTTCTTTGTAAGCAATACCTGCCGCTTTCAATTCTTGTTCCGTCTTCCCTACCGAAGCCACTTCTGGCCACGTGTAAACAACACCCGGAATCAAGTTATAATTGATATGTGGTTTTTGACCGGCAATGACTTCCGCTACAAATGTTCCTTCTTCTTCCGCTTTGTGTGCCAACATCGCCCCGCGAACAACATCACCAATCGCATAGATACCCGGAACCGACGTTTGAAGCGTATGTTCATCGACCGCTACCCGACCACGCTCGTCGGCCGTTAAACCCGCCGCAGCTAAGTTCAAACCATCTGTGTACGGTCGGCGACCGATACACACCAAGCAATAATCTCCTTTAATTTCTACATCCTTACCCGAAGCATCTTGTGCCTTCACCGTCACTTCTTTCCCCTTCACGGATGCACCTGTTACTTTATGTGACAAGTAAAAATCAGCGCCTAATTTGGCAATTGACTTTTGTAATTCCTTGCCCATCGTCTTATCCATCGTCGCGATCATGCTATCCGCAAATTCCACAAAGGAAACCTTCGAACCTAAACGTGCATAAACGGATCCTAATTCCGCACCGATTACCCCAGCACCGATCACGATCAAATGCTTCGGAATTTCCTTCATTTTCAAGGCTTCCGTCGACGTAATGATACGCTCCTTATCCACCGGAATGAATGGAAGAATCGTAGGCTTTGAACCCGTCGCAATGATGATGTTCTTACCAGCAATCACTTCCGAAGAACCATCTTCTTTGGTTACTTTAACCGTTTTGGCAGAATCAAATGAGCCCAAACCATGGAAGGTCGTGATCTTATTTTTCTTCATCAAATACGCAATTCCCGCATTCAAATTCGAAACCACACCCGCTTTGCGCTTGATCATTTGGTCCAAATTCACCTTCGGTTTAGCGATATCAATTCCATGTTCTTGGAACGTATGTACCGCATTGTGGTAATGCTCCGAAGAGTCCAACAACGCTTTGGAAGGAATACATCCCACATTCAAACAAGTTCCACCCATCACGGCATATTTCTCCACGATGGCAACTTTGAAACCCAATTGGGCCGAACGGATAGCCGAAACATATCCACCTGGACCCGAACCAATTACGACAACATCAAATTCTTGCATAAGGCGATTGAAAGCGAATAGGCCCCGTGAGGCCTATTCTAGTCATTAAATATCTAACAATAAACGAGCTGGATCCTCTAATAGTTGCTTTAAGCGAACTAAGAAACTTACCGACTCACGGCCATCGATGATGCGGTGATCATACGATAAAGCCAAATACATAATCGGACGAATCACGATTTGACCGTCAACGACCACCGCGCGCTCAACGATATTGTGCATACCTAAAATCGCTACTTGTGGTGCATTGATGATCGGCGTAGAAAGCATCGAACCAAATACCCCACCATTCGTGATCGTAAATGTTCCGCCAGTCATTTCCTCCAAAGTCAATTTATTCTCACGTGCTTTTCCTGCTAAACGAACCACTTCCGATTCGATGCCCGCTAATGACAAGTTCTCTGCCGAACGAATCACCGGAACAACCAAACCTTTCGGTGCAGAAACCGCAATCGAAATATCGCAATAATCGTGAAACACGATTTCATCGCCATCGATCTTCGCATTCACCGAAGGGTATTCCTTCAAGGCTACGCAAACCGCTTTCGTGAAGAAGGACATAAAGCCTAAGCCTACGCCATGTTTCTCCTTGAATTTATCTTTATATTTTCCACGTAAATCCATGACCGGCTTCATGTCAACCTCGTTGAAGGTCGTCAACATCGCCGTCTCATTTTTCACAGCCACCAAACGACGGGCAACTGTTTTACGCAATGAACTCATTTTCTCACGACGCGTTCCGCCTTGTGCGACCGCTGGTGCAGAAGCCGGAGCTGCTGCTGGTGCTGCCGCCGCTGGTTTCGAAGCTGCTACTGCATCTTCTTTCGTAATACGTCCACCTACTCCTGAACCCGCAACCGAAGCTGCCGCAATTCCTTTTTCATCTAATATTTTTGATGCTGCTGGCGAAGGATGGCCTGCTGCATAGCTTGCGTCAGAAGCTGAAGTTGCTGCTGCTGCCGGAGCCGCTGCCGGAGCTGGAGCTGCCGCTGGTGCTGCTGAAACGGAACCACCTACCGTGATTTTCGCCAACAAGCCACCAATCGGAACCACAGAACCTGGTTGAGCAATCACCTCTAACACACCCGCTGATTCCGCTGGCAATTCGAAAGTCGCTTTATCCGACTCTAATTCGCAAAGAACTTCATCCAAGGAAACAACATCCCCTGTTTTCTTATTCCAAACCGAAACAGTAACTACTGAAATTGACTCACCCACCGCCGGAACTTTAACTTCCAAAACAGTCGTTGGGCCTGAAGCCGGTGCTGGCGCTGCTGCTGCAGGAGCAGGAGCGGCTACAGCGGCTGGAGCGGCGTCTGCTACGGTAACCGATGCTGTCGCACCGCCCGCCTCAATCGTGCAAATAATCGCACCGATTGGCAAAACATCGCCTTCTTTTGCCACAATGTGCAAAATACCTTCAGCCTCCGCTGGCAATTCGAATGTGGCTTTGTCCGACTCAAGTTCGCACAACACCTCATCTAATTTCACGTGATCGCCTTCTTTCTTGTTCCAAGTAGCAACCGTTACTTCCGTGATTGACTCGCCCACAGCGGGCACTTTCATTTCTATAGCCATAATATTCGATTATTCAAATGCTC
>JAGOAA010000067.1 GCA_017984215.1 Cytophagaceae bacterium
GCCGACATCCTTTCGGAATAGTTTTGGCCCTTCAAAACAAATCCCCCTACGAGTAGGAGGATTGAGAAAATTGATTTTTTCATATTAGCGTAAAGATGTAATTTCTGCAAAATCCATATCTGTGTAATCCTTGTTTTCACCGGCCATACCCCAAATGAAGGAATAATTCTTTGTACCAGCACCGCTGTGAATCGACCATGGCGGTGAGATAATTGCCTGGTGATTGTGTACCCAAATGTGTTTCGTTTCGTTGGTTTCTCCCATTAAATGCAAGACTGCATGTTCAGGCGCCACATCAAAATATAGATAGGCTTCCATTCTGCGATCATGCACGTGAGCTGGCATTGTATTCCAAACAGAACCGGGTTCCAAAATCGTAAGTCCCATGACCAATTGGCAGGATTGTATTCCCTCGTTGTGAATATACTTGTAAATCGTTCGGTGATTGGATGTTTCTAAACTTCCTAACACAACCGTTTGAACTTGTTCTTTATCTAATTTGGCACAAGGGAAAACGGCGTGTGCTGGTGCCGATAAAATGTAGAATTGAGCTGGGTTTTCGCTCGATTCAGAACGAAAACTAACTTCTTTCGTTCCCCGACCCACATACACAGCGCCTAATTTGTCAATCGTAAAATCTACGCCATCTGCGGTAACCGTACCTTTTCCTCCTACATTGATCACCCCTAATTCGCGACGTTCTAAAAAGAATTCAGCGCGTAATTTATCAGGATTTGGTAGATGTAATGTATTTGAAACGGGCATTGCACCACCGATGATCATGCGATCATAAATGGTGTACGTTAAATTGATATGATCCGCTGAAAATATGCGCTCAATTAAGAAATTATCTCTGATCTCTTGATTCGTAAATGTGGAGACTTCCTTACGGCTCGCCTCAAATCGATAGTCCATTCGTTATGTTTTTTGTTTGAAAGCGCCATTACGCCTAATTCTACTGTATATTTACACGTTTTATGCCAAAAGAGTTCCCAAATAGCCTCGCACATTTCTTGCTTTCCATCGGTTTTCAATCGGTGGGAGAATTTTTGTGGCTCCATGAAGAATCAAAGGTACGTGTAAAAGCGATGCCTGGAGACAGTCAAGAAGAAGATATTTGTATTTGGGAGGATCAGTGGATTACAAGTCAGTTAGCGATAGAAAAGCAACTCATCGCTCGCGTGAAGCCTTTGCGGTCCGTTTTTGCGCGCGATACACGGATTGTTTCCATCGACGCGTCAGTGGCGCGGGATTTTTTGGACAAAGAACACGTGAAGGGGTTTTTGAAAGGTTCACGTTATTTCGGATGTATTGTTCCGCCGCACCGCATTTTTCGTGGGATTGAAAGTTCTTATACCTTTGAAGGTAATCCTTTATTAGCGGTGGCTGTTTTTGGTAAATCCATGACGATGAAGGAGCCTGGATTCGAGGGCTGTATTTCGGGTGAACTTGTCGAAATTGCCACCTTGTCAAGCATCCGTCTTGTGGGTGGATTAACTAAATTTCTGCAAGCCTATAAAGACCTGCATCCGGAATTACACAATGTAATGACCTATGTGGACAAGGAATGGAACACAGGAAAGGGATTTTTGGCCGTTGGTTTTGAAAAGGTGGGTGAAACGGAGCCAATCCGATTTGGTACTACTCGAGTGAATAAGGGTAATTTGAAATTGCGCTATGTCTATGAAAAATAAGGTCTTGGTACTATTGGGGCCGACAGCCAGCGGGAAGACCTCTTTAGCCGTTGCGCTGGCGAATAAACTCGATGGGGAGATTGTATCCGCAGATTCACGGCAAATTTATCGCGGAATGGACATCGGGACGGGCAAAGATTTAATTGAATATGGAGATGTGCCTTATCATTTGATTGATAATCATCAAATTGGTGATGTGTACTCTGTTGCGCATTTTCAAAAAGAAGCGCTTGATGCGATTCAGGATATTATTTCACGAGGCAAAATGCCCATCGTTTGTGGGGGGACGGGTTTGTATTTAGAATCGCTTATTCAGCAGTATCAATTTTCTCGGCTTCCAGATTTTCTCCAAGAACCCTTGACATATCAATATGATTTTCAGGTTTTTGGTTTGAATCCATCGTTGGGAGATCGACGGAATCGAATTTCTATCCGCTTGAAACAACGGCTAGTAGCTGGATTGCTTGAAGAAGTCCAGGGTCTATTGGAACGAGGTGTTTCAGTGGAAGCTTTAGCGTGGATGGGTTTAGAATATAAATGGTCACTCGATTTTATTCAAGGTCATATCGAACGCGAACGTTTTGAGCAGGGCTTGGAGGTGGCCATTCATCAGTTTGCTAAACGCCAAATGACCTTTTTTAGAAAGATGGAAAAGGGGGGAGTTGCCATCCATTGGATTCCCGATGCCCTTGATTTTCAGGGGAAAAGCGATTTTGTATTAAAAAATTCATAATTTTTTTGTGGGGAGACTTGTAAAATGTCCGAAAAGCACTTACTTTTGCAATCTCATTACGAGACAGAGAGTTGGCAGAGTGGTCGATTGCGGCAGTCTTGAAAACTGTTGACTGTTACAGGTCCGGGGGTTCGAATCCCTCACTCTCTACGGAAAGCGAAACGCAAGTTTCGCTTTTTTTGTTTCTAGCAATTTTGGCTAAATTCGAATATGAAATTATACTTGGTACCTACGCCCATCGGCAATTTAGAAGACATCACCTTGCGTGCGATTCGTGTTTTGGGCGAAGTAGATGCCATTTTAGCGGAGGATACGCGAACTTCAGGTTCCTTGTTAAAGCACCTCAATATCTCTAAGCCTCTGTATGCGCATCATGCGCACAATGAACATGCTGGGGTTGCCGGTATTGTTAAATTAATTAAAGAAGGGAAATCCCTTGCGCTCATTTC
>JAGOAA010000022.1 GCA_017984215.1 Cytophagaceae bacterium
TCATTAATACGCTTCTCTTCATTGCTTTCTTCCGTTTGGGATCTTTTATCGTTTTACCTGGTGTAGATGCGACTAAATTGTCTCAAGGTGGAGATGGTGGTTTATTCGGCTTGTTGAATATGTTCTCAGGTGGTGCCTTGAGCAACGCCTCTGTTTTTGCACTAGGTATCATGCCATACATTTCGGCATCTATCGCAATTCAGTTATTGACTATCGCCCTTCCGTATTTCCAAAAAATGCAGAAAGACGGCGAATCTGGTCGTAAAAAATTGAACCAAATCACCCGTATCCTAACAATCTTTGTTACTGCGGCTCAAGGTTTTACTTATTTGCAAGTAACAATTCCAACAGAAGCAATTATGGTTGATCCTTGGTTCTTCCGTCTTTATGGAGTTGCTATCTTAGTAGGTGGTACCATGTTGTGTATGTGGTTAGGTGAGAAAATCACGGATAAAGGTATCGGTAACGGTATCTCGATGTTGATCATGATCGGTATCGTATCTCGTTTCCCTTCTTCTTTATTACAAGAAGCCGGCTCACGTGGTATGTCAGGAGCCTTGTTATTTATCATTGAAGTTATCGCATTATTCTTTGTAGTAATGGGTGCTGTAATGGTAACGCAAGCGGTTCGTCGTATTCCTGTTCAATATGCAAAGCAAGTTGTAGGTGCTAAGACAACAGCTGCTGCCGTAGGTGGTGAGCGTCAATACATCCCGATGAAGTTAAACGCATCAGGTGTTATGCCAATCATCTTCGCTCAAGCGTTAATGTTTATTCCTGGTCTAGTTGCTCAATCTTTTGCTGAGAAATCAGAATTTGCAGCTTCAGTTGCTCAATCGTTTGGTGACTTTACTACATGGCAATACAATGCATTATTTGCATTCTTAATCATTGTCTTTACATTCTTTTACACAGCTATCTCAATCAACCCAACGCAAATTTCAGATGACATGAAGCGTGGTGGTGGTTTCGTTCCCGGTGTTAAGCCAGGCGAAGAGACAGCTGGTTTTATTGCGAGCATTTTAGATCGTATCACATTGCCTGGTGCAATTATGTTATCGATCATTGCGATTCTTCCTGCGATTGCCAACTTGTTTGGTGTGACACGTGGATTTGCTTCCTTTTTTGGTGGTACATCTTTGTTGATCTTAGTAGGTGTCGTATTAGATACATTGCAACAAGTTGAAAGTTACTTGTTGATGCGTAAGTATGAAGGTTTAATGCAGTCGGGACGTGTGAAAGGACGTTCAGAAGTGATCGGTCGATAGGGATGATTTACCTAAAGACACCCGAAGAGATGGCCATCATCCAAGCGAATGGCGAGATTTTAGGGAAGTGTCATGCGGAAGTAGCGAAGGCGATTCAGCCGGGTGTTACAACCTTAGCATTAGACAAAATTGCTTATGAGTTTATTAAGGATAATGGGGCACACCCTTCCTTCTTAAACTACCAAGTAGGAAATAAGAAGTATGCTTATTCACTATGTATTTCGGTAAATGATGTGGTCGTTCACGGTTTGCCAGGAGAGTTAGTCTTACAAGAAGGCGACATTATCTCCATTGATGCAGGTGTTTATAAGAATAAGTTTCATGCCGACAGCGCCTATACGTACGGAATAGGAAATGTAGCTGCTGAGGTACAGAAATTAATGCAAGTGACAAAAGAGTCCTTGTATTTGGGTTTGAATCAAGCCCAAGCAGGTAAGCGAGTAGGAGATGTGGGTAACGCTGTGCAAGTTTATACGGAATCACTGGGTTATGGAGTCGTTCGGGAGTTAGTAGGTCATGGTGTAGGTAAAAGTCTACATGAAAGTCCAGAAGTTCCCAACTACGGTCGCCGCGGAGATGGAGCTAAATTGAAAGAAGGAATGGTCATTGCGATCGAACCGATGATCAACTTAGGGAAACGCCAGATTTCGGTTGACAAAGATGGATGGACGATTCGGACGATAGACCGTAAGGCAAGCGCCCATTTTGAGCATACAGTAGGAGTTACTGCTGCAGGCCCAAAAGCATTGACAACATTTGCTTACATAGAAGAAGTACTAAAAACCTCAACAGTATTGTTGAATATTTAAAAATATTATGGCTAAACAATCTTCGATCGAAGTAGACGGAATTATTTTGGAAGCTCTTTCGAACGCCATGTTTCGAGTAGAATTAGAAAATACACATCAAGTGATTGCTCACATTTCGGGCAAGATGCGTATGAACTACATTAAGATTCTACCGGGTGATAAGGTTAAGTTGGAGATGTCTCCATATGATTTGAGTAAAGCTAGAATTGTTTATCGTTACAAGTAAAAATAGGGTTTGACCCATAAAATTAAATAAAATGAAAGTTAAAGCATCTATTAAAAAGCGTAGTGCGGACTGCAAAGTGATTCGTCGTCACGGTAAGCTTTACGTTATTAACAAGAAGAATCCGAAGTTCAAACAAAGACAAGGATAATTCAAACTAAATTGATTAATCACAACAATTAATTACCTATATGGCTCGTATTGCAGGGGTTGATATTCCCGACAAAAAAAGAGGAGAGATTGCATTGACTTATATTTTTGGTATTGGTCGCAGCACTGCTCAAAAGATTTTAACGAAGGCAGCAGTTTCTTTTGATAAGAAAGCTGGTGAGTGGAACGACACGGAAGCTAACGCTATTCGTGCGATCATCGCAGCAGAATTCAAAACAGAAGGTCAGCTGAAGTCTGAAGTTCAATTGAACATCAAGCGTTTGATGGACATCGGTTGTTACCGTGGATTGCGTCACCGTAAAGGTCTTCCAGTACGTGGTCAACGCACGAAGAACAACTCACGTACTCGTAAGGGACGTCGTAAGACAGTTGCTAACAAGAAAAAAGTAACTAAATAATAAGTAGAGGAAATACCTCACACCCAATTTTATTTATCAAATAGTATGGCACAAGCAAAAAGAAAAGATAAAGCGAAGAAAAGGGTTGTTGTAGTTGAGCAAGTTGGTCAAGTACACATCAAAGCTTCCTTTAACAACATCATTATCTCCATTACAAACTCAGCAGGTCAAGTGATCTCTTGGGCATCAGCAGGAAAGATGGGTTTCCGTGGTTCTAAGAAAAACACTCCTTATGCAGCTCAAATGGCAGCATCGAACTGTGCAGCAGTAGCTGTAGAGGCTGGAATGAAGAAAGCGGAAGTTTTTGTAAAAGGACCGGGTGCTGGACGTGAGTCTGCAATCCGTACCATCCAAAACTCAGGTATCGAAGTATCACTTATCCGTGATATCACTCCAATGCCTCACAATGGATGTCGTCCACCAAAACGTCGTCGCGTTTAATAATTTTTATGCAGGGGTAATTAGTAATTATTTTCCCCCGCTTTTTTTCACAATTTAATTACTTCACTGCACATAAGAGGTGCATTGACTTTTAACACAAAATGGCTAGATACACAGGTCCAAAATCCAAGATTGCGCGTCGTTTCGGCGAGCCAATTTTAGGTCCGAGCAAAGCATTAGCTCGTAAAAATTATGCTCCAGGTATGCACGGTAAAGGGAAACGTTCAAAGGTTTCTGAATACGCTGTTCAATTAAAGGAGAAGCAAAAAGTTAAATATACGTACGGTATCTTAGAACGTCAGTTCGAGAACCTATTCCACAAAGCCGCTGTAAAAGAGGGTATCACAGGTGAGAACTTGTTAAAATTGTGTGAAGCACGTTTAGATAATACAGTATATCGTTTGGGAATTGCACCGACTCGTCGTGCTGCACGCCAATTGGTTATCCACAAACACATCATTGTAGACGGTGAAGTAGTAAATGTGCCATCTTACTCTTTGCGCGCAGGTCAATTGATCGGTGTTCGTGAGAAATCAAAATCGTTAGAAGTTGTGACTAACTCATTGGCTGGACGTTCTCCAAAACGTTACAACTGGTTAGAGTGGTCTGAAAGTGATATGGTTGGTAAATTCTTGGCTTACCCAGAAAGAGATCAAATCACAGAGAATTTCAACGAGCAAGCGATTGTCGAGTTGTACTCTAAATAATCCCTAGGGTTATTCTTAACATTAACAGTACCAATAACGTTTTTTCAGTATCATTTTAAGCTACGAAATATGTCAATATTAGCATTCCAAATGCCCGAAAAAGTTGTGATGGAGAAAGCCGATGACTTTCACGGGTTATTTGAGTTCAAGCCACTCGAAAAAGGTTACGGTGTTACCATTGGTAACGCGCTTCGTAGAATCTTGCTTTCTTCTTTAGAGGGATATGCAATCACGAGCGTTAAGATTTCTGGTGTACTTCACGAGTTTTCTGCTATCGAAGGTGTACATGAAGATGTATCTGAAATCATCTTAAACTTGAAAAAAGTTCGCTTCAAAAAAGCACAAGAGATTTTAGACAACAAGGTGACATTAAAAGTAAAAGGCCAAACAGCCATTACTGCTGGTGACATCGCAAAATTCACACCTTATTTCACAATTTTAAATCCTGATTTAGTGATCTGCCACCTTGATTCTTCGAAAGAAGTTGAGGTAGAATTGATCATCGAAAAAGGTCGTGGTTATGTACCCGCTGATGAGCCTCGCGCAAACGAGCTTCCTTTCGGTCACATTGCTATCGATTCCATCTACACGCCAATCAAGAATGTTAAATTTAGCATCGAAAATACACGTGTAGAACAAAAAACTGATTACGAGAAATTAGTTCTAGATATCGAAACGGATGGTTCTATCCACCCAGAAGATGCATTGAAAGGTGCTGCGTATATCTTGATCCAACACTTTATGTTGTTCTCTGATCAAACAATGACGTTCGAAACGCCAAAAGCGGAAGAAGATAATGTTGTTGATGAGGAAATGCTTCACATGCGCAAGTTATTGAAGACTTCATTAGCTGACTTAGACCTTTCTGTTCGTGCTTACAACTGCTTAAAATCAGCAGACGTACGTACACTTGGAGAATTAGCGAAATTGGAGATTTCAGATATGATGAAATTCCGTAACTTTGGTAAAAAGTCTTTGACCGAGTTAGAACAATTGATCGAAGAAAAAGGTCTTACGTTCGGAATGGATGTATCTAAATATCGTTTAGACGAAGATTAATTAATTAAAAAAAGTAATAGGTGGTTTACAGGTCGTAAACTAACCGCAGCTCGAAAGAGCTTTTAACTTACGAAATACAACAATGAGACACGGTAAAAAATTCAATCACTTAGGAAGAACAGCTTCCCACAGAGCAGCCTTATTATCTAATATGGCCTCTTCGTTAATCTTGCACAAACGTATCGAAACAACTGTTGCGAAAGCAAAAGAATTGCGTAAATACATTGAGCCAATGGTTACGAAATCAAAAACAGATAGCACGAACAATCGTCGTGTGGTTTTCTCTTATTTACAAAATAAAGATGCCATCAAAGAATTGTTCAGCATCGTTTCTGAAAAAGTTGCGAACCGTCCAGGTGGTTATACACGTATTATCAAATTAGGTAATCGTCTTGGTGATAACGCAGAAATGTGCTTCATTGAATTAGTTGACTTCAACGAAACAATGTTAGCTGCTTCTGCAGAGAAAGCTGGTAAGACTCGTCGTAGTCGCCGTGCTGGAGCTAAGAAGGAAGAAACAGTAGCAGCTGCTCCAGTTGCTGAAGTTCCTTCTGCTGAAGTTGTTGAAGATGCTCCTGAAGCACCTGCAACTGAGGAGCCTACTGAAGAAAAAGGAGAAGACGCTTAAGATTCTTTTCTTATATTTTTTTGAAGGGCTTCAACGTATAGTTGAAGCCCTTTTTTTAGGATTTTTACATTTTTGATTAATATTTATGAAAGTTTCAGAGTCAACACCTGCAGTACTCTTACTTCAAGATGGAACCTTGTTTCACGGTAAAGCCCTAGGTAAAATCGGAACCCATGGTGGCGAGATTTGCTTTAATACCGGAATGACAGGATACCAAGAAATATATACCGATCCTTCCTATAGCGGCCAAGTAATTATTAATACCACAGCGCACATTGGTAATTATGGCGTTATCAGCCAAGATGAGGCCGAATCAAATCAAGTACAAATTGCAGGTATGGTTTGTAATGAATTTGCAAGTTTGCACTCGCGTGCTACAGCGGATGGTTCATTGCAGGATTATTTAGCCGATGCTGGTATCGTAGGTATTTCGGGTATTGATACGCGCGCCTTAGTCCGCCATATTCGTACGCAGGGTGTTATGAATTGCTTGATTTCTTCAGAGATTTCTGATATCACAACCTTGCAGGCTGAATTAGCTAAAATTCCTTCGATGGAAGGTTTGGAGTTGTCTTCTCAGGTATGTACCAAACAAGCTTATTTCATGGGTAATCCTACTGCAACATACAAAATTGCAGTTTTGGACTTAGGTGTAAAGAAAAGCATCTTAACGAACTTTACGGATCGCGATTGTTACTTACAGGTATTTCCTGCTAAAACACCTTTCGCTGAGATCGCTGCTTGGAATCCAGATGGATACTTTGTCTCTAATGGACCTGGTGATCCGGCAACAATGCCATACGCAGTTGAAACGGTTTCCCAATTCCTTGCGTCAGATAAACCGGTATTCGGAATTTGCCTTGGACATCAAATTTTAGCCCAAGTATGTGGCTTGTCTACGTATAAAATGCACAATGGTCACCGTGGATTAAATCATCCAGTTAAAAACCTCGTAACGGGACTTTCTGAAATTACTTCTCAGAATCATGGTTTTGCCGTGAAAATGGACGAGTTGAAGTCCTCAGAAAAAGCGGAATTGACGCATATCAACCTGAATGACCAAACAGTAGAAGGACTTCGTGTCAAAGGTCGTAAGGCTTTCTCGGTACAACATCACCCTGAAGCATCCCCTGGACCGCATGATTCTCGCTACTTATTTGATCAGTTTGTTGATTTATTGAAGTAGAAACTGATAAAAAGAAAGCCCATCCGTTTGGTTGGGCTTTTTTATGCTTTAAATACACTAGCTTTGGCAATCCTCCAAGGTTTGCAAAAGCTAACTACCGATTTGGAAACCCAAACAAGGCATTCTCCTTAATCATGGCTGCCACCGAACTAGGGACCAATTTTTCCCATTCTCCCGGACCTTGCTGAATCATATCCAATACCTTGTCGGTACGAATGTTCATCAATTTCTCATCGGATTTCTTGATGTCGACCAACTTTGTATTATCCATTAAATACTGATATAAGCCTTTCAGGTGCGCCTCAGGTTTAAAGGATTTCAAATTCAAGACAGAACCTTGATCATCAATCGTAGGGTACAAGTATAATTTGATATTATGACCAAATAAATTCGCAAAGGCACTCAATATGCCACCTTCAAGATGCGTGTAATGCTTCTCCTCAAAGATGTATTCAAGATTGGGCATCCCCATGATTAATGCCATTTTAAGTTTCGAGAACTGACTTAAGAAGGCAACCAATTTGAAATATTCATGAAAATTGGAGATCAAAACAGTTTGGCCTAACGAACATAGAATGTCAACTCGGTCAAGAAAATCCTTCTCATTGATATTGTTGGTGCCGTCTTCTAAACTTCGCAACGTTAATTCCGATAATACACAAACCTTATCATCATCAACATCTGCCTCCTGCTCAAACTGCGATTGACCCTTCTTCAACATGTCTAAAAAGATGTTGGTAACCGGTCTAAATCGTCCGCGTATCGCTACGATATGTTTCTTCGCTAAGGCATCATAAGGCTGCATGACAGTGCCATCCGGTCCAAATACAGCCGCTTGTGTGTAACCATGTTTGACTAAATACAAAGACATCAAACGATTATCGACTTCTTTGAAATCCGCACCTTCAAAACGAATCATATCGATTTCAATCCGATCGCGAGACAAATCATCCAATAGCGAAAGTAATAGTTTCTCTGGATCTTCATGATAGAAATAGCAGCCGTAAATTAAATTTACGCCGATAATCCCAAGTGCTTGTTGTTGTAAAATATTGTCATTGTCCAACATATTCACGTGGATGACAACATTATTTACAGGGCCATTAGGACGTAATTGAAAGCGAAGGCCAATCCAGCCATGCGCATCATTTGTCTTCTGATAATTTAATGCGGAAACGGTATCAGCAAAGGCAAAGAACCTTTTTTCAGCAGCACTTTCCGTCAAACGAACTTGAAGTAATTTATATTCCCGGTTTAACATTTTCATTAAACGCGGCTCACAAACATATTTGCCAGATTCTTCCTCACCATAAATGGCATCAGAAAAGGCCATGTCATAGGCTGAAATGGTTTTGGCGATGGTGCCAGATGCCCCTCCCGCTTTAAAAAAATTAGCTGCTACTTCTTGGCCCGCACCGATTTCGGCAAAGGAGCCGTAAATACTACGATCTAAATTGATCTTCAGTGCTTTTTGTTTCGTTCCAATGGATTTCAATGCTGTGGTCATCGACGAATAGGTTTGTTGTTGAATTGCTTAGGCATCAGCAAGTTAAAAAATATTCGCGTGCAATGGTAGCGGTTCTTGAAAAAATCCTAAAATAGGTCGCGGTGTAATTCCTTGTAATACATCGTTAAGCCCGCCATCGGTCCTTCGCTGATAATTCCGACACGCAATTGTTTTGCTTTCAATACACGTTGCAAGATATCGGCATAATAAAATGCGACCGACCCCGTAAAGTGTATGGGAACTTCCGTTGCCTGTGGGTATTTCAATAGGTATAAATCACAGAATGATTGAAAGGATTTTTCAATCAATTGATAGCAGAATGGATGTTTCCGGTGGTCAAATAGGAATTTAGAAAACGATGCAAACCACCGATTGGGGAATTCGCCCTTGTATGCATGTTGAAGTATTGTTAATCGATCAAGTTCGCCGAAGCGCTTGGTAAATGTCAATTGTAAATCGGCGGGTAATTCATGATGCAAATACGCCAATACAAGGCTTTTGCCAAGATGACCTCCACTTCCTTCATCACCTAGCCAAAATCCAAGTGGGGGAACTTGATGTTGAATTTCTCCTTGCTCAAAATAGCCTGAATTAGAACCTGTGCCTAATATGCAAGCGATACCCTGCGCCTTCCCGCACAAAGATAGACCTGCCGCGATTAAATCATTTTGAATGCTTAGTTCAGCATTCCCAATCACCGGCGATAAAACTTCTCGGATGACATCTTTTTTTGATTCATCTGTAATTCCGGTACCAAAATAGTAGACAAACCGAAGCGTCATTCCTTGGATTTTTTGAAGGACTTCCTGCTGTGCGTCGCAAATTTGTTCAGCTGTTTGGTAATATGGATTTATGCCTGCCGATTGAAAACTTTCAAAAGCTTCATTTGCCTGGGTTATATAACGCCATGCCGTTTTGGTAGATCCACTTTCTATGAGTAAAATCATTGTAACAGTCCTATCGGGGTGAATTTTTCGAATACTTTTTCACTATGAGGCGCATCGGCTAATTCCGATGTGAGGTCTTGACCGGCCCAATGTTCATAATGTTTCCCATTCTTCCATAATTTGGAATTTGTCATGTCGTAAATATATCCACGAAATGCCACCCAAATCTCGGGACGGTCTTGCCCATTTCGGAGCGCTAATTGAGAACGGGTATAGGAATGTAATGCTTCTGACAAGTCCAATATTATTATTTTACGAAGCTAAATAAAAAGGATTAAAGACCGTTTTATTACCAAAGATTTTTAATTTTACATCTACGAAAAACGGATGTATTTTATGAAAATCTTTCAAGGTCTACTCATTTGTTTGTTAAGTGTACAATTGCTCTCTTGTGGTTCATCTGCAGGTTCCGATCCGGCACCAACTCCTCAGCCAACAGTTTCACAATTAGTTAGTAAGTCTTGGAGTGTGAGTTCTGCCTCATGGGACGGTGTGACGCAATATTCCAAAGGAGCAACGAGCAATTTGGTTTCTGGATATTCTCAATTCAAACTGGATTTGACAAGTTCAACTTCAGCTTCGTTAACGGAGTTTGACGGGCGTAAATTTACAGGGACTTACACCTTGTCAGTCGATAATAAAAAAATTACCTTAAATGGGTTAACGAGTTCAGAGGGAGCACCTTCAGGGACAAACGGAACCTTGGAATTTAATATCGTAGGGACACCATCGGCGTCTGCTTTGAGCTTAGAAACAAGCTCGACCTACATCAAAGCCAGCAATAAAAAAGTTAGCTTGGCTTTAGTAAACCCATAATCAACCAGACATTTTGTAAGCCGTCCCCCGTGGCGGCTTTTTTTATTATATGGAAAACAGAACAGAAATAGGCACCTTAGGTGAATTTGGATTGATCAAGCGATTGGCGACTCCTTTTGCCCAACAGCAAGGTTGGACAAAATTAGGTATTGGTGACGATGCTGCACTTTTGGATGCGTCAAATCAATTGACCGTAACCTCAACCGAATTGTTGATCGAAGGAGTGCATTTTGATCTATCCTACACGCCGTTGCAACATTTAGGGTATAAAATCGTGACACTCGCGGTTTCTGATATTGCCGCAATGAATGCCATTCCTACGCAGGTGTTGATCGGAATCGGTTTAAGCAATCGTTTTTCCGTTGAGGCTGTGGACGAATTATATGCAGGCATCAAAAGTGCTTGTGAAGATTATCAAATCGACCTAGTGGGCGGAGATACAACGGCATCTCCACAAGGATTAATTGTTTCCGTTACAGCAAACGGGGTAGTAGATTCGACTCAAGTCGTTACACGTTCGAATGCAAAGCCTAATGATGTGATTTGTGTTAGTGGAGATTTTGGAGGTGCATTAATGGGGCTTCAATCTTTGGAGCGTGAAAAACAAGTGTTTCTGGCAAATCCAGATATGCAGCCCGAGTTAGATAATAAGAGTTATGTGGTGTTGCGCCAATTAAAACCCTCCGCTCGCTTTGATATCATTCATGAATTACGCGAATTAGGCGTTGTGCCGACTTCGATGATTGATAGTTCGGATGGCTTAGCGGCAGAAATCTTACATCTCTGTGAGGCATCAGGGACTGGTGCGCGGATCTTTGAAAAGAACATACCGATTGATGATGAGACGTATTTGGCCGCTACGGAGTTTAATTTAAGTCCCTTGACCGCAGCGTTAAATGGAGGAGAGGATTATGAATTAGTCTTTACCGTTTCACAAGCGGACTTTGATAAAGTGGAGAAAATCGCAGATGTGACCGCGATTGGTTACATGACTGACCTGAAAAACGAAAAGGTCATGGTCATGAAATCAGACCAAATTGTCAATTTGACCGCACCTGGATTTAACTAAATTCTCATGTCTGTAGCCATCATGCAACCTTATTTCTTCCCTTACTTGGGCTACTTTCAGTTGGTCCAAGCCGTGGATGATTTTGTGTTTTATGATGACGTTATGTTCATCAAAAAAGGCTGGATCAATCGGAATCGAATTCTCATGCAAGGCAAAGAATTCTTGTTCACGATCCCCCTTGAAAAACAAAGTCAAAATAAGACGATTCGCGAATCAACGATAGCTTGGGGGCCAGAATTCCCGGGAAAGTTTATCGTACAATTGGAGTCAGCCTATAAAAAAGCTCCCCAATTCAATCAAGTTATGCCTTTGATTCGAGCTCTTTTTGCTGAGCAACCTGAGAGTATGGCAGAACTTGCTGGAAAAAGTATTGAGCTAGTATGGCAATATTTAGGCTTGGAAAAACGTTTTCACTACAGCTCTGAGTTAGCTGATAACCAAGCCGACGGAA
This sequence comes from Cytophagaceae bacterium, assembly GCA_017984215.1. Taxonomy (GTDB): domain Bacteria; phylum Bacteroidota; class Bacteroidia; order Cytophagales; family Spirosomataceae; genus Aquirufa; species Aquirufa regiilacus. Next base: position 11,681 of record JAGOAA010000022.1, read on the forward strand.
GAGCTGAGCGTTTAATTCACATAACGAAAAGTTTAGGCTCATCGCAATACATCAATGCACTGAACGGCCAAAGTCTCTACGAAAAGGATTTCTTTGCCTTGAATGGGATTGAATTGTTATTCATTAAGCCTTCGCTTCAGCCTTACAGCCAAGGGAAGTTAGCAAGCTTTGAGCCTGGACTTTCGATGATCGATGTGCTGATGTGGAATGAGCCAGCAGTCATTGTGGCGATGTTGAAGAACTTCAGCTTGGAATAATTGGCCATTTGCTAAGTATCTCGTCGTTCGAATTGCTTTATTTGTAAATTTGTATGCAGTTTTAATCGTTGGAGCAATTAATGACACAATCCCTTTTCATTCGTAGGTATTCGAATCGCTTTCTTTCAAGATGGCTCGTGCTTGCTATTGATTTGCTGATTGTCATGTTTTCTTTTTCGCTTTCTTCCCTCTTGCGGATGAATTTTCATTATGGCGAAATCGATTTATATAGTTTCCAATTTCATTTTGTCTTCTTATTTGCTATTCGATTGTCTGTGTTTCTATGGTTTAAGTCTTACACAGGAATTATTCGACATACGAGTATTGAAGATGCTGTGCTGATTTTAAAAGCGGTATTCACCGGAACCGCCATTGCGGGTTTGTTTTCATTGAGTCTTCGATACTATTCAGGAATTAATACCTTGTTGTATGTTCCTCTTTCCATTTTAGCGATTGATTTTTTCATCTGTTTATTTCTGATGGTTTCCCTTCGCTTTTTTGTGAAGTCTTTTTACGAGTCGTTCATTAATGAATTTAAGCCAGCTGTGGGTGTACTGATTTACGGCGCAGGTTATTCGGGGATGTTAACGAAAAACGTCATCCAAAATGACCGGGGTGTCAATTATCAAGTACTTGGTTTTATTGATGATAATGCTGCCAAAATCGACAAGACGATCGAAGGAATCCGTGTTTTTAGTTTGTCCGAAGCCATGGAAAAATTCGTAGACCACTATGATGGGCTACAGGTCATTATGGCCATTAACAACATTGGCCTTCAAGCAAAACGTAAGATTTCGGATGTATTTCTAGATCGGGGTGTTGTGGTGAAAATCCTTCCTCCTGTAGATAAATGGGTTAATGGTGAGTTTGCATTAAATCAAATTCATAATGTCAAAATTGAAGATTTGTTGGGACGCGAAGAAATTCAAATGAACAACAAACAAATCAGCCAAGAAATCAATTCAAAATCTGTCTTAGTGACGGGTGCTGCGGGTTCGATTGGAAGCGAAATCGTTCGGCAATTGGTGGCTTATTTTCCCGCCAAAATCATTTTAATTGATCAGTCGGAATCAGGCTTGTTCGATTTGGAATACGAGCTGTCGAGTGTTATTCCTGTTAATACAGAGTTGGTCGTGAAGGTTGCCGATGTAACCGATAAAAACCGTTTATCTGTCATATTCAAAGCGCATAAGCCTGCTTTTGTCTTTCATGCTGCGGCCTATAAGCATGTGCCCTTGATGGAGAAAAATCCCTATGAGGCTGTTAAGGTCAATATAATGGGTACGCAAATTTTAGCCGACCTATCAGCAGAACATGGTGTCGAGAAGTTCGTGATGGTCTCTACAGACAAAGCCGTTAATCCAACCAATGTGATGGGTGCAACCAAGCGTTTTGCCGAGATGTATACGCAATCGTTGAATGACGTAGCAGGGATTCGGACAAAATTTATTGCCACACGTTTTGGTAATGTATTGGGTTCAAGCGGCTCCGTTATCCCCTTGTTTAAAAAGCAGATTGAGCGTGGTGGCCCTGTAACTGTTACCCATCCTGAAATAACGCGCTACTTCATGACCATTCCAGAAGCCTGCGAACTCGTTTTGGAAGCCGCAACCATGGGTGTAGGAGGTGAAGTTTTTGTCTTTGACATGGGAGAGTCTGTGAAAATTGTCAACCTAGCTAAAAAAATGATTACGCTGAGTGGACTACGCGTGGAACGTGATATTGAAATTAAATATACGGGACTTCGTCCTGGTGAAAAGTTGTATGAGGAGTTGTTGAACACCGATGAAAATACGCTGCCTACGCATCATCCTAAGATTTTGATTGCGAAAGTAAATTCACCTTCTTATGCTTTCATGGAAGTGCAAATGCAGGCAATCGGTCAGTTATTAAGCGCAGGCGATAACAATAACCTCGTGTCGAAAATCAAAGAAGTGATTCCCGAATACATTTCGAATAACTCTGTATTTGAAAAACTAGATTTGAAATCCGTTTCGATGAAGCGTTCTCAATCAGCGAAGTAGGGCTTTTGTGATTCGAATGGCCACCCATGTTGCGATGGGTGCAGTAATAATATCCAAACTGTAATGAACATGCTGGATCAGTAGCAAGATGACTAGCACACTTGTTAGTGCAATGGCTATTTTTCGCTCCTTTGCCTGGGGCAAGAAATAACAGACAAATACCATGGTTGCCGTATGTCCGGAGAAGAATAAATCTTTTGTTATCGCCAGATTCTCTCCATAGATAAACAATTCCGCAATGGGGTCATGTAAATCAACTAAGCCCACTGGTGGGTTGAGCGCTACCCAATAGATACTGGCAAACCGCATGATCGTTTCTACATTAAACGCCCACGCAAACCACAGGAAATGTTTAGGCTTACGAATGATTCGTGCGATCAGGTAGACCACGCTGAAGTAGATAATCGCAAAAATTGGAATGGAGACATTTTTTGCTGGGATGTTTGCTAAAACGATATCCTGCATCACGATACCTTCCCGCTGTTGAATCCATTGGAAATAATCGTCGGCCTTCCAGGGGAAGATCGCAAATACAGCGATAGCCAGTATCAATTGCCAACGAAATCGGCTATCTTGCCAAGCGGCAGTCCAATTTAGTTCGATGGATTGTTCAAAACCTTTCATGTATTTTTTTCGTTATACCCTTGAAAACGGAGCGCAAAACTACGCTAAATTTAAAATGAAATGAATAAGCTGCTTAAAAATATTGCTCTAATTGGACTTATTTCCATCACGCTCGCTCATATATCATGCGGAAGTTCTTCAAAACCAAGCGCTTCATCATCAAACTTGAATACAAATAAAATGGATACAGTTACGTTCGGCGCAGGGTGCTTTTGGTGTGTAGAGGCTGTCTATCAGCGTTTAAAAGGCGTTCATTCGGTTACTTCCGGTTATATGGGAGGAAAATTGAAAAATCCCACCTACCGGGAAGTCTGTTCGGGCTTAACTGGCCATGCAGAGGTATGTCAAATCACCTACGATCCCCAAGTAATCTCTTTTCAAACTCTCCTAGAGGTATTTTGGCAAACGCATGATCCTACAACCTTAAACCGTCAAGGTGCGGATGTGGGGACACAATATCGTTCAGCGATTTTCGCGCACTCGGCCGAGCAATTACGCTTAGCGCAGGAGTGGAAATCAGACCTTAATGCAAAACAGGTTTTCCCGAATCCCATCGTAACACAAATTGTAGAGGCTTCCGATTTTTATCCCGCGGAAGATTATCATCAAGATTACTACAATCTAAATGGGACTGAGCCCTATTGCCAGATTGTCATTAAGCCCAAAATGGACAAATTCCTGAAGGTCTTCAAGGATAAATTGAATTAAAATCCGCCTTTGTCGTAGAAACTTCTCCGACGAGATATTTTTAAATCTTGCAGTAAACTGGATTTTACGCGCAGGTCAAATGAGTAATTACTCGCCCGGCCGTAAAACGGACTCGCAATAGGCGTCCAATTGAAATTCATTTCCCAGCAATGCAGATCACGATGTACGGACATATTCGTATAGGTCAAGCCGCTGTACTTGAAGTCGTAGCCTGAACTCACGGAAAACTTCCATTTTTCACTAATACTTAGGTCGCCTTGGAATGTTAATCCACTAATTTTTTGTGGATCCGCTAAGCCCATTCGATTATAGCTAAACTGATAGGAGAACGAAAAAGTCCAAGGCACATTCCAGTCGACATAATCATCCATGTTCCGGTTGATTTGTTTCAGTTGGGCATCTGAGCCCATGTCACTTGTCTTCGTCTTCTTCGCTGTGCTAGGGGCGAAGCGCCGGCCTACCGACAAATTAAAAGATTGTAATCGCCCAAGTCCTTCTCCTTTACTAAACATGTATTCGTTGGTCCTGCGGCCCATATCAAAGAATGCATTGTCTTGCACATACGAATATGGGTCAATGCTACCACCTATGTTAATGTCAAATTCTTTAACACGCGAATTGGCGTTAAAACCGATGTTTGATAATGGGTACTCTTTGGCTAATAAATTATAACTCCCGTTGATTCCAAAATTATCAATCAAACTGATTTTTTCGTTCTGCTTTGTCGCTGTATCGGACTTGGTTTTTAGTTTCGCCTCGAGCGTATTTTGTATCCCAAAACTTATCGCGCCAGATGCGCCACCGTATGACAAAATACGTGGGTCGAAGGTGCTTAGTCGGCGAATATCCCCCACTTGCTCCACCCCATCCGCATTAATAAATTTCCGGTTATTGATGCGTACATCTTGGAAATATCCATAGGCTGGGTCCGAATAATCGGGGGTATAACTTACACTAATGGATGGAACAATGGTGTGCCTTAATGCTTCCAGGCGCCCTTTCTTAAATCGTGCCGTTCCAAATAAACGCGTATTCATGCTGGCTGAAAAGGAGATTTGCGAATTGAATTTGGGTAACCCACCTACCGTATCGATACGAACTGTGGAGTCCGACTTCATGTAGGTATATTTGTAGGAACGGGTGTACATATTTCCCGACCAAGAAATACCCGGTGTGATGTTGACGTATCGATTTAACTTAATGTTTGGTAAGGAAATCGGGAGGCTATAATTGAATTTCGTTTGAGCCTTTTCCCAAAGCATCGGTATCGTGCTGGCATTGACAGCTACTACACCCGGAGGAAGGTCATCCGCATTGGTTGGGATAAAGGGTTTTTGAATGATGCCCCGCTGGCTATTGGTCTCACGTGGATATACATCAAATTCATAGCGCGTATAGGGATCTGCAATTTGATTGGTCATCGAGATTCCGCCTGAAAAATCAAGCCCTACTCGGAATTGATCCATGAATCGGTCTCCTACGCTTGATTTACGCTTAAACGGCTGAAATTGATTTAAACCTACACTGAACTCCGTTCCTGCGTCAAAAATACGTGTCGTTGTATTTTGATTGATACGCAAGCTGATGCTGCTTCGAAAGATTTGGCCTACATTCTTCGTGTATTGAACGGAGGACCCAATGGTATTGGATAGATACTGTTGGGTATTGAAATTGTTGTATTGATTATACGAATTGGAAGCGACGTTCACGGACGCAGAGAAACTGGAATTACCCAAACTTCGTGGCGTATGTGACCATTGCAAAGCGAAGTCGGTTCGTTTTGTCGGGTTAAATTCGTCCCCATTCGAGTTTCGATTGAATGCCAGGTTAAAGCTTCCTGCGTAACGATAGCGCTTGTTGTATTGCGAATTAGCTCCTAATCCCCAGCCGCCTTTGGAATAAATCTGTCCCGTAAATCGAATCCCAATATGTTCACTCGCTGCCCAGTAATAGCCTCCTTCACGTAAATAAAATCCTCTTCCAGAGGGCTCTTCCCCATAGGTAGGTACGAGAATTCCTGATTTTCCAGCTTCTTTGGGTTGTGAATAGGGGAAAAAACCGAAAGGTAAACCGATGGGTAGGGGGATGTCATTTAACTCGAAATGAAAAGGACCCGAAATGATTTCTTTCTTGCCCACCACTTTGATTTTGCTCGCCTTGATGTGAAAATGTGGATGACTTAAATTACAGGTCGTATAAATAGCGTTTCGGATGTATAAATTGTCTTCTTCGTCTTTTTTGACCGTCTTTCCTTGTACAAACCCTTCTCCTTGCTGGGTGACAATTCCTTTAATGGCTGCTCGCTTCGTCTTGAAATTATAACGAATTTCGTCGGAATCATATTTGTCGCCCCCTTGTGTAAATACGGGTAATCCTTCCATTTTATGTGATGTGGAATCGTATTGACCAATGGCGTAAACTTCATTTTTCTCCCAATCCAAGCGGATATAGCTGGATTCAAGGCTAATTTCGCCATATTTTACTTTGGCATTTCCATAAAGGTGAACGACCTGCTTGGTGGCGTCCAACACGGTTGAGTCCGTTGCTGAATAAAATACGGTTGTTTGAATGTCCTGCTTGGTAAGGCTATCGGATTTAACGAGGTTCTTTTGCGTAGAATCCGCCAAGATTACCCGCTGCGCATGCAACGTCGGTAAGACGCACAATAGGCCGAAGCATAGTAAAAGGTAATATGTGGATTTCTTTATCAAATGGAATTTAAAAATTATATTTGTCCTCTGTAATGAATTTGCAAAATTACATCATTGCGTGGTACCTAAGTGTAATAATCTAAAAATAATGTTTTCATCCATCCGAGTTATTTTTGTTATTGGGCTTGCGTTGTCAATTATCTCGGCGACCATGCCGACGGTTGAGCCCACTCGAACAGTTAAAAAGAATCTCATCAAAACGGTGTGTCTCGATGCGGGACATGGGGGCAAGGATCCAGGCTGTTTAGGGCCTGCGGGAGCGAGAGAAGGGAAAGTTACCTTGAAAATCATCTTGGAATTAGGCAAACGTTTGAAGGCGGAATACCCTGATATGAAGGTGATTTACACACGTGAGACGGACGAATTCATCGAATTATTTGAGCGTGCTGATATCGCCAATCGGAACAAAGCGGATTTGTTTATTTCCGTGCATTGCAATGCTGCGCTCAATAAATCAGCCTACGGAACAGAGACATATACGATGGGTCTCCACAAAACAGATGGGAATTTGAACGTAGCCAAACGAGAAAACTCCGTAATCTTACAAGAGAAGGATTATCAAACCTCCTACAACGGTTTTGACCCAAGCTCTCCTTTAGCTCATATCATGATGGCTAATTACCAAAGTGCCTTCATGGCCAATTCGGTTAAGTTTGCATCACATGTGGAAGATGAGTTTTCCAAAACATTCAAGCGGAAGAGTTTTGGAGTCAAGCAAGCGGGCTTTTTGGTTATTTGGCGGACAGCGATGCCCAGTGTGTTGGTTGAAACGGGATTCTTGACCAATCCGACCGAAGAAGAATATTTGAATTCTGAAAAAGGACAGGCCGAAGTCGCTGATGCCATTACAACAGCATTCAAAAAGTATAAAGACGAAATCGAAAAATAAACCCATTATGTTTCAAAGCAACGAATTGAAGGTTGGTTTTTTGGCATTATTAGCCTTCCTGATCCTGTATTTTGGGTTTAACTTCCTGAAAGGAAATGATGTTTTTTCATCTTCGAATATCTACTACGTTACCTACGACAATGTTGATGGTTTGACATCTTCAAATCAAGTTCTTTTGAATGGTATCGAAGTAGGGAAGGTTAAAAAAGTAGAGTTGCTACCCGAAAACGGCAATAAAATCAAGGTGACTCTTCGGATTAATAAAGACTTAATTCTTCCTGATAAAACGCTTATTGTTTTGTCAGATGGAGCGTTATTAGGCGGAAAAGTAATGCGTTTGGAATTATTGGGCAAAGGATCATTGCCGTCAGAAAGTGTTATACAAGGCACGACGGAAAAAGGCTTATCTGCTTTGTTAAAAGAGCGTGCATTGCCCGTTCTTTCTAATGCAGATTCATTGCTCGTTTCATTTCGTAAAATCAGTGTTAAGTTCGAGCATACAGGGACTCATTTAAATGAATTGATTAAGAATTCGAATTCCGCGGTCACCAACATCAATGGTTCCGTGACGGAGCTCGTAAGTGATAACAAGGCGAATTTGAAGCAAATCACAGCGAATATGAAATCCCTAACGCAAAGCTTGACGGAAACAGAAAAGCAACTAAAACCTTTATTGGTGAAGTTCAACACAGTCGCAGATTCCTTACAAGCTGTTCGCATTGGTCAAACCTTACAGGAAGCTGGGAAGGCGATTCATTCGCTTCAAAAAATCGTTACTAAATTAGAGCAAGGGCAAGGAAGCGCGGGGAAATTGTTGACCAACGACTCCCTTTACAATGGATTAAATAAGTCTTTGTTGGATTTAGATAAGCTATTGATCGACTTCCGTACGCAGCCCAAGCGCTATATTCATTTCTCTGTTTTCGGCAAAAAAGACTTGAAAGCAGTTACGCAATAATAAAACCCATCGCATGGCGACTAAGCAATTAACGATTTCGGCAGATGTCGAGATAACGGATATTTTAATGGCAGAGCTGGGTGAGATCGGTTTTGATATTTTTGAAGATACCGATTCGGGAATCAATGCCTATTGTCCCATGGAGGTATATGATGCTGCCGCAGCTCATATGATCATGGAGCGTTATCGTTTTTTAGGGTCAATTTATGTTGTGGAGGCGGAAATAGAAAAGCAAAATTGGAACGCGGTGTGGGAAAACAATTACGACCCCATTCGAATTTCAGATCAAGTCAATATTCGTGCGAGTTTTCATGCGCCGGATCCTACCGTGGCCATGGATATTGTGATTAATCCCAAAATGTCTTTCGGTACGGGGCACCATGAAACAACAACATTGATGGTGCAAGCGATGTTTGAGATTTCGTTGGAAGGGAAATCTGTCTTGGATGTTGGGACGGGAACAGGCATTTTAGCCTTCATTGCGCTGAAATTAGGCGCATCTCGTGTACATGGCTTTGACATCGATCCTTGGTCTGTGGAGAACTCAATTGAGAATGCCGCGCTGAATGCTTGCGAGTCCGCAACCTTTCAAGAAGGAACCATACGAAATGAACCATTAACCATCTATGACGTCGTAATCGCCAATATTAATCGGAATATCTTATTAGACGAAATAGCCGAGTATGCCTTACGCTTAGCGTCAGGGGGCTACTTGTTATTGAGTGGATTTTACGCGGAGGATATTCCGCATTTAACGGATGCGGCCAAACTTTTAGGGCTACAATTAGAGGCCGAAACAAATCTGCGTAATTGGGCTTGTCTCCGCCTTCGTAAGAACTAAACGTTTATTTTCTTCATTTTAGGTGTTAATTCGTGAAAAAACCTTATTTTTGAAGGTTTTACTCATAGAACTCGCGAAATCGAGTTGTTATTAGCTACATGAAGATCTCTCCAAACAAACCTTTTCAGGTTGTTTATTCCTTATTGTCTCACGAATGCCTCGGTTATTTGTTCGAGGTTTTTGTTGTTCAATTGAATGACAAAGGGCAATTGACTTGGGAGTATCAAACATTAACGACACGTAATTTTCATGAGTTTGCACATGGCTTGGATGAGCGAGATGAGGCAGCCGTGAAATTGGTTGAGGGCATGAAGCCTGCCGCGATTTTCGAAAAGTTCAACACCTCTAAGCGTAAAACAATGGAGGAGTTCTTTTTGAAAACCTTTGATGTAGAAAAAGGGGAGAAGGAGATTCAGGAAGCCGTTCATGCCGTAGTAGAAAAACGCCGTGCCCAGATTTTTGAATTGATTTGTCCTGATAAGACGCTTTTCATCATGGGAAATGATGGCAATCCGATGCGTCAATCCGTCGAGATTCAAGCCGAAGCGGTCGAGGTTCTTTTCCATTTTATGCGGAACGAGGAGAATACGCATTACTTTCCAACCCTTAAATACAAAGGCAATAAGCTTGAATTCCAATACAAAGACGCACTCATTCTATGTGATGAACCTGCGTGGATGTTGCTGAATCAGAAGCTTTACCATTTCAAACCTCAGTTAGAGGGGAAGAAATTGCGTGCCTTTTTGAATAAAAAATTCGTGGTCATTCCACGAAACATGGAGGAAGATTACTTCCGTAAGTTCGTTAAAGCTATGGTAGCACGTTATCCTGTGCATGCCAAAGGATTTGAAATCACGAATACGGAGAAAAATTGCCAGTATTTGTTGTCGTACGGCCCGATTACCCCAAAGCTAGATGAAGACGAAAAGGTTTCATCCAAGAAAGCCTTGGAGGCTGCTGATAAATGGCAATTTGTACTGTCCTTTCAATACGGCAATAACCGCTTCCCTTGGGATGGTTTGTCGGCGGAAGCCAACGTCCTTTTCGAAAAGAAGGGGGACAGTTATGCCTTCCAAAAAATCATGCGTTCACTGACGAAGGAGAAGCGTGCTTTTCAATCGTTGAAAACCATGGGTTTACCCATGGAAGCTGATGGCCGTGCCACGATTTCGCGTTCTGATGCGGTTCAATGGCTCACAGCACATAAACAAGATTTAGATCAGGGAGCATTCTCTGTGCAGTTTAAAGGGGATGGATCTGCACCGCGGTATTTCTTAGGAAAGCCTGAAATTAAGATTCGTATTGGTGAAAAATTGGATTGGTTCGATGTGCAGGCGGTGATTTCGTTTGGTACATTCCAAATTCCATTCTTGAAAATTCGCCAATTGATTTTACAGAAAAAGAAAGAATTCCATCTTCCTGATGGTTCCATTGCCATTATCCCAGATAACTGGTTCCACGATTACCAAGATCTTTTCTATTTCTCAGAAACACGCCCAGGCGAAGATGGAGTCTTCTTAAGACGCCAACACTTTCAATTGATTCAAGAGTGGGAAAATCAAGAATTAGTTAAAACCAATCTGCGTACCAAAACGCTGAATGATTTAAAATTAGAAACCAAAGAATTCCCCGTTCCGAAAAATTTCAAAGGGACTTTGCGTCCTTACCAGTTGGAAGGTTATCGCTGGATGCGAACGCGTCAAGCAGCGGGCCTAGGAGCTTGTTTAGCGGATGATATGGGTTTGGGTAAAACTGTTCAGACACTTTGCCTATTACAGAGCTTAAAAGAGCAGGGCGAGACCTTGCCATCTTTATTGGTCATGCCGACCTCCTTGTTGTATAACTGGGAGATGGAGGCGAAAAAATTCACGCCTCAATTGCGTGTATTGTTATATAGTGGGCCGCAGCGTGAGAAATTACAAGCGCAAATCGGTAAAGTTGATTTGATCCTTTGTTCCTTTGGAATGGTTCGTTCAGATATCGATTGGTTCGAGAAACAAGCCTTTAGTTATGTGATTTTAGATGAGTCGCAGGCAATTAAGAATCCATTAGCCAATATCACGAAGGCTGTTCAAAAATTGAATGCGAAGTTCCGTTTGGTTATGACGGGTACGCCGCTGGAAAACTCTACCATGGACTTGTGGTCACAAATGAATTTTGTGAATACGGGTTTACTTGGAACGCAGCGTTATTTCAAAGATCACTTCCAAATTCCTATCGAGAAGAAAGCGGATGGAGATCAGAAAAAGCGTCTTTATTTCTTAATTAAGCCCTATTTATTGCGTCGTGAAAAAAGACAAGTGGCGGCGGATTTACCTGAAAAAATGGAGTCCATCACTTATTGCTCGATGTCCGATGAACAGGAACGTTTATACGATAAAACGAAGTCCTTCTACCGCGATGTCTTATTGAAACAAATCAAGGATGAAGGTTTACAGAAATCGAGATTCTCTGTCTTGCAAGGTTTGACTAAATTACGGCAGTTGGCAAACCATCCTGCCCTTTGTGAGGATGGATACGAAGGTGATTCCGGTAAAATGGAGGCTGTTTTAGAGAAATTGGAAACGGTACTTGAACAACATCACAAGGTCTTAATATTTAGCCAGTTTGTTCAACATTTGGGCTTGATTCGTAAGGCCTTGGATGAACGCGGAATTGATTATGCTTATCTGGATGGAAGTACATCTGATCGTAAAGGGCAGGTGGAAAGTTTCCAAAAGGATGACGGGCAGTCGGTATTCTTAATTTCCTTAAAAGCGGGTGGTGTCGGCTTGAATTTAACGGCAGCGGATTACGTCTTTTTATTGGATCCGTGGTGGAATCCAGCAGCGGAGGCGCAGGCCATTGACCGGGCACACCGGATTGGTCAAAAGAAAACCGTGTTTACCTATAAGTTCATTTCCAAAGAGACCGTTGAAGAGAAAATTCTATCCTTGCAACAGCGTAAATTAGACCTAGCTAATGAATTAGTTACGTCAGATGAAAGCATCCTGCGTAATTTAAGTGAAGACGAAGTCTTGGATTTATTAAGCTAATTTGACTAAGATATTCTTAGCCACTTCATGGCTAATGAATGCCGCTGGGGCATTATCAATCGATACGGAGATCGAACGATCAAACGCGTTAACTTCCTGTACATACAATGCGGAGCCAAGACTCAATTGCATTTTGGTCAATAGTTGCAGAAATACCGCCGAATCCTTCGCCACACCCATTAGCACGCAACGCTTCCCTGCTTTAATATCCGAAAGATGTAAATAGCCTAATTCAGGCATCACCCCATTTTTGGTTGGAATCGGATCTCCATGGGGATCGGTTTTGGGGTATTCCAAAAAGGCGTCTAATTTTTCGATAAGGGAATCAGATTCGATGTGTTCGAGTTGTTCTGCAATTTCGTGTACTTCGTCCCAGTTAAAACCCATTTTTTCAACAAGAAAAACCTCCCAAAGTCGATGTTTACGGACAATTCCTAGGGCAATTTTTTCTCCCTCAGGACTCAAGCGAACACCTTGGTATTTCTGATAATGTACCCATCCTTTTTCAGCAAGCTTGCGCAACATATCGGTTACCGAAGCAGCCTTGGTTTGGGTTAGTTCGGCAACAGCATTGGTCGAGATATCATCATCATGTCCTTCCGAAAGACGGTAAATGATTTTTAAATAATTTTCCTCTGCAAATGATGTTGACATCTTGTGACATTTAGAATTCAAAAGTAAGAATTTATTTGTGTTAATTTATTTTTTAGGCTCAACTAAAAAATATTTTTGAATCATCATAATTCTTGTATATTTGGGTGTTAATCTCAATTCGATGTCCAATCATTGGCGTAAATCTCATCAGGAAAATTCACTTAGCGAGGTGTTTGCTTCTATTCCCGTACCCAAAGGTGCTGGGTTTTGGAGGAACTTGCGGGCATTTATTGGCCCTGGTTTTATGGTGGCAGTGGGTTATATGGATCCAGGGAATTGGGCGACTGATCTCGCTGGGGGTGCGCAATTTGGGTATACATTATTATCTGTCATTCTCATTTCGAGCCTTTTTGCCATTCTTTTGCAACATTTAGCCTTGAAGTTGGGCGTTGCAACGGGCCGCGATTTGGCGCAAGCCTGCGGAGATTCTTTTTCGAAACCCGTTGCCTATTTTCTTTGGATAATCTGTGAGTTGGCCATTGCTGCCTGCGATTTAGCCGAGGTCATTGGCTCGGCACTTGCGCTCCATTTGCTCTTTAATATCCCTATTTTGGCGGGTATTCTCATTACGATATTGGATGTTTTCCTAATTCTTTACTTTCAGAATCGGGGATTTCGTGTGCTTGAGTCCATCGTTATGGCCTTGCTTGCCGTCATTACCCTTTGCTTTGGCTATGAAATGTGGGTGGCCGAACCTGTCGTTTCGCAGGTATTACAGGGCTTGGTTCCGAGTACGAGTATCATCATGGATGAGCATCAATTGTACGTGGCAATCGGGATTTTAGGTGCTACGGTGATGCCACATAATTTGTATTTGCATTCAAGTATTGTACAAACACGTGCCTTTGAGCAAAATGACATAGACCGTACAAAAGCGATTAAATTTGCGACGTGGGACTCCACGATTTCCTTGAGCTTTGCCTTCTTTATCAATGCGAGTATCTTGATTTTGGCCGCTGCGGCTTTTCATTGGAATGGCCGGAAAGATGTGGCTGATATACAAGATGCTTTTTTATTGCTTGATCCTGTTATGGGAACAAAATGGGCCAGTATTTTATTTGCTGTCGCCCTATTAGCCTCGGGCCAAAATGCCACGGTTACAGGTACGCTCGCTGGCCAAATCGTCATGGAAGGCTTTATCGATTTGAAATTGAAACCTTACCTTCGCCGACTCATTACGCGGCTTATTGCCATCGTGCCTGCTTTTTTTGTTACATGGCTCTGGGGGGAATCGCATATCAATGAGTTGTTGATCCTTTCTCAGGTAATCCTTTCGATGCAATTGAGCTTTGCTGTAATTCCGTTGGTTTGGTTTACAAGTGATGCAAAACGGATGGGGAAATTTGTTAATCCAACTTGGATGACTTGGTTGGCTTGGATCGTTTCAGCCATTATCCTCTCGTTGAACTGCTATTTGTTAGGCCAAATTTTCTTTGCCTAATTGAATTGTCCAGCTGTTATTAGAGCCTACGCTATATTTCTTCGCATCGCTTTCATCGATATGTGGGGCTGCAATTCCGGAATCTAATGCTTCGTTGGATTCAATGTGAATGATTTCTTGAACTTCTATTTCCTGCATAAAAGTTTCAATGGTTCTTGCCCCGCCTTCGATCAAAATGGATTGGATGGAATTTTCTTGGCAATAGGTCATGAACGTTTTTAAATAGTCTACTGATCCTAACGCAATCCACTGTTTATTTCCTACTGATTTGGTCACCGAATAGGTGAAAATGTATGTTGGGAATTCATCTTGTAACAAGACTAAGTTGTCATCCATGCGCGCTTGAGGATCTAGGACGAATCGTAGAGGCGAGTTCCCTGGCCATGAACGCGTTGTTAGGCTTGGATTGTCCGCATTTGCGGTATTCACGCCCACCAAAATGGCCTGATGTTCTGCGCGTAAGCGATGTACGAGTTGGTGACTTATCGCATTTGAAAACACCTGTGCATGTCCATTCGCATGTGCGATAAACTGGTCAGCGGATGATGCGTATTTGACTGTAATGTAGGGTCTTTGATTTCGGTGATAATAGAAAAAGCGCCGATTAATCAGTTCTCCTTTTTCCGACAAAACACCTATTTGCACGTCTATTCCTGCCGCTTGTAATTTGGCAACTCCTTGACCCGCTACCAGTGGATTAGGGTCTAAATTACAGATGACAACTCGTTGAACTTGGTGCTTAATGAGAAGGTTTGCACAGGGAGGTGTTTTGCCCGTATGGCTGCAGGGTTCTAGGCTTACATAAGCCGTTGACCCGCTCGCATCTTGAATGCCCTCAAATGCCCGAACTTCCGCATGGGGTCCACCATAATGGGCATGATATCCTTCCCCTAACATAATCCCATCCCGAACAACGACACAACCTACCCAAGGATTAGGAACAACAAACCCTCCACCCAGTTGTGCCAGGTCGAGGGCTCGTTGCATCCAAATTTCATCAGTCAACATGTGTAGCTTTTAGATTACGCGACATGTAGCTATATATCGCAGGGATGACATAGAGCGTTAATGTTGTGGAGAATAACATACCTCCCACAACAGCAATACCCATGGAAACACGGCTTGTTGAGCCCGATCCTAGTGCTAAGGCAATCGGCAAAATACCCAAAATCGTACACAAGGATGTCATGATAATAGGTCTAAAACGAGCTGTTGCGGCTGATTTTACGGCTTCTAGTTTTGATAGCCCTGTTTCTTTCTTTTGGTTGGCAAATTCGACAATTAGGATACCATTTTTGGTTACGAGTCCAATCAATACAATGATCCCGATTTGCGAGAAAATATTTAAGGTTTGACTAAAATCCCATAAAGATAATAAGGCCCCTGCCACTGCCAAAGGCACCGTAAATAAGATAATAAAGGGATCAATAAAGCTCTCAAATTGCGCAGAAAGTATTAAGTAAATCAATAAAATCGCTAAGGCAAATGCGAATAATAAAGAAGAACTCGATTCTTTAAATTGTTTACTTTGGCCATCATAAGCGGTAGAGAATGTTTCATCAAAGGTCTCTTTCGCTAATTTATCCATTTCATCCAAGGCTTCTCCCAAGGTAACTCCCTTTGCCATCTGAGCCGTTACGGTTGCTGCAGAATAACGGTTGAAGCGGAATAATTGCGGCGGTGTACTTTGCTCGGTAATCTTAACCATGTTGTCCAATTGGATCAAATCGCCACGGTTGTTTTTTACATACAGCGACTTTAAGTCATTCACATCATTCCGAAGAGAGCGATTGATTTGACCAATGACCTGGTATTGCTTACCATCCATGATGAAGTACCCGAAACGTCTACCTGAAAGGCCCAACTGCAAGGTTTGCGCAACATCCTGAATGGATACGCCTAAGTTCTGTGCTTTTGCACGATCAATCTCCAAACGTAATTCTGGCTTCGTGAATTTCAAGTTGATATCAGAAACCTCGAATTTTGGCGAATCACGTACTTTTGCCATAAACTGCGGCATCATTTTCTTTAATTTTTCGAAGTTGGGGGCCTGGATAACAAAAGCAACAGGCAAACCACCGCCACCGCGCTGACCCGTTTGTAAAGTGGGCTCCTGAATCACAATTGATTTCGCCCCGGAGAATTTTTTGACCTTCGGTTGAAGCGCGTCCACAATGGCTTGTTGGCTTCTACGCGCATTCGAATCACTTAACAATACACGAATCATTCCCGAGTTCGAACCTGCATTCCCAAAGCCTGGGGATGTAATCGTGTAAATCGCACTACGTTCCTCCGCGGGAATATCTTTCATGATGAATTTGGTGAACTCATCTGTAAAATTTAACATGTAATCAAAGGTTGCGCCTTCCGGTGCAGTAGCACTAATTCGCAATTGGCCTCTGTCTTCCAGTGGCGCTAATTCCGACGGGATTGCACCCGTTTTGAATAAACCATAAATCACTCCCACAAGGCTAATCATAATGACCCATGCAACCCAACGAATTTTCAAGAAGGATTGCAACGAATTTTCATAGGCACTAGTTAACCAAACGAAAAAGGGTTCTGTTACATTGTAAAACCAAGGCTTCGAGTGTCCCCCTTTGAGAAGCTTTGAACTTAACATAGGAGTTAGTGTCAGCGAAACAAAGGCTGAGATGATAACTGAACCTGCCACCACAATTCCGAATTCACGGAATAATTGCCCGGTGATCCCTTGCAAGAAAATAACAGGTAAAAATACTGCCGCAAGTGTAACAGTCGTTGAAATAACAGCAAAGTAGATTTCTTTTGATCCTGCCAAAGCCGCTTCCCACGGGGAAAGACCCTCTTCGATTTTGGTATAGATATTTTCTAGTACTACAATCGCATCATCTACAACAAGACCGATGGAGAGGACAATTCCCAACAAGGTTAATACATTGATGGAGAACCCTGCCAAATACATAAAGAAGAACACGCCAATCAAGGAAACAGGAATAGCGGTTAATGGAATGATTGTAGAACGCCAATCGCGTAAGAACAAGAAGATGACAATCGTTACCAATAATATGGCAGTTAAGATTGTCTCTTCAACTTCCTCAATGGATTTCCGAACGTATTTTGTGTTATCAAATCCTTCTTTCAGAATAACATCACTAGGAATGGTCGACTGAATTTGAGTTAATTTTTTATGAATTTGATCGACAATTTCTATTTGGTTAGAACCCGGTTGCGGAATCACCGCGATGGAAATCATCGGAACCATGTCGCGCTTAAAGAACGTTTTTTCGTTTTCAGGTGCGAGTTCTGCATTACCTACGTCGGAAAATTTAACCGAGCGGTCACCCTCTTCGCGGATAATTAAGTTATTAAAGTCCTCAACAGAAGTCATACGCCCTTGCGTACGAACAGTCAATTCGGTATTATTTCCTTCGATACTACCGGATGGTAATTCAATGTTTTGTTTCGTTAACGCATTGACGATGTCAGGTGCTGTTAATCGGAAGGATGCCAAACGCTCCGGGTCGATGTGCAATCGCATTGCATATTTCTTCTCGCCCCACATTTGCACGGAACTGACACCTGGAATGGTTTGAAGTTTTTCCTTCACATTTCGTGTTGCGATTTCATTTAAGCTCAGCAAATCACGAGTGTTGGAATAGATGTTCAAGTTGTAGATTGGGTTTGAATCTGCATCGGCCTTCGAAACGACTGGAGGGTCTACATCTTTTGGTAATAAGGCCATGGAGCGTGAAACGCGGTCACGTACGTCATTCGCCGCATCTTCAATGTTGACTGCTAAATCAAATTCAACAGTGATGTTCGAACGACCATCCCGACTCGAGCTTGAAAGCGTTTTAATTCCCGCGATCCCGTTGATGGATTCCTCGAGTGGCTCGGTAATCTGCGATTCGATGATGTCAGCGTTAGCGCCCGTATAACTTGTTTGGACGGTAACGACGGGTGGGTCAACCGACGGGTATTCGCGAATTCCTAGGTAGGAGTAGCCAATTAAACCAAATACGATAATTGTCACGGACATGACAATGGAAAGTACGGGTCGTTTAATGCTGATGTCTGATAAGGATGCCATAGGTTGAATAGGTTTAGGCCAATTGCGTTTCTGAAATTGGTATTAATTTACTTAGTTGGTGCCAAACGGTTTCCAATGGAATTTCAGCCGACGAACCATCTGGATTATGGTAAATCATCGCGCGACCTTGTTCGTAGGATCCTGAGTAAGGCATGTGGTTTTTAAAGTTTTTATATTCGCCGAGCAACAATAGGCCCGGTATTTCAAAAGTATTTGCAATATGCGCGGGACCAGAATCGATGCCGATAAAAAACTGAGCACCTGAAATGATGTGAGCCATGTCGACAACACTTGTCTTTCCAACCATCGAAATGAATTTCGGATTTGTGAGGGTTAAGCCTTCTGAAGCACCTACTTCCACAATCGAAATGCTATAGGTTTCTAGCGCTTGATTAATAAACGAGATCCAATGTTGATCTTGCCATTCGCGGTCGGCGCCATTCGATTTCCGATGAATCACCCAATATTTCGAGGGTAAGTCAAACTTCTTAGGATTATCTAAATATAGTTTTGGTTGCTTTGAATCTAAATAGGGGATATCGCACAGATCGAAAATTCCCTTCAAGAGGTTACCCCGTTGGTAATAATTATACTTGTTTAACCCTATTTTTTCTGCCTTTGCATTGAACAACACACGATTAAAATAAGGATCAAATCGCAATTCATTCATATGTAAATTGTAGAAATGCGAGAAAGGGGAAAGCTTGCTTAACCACGTGCTAGCCAAAATCGAATTTTCTATCAATACCTGGTCTATGTGTGGATGATTTTCCAATAGGCCTTTGTACAAATCTTTTACAATCCACACGATCCGTGCGTTTGGATGTTTTGTCCGTAAGGCGTCGATAATGGGTTCCGCTGCAACAATATCACCCAAGTGTTCGGCGAGTAATATGCCAATAACCGGTTTAGAAATACGATCAAGGCGTATACTAAGGTAAAGTTGGGCATAGGAAATACACGCCGAAAACCAATAGCTTAGTTTTCGAAATTTGTATTCCCATAAGGACCGACTCGCATAGATGGACGCCATAAATCCTTTATTCTACAACTTCTTTGATTTCAACTTCACCGTCTGGTTTAAC
>JAGOAA010000045.1 GCA_017984215.1 Cytophagaceae bacterium
GAAAGGATGTTGGGGTCATCAAATCGTCCAAATTGGCATGTTGCAGTAAGTAAAATGGGTAAATGATTACTGTTTTTAAGTTTTATAAGGTCGTTTGTTGTCAGGATTTTCTCGTCGGTCCAGCCGCTTTCCGATCCATGTCCCATGAAATGAATAAAATCCGCATTTTCCTCAAATAGTTTTATCACCGCTTGCGTTCCAGCAGGACTTGAATAGGTCCCGTTGAATGATTGCATCGGATATTGATCCAAATAAACCTTCTCTTGCCGCACGGGTAAAAGTGCTTTTTGTAGCGTGTTTGAAAAATCTTCCGCATCCTGCATGTGAATGTTGGAATCACCATCATCAGCTACCCAAGCAAATCTTGGCGTACTTTCGAGTTGTTTTGATTCGAAGTCTGCTAATTTATTGATAAACATGAGGGCTTCTTGCGGACTCTTGGCTGGAATTCGACCAATTGCCAATTGTAGAGGCGCATTTTCTTTCCAGGCGCCCGCTGTTGCTGATAGAATTCCGTAATAGTCGTCACTTGCATAACTCAACAGGGGATGCATAGATTCTTCACTTTGATATGTTGGCACGAAGCAAGATTTTTCCAAAGCCGTAGAAACGACATTTTGACCTTTGTAGTCGATGGATGCATCACCCAACAAAATCACATATTTTAATTGGGAACCCGGTTTTTGAAACTGATACCGGATGAAATTACGTAATGCGGTAACATCTTGTTTTCCACCGCTGAAATCATGGTAAATAGCCTGGGTCGTGATATTTTTCGAAACGATTTTTCGTTGAGCGGTTTTGTAGCTTGCTAACGTACGCGCCGCTGTTTCAAGGATAGGACTTGATATGATGATTAATTCCGTATCTGTCGGGAGCTCAAATGAATTTTGATTGTATATGAATCCACAAAAGTTGGGTTCGTTGGCTTTCTCTAAATTGGCGATGGCCAAGCGACTATTGGGGCGAAACAAATAACTAAACCCTGTATTTTTTGCCAGTTTTTGCCAAGTTGAACCGCCATTATTGATCCAGATTTGTTGGCTTGATCGTACATTCGCAACATTGATATGGAGTAGAGAGTCCGACGTATTCGGTAGCAAATAGAGCGGATTTTCAGCATTTCCATCGAAGCTTTTGGGATACATGAGGCTGATGTAATCCAGATATCCCGAGCCTCCTGTACTTTGAAAATTGATGGGCCAATTCCACGAATTGTTGTTTAATACCGGTTTAATCCAGGTGTTGAACTCTTCACTTGTAGCCTTTTGGTCGTAACGGCCTCCCGGTATGGGTGACATTGCGATTGACTTGGAAAGAATCGGGATTGAAAAGCTGCTCGGCGAAACGCTTCCGGAGTATAATTTGATTTTCAAATAGGCCTCTTGCCCCACCAAGTAGTCGGCCAGCGTGTATTGGATGATTTTAGTAGAATTGCCGTAGAATGCATCTCCTAGCCAAGTTTGTCCTGATTGAATGAGATTATAGGTTTCCGGTTCATAATGTTTTAATCCCCATGCATAGGGTAAATAAGACGCGCTTGAGCGCGTGTTTTCAATCTCTTTGATTGGATTTGTTTGGGGGGCATCGATTTGGACGAAATAAAATGTCGAATCGCTATAAAGGTTGGTTTCTTGTTCCCAAGTTGTCTTTTGTCGAAGCGTATGGGGGGAATCTCCCCAAAAAAGTACGCTCCACGTATTGTTCGTGCCGGACTGATAATAGGCAGGGATGGGCTTCAGCATTCCATTTTGGTAGGAATCAGCAGGGTTTAACATGCCTGAATGGGCTGAATAGATGCTGATTTTATTGGGCCCGCTGTTTGTAATGTTATGCTTAGCTAGCCAAGCCTGATTGATTTGGTAGAACCCCGACTGAGTTACAGCTAATTTAATCCATTTGCCTTGCGTGAGCGGGGAACTCGTTTGCGCATAGACCTGTACGGCAAATACGAAAAACACCAACAAAAGCAGGATTGAATTAAGTTGATGCTTCGCTTGTTTGTACTTGTGCATTTTTAGCGACGAGGTATAATTTGCCAGTGTTTACTTCTTGGCAAATGTAGCGGGTTCTGCGTAGTTTCCCTTTCTGCAGGAGGAGGTTTTTTAATTTGAATCTTGTTCCTTCAGGGAGGTTGAATAGCAAGATGGCTGCATCTTCCTCCGTGGGTACATCAAACTTTTTCAATGTTTCCACTAAAGGCGTGAATCCATTGGATGTAGCAACAGGATTTTTTAAATAGGCTCTTAGTACATTGACTAATTCCTCAGGTAACAATTCCGGGTCTAATAGCGGATCAAATAATTCGAGAAATGCATCTTTCCATTCCTGCCCATGTGGATTTACCTTATTCTTGAATTTAAGGTAGGTTACAAGATGAGCCACCTCATGCAAATACGTAACCAGAAATGCATAGGGATTTAAATTGTTATTGACTGTAATTTGATATCCTTTGTCGGGAGCATACCGAAAATCCCCCAATTTGGAATCTCGTTTTTTTGATACGATAAAATCAAATTGATGTTCGTCCCATAGATTAAAGCAGTATTCGGCCACTTTTGGAGGAAAGTGGTCCAGGAATGATGTTATTTTTCTGCTTTTGTTCATTTTGGGGCATAAAAAAAGTCCTTCGCATGCGAAGGACTTTTTTGTGAGACTGGCTAAAATTATTTAGCAGCAGCAGTGTCAGCAGCAGCTGTATCAGCAGCAGCAGTATCAACTGGTGCAGCAGCAGCTGTATCAGCAGCAACTGAATCAGCAGCAGCCTCAGTTTTTTTCTCACCACAAGATGCTAAAGTTACCATACCAGCAACGAAAGCTAAAGCGAATACTTTTTTCATTTTTGTAATATTTTAAGGTTTGAGCTACAAAACTACGTGATATATTTTTAATTGCAAACAATCCGTTAAAAATTTTAAGAATTTTTTAAGAATTGGGGGATATTTTAGTGAAAATGCATCCTATGGCGCTTATTGGCCATGTGAATTCTTAAGAAAATTAAGATTAATCTAATACCTGTGGGTGATGACTAGCGAATTCTATTTAATTAAATCCTTGAAACGGTCATAAAAACCACTACTCTTGAAGGTAAAAGTTTTGTGTAAAACATAGTTTGAGACAAAACTGAATCCCATGCCATTCAGTGTGGTACTGATCTGTGTAACGTTCACTTTTTTAAATGAATAAGGGATTTGTATGAATAAATCGTTGTATTCCGCTTGAATGAAGTGATAGGGAAGTATGCTAAATCCCCAAGTGACAAATCCGGAAAATGTAGCCACCATCATGAATTTGATCATTTCCCGACGCGTCTGTTGTGACTGACGCGCATTGAATGCAAATAATTTGGTCAGGATAAATCCTGCGATTAACGAAATGAAATAAGCGGGAAGTATCGTTGATTCGTACGCTAAATGAAACCAATCTTTCAGCAAGGCACCTGCTAACAATTGAATCAGTGCACCTGTTCCCGCAATCAGGAAATAGGCGATTAAATCTTTGCGATTAAAGAGTTCTGATTTTTGCTTCAATTAAAATAGGCTTTTAACGAGGTTCGGAAACAAGCCTAATACCAATGTTCCCAAGGTTGTTAAACCTAAAGCCACTTGGTAGAGTGTGCTTATTTCTATTTTTTGAATATCTCCTTGTTTGAAGTATACAGCTATGATTCCTTTGAAATAGTAATATATACCTACCGCCGACATCAATATGGCCAAGATGATTGGGTAAACGATGTTGCGATTAAATGTATCTGTGAAAACGAAAAATTTCCCCCAAAACCCCGCAGTTAATGGAATCCCTGCTAATGATAATAAGGATACTGTAAAGCAGAATGCTAAAAATGGATTGTGCTTCGCTAAGCCTTCAAAGGATTGGAAATTTGCAGGCTTTTCTGTTCTACCTGTTTGATATTCAGAAACCAATTTAAATACAGCAAAAGCTGTTAAGGTTGCCAATGTATATGCCAACGAATAAAACAAAATGCTTGATGTGGAGCTAGCTTGTCTTGCCGAAACAGTCAACAACATATATCCGGCATGTGAAATGCTTGAATATGCCAACATACGTTTGATGCTTTGTTGGTACACTGCGGTCACATTTCCAATCACCAAGGTTAACATGGAGATGAAATAAAGCGGCATCACCCACGTCGAATATAATCCAACAAATACCCCGGCAAAAATGTGATAAATAGCAGCAAAACCAGCCGTTTTCACGACAGTCGACATGAACATCGTGAAGATTGTAGGCGCGCCATCATATACATCGGGTGTCCAGAAATGGAAGGGTGCAGCAGATACTTTGAAAAGCATACCGACCAGCATTAATAAAACACCTGCATAGAGGAATGATGGCATGGATTCAGGTGCCGTGCTAGCAATAACATTAGTTAGGTTTGAAATATAGAATGTGCGCGTTGCACCATAAACCAATGTCATCCCAAACAATAAAATTCCGGTAGCAAATGACCCCATCAAGAAATACTTAATTGCCGCTTCATTGGAACGTAAGTTACGCTTGTCGGAACCTGTCAATACATACATGGCAACGGAAAGAATCTCAAGACCTACGAATAACATCATTAGGTGGTCAAATGACACCATGATAATCGCTCCTACGGTAGAGAAGAGCATGATGGCATAGTATTCTGCTGGATGCGTATGCTCATCATCCTGGCCGAAGGCATTCGAAAATGCTACCACAAAAAATGCAGCTAGCTGAATGATGATACTGAAGTTGATCGACGTATTGTTGGTGCGGAACATATTTCCAAACCATAAAAACTCATGATTCCAATCTGTCAACGTGATGCCAATTCCGATTGCAAGGAAAAGCATGGTGATTTGTTGGATCATTTTACGCGATAACCAAAACCCTAAAAATAGGTTACTGATTCCAAATAATGATAAAGCAATGATAGCTGTCATAATTCTGCTTTGCTGTTGTTAAATTTCCGCTTAGTTTAATAATGAGACAAGTTTTTCTACACTTGCTGCACTAAAGGATAATACAAATTGAGGGAATAAACCGCCCAAAATTACCAAGAGGATTAAGGGTATTAATACTAATTTTTCTCCTAACACTAAATCTTCGAAATCCTTTGTTACTTTGGATACATTGCCAAAGATTGATTTTTGAATCAAACGTAAGGTATAAACGGCACCCAAAATAATGGTGATTCCAGAAATGATACCTAAATACATCTCTTGGTCGAATACGCTTTTTAGTAATAAAAACTCACCAATGAACCCATTTGTTAGAGGTAAGGCTACCGAACCTAAACTTAATACGATAAACGCAACCGTTAATACATAAGATGATTGGGTAATGCCACCTAATTGAGCTAATTCACGCGTTTTAGTCCGACGTTCAATAACCTCAATCACAAAGAAAAGGCCTACCAAATTGATACCGTGTGATAGCATTTGGTAAAGGGCTCCTTGAATACCGTCAACACTTTGAGTCATGATACCTGCAGCCATTAGGCCAACGTGTGCAAAGGATGAATAAGCAAGAAGGCGTTTTGCATCTTTTTGTTGGATCGCAATCACCGAACCGTAAATGATTCCAATGATTGATAAAATCGATACAGTCAATCCCCATTGTGCAATTCCTAAAGGAAACATCGGGATGACTAAACGAATCATACCATACGTACCCATTTTCAACATGATCCCACCTAATAACATACTTCCTTGTACAGGTGATGTTGTGTAGGTGTCGGGTTGCCAAGTATGAAATGGAAACACCGGCATTTTGATTGCGAATGCAATGAAGAATGCTAAAAATAAGAAGCCTTGGTGTTCTGCACTTAGGTTACGTGCAGTCAAGTAAAGCGTTTCAATGTCTGCGGAATGCGTTTCTCCGGGTGTACGTAAATACACATAGATTAAGGCAATTAGTAAAAATAGAGACCCGAACAAGGTATAAACGAAAAATTTGAATGTAATCGCTGTTCTGTTTTCTCCTCCATATTGCGCAGCAAGGAAGTAAATCGGTAGTAAAGATGCCTCAAAAAAGAAATAAAACAAGAAAGCATCTTTAGCTAAAAATGCACCCAATAAAGCGGTTTGCATCGCAAGGATCAGTCCTAAATAAGATGCGTTTTCTGACTTATCTGAATTGTTTGTTGACGCAATAATGAATGGAATCAACAAGCCTGTTAAGCCGATCAGAATTCCGTTGATGCCATCGATCCAAAGGGTAAAGCTGATGCCCGCCTCTGGAATCCATGCTTGACTAAATTGCAAGCCGGCAGATTCAGCAGGACATAACGCATAAGCAATTGCGATGGCCTCAAGGATGGAGCCTGCTAGCGCGATTGCAAATGGTTTGCTTGGTTTTGCTAGCATTAAGCCAGCACCCATTACCAATGGAAATAAAAGTATAAATAGTAATAACATACCTTTTTGTTCTATTTTAAATTACAAAATCCACGTGCGTAAACTCACAGCGAGAATAACAGCAATGGAAATGACCATGATGAAAATATAGTAACCAACATTCCCTGTTTGAATGCGGCGGAACTCCGTAGAAGCATACGTGACAATTCGACCTACGCCTTCTACAATCAAATCAATTACTAAGAATTCTACGACTTGGAAACAGAAATTACCCAAAATGGTCATTGGTTTCACGATGATCATATCATATAATTCATCGATGTAGAATTTATTGTAAATCACTTTTTGGATGCCCGAAATAGATTCGTCAGAGGCCGGTACAGATTTTTGTACACCAAATAAATAGATCGCGAAAAATGCTGGTAAGAATGCAGCTAGTAAAGGAGCTCCCATTTCTAAGCTTAGGAAAGAAACTTCAGATGCTTCACCTGTTGCCGGCAAAATAGGTGCTAACCAATGTGCCAAGAATTCATTGCCTCCTGCAAAGTGTGGTAAATTAATCAAGCCACCGATTACAGATAAAAGGGCTAAAACCATTAATGGAAAAGTCATCGACAATGGGGATTCATGTAGATGATGTGCTTGCGCATCTGTTCCTCTGAAATCACCAAAGAAGGTTAAAATAAATACACGGAACATGTAAAAGGACGTTAGGGCTGAGCCTACAATCGCTAAACACCACATGGCAAAATCATGGTGATATAGATGTGCCAAAATTTCATCTTTCGAGAAGAATCCTGCAAATGGAGGAATACCTGCAATCGCAATGGTACCTAATAAAAAGGTGATGTAAGTAATAGGCATTTTGGATTTCAATCCACCCATCTTGCGAATATCTTGTTCATCTGACATGGCATGAATCACAGAACCTGCACCCAAGAATAAAAGCGCCTTAAAGAATGCATGTGTCATAACATGGAAGAATGATGCCGTGTAAGCGGATGCACCTAAGCCCATGAACATATACCCTAGTTGTGAGACTGTCGAATAAGCCAACACCTTCTTAATATCATTTTGGAAAAGACCAATGGCAGCACCTAATAAAGCCGTAGCCAAACCGATCCAACCAACAAAATGCAATACCTCAGGACTTAATTCGAAAATCACATTGGCGCGAATCACCATGTAAATACCAGCGGTTACCATCGTTGCCGCGTGAATCAAAGCAGAAACAGGAGTCGGGCCTGCCATCGCGTCCGGTAACCAAGTAAATAAAGGGATTTGGGCTGATTTACCCATCGCACCAATAAACAAACAAAAGGCGATTAAGCCTACGTTCTCAGGTACATTACCTGAAGCAATTTCCTGGAAAATAACCTGGTAATTTGTTGTGTTAAAGTTTTGAATCAACAAAAATATACCCACTAAAAACCCTAAGTCACCAATTCTGTTCATGATGAAAGCCTTGCGGGCTGCATCTCCATAACTGTTTTTCTGATTCCAGAAACCGATCAAAAGGTAAGAGCATAGACCTACGCCTTCCCAGCCAATAAACAATACGGTGAAGTTGGCACCTAATACCAAAATCAACATAAAGAATACGAAGAGATTTAAAAAGGCAAAAAACTTACCAAAACCTGCATCGTGTGCCATGTAACCCATGGAATACACATGGATCAAAGTTCCTACCCCTGTGATAATTAAAAGCATTAAGAGGGATAATTGGTCAACCTGGAATTCAAAAGGTATCGATAAGGTTCCCACCTTAATCCATTCTGCTAGGGTATAAATTTGCGCTTGGCCATCAAAGTTTAAAAACAATTGAAGCGATAGAGCAAAAGCCACCAAGGGTGGAATGGTGCCGATAGTACCCGCGACTGTTTTGCTCAGTTTAGGGAATGCTAAACCATTAATGGCAAAGCCAAGAAACGGTAACAAGGGAATTAAATAGAATAAAGACATAGGAATTCTGATGGATTGTGGCGCTTAATTAGTTTTTGATTTTATTAAGTACGCCAATATCAATACTTTGAATATTGCGGTAAATCATCACGATGATGGCTAGACCCACAGCTACTTCTGCTGCAGCGACTGCCATGATGAAGAATACAAAAATCTGTCCAGCAGGATCAGCATAATACGATGAGAAAGCGGCCAACAATAAGTTGACTGCATTTAACATGAGTTCAACGGCCATAAACACGATAATCGCATTGCGACGTGTCAAAACCCCTAAAATTCCGATACAAAAAAGTGCAGAACTAAATAAAATGTAATGCGTGAGCGGAATCGTACGTAATACTTCTGGAATCGATTGCATAGTTATAAATTGGAATGCATTTATGCGAGGCAAAAATACGAATTAAACTGAATTTTTAAGCCCCTAGCGTTGAAAACCTTGTAATTTAATTTCGGTTAATTTACGTTTCGTGTCCATCGGAAAATCCCCCTTCATCATCCAGTCATAGTAGGAAGGATCTGATTTTAATACATCTAAAACGGGCCGACCGATGTGCTTACCGAAGTTAAACACCGCAACTTTATCTTTGTTATAAACCATACGGTTTGCAAAGTCAATTGAGTTGGACGCACTCAATTCATGTAATTTGTTGACATCATTCTGGATAGGGAAGTATTCTTTGCCTTCTGCATCCTTCAGCGCAGTTTCCGCATAGCGTTTTACTTGTGCGTTCAAAACCTCCAAGGTTGCTAACACGTCGGCTTCCGCACCATGAGCTCCCAC
>JAGOAA010000046.1 GCA_017984215.1 Cytophagaceae bacterium
CACCGGGCATAAAAAAAGTCCCTGAAAATCAGAGACTTAATTTGTAGTTGGCGGTCCGGACGGGACTCGAACCCGCGACCCCATGCGTGACAGGCATGTATTCTAACCAACTGAACTACCGGACCGTTTGTTATTTGGTGGCACAAAATTAGGGAAATTCTGCTTGGATGCAATAGATGAATGAAAAAAAATGATAAAAAATTAGGGTTCGAGGGAATGGGACTGCTTATCCAACTGAAAATCACGACTTTGGCAGATAAAGGATACGAGCTACCTATAAATAAAAAATCAGTTTCTTGATTCGCTTTATCAGTCCCACCCCTTCCCTTTTTCCATTTTCCCCTGTACCTTTGGCAATCCTTTGAGCTTTGCCCAAGGTAAGTGAATAAACCCATCGACACCATGCATTTCCCAGCCGCCTACGAATACCCAAATGCTCCCTATTTTGCCGAATACATGAACTTTCAGGCCGATGAAAATTTATTCGACGTCTTGAAAAACCAATCGGCCGAAATAATTGATCTGTTTGAAAAGCTCGAGAAAGGACAAGCGGAGTTTGCTTACGAGGAAGGCAAATGGAGTTTAAAAGGATTATTAGGCCACATGGTCGATACAGAGCGCATCGTGTCCTACCGCGTTTTGGCGATTTCAAGAGGCGAAAAAATAGACTTACCGGGCTTTGACGAGAACGAATACCAGTTGGCCTCCGAATACGAAACCCAAGACCCCCACGAAATTCTCGCCCAATACAAGGCCACCCGAGCGGCAACCACCCTACTCCTACACTCCCTGTCCACCAAGCAATGGAACCAAATGGGCCAGGCGAATGGCAAAGCGACGAGTGCACGTGCCTGGGCCTGGATGATCGCTGGACACGAAAAACACCATTATAACATAATTCAAGCACGATACTTGCCACATTTTTCTTAAATTAGGTCATGCAATTTTACAAATACCAAGGAACCGGAAACGATTTTGTCATCATCGACGACCGAAATCAGGCATTTAACCTCGATACCCCAGCGATTGCGGCTTTGTGCCACCGACGTTTTGGGATCGGTGCGGATGGCTTGATGTTGCTCCAAAAGGCTGAGGGTTACAACTTCCGCATGGTTTATTTTAATTCCGACGGCACGGAGGGAACGATGTGTGGAAATGGCGGCCGTTGTTTAGTCCGCTTTGCCGCAGATTTAGGCATCGTACAAGAAAAAGCACACTTTATTGCGGTAGATGGACCGCATTTGGCCTACATCACACCCTCAACAATATCCTTGCAGATGCAAGATGTGGCGAATATCGCCCAGCACGATGACGATTATTTTACCAATACCGGCTCGCCGCATGTGGTGCGTTACGTCCAACAGGTGCAATTCACGGATGTGAAGAACATCGGCGCAGCGATTCGTTATTCGGAGGCTTATCAGGGCCAAAATGGCACCAACGTGAATTTCGTAGAGAAATTAGATCCCCAAAACCTCTTCGTTCGGACCTACGAGCGCGGCGTGGAAGACGAGACCTATTCCTGCGGAACGGGCGTGACGGCAGCGGCTTTGGTATCCAATACCACCAAAGGCATGCCTAGCCCCATTCAAATCAAGACATTAGGCGGCGAATTAGCCGTGCAATTCGAAGGAAACAGCACGGACGGATTCAGCGAAATATTTTTAATTGGCCCAGCCAAACACGTTTTTACCGGAGAAATTTAGGATATGACATTTGACGCAACGACCCAAGCAAACATCGACCAATGGTTAAACGGCCCCTACGATGCCGAAACCAAAACACAAATTCAAGCAATGATCGCTTCCGGCGAACAGACCGCTTTGACGGATTCCTTCTACAAATCCCTGGAATTTGGGACGGGCGGCATGCGCGGCGAGATGGGCGTGGGTTGCAACCGCATGAATCAATACACAGTGGGTGCGGCGACACAGGGTTTTGCGAATTACCTGAACAAATGTCTCCCAGGTCAAAAAATCAAAGTGGCCATCGCGCACGATTCCCGCAACAATTCCCCGGAATTCACACGCATCGCTGCGAATATCTTCACCGCAAATGGAATCGAGGTCTACCTCTTCCCTGCTTTGCGTCCTACCCCGCAATTATCGTTCACGGTACGCGAGTTGGGCTGCCAAGCCGGTTTGGTCATCACCGCATCCCATAACCCCAAAGAATACAATGGCTACAAGGCCTATTGGGCCGATGGCTCGCAGGTCGTAGCGCCGCATGACAAGAACATCGTGGCGGAGGTGAATGCTATTTCCACGGTAGCTGATATTAAATTTGAGGGCAATGATTCCCTATTGCACTTATTAGACGAATCGATCGATGCGGCTTATTTGACAACTATTAAGGATAATTGTCGGAATCCAGACGTCATCCAACGCCAAAAAGACCTCAAAATCGTCTTCTCTCCTATTCATGGAACGGGGATTACTTTGGTGCCCAAAGCATTAGACCTATTAGGATTTGAGGCCGTAACAGTCGTGGAAGAGCAAGCAATTCCCAATGGCAATTTCCCAACTGTCGTATATCCGAATCCGGAGGAAAAGGAAGCGATGACTTTGGCCTTGAATAAAGCCAAAGCGATCGATGCGGATTTAGTCATAGCCACAGATCCCGACGCGGATCGCGTAGGTGCAGCCGTGAAGAACCAACACGGCGAATGGGTGCTGTTGAACGGTAACCAAATGGCCAGTTTGCTCCTGTATTACCTATTGAAGGTAACGGATTTGAAAGGTAATGAATTTGTGGCCAAAACGATTGTGACCACGGATTTGATTGATAAAATGTGTGCATCCAAAGGCGTGACTTGCTACAATACGCTAACCGGTTTTAAATACATTGCGCAGGTGATACGCGAGTTGGAGGGCAAAGAAAAGTTCATCGGCGGTGGCGAGGAGTCCTACGGCTATTTAATTGGCGATGCCGTGCGCGACAAAGACGCGGTGGCCTCTTGTGCCATGATCGCAGAATTAACGGCTTACGCGAAGGATCAGGGCAAATCCCTGTTCGACTTCTTGGCCGAAATGTACATCGAGAATAATTTCTATTACGAAGGCCTTATCTCCTTAACCAAAAAGGGTAAAGCAGGCGCCGAGGAAATCAAGCAAATGATGATCAATTTGCGTTCGAACGTTCCTGCATCGGTGGCGGGTTCTAAACCGGTAACGGTATTGGACTACGAGGGTTTAATCTCAACAGATTTGGTATCTGGTATCCAAACGCCTATCACCGTTGGCCGCGGCATCGAAGCCTCCAACGTGATCCAACTCATCCTCGCCGACGGATCGAAAGTCTCCGCGCGCCCATCCGGAACAGAACCGAAGATCAAGTTCTACGTTTCGGTGAATGCTCCTTTATCTTCCGCATCTGATTTTGACAAGACCTTTGCTGCCTTGCAGGAGAAGGTTGGGGTGATTCAGAAGGATCTTGGGTTAGTTTAGAGTTAAGAATGAAGAATTAAGAGGTTTTTTCTTTGGCATCCTTTTTTGTCTTTGGCAAACCTTACAGGATTGCCAAAGTTTGAGGCGCTTTTCGCGCCGATTATTGTACATCGTGTCTAGTCCCTAGAGTTATTTTAACCCCAGACTTTAGTCTGGGGATTCTAGCCCAAGGCTAGCGATAAGCTTAAATTTAACCAAGAAGCTGATTTTCAATATCAGTATTTTACTTCTATTATATTTCAAATAGCAAGTAATTGCAGGCATGAATCTGACCGATGTACCTGCACGCTATTATTTCGACACATCTATTTTTGGTGGATATTACGACGACGAATTTCTATTTGAAACCAATCTTATTTTTGAAAAAGTCCTATCAGGTAAAATCATCTGCCTATATTCTGAAATAATCGAAGAAGAATTAAAGAAAGCACCAAGTCGGGTAACAAAATTATTTAACACCCTAAATGATAATCAGAAAGAGAAAATTCACATAAGTGAAGAAATATTAATGTTGGCGCATGAATATATAACAGAGAAAGTCGTAGGAGAAACTAGTCTTTACGATTGTATTCACATAGCCGCGGCCACTGTTCATCAAGCAGATGCACTTATTAGTTGGAACTTCAAACATATCGTAAATTCGAATAGAATTATCGGATACAATCATATAAATTCACAGCGAGGTTTGATTCAAATCACCATTAAATCTCCCAGAGAAATCCTATGAAAACTACAGAAGGCACTATCAAAGGTTATCATTGTGTGAAATCATTTCGAAGAATTAAAACAAAGCTTAGCAAGGAATTATTTGGACTTTCGAATGAGGAAATACTTAAACGCATTCAAAAGTCTAGTCGGGAATTTGAAGAAAAGGCGAAGAAAAACAAATAATGTAGATACGCGATAATCGCGTCTTTTTTTGTCTTTGGCAATCCTTACAGGTTTGCCAAAGTTTGAGATGCGCAGCATCGATTCTGCTGGGTCACATTTATAGCAAAAAATAATTCATGGAAATACTCGGCGCGAAAAGCGCCTCAAACTTTGGCAAAGCTAGGAGCTTTGCCAAAAATCCCCAATCCAACAAATAATATCAGAAAGACGTACTCGGCGCGAAAAGCGCCTCAACCTTTGGCA
Organism: Cytophagaceae bacterium; assembly: GCA_017984215.1. GTDB lineage: Bacteria > Bacteroidota > Bacteroidia > Cytophagales > Spirosomataceae > Aquirufa > Aquirufa regiilacus. The sequence goes on from JAGOAA010000046.1 coordinate 4,581, forward strand.
AAGCCAAGAGCTTTACCAAAGGTCGCTAATGTCCAACGTCTAACGTCCAGTGTCCAACTTAAACTCACTCGTAAAGTGGAATTCAATCTCGGGATTGTTCGTTTGGTTCATGCGAAGAATCCAGTCGGAGTCCGCTAAGAACACGTAATTGCCATCTTTATCTTGTGCGATGTTTTGGCCTTTTAAACGCACAAATTCTTGCAGTTTTTTCGGATCTTCAGAGGTGATCCAACAAGCCTTGGTCACCGACATGCCATCAAAACGACATTTCGCGCCGTATTCATGCTCCAAACGATACTGAATTACTTCATATTGTAGATCTCCTACCGTTCCCACAATCTTCCGATTACCCAATTGGGGCTGCGTAAATAATTGGGCAACACCCTCGTCGGTGAGCTGATCAATCCCCTTTTCCAATTGCTTGGATTTCATCGGATCCAAATTGATCAATTCCTTAAAAATCTCCGGCGAGAAGCTCGGGATTCCTTGGTAGTTCATTACCTCCCCTTCGGTCAGCGTATCGCCAATTTTGAAGGTACCTGTATCGTACAAACCGATTACATCCCCCGGGAATCCTTCTTCCACAACCTCTTTATCTTGGGCCATGAAATTATACGGATTCGCGAAGCGTACATTCTTCTTCAAACGAATATGTTGGTAAAAGGTATTGCGATGAAACACGCCTGAACAAATGCGTAAAAACGCAATCCGGTCACGGTGTTTCGGATCCAAATTCGCGTGAATCTTGAACACGAATCCGGTAAATTTCTTTTCATTGGGTTCCACCACACGCACATCCGTCCCACGCGCTTGTGTCGATGGAGCGATTTTGGTAAACGTATCCAACAATTCTTGGATACCAAAGTTGTTGACCGCCGAGCCAAAAAACACCGGCGCCAACTCCCCACTTAAATATTCATCTCTGTCAAAGGTTTCGTAAACGCCCTCAATCAAATCGACATCTTCACGCAACTGGTTCGCATCACGCTCACCCACACGCGCATCCAATTCCGGCGTTGCGATATCAACCGCCACGACATTCTTTTCAATCTTCGTTTTATTCGCTGAGAACAAGTTCAAAGAACGATCCAACAAATGGTAAACGCCTTTGAAGTTTTGACCCATGTTGATCGGCCAGGTCAACGGACGCACCGAGATGCCTAATTTCTGCTCTAATTCATCTAGTAGGTCAAACGGGTTTTGGCCCTCACGGTCCATCTTGTTGATAAAAATAATCACCGGCGTCTTCCGCATGCGACATACTTCCATCAAACGCTCCGTTTGTTCCTCGACACCCTTCACGCAGTCGATCACCAAAATTACTGAATCCACGGCCGTCAACGTACGATACGTATCCTCCGCAAAATCCTTGTGACCGGGTGTATCCAGGATGTTGATTTTGACATCATTGTACTCAAACGTCATCACAGACGTCGCCACCGAAATCCCTCTTTGGCGCTCGATTTCCATAAAGTCGGAGGTCGCCCCCTTCTTAATTTTATTCGATTTCACCGCCCCAGCCGTTTGAATGGCCCCTCCAAAGAGTAGCAACTTTTCCGTCAGGGTTGTTTTCCCCGCATCGGGGTGAGAGATGATACCAAAGGTCCGTCGTTTGGCAATTTCCGCGTCAATCTTTTGCATAATGATAAATCAAGCTGCAAAAATACGCCAAAAATAGCTCTTTGGCAAACCTTACAGGATTGCCAAAGTTTGAGATGCGAAGCATCGATTCCCTAGGCTAATGAATGCGAGTTGGAGATTGCTCTTTGGCAAAGCTTCGCGCTTTGCCAAAGTTTGAGATGCGAAGCATCGATTCCCTAGGCTGAAGCCTTGGGCTATTTATAACCCCAGGTTTTAATCTGGGGCTCTACAGGTTTTAACCTAAAACTCTTAGTATATAATCAACAAGCTGATATTGTGATAACTGGTACCCTTACCTACCTATATTCTATTATTTTCCATCATGAAATACTATCTATTCATTGATGAATGCGGGGACCATGGTCTGAGCAAAATTGACTTTCATTTTCCTATATTTCTCCTGTGTGGCATACTTATATCCGACAATGAAAATGAAATTTTAAAATCAGAAATAACGAAATTGAAATCATTTTTTTGGCGAGATAATTCACCCATTTTTCACTCACGTGATATAAGAAAATGTGCTAATGCATTTAAGATATTGCTTGATGAAAAAACCAAATTGAAATTTTATCGAGATTTAAATAAAATTCTTGAGCACCATACATATTCGATTATTCCTGCAGGCCTTAATAAATTCAGCTACGTAAAAAAATATGGGAATTTGGGTAGTGACCCTTACGAGTTTTGCCTTTCTAATGTCTTCGATTTGTGTATATCAAACTTAAAGAAACTGTCACAGTCAACTGAATTAGTAATTGTATTAGAAAAAAGGGGAGAAAAAGAAGACAATAAATTAGCCTCTCATATTGCCAAAATCATTTCAAATGGAACCTACAAAAACTCGATTGAGTCCTTTAAATTATTGCATATTACCTTCAAATTTAATCATAAAAAAGAAGATCTTATCGGCTTACAAATTGCCGATTTAACAGCTTATCCGATTGCCAAATATCTTTTGAATGAACAAGCTTTGAATCCTGCTTTTGAAGTTATAGCAAAGAAAATCCTTCAACCTTTGAAAAATATATTAATCAGATAAAAATAAAAGAGCCAATGCGACGAACATTGACTCTTCTACCGACCAGGCTACACCCAATCCAATGCAAATGTATAAAATTTATTATCAATGTGTTCCTTTCATACTGATAATCTCAAATAGTTAACGTAAGTCTAGCCTGAGAACATGAAAAATGTCTCGCCTACCAAGCCTTCGGCTGGAATCCCTAGGCTAAAGCCTAGGGTTATAAAATTGGGATGATGGGGCTCCCAAATCCCTAGGCTAAAGCCTAGGGTTATTTATAACCCCAGACTTTAGTCTGGGGGTCTAAAGACTTTAGTCTGGGGACCATAAAAAAAGCCCCTTACTCAGGGGCTTTTCCATTACTCTCTCGTATTCAGTAACGATCTTGGCTTACCGTATAAGAAGTAAACCAACAAACCGAATAATAACCAAGCCAAAGCGAATAATTGCGCCGTGCGACCCAGGTTCAAGATTAAGAACGTATTCACCAAAATACCTAGCGGTGCGATGATATTTAAACCAGACACTTTGAATGGACGATCACGGTTCGGATCACGGAAACGTAAAATCCATACCGCTAAACATACCATCGTAAAGGCAAATAAAGTACCAAAGCTGGTCATATCGCCCAATAAAGAAATAGGCGTGAAACCTGCTACGATCGAAACAACTGCTCCTACTAGGATTGTCGATTTCCAAGGTGTCTTCAATGTAGGGTGAACCTCAGCAAAGAACTTTGGCAATAAACCATCCTTCGCCATACCTAAGAAGACACGTGTTTGGCCCAACATCATCACCAACATCACCGACAATAAACCTGCCGTTGCTGCCGCCGTAATGATAAATACCGCCCAAGGCTGACCCGCTTGATCAAAAGCAAAAGCAACCGGTGCCTTCAACGCATCTCCCGTGATATCCTTGTAATTCATCATACCGGTTAAAACAAGCGACACAAGAATATACAATACCGTACAGATCAATAACGAAGCAATAATTGCGAATGGCATATCTTTCTTCGGATTGATCGCCTCACCCGCTTGGGTTGAAACCGCATCAAATCCAATGTAGGCAAAGAAGATCGCAGACGCACCCGAGATGATACCGCCCCAACCATAAGCTGGAAGCATTTCACCACTTTCGTGCTCGACTAAGGTCTCTGCCGGAATGAATGGAGTCCAATTGGCTACATCGATGTAGAACGCACCCATGATGATCACAAACAAAATCACAGCTACCTTCAAAATAACGATCAAATTGTTTGCGCTCGCTGCTTCTTTGATTCCTCTTACTAAAATCCAAGTCACAAACCACACAATCACCAAAGCCGGTAAATTCACCGCAGCTCCTCCAAAAGTAACCGGATCATTCGTTAAATTTTCAGGCAAATGCAAGCCAAAGAGGTGGAGCAGTTTATTAAAATAACCCGACCAACTCACTGCTACGGTCATAGCGCCCATCGCGTATTCGAGGATAAGGCCCCAACCAATAATCCAGGCAAAAATTTCACCTACCGTTCCGTAAGCGTATGCGTAAGCACTACCTTCTACCGGAAGCATGGCTGCAAACTCCGCATAGCAAAGTGCCGCAAAAATACAGCCAATACCCGCAATCACGAAGGAAAGCGCCAAGGCAGGACCCGCATGGTAATGCGCAGCCGTACCCGTCAATACAAAAACACCACCGCCAATAATCGCACCGATTCCGATGGCCGTTAAACTCCATTTACCTAATAC
>JAGOAA010000047.1 GCA_017984215.1 Cytophagaceae bacterium
ATGGCAATATTCTCCTTCATGCAATCAAGTGGTTGTAATCCTTGGTAAGCTTCTTGTTCGATAATAAAATGCTTCGTTCCGCCTTCTTTATCACCTAATTTCACCAAAGCTTGCACATCGATTTGACCTGAACCTTTTCCTAATACAGTTGATTCAAAATGTTCATGACCCGATTTGGCTGGCACCTCATCCTTAACGTGCATGGAAACAAAACGACCTGGGAATTTCTTCATAACTTCGGCAGGCACACCCCCACCATTGATCATATTACCTATGTCTAATTGCTGGGCTACGAGTTTAGGATCCGTGTTATTCAACATGATATCATATAATAACTCACCCTCCAATTTCTCTGAAAATTCGAAGTCGTGGTTATGATATCCGAAACGCATGCCCGACTTATTACATAATTCGCCAGACTTGTTAAAGATCTCCATGTATTTCAACAATAGATTTTTATCCTTGCGAATACCCATATCGATTGAAGGACTGATAACGAGCTCTTGACCCATGATAGCTGCATCTTCTACAGTATATTTCCATAAATCAGTAAAATCATTTTTGGCATCATCCCAGTGAGCCTTGCCCATAACCGTGTGACCTGAAGGCATTTTCATGCCTAAATCATCGAGGCGCTTGCGGAATTCTTTGGCTTCCCAACCGTAAAATTTACGGTTCATGTAATTCGCATGTTCCACATATTTATAGCCCATTTCGGCTAATGCATTCAAAGTTCCTTGTGGATCCTTGCGCATATCGTCGCGCACGGAATACAACTGAACCCCAACTAATTTTTTGTATTTAACTGCCGCCAGACCCTGCAATGCAGGTGAGGCAAAGGCCAATGCGCCAAGCCCAAAGGCTGAATTGCGCAAAAAGGAACGACGTGATGAATTCATATTTTAATAGGTTTATTTAGTTCTCCAAGCTACTAATTCTATTTCTATTTTACAAAATTCCCGTAACTTCGAAGGATGATGCAACCACTCGCAGAACGCATGCGCCCCACTTCCTTAGAAGACTACATTGGCCAAGAAAAGGTCATTGGAGCTCATGCACCCTTACGCAAAGCGATTGATGCAGGTCATCTCCCTTCTTGTATTTTGTGGGGGCCTCCCGGGGTAGGCAAAACAACCTTAGCGACCTTACTCGCTGGAGCATTAAAAAGAACCATTTACACGCTCTCTGCCGTGCAATCTGGCGTGAAAGAAGTTCGGGAGACACTCGAATTAGCGAAGAAAAATCGCATGTTCGAGGCACAATCACCCATCTTGTTTATCGATGAAATTCACCGTTTTTCGAAGTCTCAGCAAGATTCCTTGTTGAACGCCGTTGAAAAAGGAATCGTAACCTTAGTTGGCGCCACGACCGAAAACCCTTCATTTGAAGTTATTTCAGCCCTTTTATCGCGTTGCCAAGTGTATGTGTTGGAGGCATTGAATGATGTGCATTTACGCCAACTGATCGACAAGGCAATTAGCACGGATAAATTATTCGCCAATAAAAAAATCACGTTAACGGAAACCGACGCGCTATTTCATTTTTCGGGCGGCGATGGAAGAAAACTGCTAAATCTTTTCGAATTACTCATTACCACGGAAGGTGCGAATGAAATTGAGGTAACGAACGCCCTCGTAACGGAACGTCTTCAAAAAAACTTAGCGCAATACGACAAGGACGGCGAACAACATTATGACATCATTTCTGCCTTCATCAAATCGATTCGTGGTTCAGATCCCGATGCGGCGGTATATTGGTTGGCAAGAATGTTAGCCGGTGGTGAATCCCTCGAATTTATCGGTCGGCGCTTATTGATTTTAGCCTCCGAAGACATTGGTTTGGCAAATCCAAACGCGCTCCTGTTAGCTCAATCCTGTTTCGATTCCATCCGCGTCATTGGTAACCCAGAATCGCGCATCATCCTGTCCCAAACGGTGATTTATTTGGCGACATCGCCTAAGAGTAATTCGGCCTACAACGCCATCAACAAAGCCATGGCTTACGTGGAGCAAACTGGAAATTTACCCGTGCCTTTGCATTTACGCAATGCACCTACACGCTTAATGAAAGATTTGAATTACGGGGCCGATTATAAATACCCACATGATTTTCCGGGCAATTGGATAGAGCAGAATTACTTCCCAGAAGTACCGTCGCGTCCGGTGTTTTATAAGCCGTCGGAGCAGGACAAAATTAATCGTGGCACTCCATCAAAATAAGCGCTCCACGTTCGTAGGAAATTTTAACAATCCCATCTTCACGCACTTCATTGCTTGAACTTGTCTGTGTTCCCAATTTCAAAACGGGATGATTTAAGTCGTAGGTAAGACCCGAAGATTTAACATCAAAGGCCTCTCCATAGGGCATGAGCGAAATAGGTGTTTTCGCGGGATACCATTTCTCAAACGTGGGAGGCAACAAAAACGACGTTGAATAATCATCGAAGAAAACAATTTTCAATTTCCGACCATAGCGTACCAGCGAATGAAAATTATTCAATGTGTGGTCCATGCGTTTCCCGGACGCCCAAATAACATTCACAGCCGGATAACCCTCCTCCAATAAATATTCAAATGCCTTCTCTAAATCCGTTAAATTTTGATCCGGCGTATGTACTTTTTTCAAGGGGTAATTACTCAAATCTTCGTTGTTCGAATGATCAAAATCGCCCAACCATACATCCACTTTGATACCCAAGGAAATCACACGTTCTAGCGCCCCGTCTAACACAATCACAGTAGGTGACCACTCGAGCAATTGATCCAAAATATCCATCGAACACGCCTCCCCGTTCGCAATAATTAGCGCGGGTTCTTGTTTGTCTCGAATGATGTGATGTGATGACATATTAGGCCTTGAAATCCGATTTACCCCCTGATTTTGAAATCAATTTGGTTTCTTTGATCACGATGCCTTTGGAAACCGATTTACACATATCGTAAATGGTTAATGCCGCAACAGAGGCGCCCACCAAGGCTTCCATTTCAACGCCTGTTTTGGCTTCAAGCCGACAAATACATGTAATAATGATTTGATCTGCTTGAACCTCCGTTTCAAATTTACAGGAATCCAATCCCAAGGGATGGCAAAGTGGAATCAAATCTGAAGTCTTTTTCGCCGCCATGGTTCCAGCGATAATTGCCGTCTGAAGGATGCTACCTTTCTTATTTTGCCAACCAGCCGCTTCGAAATGTTGAACAATTTCCGCACCTAAAAACACGATAGACTGCGCTTTTGCTTCGCGCACCGTTTCGTTTTTGGAGCTGACATCCACCATGCCTGGGGTGCCATCGGATTGCAAGTGAGAAAAATCGATAGCCATAGCTGATTTGAAATTTAGAAGACAAAAATACAGGAGAATTAGCAAAAAATAGCGAAATTTAACAAATACGTAAAACAACAAACATGATCAGTCCTATTGAAGCCATTGCACTCTTAAAAAATATCACCATTCCTTTCCGGACTGAAAAATTACCCCTAGCTAAAACTTTGGGCATGAATTTGGCTGAAAAAATAGTTGCCGACCGTGATTTTCCTCCATTCGACCGTGTCATGATGGATGGAATTGCAGTGAAAGACATTACAGCGCCTACCTGGAAAATCGAAGGCATTTTATATGCGGGAGAGCCGGTGAAAGCGATTAAAAAAATCGATGGTGCCATGGAAATCATGACGGGCGCGACAGCTCCCAAAGGGACTGAAGCCATCATCAAAATAGAAGATCTAAGCATTGAGAAAAAAATCGCCACCTACATTGGGAAAACACCTTTGGCAAAAGGTCAATTTATTCATACGCAAGGAATGGATGCCCAAGAAGGTAACATCTTAGTCAAAAAACGCACAAAAATCGGGCCCGTGGAAATTGCCATTGCAGCAACCGTGGGTAAAGCTCATATCGAAGTTGAATCGAAACCGCATGTTCATATTTTCTCCACCGGCGATGAAATTGTAGGACTACACGAGACGCCAGCTGTTCATCAAATTCGTTCTTCGAATGTGATGATGATGAAATCCGTTTTACTGTCGAAGGGCTTCAAAGCGAACTCTAGTCACTTACCTGATTCCGCAGAAAAAATCAAAGCGAATATCGATAAAGTCTTGGAGTCAAATGACATCATTTTACTATCAGGAGGTGTTTCTGCTGGCAAAAAAGATTTAATTCCGAGTGTATTAACCGAAGCAGGATTCGTTACGGTCTTCCATAAAATTGCACAAAAACCGGGAAAACCGATGTTGGTGGCTACACGCCCCGACGGCAAAGTTGTTTTCGCATTCCCTGGAAACCCGATTTCGACATTGACTTGCTTCTGGGTTTATTTCTTACCTTGGGTATCCGGTGATTTCCCCGAATATGCAGAAAAAGAAATCAAATTCTTACCGAAAGCATCAGCAGAATTAGACCAATGGATTCCCGTGGAAAACGGTGAAACCGTAGCCCATAACGGTTCCGGTGATTTGATCAATTGGTCAAAAGCAGATGGTTTAGTTTGGCAAAAAGCAGGTCAAAAAGACACGAAACTACCCTTTATTCCACTCAAATAAGCATGTATGGAACTGAAGCTTCACCAATTCGATCTGCCGCTTAAGCACACCTTTACGATCACGCACGAATCGCGTGACGTTCAACCAACCCTCATTGTGGAGTTGAGTTGGCATGGCAAAAGCGGCTTCGGAGAAGCAACAGAGACCCCCTATTATGGCATCACCATGGAGAAAATGGTGGCGCAAGTGGAAAGCATACGGCATTTATTGCCAAATGACATTTTACCCCATCCCACCGATTTCTGGAAGATGTTATCCAAAACATTGCTAGACGACCATCCCTTCGCTTTATGTGCGTTGGATGTGGCCTATTGGGACCTTTGGGGTAAAACGCATAACAAAGCCTTGTATGAAATCTGGGGATTAGACATTTCGAATAATCCGATAACCGACTATACGATTGGCATCGATACCGTGGAGACCATGGTTTCCAAAATGCGAGAAATGCCTTTTCCGCTGTATAAAATCAAGTTGGGCACCGACCAAGATTTAGAAATCGTTGAGGCCTTACGGAAGGAAACCGATGCTGTATTTCGCGTTGATGCGAATACGGCATGGACCCCTGAACAAACCATTTATTTCGCACCTGAATTAAAAAAATTAGGCGTGGAATTCATTGAACAGCCTTTGAAAGCAGATGATTGGGAAGGCATGAAGCGCATCTACCAAGCATCTGAATTACCCATCATCGCGGATGAATCCTGTATTTTGGAAGAAGATGTAGCCAAATGTGCCGGCTATTTTCATGGAGTTAATATCAAATTAATGAAATGTGGGGGGCTTACGCCTGCCCTGCGTATGATCCAACAAGCCAAAAGCCTGGGACTCAAAGTCATGGTAGGCTGCATGACCGAATCGACCATTGGCTGTTCGGCCATCGCGCAATTATTACCCTTATTAGATTTCGTTGACATGGATGGTTGCTTGCTAGTCGATGATCAAATATCGAAAGGAATCACCATCGATTACGGAAAGGTTCATTATGCCAAGGCCTCAGGAACCGGTGCCGAATTAATTCGTTAAGCATGTCTTACCAAATCCACCAAAACCAGATTCCGGAGCGCCTTGTTTCATTCGAGGGCAAGGAATACCGTTGGTTAGGCGGAACAAATTACCTCAACATAGGCTCGCATCCCCTCTTCCAAGAAAAGTTACAAGAGGGAATTCAGATTTTTAGTCAAAATTGGGGAAGTTCGCGCTTGAATAATTACCGCATGGACGTGTGGGAAAATTTAGAAGATGTTTTGGCTAAACGCTTTGGCGTAGAAGCGGCGGCCTTATGTAGTTCGGGATTGCTTGCAGGCCAAACAGCCATGCAATATATCCAACAGAAATATCCGGAAGCGAGTATATCATTGGCGCCCAAAACGCATCCGGCTTTGTGGCGTCATCCGCACAAACCTGCTGCAGGCGACTTCGTGGATTGGAAAAAAGATGCTCAAATTCTGTGTATGGATGGAATTGGTGCACCCTGGGTGGAAGAATTCCTCACAGGATTTGAACAAAATTTATCGGCCGAACAGACCTTGATTGTGGATGAATCGCATCGATTGGGAATTGTCTCGACACGTATAGATACGCCGGCAAATTTGATTCAAACGAGTTCTTTATCGAAAGCCTTTGGCATACCAGCTGGCATAATTTTAGGTACAAAAGCTGATATAGCGGAGATTAAAAAAGACCCCTTTTGGGTGGGGGGATCGCCTGCAAACCCGGCTTATGTCTATGCATGTCTCCATGCACAAGAGGCCTATGATGAACGGACAAACATGTCTCAAGAACTGGCGAAGACATTCACACAAAATGCCCAATATGTTAGCCTAGTCAAAGATTACCCGGCATTTAGCTCGGCAGATACGAAGCTTTTTGACCATTTAAAATCGCATGGATTTTTGTGTAATCAATTTGCATATCCGGATCCGAATGCCCCCGCGATTTGCAAGGCAATCCTACCTACTTGTTTGCGCTTACAAGATATTGAAGACCTAACCCATACCCTATCAACTTATGAAAACGCTTAAAATATTATTCATAATCAGCACATGCGTTCATTTTATGGCTCATGCGCAAGAAAATGTCATTGATCAATTACTAAAGGCAAACCCTAATTATTTTAAACTTCTAACCGATAATCCAAGTAAATACCGATTACAAATTTTATACACGCAAATCGATAGAGATTATGACAATAAAGCAAAATTCACAACGCATGCCTACCGGGTCGATGCCAACGAATATTTTTACCCAGCGAGTACTGTAAAATTAGCCGCAAGTGTTTTGGCTTTAGAAAAAATCAATAAGCTAAAAATTGATAAATCTACGACCTTTCATACCCTACAAAACCGACCGTCCCAGTTGGAAATATTAACGGATACAAGTGCTATAAACGGCAAACCCAGCATCGAACATTACATTAAAAAGATATTGTTGGTCTCAGACAACGAGGCCTATAATCGTCTTTATGAATTTTTAGGCCAAAGAGATTTCAATAAAAAGATGGCCTCTAAAGGATTTTCAGGCGTTCGTTTCACACACCGATTACAGACATCGATTCCCTTATTAGAGAATCAATACACCAATCCGATACAATTTTTAAATGAAAAGGGCGAGATTGTATGGCGGCAAAAGCAGCAATTCAACAAGATGCAAATTCAATCGCCAAATCCACTTCAAACCATTTTAGGCAAGGGTGTCATGAATGATTCCGGTCGAGTATCCATGCATCCCGTTACTTTTGGGTTTAAAAATTCCTATCCACTTCAAGCCCAACATGATTTCTTGAAGCGCTTAATGTTCCCCGCTTCCTTCGAGAAAAAAGACCAGTTTAGATTGAGTAATGAAGATTATTCGCTTTTATACCGCTACATGTCGGAATACCCAACCGAATCTAAACACCCAAATTACAGCGCAGATTCGACGATTGGGCCAGCTTATTGCAAATTTTTATACTATGGTGGGGATAAAAAGGCGAACATGAATCCGAATGTGCGTATCTTCAACAAGGTTGGCGATGCCTATGGATTTTTACTTGACAATGCCTATTTTGTCGACTTCCAAAACAAGGTTGAATTCCTAGTTACTGCGACAATCTATTGCAACGAAGACGAAATATTCAATGACGACAAATATGATTACGATACCGTAGGATTCCCATTCTTTAAGCATCTAGGAGAAGTAATCTATCAACATGAACTGACTCGACCGAAGTCAAATCTTCCAAATTTAGACCATCTGAAGTTTAGCTATTCGGATTAACATCATTCTTGTTATCCCATTTTGCTAAAGTAGCTAAGGCTCAAAAAACCAATAGTTTCATCAATATCTCTGGAGCTAAAGTTTCAACGGACAAGCATGTCTCAGGAACTTGCGAGAGCATTCACGCAAAATGCACAATATGTTAGCCTAGTTAAAGATTACCCGGCATTTAGCTCGGCAGATACGAAGCTTTTTGACCATTTAAAATCGCATGGATTTCTATGTAATCAATTTGCATATCCGGATCCGAATGCCCCCGCGATTTGCAAGGCAATCCTACCTACAAGTATGTATTTAGCAGATATTCATGATCTTGTGGGCGCGCTCACCCTATACCCTAGAGATTAGGCCTTCGCCTTCTTAAAAGAATAAGCCAATACAATGAGGCCAAAAAGTACCGCGGGTATGGAAAGAATTTGGCCCATATTCAAGGTCAAATTATTCTCGAAAGCACTTTGGTTTTCTTTTAAGAATTCGTAGAAAAAACGTAAGGTAAATAGGACAATCATAAACGATCCTGTCATTAAGCCTTCCTGCGTATCCTTCTTTTTATTTGACCAAAACCACATCAAAAGTGCAAAAATAAGCAAACAAGAAAGCGCTTCATACAATTGAGACGGATGCCTTGCGAGTACTAAATTAGGGTCTCCATAAGGATTGAATTCCGTATCACGTAAAAACTTAAAACCCCAAGGCAATTCTGTGGGCTTGCCAATGATTTCCGAATTCATCAAATTCCCCATGCGAATGAAAAATCCTGCCAAGGCTACAGCGGGAACAATGCGATCTGTAATGTAGAGGTATGACATGCCCGCATTTTTACGTGCATAAAGATAAAAAGCAATAAAGAGTCC